>CAZZHG010000008.1:0-78200 GCA_964653655.1 uncultured Pseudobdellovibrionaceae bacterium
CCTTATCCAGCGGTACCACTGGATCATATTCGTATTCGGCGGATTTCTTGTTTTGTCTGGAATCAAGATGGCGCTTCCGAAGAAGGAAGAGGTTACCCTCGAAACGAACAGGGTGATGCGCCTCATGAGGAAACTCATCCCCTTCTCGCCTTCTTATGACGGCGGAAAGTTCTTCACTAGATCGGAGAAAGGGAAGCGCCTGGCCACTCCTCTGTTTGCGGCACTAATCATGGTGGAGGCGACGGACCTCATCTTCGCCGTCGATTCGATTCCGGCAATTCTTGCCATCAGCGATGACCCGTTCATCGTTTACACGTCCAATGCCTTCGCCATCCTGGGATTACGGTCGCTCTATTTCGCCGTGGCGGGACTCGTGGACATTTTTCATCACTTGAAAATCGGACTCGCCGCGATTTTGGTCTTCATCGGGGCGAAGATGCTGCTCATGGATACGTATAAGATTCCGACTCCGGTAGCGCTGGGAGTGGTACTCGGCATTCTCGTATTGTCCATTCTGACGTCGCTTCTCTGGCCTCCGAAGCACAGCTCAGGCGCGCCCGTCATACCGGGAAAGAAGCCACGGTGATGCCATTACATTTGTATTTACATTTAGCACGCATTGGCGTAGTTCCGTCATTTCATGAAGTCCCCAGGACGTAGTTCTAAGGATAAGGATGAGGCCAAGGAGCTTTCTTCTCTCAAAGGCGGTGTTTCGAGGGCTGGGGCGCATAGCCTTCGCTTTCGATACGAGCTGCGGCCCAAGAATAAGACCATCACCCTCAGGGTGAGCGGCGCTCTGCTCGCGGCGATTAAGGAGCGGGCGGAGCAATCAGGCATCGACTACCAAAAATTCATTCGCCTTGTTCTCGAGCAGGCTGTCGAAAGGAAGCAGTGAGCCGGGATGGCGATTGAATTTCTTATCGTTCTCGTCTGCTTGATCTTGAATGCGGTGCTTGCCTGTGTCGAGATGGCCTTTGTCTCGGTGGGGCGCCCGCTGCTTCGGCAGATTTCCGCCGCCGGCAATCGAGACGCCCGTCGCCTGCTCACTCTCCGTGAGAACCCTGAACGAACACTATCCGTACTTCAAATTGGAATCACCCTGGTAGGAGTGGTCTCGGCCGCGGTGGGCGGCGCCGGCGCCGAGGAGACGCTGAGTCCCTGGCTGCAATCCAACTTCGAGCTCAGTGAAGGGGTGGCGGAAATTGTTTCCATTCTTTTTGTGGTCGTACCGATCACGTTTCTCAGCGTGATACTGGGAGAACTGGTTCCAAAGACAGTCGCATTGAAACGGCCGCTAGCCATCGCCCTTTTCAGCTCCCGATGGCTGCACATGGCCGACGCCGTTTTGGCTCCCATCGTGGGCGTCATGGAGTGGATGACGAACCAAATCCTTCGTATCTTTTTCAGGCGCCTAAGACCCGAACGACATACGGACGGAGAAAGCTCAGTCGAGCTCGGCTCGCTGTCTGATCTGCATCGGCAATACGTCGTTAACCTGGTGCAGCTGGAAAAGAAGCAGATCCGTGACGTTATGCTCCCGTGGGACAAGGTGATCACGATGAGTGCGGCGCAGACCATGGCGGAAGCGTCAGCAGCGCTGCTCGCTTCCGGTCACAGCCGAATTCCAGTTCTCGATAACGGAGAGGTACGGGGGTTTCTCTACTCGAAGGAGTTCATGATCTTCAGTGCCACCGGAAGCGACAATTGGACATCCATCCTTCGTCCCATTCTCGCGGTAAGAGATATGGATTCCCTTCTCAAGGTCATGCGGCTCATGCAGGACAAGCGGAACCATCTTAGCCTGGTTTACTCGGCGGAAAAGAAGCTCTTGGGAATCGTGACTCTGGAGGACATTCTCGAAGAGGTCGTCGGTGAAATCTATGACGAGGATGACGACGGACGGCTGAAAGGCCTTCTTGCATCGAGCGGAAAGTTACGTTTCTCGCAAACTCGTAAGACGGAAGGTGGGGTCATGTTTCACCCCCTAGGCGCCCCTCGCTCGGAAGACCCAGCCCAATAGTTAAGACTCCAGGGCCACGCTCGACATCCTTCCAAAGCCGGGAATCTGTCGGGCACGCAAATGAGTCGAAGCGATTGACAAAAATAGAGCCGGGAGTTCCGATCAGGATCGTTGGAGGAACCATGGGACTTATTTCCTATTTCGCAATTTTGGCTGTTTCCACGGTGGCTTGGGGCGCGGATGTCTATCACCACGAGTTGATTCAATACCCGAGTGGAGGAAGCTGCGAACAAACGGCAGCCGATCTAGCGAAGCAATTTAGTGTCGCATCGGGGGCCGAGATCTACTGGGCCGGAGCGACAAAGGAAAGTTCCACTACCTGCGACATTAAGATCTCCTACATCGCTGAAAAGGAAGCCGAACTCACTAGTACAGTTGATAGATCGGGGCTCGGAGCATCACGCAAGGGAACAAAGCTCTCACTCGGGGATTGCACAGCCGATTTGCAGCGCGAGAAGGCCCTCTTCAAGAAGAGTACGGGCCTCGATCCCTGGATTGCTTACTGTTACCAGGAAAGCAATTTTTTGAATGGCCTGCCATTTGTTCCTGTTGTCGAGGGGATCGGAAAACCAAGCCTAAATTTTTATTCCTCGGACACCATCTTCGGAGTGACCCCGAACGTGGGTTGGGCGAGCCTGCTCACCACTGTCTGGAAAACGGCCGCTCAGCAGGGGCATCCGGTGGCTTCAATCACTCCAAGACCCTATATCTCCGCAGCCGACAAAGAAGTGACGATTCGGTACTTTGCCAAAGAGAGGCTTTATTTGAGAGCCGACGGGATCGCAGAGCACAAGACACCTGAAATTTGTGACGAGCAAGTCGAAGAAATCCGCGTTGGACTCTCGAAAGCCGACCACCCACCCATTGGTGTTTATTGCGGGAAGTATGCTCACGGTCAGTATCGCTTAGGTATCGTTACCCTATCGACAAATGTCCTGGGTATCGCGAATTTGTGGACGATTAAGGATTCAAAGCAGTTTGCTAGCCTTACCGCTTGTCGGGGCGAGCTTCCCGCGACACTCGATTTCTACCGCCTCAAACTCGGAAAGAAGGTCCTCGCCGGGATCTGCGCTAACGGGGACGGCGTATTTAGAATAACGGCCTTAGAAGAAAGAAAACCAGGCCCCAAACCAACAAACGATCTCGTCGAGACTTATTGAGCCCATTATGGGGGTGGAGGCGGGGGGGAATCGACCCACTACGCAAAAGTCTCCCTTGGAGACTTTTGCTGCGCAGGCCCCCCTCCGGCTAATCGACAGCCAATCGTGGCTGTCGATTTAGAAAACGCTCGCGCGTTTTCTACCGCCTCCGCGTTCGATTCCTCATCAACACCAAATGAAAAGGGAGATAGGGGAGCGCGCAGGTGGTGCGCTTCCCACCACAATCGGATTTTGAAAAGTTTATTTGGAGCCAGTTAAGTCGTTGGGAAAGAAGAAGATGTTGGATGGTTGGTGTTAGAGGAAAATTTTCGCCCTTCTAACATCGTCCGAGGTATTCCAAACACCTAATATCTAACATCAAACATCTAATTTTCGCCGTCAGGCGAAAATTTTGGAGGTGGGGGGAATCGAACCCCCGTCCGCAAGTGATCCACTGCAATCACTACATGCTTGTCCTGCTCATAAGTTTCGCCTTACGAATACTCTGCAGGCCTAGCTATCGTAAGACTAACCTCAGAAAGATTTAGGACCTCCACCCTGAGGTGCAATTTCGGTCCGATCCCACGAAATGGCGTCCTTAAACAAGCAGTGGGAGTACCTGCTCAGGACGGGCTGCTTTTAATTAAGCGGCCAGTGCGTAATTGTTGCCAATTACTATTTTGCCGCCTTTTTTACGAGTCAGCGAGCGAACTCGGCATGCGACTACAAGCTTCAGCACCCACGTCGAAGCCAGGTCACCCCCGTTTTTCAATGAACAGACCCCACCATAGCGAAATCCTAAAATGGACACAATAGACGAAAAAAAACGGGGCCGGCCTGAGCCGGGCGTCGGCATGAGAGACCTCGGCGGCCGGTGGGCCGAGCGAGTGCAACCGGAACGTAGGTAACCCGCCATCGAGAAAACGAATGGGAGCAAAATTTGACTTTGTTTAAACCAATCTAAATCATTCTCGGAATTGCGGAGCCCAATTTGACGAAGTGGCTGAACTACCATCACCTCTACTACTTTCGAACCATCGCGCACGAAGGGGGCATTGCAAAGGCGGCCGAAAAGCTTCGCTTGGGGCAGCCCACCCTGTCTACTCAACTTCGCCAACTCGAAGAGTCTCTCGGACACCTTCTCTTTGACCGCCGAAAGCGCTCGCTCGTCCTTACGGAAGCCGGCAAAGTAGCCCTGGAATATGCCGACAGCATTTTTCGCTCGGGGGACGAGCTCTTGCAGGTACTGGAGGATCAGTCCTTTTCCGGCAGAATCGATGTGAAGTTCGGAGCCTTGGATAGCGTGCCCAAGCGCCTTCTGCTGGACCTGATGGAAGCCGCTCTTAAGGAAGGCAACTGCTCCGTATCGCTATTGGAAGGGCGGGGAGATGAGCTTTTCAGGGAAATGCTCGCCCACCAGATCGATCTCATCATCTCCAATTACCCTCCGGTCACCTCGGACGTCGGAAGGGTTTACTCACGTTCGATTGCTAAAGTTCCGGTGGCGGTGTTCGGAGCCCCGAAGTACGCCCACCTCAGAAAAGGATTCCCAAAAAGCCTCGAAGGCCAGCCTTTTGTTTTGCCGACCGACCATAGCCGACTTCGCCACGACCTGGACCACTATTTCTTGTTGAAGAAATTGCGAGTGGTTCCGGTGGCGGAAACCCAGGACACGAGCGTTCAGAAGCTGCTGGGAATCGAAGGACACGGCCTCATTCCCCTTCCAGAGTTCACAACGCGAGATCTCATCAGTGAAAAGAAACTGATCAAAATTGGTGCCCTGCCTGAGGTCAAAGAAGAGTTCTGGCTCATTTCCGCCGCCAGGAAGATTGAAAACCCCATCGCGGCCAGAATCATGAAGTCCTTTCACCTTTCCCTGTAGAGACCTTGCTCCAGCGCACCTCTGGTTCCCCCCAGGCGACGCCGTATAGTTCGTTTAAAGCGAACTATTCAATTTAATTTATCTATTTTATTAATTCATCCGATCTGACGTAATCTTTCTTGTATCGACGCTGAGTAAGCGCGCCGAACCTCAACTTACGAGAGGAGCCTTATGATTCAAGTCAGATTCAAGAACATGGAGAGTTCGGCGATCGCGATAAACATCGTAAGGGAGAGAATCGGTGAGGCCGTCGCAAGGTTCCCGAATGACCGGCAACGAACCGTCGTGGTGACTTTGGGCATGGAAAACTCCCCGACGAAGAGGGGGCCCGATCTATTCAAAGTGCGTGCTGAGATTATTGGCGGCCGTTACCACGGCTTGATTCTCGAAAAAGAAGCCCCCGATCTTTACAAGGCCCTCGCGAACGTTTCGGACGGGCTTCTAGAGAGGCTCAACCGATTCTCCGATCGCCTGCGCATCAAGGCGCGCAAGCAGCGGCGCAACCTTAGCTCTCGCCTTGAGCTCGCCAACGGTGAGACGGAAGGAAGTAGGTCATGATGCGACAAAGAGCGAGACCCGAACCGGCTGTGTTCCCCGAACGACCATCGGTTCGCTGCCCAAAGTGTCACGTCGGGATGACCCTAACGACGGTCGCGGGAATCTCGGTTGAAAGGTGCCCCCTATGTGAGGGGACCTTCTTCGATAAAGGAGAAGTCGAACGGCTGATCCACAGGAACTTGAGGTTCGAAAGGTTCAAAGCATTCCGCTTTTTTCGCTGGTCGTAACGTTTGTAACTGAAATTGGAGGCAACTATGAAAAACGAAATTAAACATTGGCAAAATGCGCTGGAACTCCTGCAAAAGGGAAATGAACGCTTCGCTTCGGGACTCCGCTCGGCGGAAGCCATGATCGGACACACCAAGCTGAAAGAATTGTCCGAGAAAGGACAAAAGCCCTTTGCGATTGTCTTGAGCTGCTCGGACTCACGCGTTCCCGCGGAGCTTCTCTTCGACTGTGGATTCGGAGATCTCTTTGTGGTTAGGGTCGCGGGAAATGTGGTGCAGCCGAGTCAGATTGCCAGCATAGAATACGCCGCCAAGGTGCTCGGAGCGAAAGTCTGTGTCGTGATGGGGCACTCAAAGTGCGGCGCGGTACAAGCGGCCTTGGATTCCGAGACCGGCAAGAAGCCGGAACTTGGTCCCAACATCGATTTTCTGATCGAGCTCATACGCCCTGCCGTGCAACGGTCTCTCGCCAAGAAAGGAAGCTCCACGCTCTCCATGCTGGATTGTTGCATCCGGGAGAATGTGCGCGGCACCGCCTGCGAAGTTCTGGAAAAGAGCTCAATTCTTCGGGCCTTGGCCAGAGAGGATCAGTTCAAAGTGGTGGAAGCGATCTTTCACCTCGATAGCGGTAAGGCGGAATTCGGTACCAGCGAAACACGCAAGCTTTAGCCAACTCGCGTTCCGTGCGGGAAGGAAGAGATAGTCATGAAGTGCCTTTCTTTATTGAATCGGCGGGGGGCTGCCCCCTCCGCCGCGAAGGTCGAACTTACGAACCAAGGCGAGTCGAAGAATTTTCTTCGAACCGCTTTAGCTTGGACTGGGTCCGTAACTCCGAGAGTCCTGCCTCGAGTCGCCGCCGCAGCCATTTACGCGTTTGCGATCGTATATATTTCCAAGCTGTTCCCACAGTTCTCAATCGCCATCACCCCGTTCGAGTATTCCGGGGCCGTACTGGGACTTCTGCTTGTCCTTAGAATGAATGCGGGAATCGACCGGTGGTGGGAAGCGAGGAAAATCTGGGGGAGCATAGTCAACCAGAGCCGAAACCTCGCCATTATCGGATACGAATATACGCCGAAGAAAAATCCGACGACTTCGCAGTTCCTTCGTTGGGTGGCCGCATGGCCCCACATCATGCGGGAGTCGCTTCGCAAGGAGACGAAGCTCCTGGAGGCCGAGAAACTTCTGGGGGCTGAAGAGGCCCAACGGATTAGACGTGCGCAGCACATGCCCACCTACGTGGGCGCTAGACTTGCCCGCTTGCTCATCGAACTGCGAAAACAAGGACTAGACGACTTTTCCTTCCAAAGAGCGGAGCGTGAACGGGCCATTCTTATCGACGACATAGGTGCCTGCGAGCGAATTCGCAACACGCCCATGCCCTTTGTACTCGCGGTGAAAACGCGTCGCTTTATCTTGCTCTTCCTGCTTCTTCTTCCGCTGGCTCTGATTGAACGGGTGGACTGGCTCACCCCGCTGGTGGTCGCATTGGCGGCTTACCCTTTGTTCTCACTCGACGAGATCGGAGCCGAGCTCCAAAATCCGTTCTCGCCGAGAAACCTGAGCCACCTTCCGCTGGTCGGGATCTGCAACACTATCGAGGGCAACGTTCTGAGCTTGGAAGATAGCAGCGCTGGAGCGGAAGAACTCAAACTCGCCAATCCCTGACAACCGACGTGCCGGGGAAGGGAGTTCCCGCCCCCCAAAAAAACGAAGGCCGGCTTACGCCGGCCTTCGCCAAGTATGGGCTGCTGAGCTTACTTCACTCCGCAGGTGAACTTGAACTTTTCCCAGTTCTTGACCTGGCGGGCGTCCGTGTGAAGAACGTCAGCGACTTGCGTGCTGAGCCCACCGCTGTTGACCGCGGTCACATACCGGCCGTTGAAGGTCTTGATCGCAAACCAACCACCGCCGAGCGACTCGAGCTGGAACTCTTCCCAGTCGTTGATCCGCGTGCGGTTAGTGTGCATGACGTTGGTGATGCGTCCGCCACCATCGACGGCCGACAGGTAGTAACCCTTCATCGTACGGATTCCGTAAGTGACGTTCGGCGTGCCCTTGTCAGCGTCAACCAGCGTGAACTTTTCCCAAGCCCGAGCTTGAGTCGCGTCCGTATGGATTGCGTTGTAGGTGTGTCCGCCACCGCCCACGGCCGTAAGGTAGTGCCTGTCGAAAGACTGGATGTAGCAGTTAGTGGGGGCGTTCTTGGCTTGCGCCACTGTAACGAGGCCGAGTGCAACAAACAGGGAACCGAGCTTCTTAAACATGTTCATAATATCTCCTAAAGTATAGTTAACCGTTTCGTTCTCCACTGACTCACGCGGGGTATCCCCGGAATAAGGCTCATCCGCTGCAAAGAATCAGCCAAGTGTCTGAAATTAGTACATTTTCAGACCAGCTTGCTAGGAGGGGGAGGCCCTTGCGAAAGACTCGCAGAGTTCGAACGGACCTTTCTAAGGTATCTCCAGCACCGCGGAAACGCCGTAGTGATCGGAGCCGAAGAGCGCTTTGCCCACCGGAACTTTCATCGGCACCGGCTCCACCCGGCTCGATTTCAGCCAAGCGTCCTTGCCGGCGCAGCGGCGGCACAGAAGATAATCGATACGCTCGAGCTTTCCGTTACCGGCGAGCGGGTTGTTCACCCCGTCCCAGGTGAAACCAGGCGTGGAATTCAAAGCGCGATAGATGTCGATAGGCTGACCAAGCACCCGAAGCAGCATCTGATACTCGGCGGAAATCGCCTCGATGACGTTCAAGTCTCCGAGCACGACTTGGGGTATGTCCGGCTCCTCGAACTGAGCCGCGAATTGCGTAAGCTCTGTGAGCTGCTTCTCCCGAACGTCCGCGTACTCCTCACCCGACTGCAAATGAGTCAGAATAAAATCGACCGCCTCGCCGCCGATATGAACTCTCGCGAAGATGACCCCCTTCGCGGACAATGCATCGGCCCCCTTCCCCGCCCGGTAAACGAGAGTCTTTGCGATCTCGATGGGAAAACGGCTCAGAAAAAAAACTCCGCCGTCCTCCCGAATCCCTCCCGGATCCACCGGCGGCTCGATCGCATAAGGATGCGTGCTCAAAAGAGCCTTTCGAATCTGCGCTCTGAGCCCGTCGTCGAACGCCTCACTGAACCCCACGACATCATGGGGCATCGCGGACGCGATAATGGACGGCAGCCGTTCCTTCTTCTTGTCGTTCAACCCGACTAGATGGGGACGAAGAAAGATGTTGTAGGCCAAAATCGAAACGGCCTGCCCAGTCGGCGAGCGAAAACCTCGAGACCCGCCGGACCGCGACCCGCCGCAACCGCCCAGTAGCCACACCAGACTCAAAAGTCCTAGCCACCGACCCAATTTTTGGTGCATTGCGAAAGATTAGAAAGAACCGCGCCCCATGCCAAGGCGCCCCGCCCAAACGCCCCGCAATGCGATAAGATCTCCTTAGATCTCTCCATGAAACTCATCGCGCGCCTCCAAAGCCGGATCGGTCTTCCCAATCAGTCGTCGGCGATCTTCTGGCTTGGGCTTGCGGGGCTGTATCTCCCCATTGCGATCCTGTGTCAGCTCGCCTTTCTGAAAAACCCTCTCATCGAGCCCCACTTCCGCCAGGATCAGACGGCGCTCACCACGTACTATTTCGCGCGCCACGAAATCCCTTTCTTCGACTACCGCTCTCCTCTCGGCGGAGAGCTTTGGAACGAGGTGCACGAGCTTCCGGTGTATCAATGGATCTGCGCCCGGATGATGAACCTCGGGCTCTCGATCGAAGTCGCGTCCCGGGGGGTGAGTCTCGTCTTTTTCTTCGCGGGACTGTGGCTGTTACTTCTCATCGTCCGCCAGCTATTCGATCGGCAGACGGCGAGTTGGGCGGCGCTGCTCTACGCCGTCAGCCCGCTCAACATTCTGTATTCGCGAGCCGGGCTGGTGGACTACCCCTGCCTCTTCTTCGTTTTCCTGAGCTTTTGGAGCCTTCTGAAATGCCTCGATCCGGAAAAGCGCCACTTCAAAACGTGGATGCTGGTGTTTCTCGTCAGCGGCACGCTCGGCGCGACGATCAAGGCAACGCTCTGGATGTTTCCGGCGATCGCCTCCTTTCTCTACGTGGCGTGGCTATTCTGGCAGCGCCCGGAGCAACGCGATCGGCTTGTGTGGATGGGAACGATTCTCGTCATCCAAGGGGTTCTCGGTGTGGCGTGGACCATGTACGCCAACGACATCCAACGAATCGACGGTACTTACGGACGGGATTTTTGGATTTTCGGCACGTTCAAGGACCGGCTGAACCCGAAAATTTGGAAAGACGCGGCCATGCCGCTTCTTCGGAACGTGCTCTACGACTGGATGCTGCTGCCGCTTCTCGTGGGGCTCAGCCGTTGCCGCAAAGACAACATCGCCCGCGCGGCGGTTTTACTTTCGGTGATTCCCTTCGTGCTCTTTCTGAAGGTGCACGCCACCCAACAAGATTACTACTTCCTTATCGAGGCACCGTTTCTGTTTCTGCTCGCGGCGCTGGGGCTCGTAGAAATCTGCCGCTGGAAACCGCGGCACCGAAACCTCGCGCTCGCCCTGCTGGCCGGCTGCTTCGTCTACAAGGCCACCAAGCTCAATTACGTGTTGGGAGGCCTCCGCAATCCGGAAAAGGGCCGGATGAAGGACGGCTTGTCGATCAAGGCCCTCACCACTGACAGAGACATCGTTCTTTTCGACGAGGTGGTTCTGGGAAGCGGGTACGAAATTACCCTGTACTCCGAGCGCTACCTCTTCTTTCCCACGAATCGGGCCTATCAGATCGAGCCCAGCGTGTTTTATTTCGACAAGAAGCGCCGGCACTTCGACTGGCTCCAGAAACCACCCACGGTTTGGATCGAGGCCGACACAACCGAGTTCTATCTATATAGAGTTCGGGCGGAAGGGAGATTTCAATTCGATGCCTTCCGTCACATCGCCGTCTCGGAACACCTGCCTTCGGTGGCCGAACCGCTCGCGCTGCCGAAGGAAAACTCGTTCCCCGTGTCCACGTGCAACTCCAGGAGGCCGCGCGCGCTGCAGTTCACGAGAAAGCCTTCCGAAGTTTGGGTGAAGTCCCTTCAAACGGACAAGAACCTAATCTTGCCGGGCCGCTCGTACTTGTCCCTTCCCGGGAACTCCGTGTTCGGCTGCCGCTTCCAGGTAACCGTCGTGGAAAAACCGGTACCGAAAGGTCAGTGACGGCGGGATTTTCGCGAGATGGCGGGTAGAACGTAGTTGCGCAGGAAATCGTCTCCGCTCATCTCCGGATGTTCGTTCTTCGTATCGGCGGTCAAGACGACGACCATGTCGAAGTCCGGGATCAAGTACACGAACTGACCGCCGTAACCCCACATCTTGTAAACCGCGTGGCCGCTCAACGTGACGAGCCACCAGAGATAGCCGTACTTGCGGTTGGCATCCACCGTTTGGGACGGCGTCGTCGAGGCCATCACCCATTCGGCCGGAACGAGCGACTGCCCCTTCCAGATTCCCCCCAGCCGATAAAGCTCACCGAATTTCGCCATCTCTCGAGGAGTCAGATACAGGTTATACCCGCCCGAGTAGTAGCCTTGCGGATCCCGCCCCCAATGCTCGGGAGAAATGCCGAGCGGATCCATCAGATATTTCTTCGCGAAGGTGCAGGTATCCATTCCACTGGCCTCAGTGAGAATGGCGGAGAGCAAGTGCGTGTTCGCCGTGCTGTAGAAAAAACGCGAGCCGGCCGGATCCCGCTGGGGCAGATTCAAGATCGCCTGGCCCCAGTTGGACTCTTCCTCTATCTCGTACTCGGTCTCGTCTTCCGTCCAGGCAAGGCCCGACGTCATGGTGAGCAGATGTTTTAGAGAGATCTTCTTCTTCGATCCCACCTTGAAGGCGGACGAAAGATAATCCGCGATGCTGTCCTCGATGCTTTCGAGAAAACCTTCCCGCAGCGCGATTCCGATCAGGGCGGACAAAATGGACTTCGAGGACGAATGAATGTTGTTGCTGTGAAATACGGCGCTGCCGTGGAAGTACTTCTCCCACACTAGAACGCCCTTTCGGACCACGAGAAAACTCAACGGCTGCGCCATGGAGGCCAGGCGATCCGCGCCGTTCGAAAGGACGGAGCTCTTCAGTCCCTGGCTCTCGGGAGTTCCCGTGAGCCAGTCGCCGCCATCGGAGAGCGGGGCGAAATAAGTCGGGTTGTCTTCGTAAAAGCTCGTCACGTCGGAAGGATTCGGGCCTATTCCCCGGCAGGAAGTGGCCGGAACCTTGGAATATCCCGGTTGAGACCAGAGAGTCACGAGCAGGAATAGAAACGCGTCGCGTAGAAGCATGAGCCATCCCCCGGAACGGGTTCAATGGCTTATCGGCAAGCTCTGCCTCGAAGGATTAGTCCTCAACGTTAAGGTTAACTTTAAAGTTAACGTTGAGTTTTAGAGGGGGTGGCCGGCGGACCCGAGGGTTGGTCCGCCGGCCGTTTTGAATCAGAGAGTGGCCCGGCAATACGCGTCTTTGCCGGATTCCACCTTAAGAATGGAGTCGGCGGCTTTTCCAAAGCGGCCGTCTCCCACCCACTGATTCAAATCAGCGGACTGCCACTGAGCGATGGCGCCGTCGATCGAGGGCGCTCCCACCCGAAGCAAACCGGCCATCTCGCGGTGAAGCTGACGGCTGGTCGCCACCAGATTCTCGTCCACGGAATCCAGGCGGTTTTCACCGCCGTTGAATTTTTCGGCGCGGGCTTTCGCGTAGGTCTCGATGAGAGCCGCGCACTGAGTGACGTAACCCGCGATGTTGTTTCGAACACCACGGTTACGAAGGTTGGAGCTATTGAGATATCCCTGGAAGTTAATCACGACGGAGTCGAGAAACTCTCCGAAGGCTTTGCTGCTCATTGAATTTCCCTCGGCCGCGCAGTTCTCGACACCGCTTCGGTACTGACGGAACACCGCCACTCCGCGAGCGAGCTCGGGATAACCTTGATTCATGGCCTGGTTGTAGAGCGAGGAGTAGGCGTTCTCGGTGGGAAAGGCTTTCGCCGCGTTCGCGGCGAGAGACAGATTCGGACCGAACAGAACGCCCGCGAGAAGCGCGAGCGAAGCCACTGCGTTTGAATAACGTGTCGACATGAGCCACCTCTATTTTTTCTACTCTCTCTCAGCTAGGGATCCCGGATTCGTGCAAAGGGCGTTCCGGCTGAGAGCGCTGAAAAATTTACCGTGGCACGCAAGCGCTTAGCGGCACCCGTCCCGAAAGGTGACGCAAATTGCGGCACCAGTGGATTTCGGGGACGCAAATTGCGTCACCTCAGCGATCGGTGCCGCGCTCTATCGAATTTTGGTGGACACGTTCCCGCCGGCCGGAAGGGGCCGTGCAAGCGGTGAAAAGGGTGATCATTAGGAGGGAAACGAAAAATAGAATGGCCTTCACTGGACTGACTCTCGCCGTTCCGGACGGCGAGCGCAACGGATCAGTTTGGGGCATAATGGCCCCATGGATACTCTCAAAACGGTTTCGCGCCTTTACCGCTTCTCGGCGTACTACGGATTGATAGCGCTGGTACCCCAGTATTTCCTCGAGACCAAAACAGGCGTGGATTTTCCGCCTCCGATTACACATCCGGAGTTCTTTTACGGCTTCATCGGGGTCGCCATTGCCTGGCAACTGACGTTCCTTCAGATCGCAAAAGATCCCGTACGCTTGCGCCCCATCATGCTGGGCGGAGTATTCGAAAAGGCGGCGTTCGGAGTCGCGGCCCTTGTGCTGTTCGCACAAGGGCGCGCTCCTTCGCTCATAGCTTCTTCAGGCGCTCTCGATCTGATCTTCGCGGGCGCCTTCTACTGGGCCTATGTGAAGACCCCTCAGTCCGCTTCGTAAAGCGTGTCGGCGTCGGCACCGCTCGGATCCATCGCGCTGTTTACGCGGGATTCGAACGCCTTCTTCTTGCCCAGGTTGCTGTTCTGCAGCTCCGACAGATCGAGCTGCGACTGCTGCACGGCAAGTTGAAGTCTGTCGAGTGAAGCGTCGTAGCGAGACTTACGCGCCATCGGAATGCCGTCGCCAGCTTCTTCCTTGAGCTCGCTGAGCTGCTTCGAGAACGAGCCAAGCTGCTCCCGGGTTTCCGTCAAAAGGTTGTCCGTCTTCGCCATCGCCTTTTCAGTGTCCTTCACGCGATCGGCAACCGGTTTCGGCGCCGAGCTACAAGCTGCGAGAGCCAATGCGGTAAAAGCCGCCAGAATTAGTGATTTCATGAGTTCCTCCGTTTGTCGTGAGGTGTAGCAGTTGCCGTGCCAAGATCCGTAATAGCGGGCTCGGCCGAAATGAAGAAAACGATGCGCGTTGTGATGCTCGCGCAGCACTTTTTTTGTTTAGATCTGTAACATCGGGCCGCCTCCGGGGGAGTCCTCCCGCACGAATCCCATGGCATGACGGTTGCAATTTTATTCCAGCAAGCAACGGAACACAGGTTCGCAGGCGGGAGAGCGTGCCCGGCCAAGGTCGCCAGGAGGCCTTATGTACTCAGGGAGCGTGGAAAGCACAACTCGTTCGCAGTTTGAAGGCAATCTGAGCTTTCTACGCAACCAGTACGGCAGTCTGGCGAAGAAGAAAGAGGTGCCGCTCAGAGATCTGATGTTCATGTTCGGAGTACTCGGATCGTTGTATACCTTGGTGCTTGCGGAAAAGTTCCTCTTCTAATGAGGAAGTCGCCTACCGCCGAGTAGTTCGGTTGGCGGAAAGCGAAAGTAAGAACGGCGCTCTGGAGGTGAGGTGATAAACCATTCCTTCAGGGCGCCGTTTCCTTTTCTTCACCATTTCCCCGGCACGACTCCTGCAACACTCAGCTATCGATACTAAAAACCGGGCCGCTGAAGCGGCCTTCAGCTCGGAAAGAGGCAATCATGCAGAACACTGGATCCATCGCGAAGAGCGACTCAAAAGACAATTCGGCGAAAAAATACTCGTCGGACACGGACCTGAACCGAGACACGTCTCCTTCTTCCGACGCGCCGGCCGTCGGCGCGGCGGCCACCGTCAGCCAGATTAAGGACACCGTCGCGGAAAAAGCCCACGACTTCTCCGCCAAGGCTCAAGAGGCCCTGGGCGAATACGCTCACAAAGCACAGGAATACGGAGAAAAAGCGGTCGAGGAGACTCGCTCGTTCGTGAGACGTAACCCCGGCCAAGCCCTGCTTGCCGGATTCGGAGTCGGGTTCATTCTCGGCTACGCCATCTCGAAGAGGTAATGTGGAAACGCAAGAATCCAAAGGCCCATCGCTGGCGGCCACCGTCAGCAAAATAGTGGAAGATACGCACAAGCTCGCTCGCCAGGAGTTCGGCCTGGCCCGCAGCCAACTGCGTGAAGGGGTCACGAACGGATTCAAGGCGGCTCTCGGCCTCGGGCTGGGAGCCGCTTCGGCTCTTCTCGGAACCATCGCCTTATCCGTGGGAATCGTCGCGCTGCTACAGCAGCAAGGCGTCTCCCTCGGTATCGCAAGCATCATAGTCGCGCTGGCTTATTTCGCCGGCGCCCTGTTTGCCTCGCGGTACTTCGACAAGGCGGCGGCCGGTAAAGAGCTGGAATCCGCGAAGGCCCCATCCAAGACAATGAACCCCGAACAGGAGAATGTCAGATGGCTGAAAAACTAGGCGCCATGCGGGAACAAATCGAAGCCACCAAGAGTGAAATCAGCGAAGATCTGGCATCCCTGGAAAGTCAGCTCAGAGGAAAGGTGGACAGCGTGAAAGAAGATCTGAGAAAAATCTCTCCCTCCCACCAGATTCAGGAAAATCCGCTCTGGGCGCTGGGAGGCTCAATCCTCGCCGGGATCGCCATCGGCGGCTTGATATCCGGAAAAGGCCGGAGCGCTTCATCGCAGGCGCCGGCCGATCCGGGCAAGCCGAGAGAGCCCGGCAAGTTCGACGACGAGTGGAAACTCGTCAAAGGCGTGGTGATGGGAGCCATCGCGAGAAACTTCGCGAAGGTGGCCAAGCAAGCCGCGCCCTCGTTGCAGCACGAGATCGACGACGTCATCGGGCGCATCGCCAGCAAAGTCGAAGGGACGCCTCAACACCGGCCCGAGATCGGCGAGGGAAGCGCCAAGGAATGGTCGCCCGGCTCGGGCGCCGACGCGCCGACCCCCGAAGGGGAAGCCAAAAGTTACCACTGACCCGAATCGGCCCGGGGCGCTTCGCCCCGGGTCTTCGCGGCCACTTCATCTTCTTCCATTTCAGGCCAGCTTTCCGTCGATACCGGCGTGAGCCCGCTGTGCGCGGGGCCGTTCACGACTTTTCCTTCAAGATCGAAACGCGAGCCGTGGCAAGGGCAGTCCCAGCTCATCTCCGCCTGATTGAATCTCACGAGACAACCCATGTGAGGGCAAGTGGGGTTGAAAGCCCGGAACTTCCCGCTTTGTTCGCGAAAGACCGCCGTCTTCTCGCCGTTGACGATCGCGATGGACCCCTCGCCCGGAGAAAGTTCCTCTAGCTCCTTGGAGGGCGCCAGCCGGTCGTGGACGAAGCACACCGCGAAGTCCTTGTTCTCGGCCAGGTAGTGCGGCACCTCCCCAATTCCGAGCAGGCGGGTCGCCGCGTACAGATCGCTCCACGGGTTGGCTTCCTGAAGAACCGCGTCCCTAAAGAGAATCGCCGACAGCGTTCCTTGAGTGATACCGTTTCCTCCAAAACCCGTCGCGACGAACACCTTTCTATCCAAAGCGTTTCGGCCGATGAAGGGCAGCCCATCCAGCGAGTTGATGATCTGACCCGACCAACGGGAGACCAATTTGGCTCCCGGGATCCGGCGGCCGGCGTACTCCTCGAGAGCCTCGAATCTTTCGTCGGTGTTTTCCCGGCTTCCGGTCTTTCGATCTTCGCCGCCGACAATCAGATAGCTCTTTCCGCCGATAAAGGCCGACCGGAGATAGTGGTAAGGATCCTGGCAATCCCAATAGATGCCGGCCAAATCGAGATGGGAAACCTCCATGGCAACCACGTAGCTACGGTAGGAGGCGACCTTCGTGTGAATGAAAAGCCTGTTGAAAATCGGCGTGTGCGTGCAAACGAGAACGTTGTCGGCCGTAAGCTCCGCGCTTCCTTCCGCCCGAATCACGCAAGGATCCCCGTCGTCGATATCGAGGACGTTGGTATGCGCATAGATCTTGCCCCCCGCCTCCAGAAAAGCGGCCGCGAGACCACGGCAATACTCCAGCGGTCTGAGCTCCGCTTGATTTTCGAGCTTCATGGCGCCCCTAACCAGGAACGGCAGCCCCGTCGTCCTGGAAACGCTGGCTTCGCCACCGAAGGAACGGACCATTTCGCATTCCTCCGAGATTTCTTCGACGTGATCGCCGTCCTCCGTGAAGAGATACCCCGGCACCTTGCGGAAGCCGCACTCGATGTTTTCTTCCCTCACCAAGGACTCGATTTGCCTCAGCGCCGCGGCTTGAGATTCGAATATCTGCTTCGCCGTTTTCTCTCCGTGCCGGCTTGCGAGCTCGAAGTAACGCAGGTCGAGCTCGGTCGTCAGGTGCGCGGTGGTAAAGGAGGTGTCTCCTTTTGCAACACCCTGCTTATCGAGAACGATGACCGATTTCCCCTTCTGCTGAAGCAGACAAGCCGCCGTCAGGCCCGTGATCCCCGCGCCGACAATGGCGACGTCGCAGGAATCGGAACCCGAAAGGGTCTCGTCGAGAAAAGGGAGCGAAGATGACGTGGAAGTCCAAATGGATTTGTGGCTCATGCCGCTTACCGGATGCAACCACCTTGCCAGCGCCGGTGGTATGGCGCTTGCACTTTCAGGCCGTGCCAGGCGCAGCTTCCGGGAAAGGACACGGGATGACGAACCAAAAAAGACATTCAGGCTCGTCGGATCGCCCGAATGGAGAGGACGGCATGCTCGATTCGGAAGAAGCCGCCGGTATGTTTTTCGAGGCATGGAGCAATTGCGGTACGGAGGAAGAGGAGTCGACGGAGATTTACATTCCGCGGCCGAGCGGGAACCGGACCGAACAGCAGCTGCTCTTCAGTCAGCTCTATACGTTGTTCACCGAGCCCTTTGTCGATCCCATGCTCGGGCTCTTCCACTGCCGAAAACGGAAACAAGATTTGATTCACTGAAACTGTAGAAAGGAGACCCCATGAAACCCTTAAAATTCTCTCTAGCCCCGTGGCTTGCCGCCGCGATGCTCGTGGGAGCTTGCGCTTCTTCCCCCGAAAGGGTGTCGACCGAGGTATCGAGGGCCCGGGCGAACTACGTCCGTACCGTCGATAAACGTCTCGATACTTGGGAAAAAGAGGCGGAACACCTGAAGGATCGAAACAAAGGCGGCGATCTGAGGGCCAACGTGCGCGACACGCGCATCGAGTTGCGCAACATGGAAGCGGCCCCGGCCTCCGAGTGGGACGAGTATCAAAACCGGGTGGACACTCGCCTTCGCCACCTCGAAACCATCGAAAAAGGACTTGCGGAGTAACCCATGAAAAACAATCTGAAGATTCTAGGTCTATTCGTCTTCCCCGTGCTGCTTGCCCTCACCGGCTGCGGCAAGGAGGACAATCCCCTGCTGAGCGGAGACGACACCATCCGCGACATCAGCGCCATCGCCAACACGGCGGATCGGCGTGAACTGGTCGGCAAGAAGGTGGATATCCAGGACGCGAAAGTTCAAAGCGTGGTCGGTAACTTCATCTTCTGGGCCGGCGAGCCCCACACGGCGGTTCCCGTGGCCCGCGTGGACAAGATGAACGGACCGGTCAACGATCACGTCCGGTCCGGCGACAAGGTACGGCTGGTGGGAGTCGTCAGACTCCTGGAGACCGTTGAGGCCGACGACAAGTTCTGGGAATCCGTCAATGAAGACGAGAAAAAGGACATCCTCGGCGCGAGAATTTACATCGCGGCCGACAACGTCATCATTCTTCCCTAAGTAAGAAATGAAAGGGCCGGGGGGAGTTCCCCCCGGCCCTTTTTCATTTCCGAATCAACCGGGCATTACGGTGTCGTCGCGCATCCCATCTTTGACCACGTCATCGGGCGGCTCATCGACGTTGATGGCTTCCTCCCCGTAGGGATCCTTCGCGCCCTTGCGAGGGTCGAGCTCCGGACGGGAGCCTTTCTGCGTGCGTTGCTGACGGCTTGCCTCGATGGCCTGGTCCGGAACGTGTCCGTGAGGCTCCAGCGGCTTCACCGTCGCGAGCACCGCATCGGCGGGCTGAACCGGCACGAAGTTCGCCGGATCCTGCTCGAAGGCCGACCGACAGGTTTCGCTGCAGAAATAAAACTCCCGGCCGCCGACCTCCGCCGTAAGATCCGTGTGAGAGCTCGCTGCCATCCCGCATACCGGATCAATCCGGGTCTGGGTGTCCCTATTCCGATGCATTGCATTGCTTTTCATTCATTCACCCCAAGGTATTGGCTAAGCCAAAGTATGGTTCTTCCTATCGTGCTCCCTTGCACTTGCACCGACAATGCCAGCAGCCGGGCCCTGCCGCGCCGATGGGCGAGTTCATTCTGTGATGCCCCCTGCAACGGTTCGTGACAGCCTGATTCGTTGCCATGGTGGAGTCTGCCACGCGTAATGAAAGTTGCCGCGGTTCTGCGTGCGCGAGGAAAAGTGGTCCGGCACTTGCAACATATCGGCGTACACAGTGGCGGTTGCGATCCTCCGCGACTGAGATGTGTGTCAACCATCTCCAGACCAACCCCTATCAAGGATCGATGGCGGGCTTTCCCTTCGGGGAAAGCCCGCTTACCCCCTCTAACCTACCCAGCCCTCTTGCTGTTTCCGTCCTTGGAAACGGGCACGTGGGTTGCATTTTCTTTTATTCGAAACGAGGTGACACATGTGTCGCATGGCGATTTGGATTCTATTCGGATGCATTGTTTCGTTGAGTCCCGCTTTGGCCGTGACCGGAGCCGATGTCGGCGCGCGGCGGGATGCGCCCAGTGTCGTCTCCGGCGCGAATCCCAACTCCACCTCTCGCGACGTGAGATTTCTCCTGGACGCCGAAGAGAGAGCCACTCTCGCTCAAGTACGCAGCGCCCTCGTAAACGACCAGTTCCTTTCCCCGTACGGAAAGAACGTCACGCTCCAGATGGATCACGGAAAGCTGGTCATTCGCGGAACCGTTCCCAGCTACTACGAGCGGGCCGAAGTAGAGAGCAGAGCGAAAGGCGTAGTTGGAAAGATTGACGTCGTAAACGAAGTTCAAGTCATGGCGGAATAGCGTTTCCGCGAGGAGAGCCCGATGACATTCCAACCGGTCAACAATCGCAACATCACCGTCTACGGAATCTTCGACGATCAGATTAAAGTCGAGAACACGATCGAACGGCTGAGAACGAGCGGCTTCCGCTCGTCTGACATCTCGGTACTCTTCGGAGACGACTCCAATCCGAAAGAGTTCGGTTACCGAAAGGACTCGAAGGCTCCGGAAGGCGCGGTGATCGGCGGCAAACTCGGCGGGGTCCTCGTCGGCTTGCTCGGCTGGCTCGCCGGGATGGGCTCGCTCGCGGTGCCCGGCTTCGACGCGTTTCTTGCGGCCGGTCCGATCATGGGGGCCTTAAGCGGAATCGGCATCGGGGCGATGGCGGGCGCGCTTCTCGGCGCCATCATCGGCATCGGAGTTCCCGAGTACGAGGCCAAGCGCTTCTCCGGTCTCGTTAGGCGGGGCAAGGCGCTGCTCTCGGTACATTGCGATACCCGCGAGTGGGCTACGCAAGCCGAGAGCATCCTGAAGGCAGCTGGAGCCGACGACATCTCCCGGGCCGGAGAGGCGCGCGCGGACATCCCCGTGGATCCCCACGGACATCCGGAGCAGAGAAAAGCTTCTTAGTTTTCCGACGAAGGGTGGTTGCGGGGCGCGAAGCTGAGCGGAATTCCGTACTGAGCCGCCTTCCGGTAAAGCGTCACGCGATCGATGCCGAGCAGCTGAGCCGCCCGAGACTTGTTGAAGCCGACTTCCCGTAGAGTCCTGGTGATATGCCGCCGCTCCATTTCCTTGAGCGTGGCCGAAGCGGCGAGCTCTCCCGCCACCTCCTCCGATATCAGGGGCTCGCGGGCCACTGGCGCGACATCACGATTGCGGGTGATCTCCTCCGGGAAATCCTCGTAAAACAAAATGGAGGAATTGCTCACCGCCACCGCTCTCTGCACGGCGTGCTCGAGCTCACGGACATTTCCAGGCCAGCTGTATTGCTTGAGGGACTCGAGAGCGGAATGGGCGATCGCGGTTATCTTCTTTCCCGAAGTTCGGCAAGAAACCGAGACGAAGTGATCCACCAGATCGGGGAGATCTTCTATCCGATCCCGCAACGTCGGAATCTGAATCATCATCACTTTCAACCGGAAGTAGAGATCCTCTCGGAACTTTCCCTCTTTAATGTAACCCTCGAGATCGCGGTGAGTGGCCGCGACCACTCGGACGTCCACCTTGCGGCTCTCCGTGGAGCCCACCGGCTTGATTTCGCCCTCTTGAATCGCGCGAAGCATCTTCACCTGAACGCTCGGGGAAATATCGCCGATTTCGTCGAGAAAAATGGTTCCGCCATCGGCCTCCTCGAAAAGCCCGCGCTTGTTGTGAATGGCTCCCGTGAAAGATCCTTTCACGTGGCCGAAGAGCTCGGACTCGAGAAGCGTATCGGTGAGGGCCGCGCAGTTTACCGTTACGAAGGGACGCGACGCCCAGACGCTGAAACTGTGAATGGCGCGGGCGACCAATTCCTTACCCGTGCCGCTCTCCCCTTGAATCAAGACGTTGCCGCGGAAAAGCGCCGCTTTCGCGATGGAACGGTAGACCGCCGCCATGAGTGGGCTCTTACCGATGAAATCACTCGTAGACGGAACTCCGCGGATCGCATGAACCGCTTCGGGCTCCTTACGCAGCTTGAGCTGGCGCACGGCCCGATCCACGGCGGTTTTCAGACTCGACTCCAGAGCGTCGAGATCCATGGGCTTCGGCAGATACTCGAACGCGCCGTCGCGAATCGCGGTGACCGCGGAATCTACGCAGGCCTGGCCCGTGATGAAAAGCATAAGCGTGTTGGGATGAAGTTCCTGAACGAAAGGAATTAGACTCAACCCATTGCCCGCGCCAAGCCCGATGTCGGAGACGATCACCGGAAACGGGGTTTCCCGGACGGCGGCTTTGGCTTTTTCGAGGTTGCTGGCGAGGGTGACTTGATAGCCTTCACTTTCCAGAATTCGGCGGATGAGCTCGCCCATGGGACGGTCGTCCTCCACCACGAGGATATGAATTTTGGCGGAATCCAAACGAGTGTTTTCCGTTTCCGACAAGATGACCTCGTTTCCGATTTAGTGGGCCGGCTTCCTTAGCGGCGAGGATTCGTCCTCGGTGTCCGTTTCTTTCATATCCGAAATATCGCCCAGCTCGTCCCCCATCCGCTCGATGTCCGGCACGGGAACTCCGCCGTCGGGACTCAGGGAAATCCCTTCCATATCGCTCGGGGCGGTCGACGTGGCGTCTTCCGTTCCGCCCCAGCCACCGGGGACGACTTCCCTATCGCCCTCCCCCGTCGCGCTGCCCACGAGAGTCCCCAGCGTAATACCGTCGTTCATGTCGTCGTCAGCGCTATGTGGCTTTGGATGTCCGTGCTTGCGTGCATCACGTGAAGAATCCATAAAAGCTCCCCTCGTCACCCAAGTGACGACCTGTAACTCATTCCCACTACCGCCACGATGACAAACAGCAAAACCAAGTCGAAAAATACCAGCAGTTCTGGTCGCCGCGGCTGGACGTACTTACGTCGGCGCTCCGTTATCATACCGTTCTCCGAGTGGTGCCTTAGAAGCCAACTCAACCGGGAAAACCCCAACGAACGCCGGGCTTCGTAAGAAAGAATTACGTTTCTACTTCGTAGTGCATTTCCGATGCCAGAAATGAGGGGGCTGGAGAACCGCCACAGCATTGAAGCGTGGCCAAAGTAAGCAAATTGCCGCTGGGCAAACCGATGCATTTTGCCACCTTGGAGCGCGCAACAGTGGCCAACTGCAACCTATTTCCTACAGTGCCTCCTCAACCAACCACTAGTGTGGCGATTGGGAGCCGTCGTAAACCGGGCCTTCTCTTTCCAAATCGAAAGTGGGAGGCATCGCGTTCATCTCTTCCGGAGGACCACCGGTCACGGCGCTGATCGCCGTTTCTCTCGGCTCGTTCTTCCGGACGGGACCGGGCTTCCGAGAAGAGCGGTTTTTTAGAAACGCGCCCAGGCAGAAACCCGTGGCCGCCGACAAGGCGACCCCAGCGATTCGAAATGCCTCACTTTCGTTTCCTGTTTCCGCTTTCCTGTTTCCAGATGCGACCGCCATAAAACTGCCTCCATAACTCGGTTGCTCGTTTTGCCCATGTGCAAAGCAAATGCCACTCATCGTCACCACCCGAGCTGAACTGGCACATGGGTTGCAAACTTTGGTTCACGAAAAACAAGGAGGCTATGAAATGGCACAATCGGCAAAGAGCAATCGCGGGTTCGCATCCATGGACGCGGCTAAACAAAGAGAGATCGCCAGCAAGGGCGGAAGAGCCGCTCATCAACAGGGCACGGCCCATGAGTTCACGTCCGACGAGGCGAGAGTCGCGGGACGAAAAGGGGGACTTTCCGTCAGCCGGGATCGGGCACATATGTCCCAAATCGGCCGCGAAGGCGGCACCGCGCGGGCATTCCGCCGGGCCACTCAGATGCGTGCGGTTCAGTCGGAAGGCATTCCGTTTTCACAGAGCGCCCCGGAAGCGAAACCCGAGGAGTCTCATCAGGAACCGTCGCCGGTCAATACCACCGGCGGGCTGCCGAATCAGAACCCGTGAACCGGGAGCGGCTTCGGAACGCATTTACCTCGAAGCGTTGAGATTGGTTACGAGGTGAGGCATTTCGAAGCCGCCGCAGTGGAGGACGGCAACATGAGAAACGAGCGCTACTACGCGGGAGCGAGGCCAGTTGAAGGGCCTCCCCACCCGCCCGACGAGCACGAGTTCCAGCACCATTTTCCGCGTCGGAGATCCGTGGAGGATCAGCAGGAGCGTCGGCGCCATGGAGAGGATGCGTATAGTAACGCATACAGGCCTCCGGTAGTGAGCTACGCCGGGAGAGGGCCGAAAGGCTACAGCCGCTCCGACGAGCGGATCAGAGAGGATGCTTGCGAAGCTCTGACCCAGCACCCGGCCATCGACGCCTCCGACGTGGAGGTCGCCGTCGTGAACGGCGAGATCACGCTGACGGGCACGGTAAACGATCGATCCATGAAGCGTCTGGCCGAGGAAACGGTGGAGTACGTCATCGGAGTGAAGGACGTCGTGAACCAGCTGCGCCTTAAGGATCAGCCTGCGAATTACGCGGCCTGACGGCACGAGCCACTAAGACCGGCGGGATGGCACCCCCGTTGCACCTCCAATCCGGCAGAAGTCCCGGATCGACGGAGGAAAAGATCATGGAAAACGGGAAGGATATTTTCCAAGTATTGCACGCGGATCACGCCTTGGTTTCCGATCTCATCGATCAGCTCATCACGGCCGGGAGCCCTGATCGTAAACGCCTGTTATTCAGTGAGATCCGCGAGGAGCTGGAGTGCCATTCCTCGGCCGAAGAAGTGGCCATCTATTCCAAGCTGCGCACGGTGGAAATGACCGTTGATCTCGCCGTGGAAGCGGAACAGGAACATAGTGAAATCCGCCGCTGTCTCGACCGGCTCGAGGATATCGAGTACGAGGACGAAAACTGGGAGCTCGGCGTGAAACAACTCTGCGAAGCAGTGGGACGTCACGTTCAAGAGGAAGAGAACGAAATTTTCGAGTCGATGCGAGCCTACTTCGATGAGGCTCAGCTGGATGACATGAAAGCCCGGTTTCTGGACGCAAAGCGGGACCTCAAGTTCAACATCGCCGCCTGATTCTCCATGGCCCACGCCTTGCAGTTTTAGGAACCAGGAGAAGTTATGATTAACCGAGCCGAAATGGCGAGGGTCCTGCCCATCTCCGACGGGCGGGAAGACACCGAAAAACCGAAGAGCGATCTGCCCAAGCAGGTCCCATCCAAGAGCGGACGGGAAGCCCTGTTGCTATCGTTCCTGCTCGACGGAAAACCGCGTAAGCGGCCGCTTTGACCGCGGGGCCGCTGAGCGAACCCTACGTTAGCGGTTCGGTTTTAATACAATCAACGAAACGAAAGTATTCCGGCGCGCCGTTGATTGAGGGTTGATTGACTCAATCAACCCTCGATTAAATTGAGTGGCTCTTCATGAGCCCATCACGGTGGGAGCCCGGCCCCGGCCCCACTACGGGACCGAGGCCGAGTGGAGGATACTCACGGAGTTTGGGTGCACTCCATGGTGAGCTGATGCAGTTTCATCGGGGCAAAGAATTCCTTACGCAGAAGCTGAACCGTCACGTAGGAGATCTTCTCGCCGTGGGAAGCGCTGAAGATTCCGATGTAGTCGCTGGTGGTGGACTTGTGCGTTCCCTCGTAGAAGGCCTCATACGGCTCTTGCCCCGTCACTTTTTTCACCATTTTCGCCCCGGCCTGCTTCATGGGGATTTTGCCTCCCTTGGAAAAGGTGAGATCGGTGATCTCGTTCGCCTTGAGATCGATGTCGATCGTCTCGCCTTTCTGGGGACCTCCTCCGCCGCCGATGTTGAAGAAGTTGCCGTTCACGGTCTTCACTTCGCATTGCAGCCCTTCGGGCGCGTTGAAGGCCAGAGCGGCGGTGGCGTTCAGGGCGATTAGTACGGTTAGATACGCTACTTTGTTCATGGAGTTCCTCCTCGTTTATAAAAGTCTTTGCAGGCACACGTCGTCGTGCCAGCGGCCGTTTTTGAAACCGATTCCTTTGAAGTAGCCGACTTGCTTGAACCCGAAGGATTCGAGAAGCCGGATGCTCGCCGTGTTTTCGGAGTTCACGCCGGCTAGAATGCAGTGAAATTTCTGCTCCACCGCCCGCTCGAAAAGCTTCGCGGCAAGAGCGCGCCCTACTCCGGCGCCCCGTTGCCCCGCTTTTACGTAGATGGATCCCGATACAGTGAAGCGGTATCCGCTAAGCGGGTGAAAAGGGGTGAGCGCGGCAAAGCCCACGATCTCGTGGCCGCTATCGGCGACGAGCACGGGGAGCCCGCGCTTTTGGAGAGATTCAAGCCAGGCGAGGCGGTCGGCTATCTTTTGCGGCTCGCTTTCGTAGTGGTTGTGGCCGTGGGCTACTTCAAAGTTGTAAATCGCGGTGATGGCTTCCACGTCGGAAGCATTCGCCTCCCTAACCGCCACTTCAGATACCGCCTCCGCGTTCGCGCCTCCCATATGCCCTCCACCCTCAGATTAGGCGAATGGCTGCACTGCACCAAATAGGAGAGGCCAATGGCTCCAATAGCGGGAAGCTATCAGCGGCAGAGATAGCGCGCGGAGACCGTCACCGGCGTGCAGCCCCCGTTATTTTGGATTTTCACTTCGACACCGATGAGCTGCACCGGGCCCGTGCAAGTGATGCGGGCCTTTCTTTCCGTATCGGCGAGCGCGGCGGGTACCGCCGTGTTAGGCAGCTCGTAGCACGCCGGACGTACGGATTTCGTAGCAATGACCGGAATTGCTTGAGCCGCACCCGTGTACAGAGATAGGGCCGTCAGGGACAGAATAAGTTTTTTCATGGAACACTCCTTCATCGCAACCTTAGATCCAGGCGGAGTCCAAGGGATAATCGAAAAGCCCGATGCTTATCATCGGATTTTCCTATCCCCGGTTCTGCCTGGGCAGGCCGCTATAGAGGAGTGATACTTTTTGAACGATTCCGCTGACCGAATCCGAACTTCCTCAAAGTCGTATTCTGACATTGCTCAAAGCACTGACGTTTTCTCCCGGAATGCGGCCAAAACCCTCACGTTTTGTTTCCGGTTAAGTGTATTCCGGGGCGGGCACCGGCCAGTTCACCTACGATTTTTCTACGTTCCCGCCGCACGGCGGACCTGGCGGCGTTCTTGCTAATTAGGAGGGCATGTATCTATCACCGATTCTTGTCGTGGCTTGGGCAGTGGTAACCGTGGGAACGATCGCTTTCGCTTTCCACACTCGCCGCTCCCACAATCGCAACCGTTCGGCTTTGAGAAAGGCTCAAAAGTCCCTGCAAAAACTGGAGAGCAAGAACGGCAAGCTTTGGTACGAAGTCATGAAGTCCCGCGCCAACGGCGACCTTTACCGCACCAACGAAATCACCGTCACCAACGCCGAAGCCCGCTAAGGGCGGCCAACGAACTATTTCCGGTTTTCAGTTTCCAGAGTCTCGATGTGGAGGCGCATACCCTGAAGGGTGATGCTTAGGTCCCATACGGGATCCATGTTCATGTCTCGCTCGTGAAACTGGATCGGAGGGGGGAGATCGTACCGTTCGTAAAGCAGATCCGCGAGTAACCGTATGGCGCGGCCATTTCCATCCAGAAAGGGATGAACCGTCATAAGATCCCGGCGCATGCGGCAAATGGCCACCACACGCTCTCTATCCGTTTTGGAAGCGGCGAGATCCAAATTCAACTGAGCGAAGATCTCGCTTACCGCCTTCTCCACTTCGGCCGGTGGAACGAAATGAACGTCGCCCGTGAATTGACCGGGGCGCCGTTCCCGAATAGTCGCCTCGTCGACTTTGAGATACGGATTCTTCCGGAAGGATTCGAGATCGGGACCGGCCATCCAGCGGCCCTGATCACTCTTTTGATCGCCATTGTGGACGAAAGAATCCAATGGATCGCTTCTGAATTTTCCCGCCAGCGAAGCCTGATCGACACCCGAGTAAACCACGCGGTCCCGCAAGTTGACGTGGCTGAGCCTTTCGGCCGCCACTTCGGGAGAAATCTTGCCCTCGGCGAGATCCCGCTCCACCCGGCGTTTTTCATGGCCCACGAAGTAATGATCTTGAAGAGCGATCGTGTGGAGTGTCTTAAGAAGCTCGGGCCCTATCTCCGCCGTTTTCGCGACGGAACTTCCATATCGGGCGGCCATGGACCAGTTCGAGTAAACTTTCGGCCCGTACACTTCCAGCGCGTTGCCGCTGGCGTGAAGCCAGTCTTCCGTGTTCACTAGGCGGCGGGCTTCCATCCCTAGGCTCAACTTCCAGTTGCGCCGGCGGGCAGATTGGTACCCTTTCTTGATGCTCGCAATCGCCTCGTCGATGTCGCCGACGGAGCGGGCACCGATCAGGCACCAATCCCACCTCGTGGGACCGGCGGCCGCCGCCATCGAAAGAGAAAGGAGTAGAAGGAAGCGAATCATCGCTTGCCCCGCACTTGCTCAAAGAGGGGCCCGCACGGATTCGCGGGCTCACCGAATACGTGACGGAATCTGTGGGGCAAGCGACGCCGGTCGAAATCGAGAAAGGCCTCGACGAACTTGACGACTTGCCGCCGGAATTTTCGGTCGTTGAAGACGGAGTCGGAGGAATCCTCGCGGCGGTACCCGCGGTAATGGAGCGAGTCCTTCGGATACTCGAAGTCTGGATCCTTGAGATGTTTCAGCTCGGCTTCCAGCTCCGCCCGCGAAGCTTCCGGAGAAGCGCTGTAGGTCTCGACCGCCGCGGGATCGAGAATTATGTACTCGCTGAAGAGAAGCGTCTTTCCGCTTTCCGTGTAATGTTTGTGGAGGAGGATCTGGGCGTCGCCCAATTCGAAGGGCGTCTTCTCCCCTTTCGGCAATTTGCCGTAAGTCGCGACCTCTCTCATCCGCGCGTCGGCCTTCGGCTGGATTTTGACCAGCACCTCGCCTCCGTAGATCTCCGCTTCGGTGGTGGCCAGGCCCGTCACCGGATGATCCCAGGCAAAGGTGGCCGGATGACCGATCAAATTGGGGTAGTGATCGGCGAGGAGCGTTCGGTAGTACAGCGTGTCCAGGGGATAGCCCGTGGTCCCTCGGTTCGCCGACGACACTCGGCTGAGCGAGCGCACCTTCGCCCAGTGGTAAAGGGCGGTCGGCACCTCGGCCGTCGCTGACGCGCCGACCCAAAGGCAGAGTAAAATTAGACAGATCCTCACGCTTACGTTTCGGCAGGAACGGCCCTGGCCGGGAGTAGGCGTTATGAGAACGAAATTCGCCTGAAATGCCGCCGCGATCCTTTCCCATGGCCCCGCTCCGGACTACGTTGGGGCCCGTGAAATCGCTACTTATTGCTTCGCTTTTGACGTGTCTGTCGGCTCACGCGGCCCTTGCTCCGAGGGAGGCCGCCAAGCTCAGTGCTTCGGAAACTTCCGCCCGATTGAGAAGCGGTCCGGGCCGCGTGCTGATAAGCCTCGGGCTTCACGAGATCCGTAACACCGAACCTCAGAGCCTAATTCAGATGGATCTGCAGTATCCGGTGCTTTCGACTTTTTCGATCGCGCTGCAAGCGATGGCGCCCACGAAGCGCAAGGACTTGAGCTACTACGTCGGCGGCGCCCTTCACTGGTACCGGCGGCCGAACGCGGGCCTGTGGCTTCAGGCGGGCGCCGGCCAATTCAATTTCCGAAAGACTTCCGGCATCGCCGGTTACACCGGCATGCGCGCGATGGTCGGCTGGCGTTGGCGCCCGGTGGATCACACGGGAAGTTTCGGATTCGCGGTTGGTCCGGAGATGAACAAGGTGGCTGGGAAGTCGGTGTGGGGAGCGGCTTTGCGGTTCGACGTCGGAGCGGATTTCAGGCCGGAAAGTTTCTTCTTCTAGTAACCCCTCCCCCGCTTTCACGAGGGAGGGGCTCCAGAATACTTACATTAGAATGGAAGCGGCAGAACGATGAGGTCCTGCTCGCCCTGGATCGCCCGCATGTCGGCATCCAGAATGTCCCACTTCGCCTGCGCGATGGCCGCAGTTAGCGGCATCGAGCGCGACAGGCGCGCGGCTTCAAGGGCACGAGCTTTGTTCACGATGCCCGAGGTAACGACCTTTCCTTTGAGGAAGGCCTTTACGTCGACGGTGCTCATCAGCACCTTCTTGACCTCGAGCGGGGAAAGCGCGGTGTTCTCGTCGACAATGAGACCGGCGACGTTGGTGACGAACGGGGCAGCCATGCTGGTTCCGCTCATCTGAAGCCGCTTGTCGCCCGGAATCGTCGAGTCGATGGCAACGCCGGGGGCGGCCACTTCGACGAGGGTCGCGCCGTAGTTCGAGAAGGTGGCAAGCGAGGCCGTGCCGTTAGTCGCGGCTACGGTAATCACGTTGTCCGCCTTCACGTTCGCGGGCGAGACCGGCATCGTATCGTTGTCCGAGCCGTCGTTACCGGCGGCGAACACGAACAAGGTCTTCGGAGCCGCGGCGACGAACGCCTTGCACGATTTCACGACTTCGCTGATGAAGAACTTCGCGTACTCGATTTGATCGGCTTCCGACGGCTCCGCTCCGAGCAGCTGCGTGAGCAGCTGTTTCATGACGGGCTTCACGGCGGCGACGCTGGTTCCGAAAGAACCGTTCGCGACGCGGGCAAGCGTTGCTCCGGCGAAATGGCCGGTCGTCGTCAGCATCTCGCCTTGGCGCTGCGCCATCATCTGGAGGTACATTTTCGCGAGCGCATTGTCCGCCGCCCGATTGCCGTGGTGAGCGCGGTAGTGACCGACGAGCTCACGCACCGACTGTTCCGTCGGGATGAGCTTCATGCCGATGATCTTCGCGTCCGCCGCGTTTTTCGCGGAGATGCCCGACACGTGCGTGCCGTGCACGAAGTTACCGAACTTGCCGAGCTCTTTCAGGAAGGTCTGGTCGGCTTTCTTCTGCGCGTACCAGTCCTTGTCGGCTTGAGTCGCCGTTCCTTGGAGAATCTTGGCTTGGGTTTCGAAAATCTTGTAGCAGTCTTGAGAAAACGTACCCAGATACTTGTAGTCGATGATCTGGTTGTTGTTCTCCGCGAAGTTCCAACCGTTGGTGGCGCTCTTGTACGTCTTGCCGCCGGCCACAACGTCCTGAGGACTCGCCGGGTTTTCCCAGATGTTGTGCTTCAGGTCCATGTGTTTGTAATCCACACCGCTGTCGATGACGGCGATGTTGGCGCCGATCGCGGCGACGCCCGAGAATAGGCACACCACGAAAGTGGCAAGCATGAGCTTCATGTGATTCCTCCAAAGGGTTATGGAATCCGCGTACTACCTAAATTTTTTCCTGGGAAAACGAGAGCGTAAAGCCTGATTGATCTTCACACATTCTATACAGCGGCCGATCTCGGCACTAGGAGAGTCTTCCGGCGGATTAACTTTTTGTTTCGCCCCTTCTTTGTATGAGGGCGCGGCGCATTATCCAGGCTAGAGGCAAATAAAAAGGCGGGCGGCTTTAGCCGCCCGCCCTCTTCAAGTTTGAATCACGGCCGGGGAATCGGCGCGGGCACCGGATCCTTCGGATAAATCCGGAGGTAGAAGCGCTTTTTGGCCTGCGGCTTCGTCGTCTGGCCGTTGTTGAAGACCTGGACGTAGGCGAAGTCGACGCAGCTGCCGTCGGGGCGGTTGATCTCGTCGCACTTGCCGAGCGCCGCGAGCGGAATCGTAAGCGTCTCCGCCTCCGAGCCGAGCGTGAACGTCAGAGGATTCTTATCCTCTTCGGTCCAGTGGATCGCGCCTTGGAGCGGGCCGTTCTTCAGTTCCACCTGCACGGTCACCGGATACTTGAACTTGTAGGCGGGGCTGCTCTTCAGATCGACCGTGAGCTTGTACTCGGCCTTTTCGGCCGGATCGAGCTTCAGGCGAATCGGATTATTGCGCGAGCCGGGACCGGTGGAGGTCACCTCGTCCGCGCCGTTTTTCAAGAGCATCGTTGCCGGCGTGCTCGTACCGAACACGAAGTTGCGGCCGTTGAGCGATTGCAAGATGAGGTTCTTCATCTCATTGGGGGCGCGCGTGCCCGCGCGTCCCAGCTCGTCGGCAAACAGCATGTGCTCGAACCAGCCCTGAGCGGTCAGCCCGGGGTGGTTACGCGTGAGGCGCATGGCTTCGAGCGTGAGGTCGGTGACCTTCACGAGACCGGGACGGCCGTACTTGGCCATCGCCGCGCGAAGCAGATCGTTCATCGCTCCGCCGTAAGCCTCTCCGTCGTCATGCACTTCGTTCGTCAGGTAGAAGCCCATGTTGTTGAAGATGCGAAGCTTCTCTTTTCCCTCGTAAGGGGCACCGCCGGAAACGTCGTTCAGGATGAGCTGAGCGATGAAATCCGCCATGCCTTCCGACAATCCGCCCGTGTCGGCGAGCTGAATGTGATCGCCCATGAGGCGGTCCATCACGCCGTGGCCGAGCTCGTGCCAGATGGTGGAGTTGTCGCGAGCCATGTTCTGGCTCTTCGGAGAGTACGTCGTGAAGTTGATCGTATCGTCCGTGTAGAACGCGTTGTCGCGGTACGAGATGTCCGGATCGAAGAGAAACGCGTGAAACGGACGCGTCGACAAATCCGGATCGGTGAAGCCGTTTGCGCGAAGGGTCTCGAACATCTGGGTGATGGACCAGTACACCTGAATGTCGTCGAAACCGTCGTTGATGTAGGAAATCGCGTCGTGATCGGCAAGCCGGCGCGCCGGGCGCATGTAGGCGTCGTCGAGCGACGTGATAGGGCGACCGCGAAGTGCCGCCGAGGGAATCAGCTCTTCCGAAGTCGTTCCCGCCACCGGTTTCCAGAACGGCAGATAATGCCCGCTCGACTGCGGAGTGAACGCGAACGGCTTGAACTTCTGCAGAACGTCCGGATAAAGGCTGACCGTCGCGTAACGGCCTTCGAGAACAACGCCGTTGGCGAAGTTGTTTTCCGACGTCGGAATCTGATTGAAGAGGGCCGCGGCCTGAGTCTTCAGGTAGACCGGCGACCAGTACCCCTTCTTACGGCCTTCCGCGGTGAGCCCGAGAAGCGGTTCGTACATGCTGTCGAGGTATTTCACCAGACGAAGCGGAGCGTACGGATCGTCGACCGGGCGCCGAACCTGCGAGTGCAGGTAGCGGATTTCGGAATCGATGCGCTCGAGCTGCGTTCCCGTCGGCGATCCTTCCGGCTCCTCGTAGAACGGATAGACGCGAACCGGAATGCTGATCTCGTCGGACTGGGGGAATTCCTGGTAGCTGGAACCCACCACGCGGCCCGTGGGGATCGCGAGCTTGATAGTGTACTTGCCGCGTTTCGCCTTCACGGTGACGACGCGGACGAAAGACTCTCCGTCGATTTCGTCTTTCCACTTAACGTCGTTCACGTGCGGATCATCGGAGTTGGCTTTCACGACCTTGTTGACCGCGCCGAGCGTGGTCTCGTTGGAAAGCGTCTGGCGCGAGGCCCAGCTAGCGACCGTCGTCTCGACGGCGGCGGGAACCTTGTCGATCCGCGCTTCGACCTGAATCGTCTGGCCGGTGGTCAGCGACTTCCAGATGCGGATGTTCTGGCCGCGGATGGGAACTCCGGCGGCGACTTGCTGAAGGGTGGTGAAGTGGCTGGTCGCGAGGTTGCGATCTTCCAGCGGCATGAAGTCGTTGAACCCGAGCTCGATGCCGGTCTTCGCTTTGATCACGTCGAGTACGTGGAGGAGTTCCGGGTCGGAATCCTCGGCGCCGGTCCAGCGGACCGACACGGGCGCGGCGAACAAAGTAGCTCCAACGAACAACGAAAGCAGAAAATAGGTTTTCACTAATACCCCCCTAGAAGCCCTGGGTTTAGACCCCTTCACGACGCGAGGCAAACAAGCCCATCCGCCTCTTTAACATCCGTCCACGCCGCAAAAGGTGGTAGGCACCTTTTTCGGATCGGAAAGTGCTGTTATTACAGGATAAATACGGGCTCTTGTGCCGGACGGGGGAAAACGGCTAAAAGAGCGCATGTCACTTCGCGTCCAACAAAGCACCCGGGGCCGGATCGGCCACTTCGTTCCCAAGAAAGGCGACAGCCGCCTTTCCATCGGTCTCCAGCAGAATTTCCGCTGCTCCTCCATACGAGCGCGGGAGCTCATCGCTCTAGGCGCCATCTATAAGAAGGGACGCCGGGTCCTCGAAGACGTGGGCCTCACGCCGGGTGAGCACTTCACGATTTATCTCGATCCGAAACGCTTTCCGGTTTCTTCCGTGGATTGGAAACAAGCTATCGTCGCTGACGAGCGCGATTACCTGGTGGCGAGAAAGCCGCCCGGACTTCCCGCCCACGCGACCATCGACAACATTCTCGACAACGTTTTGACCCAGTTGAGAAACCTCACGGGCCATGAGCTGCTCGTGACTCAGCGGCTAGACCTTCCGGTCGGCGGCCTCATGGTGTTCGCGAAGAACCCCAAGTTTCAGCGCGAGTTCAACCGTCAGCTGGAAGAGAGATTCGTACAGAAGCGCTACCGCGCTCTCGTTCAGCAGCGCCCCCCCGAAGGCCGGCACACGCACTTCATGGAACCCACGGATCGCACGCCGAAAAAAGTCAGCACCGAGGAACAGCCGGGCTGGCACAAGTGCGAGCTATCGACTTCGGGAACGAAGGAGATTCCAGGGCCGGACGGCAAAATGCTTTTTGACGTCGAGATCGAGCTTCATACGGGGCGCACGCATCAGATCCGCGCCCAGCTCGCCGCTCTGGGCAGCCCCATCCTGGGCGACCGTCAGTACGGATCGCAGATGCGTTACGTGCCGATGGGATCGGCCGGAAAAGCAATCGCCCTTTTCTCATCCAGCGTGGCATGGCCAACGCCGGACGGAAAAGGGCGAAGCTACAGTTCGGAACCGCCTTGGATCTCGGCTCAGTAAACGTCGGCGTATAGAGGAATACGTTTTTCGACTTCCCCTTTGGCGTTCACTTTAAGAAGGAACCCCGTCGCGCCGCCAAGTCCGGTCCGCTGGAGAACCAGCCGGAGCTCCGGGCTCAGCTCGTAGAGGGTCAGTCCGTCTTGGGCCGACAACTCCTTGGCGTCGTACTCATCGATGGGAAGAAACATACGGGTGCATCCGTTTGCCCTTCCATAGGCATCGACCGAACAACGGTTCGTATCTCTCTGAACGCCGACCTTGCCTGACTGCGGAAACGAAAGCCGGTAATTGACCGACTCTTCGATGAGATAACCGCTGGAGAACCCCGTGACACCCGCAAGGGCCGCCGCCTGAGCCACCACCGACACACTCACCAATAGAAGAGCCGCTAGGAACATCCGATTCATCAGTAACCTCCCAACTAGTAACTTTTTTCATTAAACGCCGATCCCCACGCGAGTCAAAGGCGGTGGGCAATGGCTCAGCTCGATTCCCTATTGACGGGATGCGCCAAATTTGGTCACCTTGCGTCACAGGTTTTGGGAGGAACATGAAGCACCAAATTTCGGCTCTCTTTCTTTCGGCCATACTCTTGGGCTGTCAGCAGCAATCCGCTCCGACCGGGACCACCACCCTGAAGTTCGAGGACGGTAGCTCTCAGGAAGTTCCTTATGTAATTCAAGATGGTTACGCCATCACCGGCGGCGACATGATCATCGCCACGGAAGAGGAAATCGCCCACCAGCAGCACGCGGTTGCCTCCGGAAAAACGGCCATCTCCAACACCGGGTTCTTCGCCTGGGGCAAGTGGCCGGGTAAGAAGATTCCGTACGCCATCGACCCGGAGTTACCCAATCCGCAGCGGGTTCGAGATGCCGTTGCGCACTGGCAACAGAAGACCAGCCTGAAATTCGTCGAGCGCACCACCCAGTTCAACTACGTTTACTTCACGACCGGTAAGGACAACTGCTCCTCCGCGCTCGGTAAGACTTTCGGCGCCCAGAAGATCCGCCTTAGCGACGGCTGCTGGTTCGATTCCGTAGTTCATGAGATCGGCCACGCCGTGGGACTGCTCCACGAGCAGGCCCGCTCGGACAGGGACAAGTACATCACCATTCACTACGAGAATATGAGCTGGTTGGACGGCATCCAGTTTTGGAAGGGCGGATGGAACTCCTGGGACCACGGCGCCTTCGACTTCGAGTCGGTCATGCTGTACTCGCCCTACTCTTTCTCGAATAACGGCAAGCCGACCATCACGCGCAAGGACGGCAGCACCAACTGGTCTCGCGTGAACGGACTGAGCGCCGGCGACATCGCCGCGATTGAGGAGCTCTACCGTTGAAGTGGCTCTTCGCAGCGCTGGCACTTGCCGGCTGCGCGAAGCCGGCCTCCACGGGAAGAACGTGGATTGATACCGGCGACGGCGACGTTCAGCTGGTGGCCTATACCGTCGAGAACGGAACCGCTCTGATCGAAGGGGACATCGACATCGGCCCCGTCGAGCAGGCCGAGCGAAACGCGGTCTACACTCCCCACGAAGCGAAGACGGCCATCGTCCACAGAACGACTTCCGGCAACTGGCCGAAGAAGACCATTCCGTACGTAATCGATCCGAAACTGCCGAAACCCGAGCGCGTGCGTGAAGCCATCGCCCATTGGCATCTCAAAACGCCCATCCGCTTCGTCGCGCGAACCACCCATGCCGATTACGTCGAGTTCGCCCCCGTCGAGAAGGGCTGTTCGTCGCCCGTGGGGCGCCGGTTCGGAAAGCAAACGGTCAAGCTCAGCGAAAAATGCGGGCGAGGAAGCGTGATCCACGAGATCGGCCACACCGTAGGCCTATGGCACGAGCAGAGCCGCTCGGATCGGGACAAGTACATCAAGATCCTTTGGGACAACATCGAGGACGATAAGAAAGACAACTTCCAGACTCACGTGGTGAATGGAAAAGACGTGGGGAGCTACGACTTCGATTCCATGATGCACTACAGCCAGTACGCCTTCTCAAAAAACAAGAAGCCGACCCTCGAGCGCATCGACGGCAAAAAGGCCGCCTTCGGCCAGTACAGGTCCCTTAGCCTCCTCGACGTCGCGGCCGTAATCCAGCTCTACAAGTAATTACTTTTTCGGTTCGGGATCTTTTTTGCTTTTGATGTGCTTTCGCATGCTCACCGCGGAGCTGCGCCACTTCTTGCGCTCGTCGGAGGCGAACGCCTTGTCGTGCTTACGCCGATCGGCGGCCTGCTCGCGCTGCAATTTCTGATAGCTGTCGAACCGGTCGCGGGAGAGTACACCGGAAGCAATCGCCGCGCGGACCGCGCAGTCGGGCTCCGTCTGGTGCTGGCAATTGGTGAAGCGGCACGCAAGCCCCAGCTCCTCCACCTCGGAGAAAAGTGTCTGCAAACCTTCGTCCTGATCCCAGAGGTGAAGCTCGCGCATCCCGGGAGTGTCGATGATTAGCCCCCCGTTCGGCATTCTGAGAAGAGAGCGCGCGGTAGTTGCGTGCTTTCCTTTATCGTCGGATTCGCGCGTCTCGCGGGTTTTTTGTTTTTCCCGGCCGAGAAGCTTGTTGATGAGCGTCGACTTTCCGACGCCGGAGGAACCGAGCAGCACCATCGTTTTTCCGAGGGTCAGGTACTGGTGAATCGCTTCAATCCCTTGCCCGGTTTTCGCGCTCAAGACGTGAATGTCGACGCCAGGGGCGATACGCGCGAGCTCTTGCAGAACCGGGGACGTATCCTCGACCAAATCGGATTTGGTCAGAAGGATGACGGGCCGGGATCCGCCGTCCCATACGAGCGCGAGGTAGCGCTCCATGCGCCGGCTATTTAGATCTGCGTTGAGCGACGTCACGAGAAAGGCAATGTCCACGTTCGCACAAAGCACTTGCGGCTCTTCGGTGGTGCCCGCCGCCTTTCGCACGAGGCAGCTCCTACGGGGAAGAATTTGGCGCAGGTGCGTGCGGCCGTCGGAGCGGATGGGTTCGGCCATCACCCAGTCGCCCACCGCCGGAAAATCGAGGCGGGTCTCGGCTTCCTTACGCCATTTGCCGGGCAACTCGCCCCAAACGATGCCGGTTCCGAGCCCTTGCACGCGCCACATGCCGCGCTCTTCTCCCACCACGCGAAGGGGCTTCCATCCCTGAGCAAGTCCTTCGGCCGCTTGCGCCTCGAAGGCTGCGTCCCAACCCAGTTCGGCGAGCGTTTGAATGTCCGGAGTTTCGTCCACCAGCCCAATGTTCTACCTGAGCCGGGCGGTAACCGGCAAACCCGCCGCCCCGCGACTTATTTTGAGGGTGGCGGAAACAGCGGACTCACCGGCATTTATCAAAGTGACCGGTAACCCAAAAAGGAGGAAAGGATGCGAAACGGAAATCTGAACTGGCGGCTCATTGCTTTCGGGAACACAGTCCATCCCAGCGCTTTCCCCGCGTTGACGGCCAATCCGTGGGTGCGGGCCAGCCAAAAGGCTGAGTCCGACAAGCGAACCTGGCAGGCTCTGAGAGAGTTTTTTCGGGAGATTTTCGGCGGCGGCACTTAGTGGTATCTATGAGGCAGAGAGGTATTTATGCAATTGAACCCAACGAAAAATGACATCCCCCAGGAGCTTCGCGCGAAGGTGGTGGAAATCCTGAACGCCCGATTGGTGGAAGCCATCGATTTCCAAGCCCAGGCGAAGCAAGCCCACTGGAACGTGAAGGGCCCGCATTTTCATTCGCTTCATCTTTTGTTCGACCAGGTCGCGGAAGCGGCCGAGGAAGCCGTCGACGAGATCGCCGAACGGTCGGTCGAGCTCGGAGGCACTCCGAACGGCACCTTGAAGTACGTCGCTTCGAAGACGCCTCTGCCGGATTATCCGCTCGATATCACGAGCGGCCTTCAGCACGTGCAAGCGCTTTCGAAATCGGCGGCCGCTTTCGGCAAGAGCCTGCGTAAGGCGATTGACGAGGCGACGGAGTTCCGCGACGCGGACACGGCCGATCTCTTCACGAGCATCTCCCGTGAAGCGGACAAGTACCTCTGGATGCTCGAAGCGCATCTTCAGGGCGACAAGTAATCAAAGTACCCCGCTTCGCCTACGGCTACGCAGGGCGAGCCTGCCTTAACGATCGAAGGGCGGCTTTCGCTTATGGGAGCTGTGGCTCAGGCGGATTTCCCATCGAGTACGATAGGAACCGAAACGAGTTCCGAGACTCCCTTGGGAGTGGTGACGGCGCGGTAAGCAAGTAGCTCCACGCCGGCCGCTTTCGCTTGCCTTAGCGTTTCGCCGTAGCCCGGGTCGATGGTGTCGGCCGGGGAGAACGTCCTTCCCTCGGGGCGGTTCACGAAAAAGAGAATCACTCCGCGTTTGCCCTGCTGGACGACTTCCATCAGCTCGCGCAGATGCTTTCTTCCGCGCTCGGTGACGGAATCGGGAAACAGCACCCGATCGCCTTCGAGAAGCGTCGTGTTCTTCACTTCCACGTACACTTCCTTGCCCCCCTTGAAGGTGAGAAGCATGTCGATCCGGGAATTTTCTTTTCCGTACTTCACTTCGCGCTTCATCGTTTCGAAGCCTTCCAGCTCCGGGATGGCGCCGGCGGCGACCGCGCTCTCGATGATCATGTTGGGGCGCGCGGTGTTCACGCCGATGAAGCCGCCCTTCGTCTTCGTAAGCTCCCATGTGTAAGCGAGCTTTCTTTCGGGACGCGGGTCGTGAGTGAGAAGGACGACGTCTCCTTCCTTCCAACACGACTTCATGCTGCCGGTGTTCGCGCAATGAGCGGTGACCAGTTCGCCGTTTGCGAGCGTCACGTCGGCGAAGAAACGCTGGTAGCGCTTAACGAGGGTGCCGGTGACGAGAGGTTTCGGAAAAGCCCACATGAAGAGGTTTCCTAACTTAGCCGTATTCCACTGTCCAGTCCGGCGTGAAGGGATCGGGACTTGCATAACCTAGCTTCAATACAAGGAGGCTCTTCGATGAAACTACACGTACTCATCCTTTCGTTGATTGTTGCAACTGTGACTTTCGCCGAGACGGACAAAACCACCAATGGTGAGGTTTACCACCGCGCCATCGGCGTACCCTTTTTAGGCATGATGCCGGTCGCGGATCCGGTGAAAAAGGCGGAAGCGAAACCCGCCGAGCCCGCCAGAGAAGTGGCGGCGCTCTCCGTCGAGCCGGTCTACTTCGAGCTGGATAAAGCGCTCATCGACGCCGATGGCCGCGCGAAGGTGGCCACCATCGCCGGTTGGCTGAAGGCAAATCCCGACAGTAAGGTGAAGGTGGAAGCCTACACCGATCCTTCAGGTACCGTTGAGCACAACAAAACGCTCGGCGCGAAACGGGCGGTCGCGATGCAAGCGGCGCTTGCGAAAGAAGGCATCGCCCCAAACCGAGTCATCACCGTGAATCACGGCGGCAAACCGGTCGAGCGCAAAGCGGTCATCACCGAGTACACGGTACTCGCGGACTAACTTTGCTAAAATGGGCCCGTGGCAAAACCTTCGGGTCGAAAATTGAAGTATGCCGATCTTGCGGAAGGCGCGCGCAGTGACTTCCGCAAGATCGGCAAAGTGACGACGGAGTCCGTCTTCAAGGGCTCCGGCCGCCATTGGGACGAATGGGTAGCCTTACTGAATAAGGCGGGCGCCCGCTCGTGGTCCCACGCGGAAATTGTCTCGTTTCTCAAACGCAAACATAAGCTCGGCCCCTGGTGGCAGCAGGGAGTTACTTCGGGATACGAGGTCGCCATCGGCCGCCGCGCCGAGGGTCAGGACGCGAAGGGGAAGTACATGGTGACCGCCACCAAGTCGCTGCCTCGCGGAGCTGCCGCCGTTTGGAACTTCCTGCTCTCAAGGGCCGGACTCGACGTGTGGCTGCAACCCCTCTCGCCCGTACAAATCCGGCCCAAGACCTCCTTCGAAACGAAGGACGGATTCTACGGCGAAGTGCGAACCGTGGCCCGGGGCCGCCGAGCGAGACTCCAATGGAACGATCCCGAACGGGAAGAGCGCACGACGGTCGAGGTGATGCTCGTCGGCAAACCTGGGGGAAAGTCCATTCTGGTTTTCAATCACACCGGCATCGGCGACACGAAAACCCGCGAGCAATTCCGGTCGCGCTGGCGCAAGGCGGCCGACGAGCTGGGCCAACTGTTTAGTCGACGAGAGTAATCGAAACGGTTTTCTTCTGACGCCCTTCCATGGAGCCGCCCTTGATGGTCGAAGCGACGGTTCCGGAAACATAGCGAGTGACCGAGACGGTGGCGGGCACGTTGCCCGAGATCAACACGCCTTTCGTATCCGAGGTCTCGGTATCGGTGGCGGCGAACGTGTACGCGCCGTCATCGCTATCGGTGCGCTCGAGGGTCGAGCTGACCGTTCCGCTCGTCCAACTGATCCCGAGCCGCACGCCCTGGCTGGTTCCCGCCGTCCACGTCACTGCCATCGTTTGCCCCTTGGTTTGGCTCGCGCCCGAAGTGGGCGCCGTAACGGCAACCGCCGTGGGCAGCACCGCCGTCGACGTGTGAGACTCGGTCTCCGAGCGTTTGAAGATGACGGTGTAAGTGGCGCCCGGAGTGTAGGCGAGATCGTCCGTCGAGTACTCGACCATTCCGAGAAGGTCCGTCGTCTTGGAAAGCTCGACGGTTTGAGTGCCGTCGCTGCAATAAAGCTCGTCCGTGCCACTGAGCTCGAGATAGGTACCAAGCCCGCCCCCTACCCGCAGTGAAACCACGCAAGCCGCCGAACCGCTGGAGTCGCCCTCCACCGCGGCGACCATGTAAATCTCGCTGGTCGCGATCGCCCCCGACAGACTCTTCGCACAACCCACCAGGACAAACACCAAAGCCAAGCACGCACCTAAAAAGCGTTTCATGAATCCCTCCTGTATTTTTAGGTTAGCTTCTGGGCCGGTGCGGCCTCCATAGATCTTGGATCAAAGCGATCCATCGGCGGATCGCCGCCTAAGCTCAGGATTCGGCCTTTGCTATCGCGGCCCGTCCTTCGCGTGCCGTTTTCGGCGTACAACCTCTAAGAATTATCGAATTTGCTTGGCCTGAAGCTTTTTAGCTTGGAGCTACGGAGGGCATTCTTCTTTTGCTATCTAAAAGGAGATGGAGGCTTGCCATTCGTAGCTCTCACGAAACGCCGGAGGCGTTCGGAGAGCGAAGAATGGTGCTCGGTGAGAGATTCGAACTCTCACAGGTTTCCCTACACGGTCCTGAGCCGTGCGCGTCTACCAATTCCGCCAACCGAGCCTATAAAGGAAGCGGTCTTCGAACGCGGGCTTGCCGGGTTCGATTACAGGAATTAGGTATTTAACTGTTTCAAAAAGCCTTGTCCAGAAAAGGAACGCGCGGGACCAAGTGAAAAGAAAGGGTTTTTTCATCTCCTTCGAGGGAGGAGAGGGGACTGGAAAGTCCACTCAACTGCGCCTTCTTACGGCCTGGCTGAAAGACCACGCCCAGGCCCCGGTGGTTACCCTGGAACCCGGGGGCACCCCAATTGGCGAGAAAATCCGCGATCTTCTCCTGGACCCGAACAACGGCCGGTTAGTCCCGCGGGCGGAGCTCCTCCTTTATGTGGCCGACCGGGCCCAGCACGTCGAGGAACTGATCCAGCCGAAACTCGAAGCCGGCGCCATCGTGGTCTGCGACCGCTACGCCGACAGCTCCCTCGTGTACCAAGGCATCTGCCGGAAGCTCGGCGAAGCCCGGGTCCAAGACCTGAACCGCTTCGCGACCGGCAATCTCTTTCCCGATCTCACGGTCGTGCTAGACCTGCCCGAATCCATCGGCCTCAAACGCATCCGCAAGCGGCTCGAAGACGACATCGCCCTCCACGGCATCCGCCGCCGGGTGAAGCTCGATCGGCTCGAGCGCGAAAAGACGGACTTTCATCGAAACGTCCGAAAGGGTTTCCTCAAGCTCGCGAAGAAGGAGCCTCGCCGGGTCCGGATACTCGACGCGAGCCAAACCCCCGAAACGGTCTTCGCTCAAGTGACGGAGCTCGTGATTCCCGGCCTGAAAAAGAGGGGGCTATGGAAAGACGCGTAGGACTGGGGCTACTTGGACTGAGCGGCAATGAAGCGCTTCAGAAGCGGCTCGCGAATTATCTAAAAGGGGGCCGCATCCACCCTGCCTTGATTTTGGGTGGTCCCGACCGCGAGGCGAAGTTCCAGCTCGCCCGCAACGTCGCAAAATTTCTCTTATGTCGTACTTCGGCGGGGCAGGACTTTTGCGATGAGTGCAACGTCTGCCGCCGCATCGAAAAGGAATTGCACCCGGACGTTCTCATTCTCAAGGAAGAGCCGGACGAGCCCATCAAAATCGAAATCATCCGGGAAATCATCCATCAGATGGAAGTGAGCCCCATCGAGGCTACCCACAAGATTTGCATCGTGGACGAGTGCCACAAGATGAACGTCTCGGCGGCGAACGCCTTTTTGAAAACGCTGGAAGAGCCGGGCGAGAACCGCCTCTTTCTGCTGCTCACTTCAAAGCCCGGGTCGCTGCTTCCGACGATTACGTCCCGCTGCTTGGAATTTTCGCTAAAACCCGTGGCGGCCGAAACGCAAGCCGCCCTTTCTCCCGAGCAGGCGGACTTGTTCCGGATCGCGCTCGAGTGCGGGGATGCGACCGAGTTCATCGGTTCCCTGAAAGAAAAAGACGACGCCGTCCGTTTCGCGCGCTTTCTCCAAAAGAGGTTTCGCGACGAGGCCGCCGCCGGTTCCTCCGACGTATTCGAGACGTTCGAGGCCGCCCTAGAGCTCGAGGGCCGTTTGCGTTCAAATGCCAACTACGCTTTAATGGTCGACGGTTTCATCCGCACACACTTTTTTTCCGCAGGAGCTTGAGTGGACCCGTATTACATCACCACTCCCATTTACTACGTCACGGATGCCCCCCACATCGGGCATCTGTACTGCACGCTCGCGACCGACATCATGGCCCGCTACCGCAAGCTTCGCGGCAACGACGTGTGGTTTCTGACGGGAACCGACGAGCACGGCCAAAAGATTGAAAAGAAGGCGAAGGAAAACGGCGAGAGTCCGCGCGAGCTCGCCGATCGCGTGGTCGAGCGCTACCGCCACGCCTGGAAAGTTTACGGAGTAGAGAACGACGACTTCATCCGCACGAGCGAGCCCCGCCACATCAAGGTGGTGCAGGAGCTCGTCGCCCGCCTGATGAAGACGGGCGACATTTATCTCGGCGCCTACGAAGGGTGGTACTGCGTACCCGACGAGGCGTACTGGACGGAAACGCAAATCGTCGACGGAAAGTGCCCCGATTGCGGGCGTCCGGTCGTGCGGCTCAAGGAAGAAAGCTACTTCTTCAAGATGTCCGCGTATCAGGACAAGCTGCTTAAGCACATCGAAGAGAATCCGGATTTCATTTTCCCGCAGTCCAGAAAGAACGAAGTCCTCGGCTTCATCAAGCAGGGTCTGAAAGACATCAGCATCAGCCGCACCACCATCGAGTGGGGCATCCAGATGCCGCCGGACCCGAAAGCCACGAAGTCCCACAAGGTATACGTGTGGTTCGACGCGCTCACCAATTACATTTCCGCTCTCGATCCCTTCACGAAGGGATCCAAGTTCGAGAAGTTCTGGCCCGAAGCCATTCACGTCGTCGGAAAGGACATTCTGCGCTTTCACGCCGTGTACTGGCCCACGTTCCTCATGGCGCTCGGCCTTCCACTGCCGAAACAGATCGTCGCTCACGGCTGGCTGACCCTTTCGAACCAGAAAATCGGAAAGTCTCTCGGCAATGCCATCGAGCCCGTAGCGCTTTCGGAAACCATCGGCGTCGACGGCATGAGATATTTCCTCTTCCGTGAATTCGTCTTCGGACTCGACGGGGAATACTCGGAAGAGACCCTCTACAACCGGGTGAACTCCGATCTCGCCAACGACTACGGCAACTGCGTCAGCCGCACCTGCGCGATGATCCAGAAATACTTCGGCGAAGGAGCGTTCGACTTGACCGCTTCCTTGAAGGACGACTCTCCGGTGCGCGCGGCATGCTTAGAGGCGCCCACTAATTTTCACCGGGAAATGGACAATTGGGCCTACCACAAGGCGCTGGAGTCTCTTTGGAAGGTCGTCTCCGAAGTGAACAAGTACATCGATTCCAGCGCGCCTTGGACGCTCGCGAAATCGTCGGCGCCCGAGGATAAGGCGAAACTCAGAACGGTCCTCACTCATTGCCACGAGGCCCTTCGGATAGTTTCGGTGTACCTGCATGCTTTCCTGCCGAACTCGACCAAGAAAGCCTTGGACACGCTCGGCGCGCCTCCCGGACCGAATTGGTTCGCCGCCGGCGAGTGGGGCAAAGGCCCCGCTCAGGTTCAGGTCACCAAGGGCTTGCCGCTCTTCCCAAGGCTCGAATGGAAAAAAAGCTGACGTCATTCGTCGATTCCCACTCGCATCTGGCCCTTCTCGAGCACACGCCGCCCGAGGAAGCCCTTAAGCGCGCCCAGGCCGCGGGCGTCACGCGCCTTCTCACGGTTTCCACCGACGAGGGATCGTGGGAGCCGAACCGCCGGCTCGCCGAAGCCCACGACGGCGTCTACTACACCCTTGGCCTCCACCCTCACGACGCCCGAACCTGGGTCGAGTGCGGCGGCAAGATGTTCGAGCGCTTTTCTCCTTTTCCGAAAGTGCCCGAGAAGTGTGTGGCCATCGGCGAGATGGGACTCGATTTCCACTACGACTTCTGCCCAAAGGACATTCAGATTCACTGTTTCGAAAGTCAGCTCGCCTTCGCGAACCAGGTGAATCTGCCCGTAGTGATCCATTGCCGGGAGGCGTTCGCGAGTCTGTTCGAGTCCATCCGCAAGATCGGGCTCGGAAAGCGATCCGGCGTGTTGCACTGCTTTACGGGAACCGTCGCCGAAGCAAAGGAAGCCCTCGACATGGGGCTCAAGATTTCTTTCTCCGGCATCGTGACATTCAAGACGGCGGGGGAACTTCGGGAAGCGGCCAAGATCGTCCCCCTCACCGAAATGCTCATCGAAACGGACTGCCCGTACCTCGCGCCGCTACCCAACCGAGGCAAGCCCAACGAGCCCAGCTTTTTGCCGCTGACCGCGGCGAGCCTCGCCGGAACGCTGGGCCTGACCATCGAAGAGATCGCTGAACAAACCACCCTGAACGCGATAGAATTCTTCCAGTTGAATTGACGTTCAACTGAGCATGAAAAAAGTCCTCATAGTTGGAGTGTCGAGCTTCATCGGATCCAATCTCGCGGCCGTGCTGCGCAATCACTTCCGAGTGTTCGGCACCTTCCACAGACGCCGCCCGAAGCTGAACGGCGTCCCCTGCTTCTCTCACCCGATTCCTTCCAACAAGCACGCCGACGAGCTGCTGAAGCTCGTCAATCCGGACGCCGTCATCTACTGCCCCGGCATCGCCGCGAACCGCGACTGCCAGGCAAATCCACTACTCGCCCTTCACCTTCACGCCGAGTATCCGGACGCGCTCGCGGCGCAAATGGAAGAGAGAAAGGGACAGTTCTTCTATCTATCGAGCTCGAAAGTGTTCGACGGCGAGAGCGGCGGCTACCGCGAGGACGATCCGGTGAATCCGCGCACCGTTTACGGCAAGACGAAAGCGCGCGGCGAGGAGCTTCTCCAGCGGCACGCGGGCGTTTTCATTCTCAGGCTCGGCACTATTTTCGGAATGGGCTCTTACGGACAGAACTCCATTCTGAACCGTGTCTGGAAAGAGATCGCTTCCGGAAAAGAGCAACGCTACATCTCGGACGAGATGCGAAGCTTCTACGGAGTGGAGTACATAGGCGCCGCCATCCGCCACCTGCTTCAGCTGGGGCCCGAGTACTCGGGGCTCTATCACCTGAGCCACTCGAAGAAGGAAAGTTATTACGGTTTCGCCAAAGCGGTTGCCGATACTTTCAAGCTTCCCTCCTCGGCCCTCGTTCCGGTCACGGGAGAAACGTTTTCCACGAAGGTCGGAAGCGACGAGGCCCGGGGCCGCGACATCAGCATGTCGGGAATGTCGTTCGAAAGACGGTTCGGAATCGCTTGTCCCACCTTGGAAGAATCCCTCGACTCCATCCGGGCGAATTTGAGGCTTGGCGTCCAGTAAGTCCGCAGCTGCCCAAAGACTAGCCGAATTTCACGTTCTAAAAGGCCAAAAAACCTTGTCTTTTCAAGGGGGATAACTGGTCCACGGGTTGCAACTAAGACCCCTACGGACGGCTCTCAAAATGAAGGCGATTGAGAAACACATCTTAGTTCGGGCAGCGCGCATCGTAAGTCTGAGCCTACTTCTGCTTTCCTCCACCCTTTTTGCCCAAGGAAATCCGATTCAAGAGCAGGACACCGCTCGCGCCATGGCGGACGTGGTGAAAATCGCCCACGCCATCTCGATCGTGCGGCCACGCCTCGAAGAGCCCAAATATTTCGAGTACGCCCTCGGCATTTACCGGGCCTCGAAAAAGTACGACATACGCCCGGGCCTCATCATCGCCATCGCTCACCAGGAGTCGAGCTTCCAGGAGCGGCTCCCCGAAGGAAAAGCGGGCGAACTAGGCATCACGCAAGTTTTGAAAAGATGGGTCAATAACCCGAAATTCCGCCGGGAGTTCCCGGGCGCGACGGAAAAGAGCTTTAGAAAGCCCGCCGAGAGCTTCCTTTATACGGCGTGGATTCTCGCGGAACTGAAACGCGACGAAGCACCCGGCACACTTCCGTTCTGGTCTTTCTACAACGCCCGGCAGTTCAAGAATCGGATCAAGTATTTCGTCCGGGTGAACAAGCACATGGGCAAGCTGAAGAAGAACCTGCACCTCATCGAGGACGCTTTGAATCCGGGCACCGCCGTCGCCAGGCGCAGCACGCCAGAGTCCAATCCGATTCTTGCGTACAATCCGCCGAGAAACGTGGCTTCGAACAAGCCCAAATGGGTCGCGCGTCCGAAGGCGGCGGCCGTGAAGGTTGCCGCTCCGAAACCGACTCCTACGCCCAGCTATCCGTGGCTCGCCGAGCTTCCGCAGAGCCCGAAATCCAAGGCTTCCGCCAAGCGCGACCCACGCGAATTGCTCCTTCGTTCCGCCTCCATGGGCGGGTGATTCCAATCACTTAACTCACTTAGTTGATCCAGGACCAAGGCGTGGGCTAGAACCTTGCCCGCAATGCGGTCGTATCTCCTCTTAATTCCGTGGCTTTGCTCGTTGGCCCAAGCCATCTCCCTGACCGACGTGAAGGCGAAGGCCTCCGGATGGAGCCGGCCCGAGGCGTTTCTCCAATACGTGAAGGATCTCGAGCCCGACCGCTTCGAAAGCTTCACGCTAATCAAGAACAGCCGGAGCCGTCAGAAGTCGTCGCCCACCTACCCTCGCGCGCTCGTGTTCGGCAAAGACGCGAGTTTCGTTTTCGCCTTTAACGGTAGTTCAGTTCACAAGGGCTTCAACACGATCGAGATGTTTCAGTACGACTCGGCCGGGGAAAAATTCGCGTTCCATCAACTCGATTTTGCTTCCGGAAAAGGCGTGCTGTCGGAGGCCAATCCCAAGGATTGCCTCAAGTGCCACACGGCAAACCCGCATCCGCTCTGGGACGAGTACGACTTCTGGCCGACGGCCTTCGGGGCTTACGACGACTCCATCATCAATTTTTCGGGATTCGAGGGGCGGGAATATTTCGCCCTGCAGACAAAGCAGTACTTCGAATTCGGAGAGTTTCTATCCGTGGTGTCGGGCCATTCCCGCTATGAGTTTCTGAAATTTCCGCCGGGCTCGCCCGTCTCGCCTTACAGCATCCGCGAAAAGGGCGAGTACCACGAGCTTCGGCCCAACGGCCGGCTCACCGCCTTTCTCGTGCGCCAGCACGCGGCCCAAGTGTCCCGGCTGATCCTGGACCACCCGAAATCAGCGAAGATCGCGCCGAAGCTCATGCGTATCTTTCTCGAGTGCGAGGAGAAAAAGAAGGGCGAGCCGTGGGCGGCTCCCGCGTTACTCGCGGAACTTGGCATCGGGCTCGACGAGTGGAGTCTCGTCTTTCAGCCGACGAAGTGGGGCTATAGCGAAGGCACTCGCAATCTATCGGACTTCGTCGCGACGTCTCTCTACAAGAAACTTCAGAAGACCTATCCGGCCCTTCCCTCTTTCCGTCCCGTGGGGGAAGTCGGCTACGACGAAAAGATCTACTTCGATGTGGGCGATGCCTACTACGAGAAGGGGGCCGAAGCGATCAAAGTGAAGCCCGCCTGCGACGCTTTGAAACCTTAGAGAGCGGGCGCTTCGGAAGTCTCGGGGCGCTCAATGCCCGCCACCTTATACTCCGCCCCACCCAGATGATAGATGTGGAGCCTCAGGGGAAACTTGTCGGGCGCGCCCTTTTTCCCGGCGGTCACATCCAGAATGAAATACTGCGGTTTGTCCTTCGTCGCTTTCGACTGAGGCAGCTTCACGCAAACGGAATCGGCCGCGGGGCGAAGGGAGAGGGCTAGATTGCCCTTCGGCGTGCTTCCGTCCCAAAAGGACGCCCAGTAAGCGCGGGTGTTCTTATCGGCTACTCCCGCGCGGACGGCGAGATCCCTCAGACAGACATCCCCTTTATCGAGCGTTGGATAAGAGAGCGGGGACAAGCGGCCCAAATATCTGGCGAGCACCTTCTTTCGACGCCCGAGAATCGCTTTTCGCAACTCACGGTCGAGCACCTTATTTTCGAGCTTCGCTTCATCGATGATCGCGTTCAATTGTTCCTCACCGAGATCGGCGATGATCCGGGCCATCCAGGCGGCGTCCTCTTCGCGCATGTTGGAGTACGCCGGCAGCGGATAGCCGTTGTGCCACTCGTCGGCGACGTAGTTCTCAGCGTTGTAGTAACCAAGCGTGGGGCCGGCGGGACCGAACTCGGCCCGGTCCCAGGGACGCTCGATCGTCCCGAGAGTCGCGAAATCGGCAAGCATGTGACCCATCTTCAGATAGAAGGTTTGTCCGTGGCGGCGGGACATTTCGTCGAAGGCCCAGATGCTGCCGAAGCAATCGCCGAAGTCGATGATGTTGTGTCTGACGTAACCCTTTCCCGTCTTCGGATTTTCGATCCACATCGTGAGTGAGTTCTGGTCGCGGGAATCGAAATGATTCGTCCAAGAAGACATGACGCCGCTGCCGCGTATTTCCCGGCGATCCTCGTGGTCGATGACGTCGTTCGGATCGTCGGGACGCGTGTCCTGATATCGCCACGGTCCAAGCGGCCTTCCGGGCAGAAACTCGCTCGCGAACCCTCGGACGAGCCCTTGCTTGTTCGGCTTCACGACGTCGAAGGCTTTTTGCACGTCGGCCTGGGTCATCGGCACCTTCACGCCTTCCGCGTTCTTGATGGTGGCTTTCGGCGACAGCTTCAAGGTTTTCGGATCGAAGTAGAAAACCTGGTTGCACGGCGCCGGGTAGCCGACGGCGTGATAGATTTTCGAGCCGATGACGTCGGCGGAAGTCGCACGCTCGGGTTGATCGGCGCCGTCGAATTTGAAGAAGTACTTCTTGCCGGTCTTTGTTTTGATGAGAAAGCCGGGGTTGAGTCCGTCAGGTTTTCCGCCGGTGACCTCGAAGGGTCCTTTCGGGTCGATGATTTCCTCGCAGGATCCCTTCGCGGCTTCCGCCGGCGTGGGAATGTGGCGGCTCATCCGGTTTGTAAACCACGAGGAGTCGGGCACCTCGTCCCAGGCGTTCACGTTCTTCGCTCTTCCGGCGACTTCGAACGCAAATACGCGGGGCATGGGACGCAAAAATGTGTGATCGAAAACTTCCCAAAAAGTCGCGGGCTCGTACTCCTCAGGGGCGGGCGAAAATTCGCGAAAGTCCCCCTCGTCCACCCAAAGGGGATCCTTTAATGGAAAACGGCCCTGCCCTGTCGAGCAAGATAGAACCAGCAGGGCCACGCCCGCGCTAGAAAGCGCGAGTCGCGCCGATGAGAAAACGGAACTCATTGAACGCTCCCCCTTGATCGAAGGGCTTGGAACCGAAAGCGAGGGTCAGGGAAAAAGTGGATTCCGCCTCCGTGGGCGCCTTCATCCCGATGCCGAAACTCTTTCTCAACCGATCCCACTTGAAACCGCCGAGATCGCGCTGAAACACATTGCCCACTTCGAAGTTGGTGAACCCGTCGAGAAAGGACCAGATGGGCCAGCGGTACTCGAGGGTCGCAGCGAAGGCGCTTTCGTCTACGAGGCGCGCATCCCGGAACCCGAGCATCGGGCGATCGCCGCCGAGATGAACCAACTCGGTGAAAGGAACCGGATTGGCGTTTCCGCCCGTCGGCCTCACGAAATGCGTGTCCACCGTGAGACTGAGTACCCGAAAGCGTTTGTTGAAGGCGACGAATCCAGTCAGGCTTCCGCCATAGGTTACCCAACCGCTACGCAGTTTTCCCCGGAGCGAAAAGGCGTGCTCAAGGGAAAGATTGGCGCGCACCCCGGCAAGCTCGATGGGACGCGAAGCTTTGTCTCCCCACCCGATCTCGGCGAGCTGACGAAAAGCGGTGTAACCCCCGAACCCGGGAGGCGCAGGGAACGCGCCAGCCGCGATTTTGGCGAGGATGCCCGGGTCGTTGCAGCAAAGCCCATCGGCAAAGTCCGCGGCCCGGACCCCGAGCTCGACGCGGTACCAGCCGCGCCTCGGAACTTCGTTCCGATAGCCGAGCGAGACTTCCATCTTACGAAGCTGAAAGCGGGAGCGATCGGAGTTGAGCGTGTTCCAGCCCACCCCGTGAAAGATGAGGTCCGGCCGCTGGTTCCATTGCACGTTCGAAGTAAGCCCGGAGTGGGTATCGAGCTGAACGCGATCCGAAACTCCGAGACCGTAGTAACGAGAACCTCCATAGGCCGCGTCCACGCTGAACTTGTGCCGGGGCCACGGAAACTCTTTACCGACGAAGTGCAGGCCCAGACTCGGGCGGAACCCGAAATCGACGAGAATCGTCGGGTAGAAGACGAATTGTTGCTGCTCTCCGAAGGAGAAAAAGCTCACGATCTGGGTCGGAAGCTTGTTTTTCTCGGCGTAGCGGCCGAAGTTGTTCACCGGCCAGCGGATCAGATATTCGGTGGCGAGAAACGCGGGAAAGAGCGCGACTCTCGGAATCCAAAGAAGCTTTTCGCCGGTGGTTTGCGGTTCGTCGGGCCGCCCGTCGTAGTCTGGAACGGGCCGCGGCTCGGGGCGGGAATCCGCCGCTTTCAGTTGGGGCGCCGACCACAGGGTAAGCACTAGGACCAGGGCGCCGATTTTGGACATTCTTAACATTTTAGTGGGAAGCCGCTATTCTGGAAACTCCTCACATGCTCGTTTCTTCTCGATGGCCCGTTCTCTTTCTCGTCATTGCCCTTGCCCTGCCTTATCCGGCATCCGCGAAAGTAGCGCGTAACGACAATTACACCGACTTCAGCAACACCCAGTTCGGCCTGCTGTCGGGAATGGCGGTGGCCAACCTCCTACTCGCCTTGCAGGACCCTCCGGACACCGCCCGGTGGAACGGCGGCATTCTCTTCGACGGTCCCGTGCGAAGCGCTCTTCGGCTCGACACGCGCGACGCGCGGGATCGGATCGGAACCGTGGGTGACATCATGCTGTATTCCCTGGTCGCTTATCCGGGCGTGGTCGACGCGGGTCTAGACGCCGGACTCTCTCAAAAGGACGGCCACATCGCCTCCCAGATGTTTTTCGCCAACACCCAGGCTTTCCTTTTAACCGGGCTCGCGGTGCTGCTATTCAAACAGGTCGCCGCGAGAAACCGACCCTATCAAGGGGAGTGCGCAAGCGACCCAAATTACGACAGCGGCTGCAACCGGGGCGAAAGCCGCGTGAGTTTCTTCAGCGGCCACACGGCTTTTTCGTTCACCGGAGCGGGACTCATCTGCGCGCATCATAAGGGGCTGGATCTCGCGGGAGGGATGACCCCCTGTTACATCTCGATCGGTGCGGCATTTCTCGTCGGCTTGACGCGCATTCTCGCCGACCGGCACTACGCCTCGGATGTTTTGGTGGGGGCGGTCGTGGGTTGGCTATCCGGATACACCATGACGCGATCGGCTCATTACTCGTCGGGGCCGAGTACCGGCGGCCCGAACGCGATGGTCATGCCCAACTTTCAGAATCAAGGCCTCGGGCTCACCTTCAGTTTTGGACTCTAAAGCCGCCCGGGCTTACAATAGATAAATCCCCTATGACAAATTCTATCCGCGCCCTGGATCGCGACTCCGCGAAAAAGGTCGGTCTGCTCTTTCTATTCTTCTTTTTGGTCATCGCCGCGTTTTGGACGCTGAAGCCCCTCAGGACTTCCAGCGTGATCAAAGCCTTCGGCCCTGACTACTACCCGCTGTTCAAACAGGGTTTCATCTTCTTCGTGCCCCTCGTCATGGGCCTCTTCACTTCGATGACCTGCTACCTCAATCGGGAGCAGATGGTTTACTTCTTCGTGGGCCTTTTCCTCGCCACGAGTTGGACGTTCTGGGGTTTCTTCGAGTTCGCCGACGCTCCCGCCGTGAAAATTCTCTTCTATTTCTTCGTCGACGCTTACATCACGCTGATGGTCGTTCTCTTTTTCTCCTACATGAGCGACATCTTCCAGCCGGAGGAAGCAAAGAAATACTACGGCATCATCGGCATGGGCGGGCTTCTCGGCGGAATCGCGGGCTCCGCCGTCTCGGGCTGGGCGAGCGAGACGCTCGGAAACCACATCATCCTCACGATCACGCTCTTTCTGGTTCCGATTTGCCTTATCGTCCGAAGCCTCAAGGACATCATTCCTCCCATGAATCGGGCCACCATCTGCCCTCCCGAGGGAAGAAGCGCGTACAAACGATTCACCGAGGGCATGGTTCTGTGCTTCAACTCGAAGTACCTGATGGCGATCGCGCTCATCGTCGGTCTCTACGAAGTCATGAGCACGGTCATCGACTACCAGTTCACCGCGATGGCCGACGCCCAGTACACGGACCGTTCCCAGATGGCGGCGTTCCAGGGACAGGTCGCCTTCTGGTCGAGCGTGGCCTCGCTGGTAATTCAGCTCTTTTTGACGACGTGGGTACTTCGCTCGAAGGGCGTCTTCGCGGCCCTTATCATTCTGCCCGCGCTTCTGCTTACGGGATCCTCGGCCTTTCTGCTCTTCCCGGTTCTAGGAGTGATCGCGGTTACCACCGCGGGGGACGCGGCGTTTTCCTACTCCATAAATCAGATCTCGAAGGAAGTGCTCTACGTTCCGCTCGACAGCGTCGCCCGTTTCAAGAGTAAGGCCTTCATCGACATGTTTGTTCAGCGCGGAGCCAAAGCGGCGGGCGCCGTCGTGCTCATGGCCTACACGCTCTACTTTTCGAAACGAGGAGTCTCGCCCCAGGTGCTCATGATTCTCAACCTCGCCTGCGGCGCCGCCTGGGTCGCGGCCGTCGTCTACGTGAGCAAGAAGTTCAACGAGTTTTCCGTCACCGCCGAAAAGGGCGAGGAAGTCCATCTCAGCAAAGCTTCCTGAGTCCTTTGCCGCCCGTCCGCAATTGAGCTAGCCTTTGGCTCATGGGCTCACTACTTCGCAACTTCGCTCTCGCTTACTCCGCCGGAACTCTCGGCGGCATCGCCAACTATTTGTTCGGTGTACTGATGGGGTCGCTCGGAGTGATGGCGGCTCTCAAGATAAACCTTCCCGCGGGCCCGATGCCGCTGGCCCTCTACAACAAGATGGTCTGGGGCGGGATCTGGGGAGCGTTACTTTTTCTTCCCGTCGGCGGAAACATCTTCGTCCGCGGCTTCTGGCTCGGTCTCGCGCCGACCTTGGTCGCAGGTCTGGTCGTGCTTCCGGCGAAGCTCAACAAGGGCTACTTCGCCGTCGACATCAGCCCGCTCATGCCAATCGTCGTCATTCTCTTCAACTGGGTATGGGGAATCGTGACCGTCTGGTCGGCCCAGATGATGGGCCTAAGATAAGAACGGGTTTTCCCGCTTTTCCTCGCCGATTTTCGTCGTGGGCCCGTGGCCCGGAAACACCCGGAGATCGTCTTCCAAGACGAAAAGCCTCTCCTTGATGGATTTCAGAAGCTGCCGGCCGTCTCCGCCCCAGAGATCCGCGCGCCCGATGCTGCGCCAAAACAAAGTATCTCCGGAGTAAACCGATTCATTCCCGTCCTGAAGCTTGTAGCAAATGCTGCCGGGGCTGTGGCCGGGGGTGTGAATCACTTCGAGCTTGTGATCGCCGAATTCGAGAATCTCCCCGTCGGCGACGAACTTCTCGACCGCGGCCGGATCGTCGAACTCGAAACCGAACATGTTTCCCTGTTTTTTCAGTGCATTCCAAAGGGGCTCGTCGTCTTTGTGAAGCGTTACGGTGCCGCCCTTCGAAGCTTTCACCTTCGCCGTCGCCCCGAAGTGATCGAAGTGCGCATGAGTATGGAGCAGGTATTTGACCTTGAGGTTGGGCTCGCCGAGAGCCTTCAAGATTTTTTCCGGCTCGTCGCCGGGGTCGATTAGCACGGCTTCGCCGGTACGCTCGCAGGCGAGAAGCATGCAGTTGCACTGAAGTGGTCCCACGACGATGTTTTTCTGAATCATCCGTGCCCTCCCATGAGAAAGGGTTGCCCGTCGTCCACGCGCACGTGGCGCGAGTACTTGTCGAAGTATTCGAGACAAAATCCGCGAAGCTCGTCCACGTCTTCCGTCTGAAAAATCCGCTTACGAAAGTGGGAGGAGCCGGGGTAGCCGGCCGCATACCACGCCATGAATTTCTTGAGGGAGAGAAAGGCGCGGGCCTTTCCCTTGTGCTCGATGGCGAGATCGAAGTGCCGCCCCACGAGCGTCGCGAAATCTTCCCTTTCCGCCTGGTCGTCCAGAATCTCGCGGAAGAGCCACGGATTTTTCAAAACCCCGCGCCCGATCATGACGGCGTGGCAGTAACCTTCCTCGATGCGCCTTTTGGCGTCGGCCGCGGTCAGGATGTCGCCGTTGCCGAGAATGGGAATCGGGCTTTCCACCGAAACTGAACGGATGAGTTCCCAGTCGGCCTGTCCGGTGTACCCTTGCGCGCGGGTGCGGCCGTGAATCGCGACCCACGCCACACCGGCCTTCGCGGCGGCGAGAACGACCTCTTTGACGTTGCGGTTGCTGTCGTCCCAGCCGGTGCGCACCTTGATGGTGAGCGGAATGGTGAGCCGTTCCTTGATGCGCGTGAGAAGGTCTCCCATCGCGTCCGGATCCCTCAGCCACGCGGCTCCCGCTCCGTCGCACACGACTTTCTTCACGGGGCAGCCGAAGTTGATGTCCACGAAGTCGGCGCCCTTGTCCTCGACGATCTTCGCCGCTTCCACCATCGTCTCGACTTTGCCGCCGAAAATCTGAATGCCGACCGGCCGCTCCGCTTCGCCGAAGCGCATGAGATCGAGCGTCTTCTGCCCGCCGCGGATGAGTCCCTCGGAGGAAATCAGCTCCGAAACGACGACCTGGGCGCCGAGACTTCGGATGAGCGTGCGAAAGGTGATGTCCGTGATCCCCGCCATGGGCGCCATGACGTAACGGAGATCTCCGTAACGTTCGCGGAAAAGGGAAATGGGGGGAAGGGCGGCCATCGCGGCAACCTATCACAAGAGGGCTGGCGGGATCACCATCGGGTTAAATTATTGAATTTAGGCTTCTTTTTGCCTGCGCCGACGCTCTTTCGGGTGCGCCTTCTCGTAAGACTTCTTCAGTCGGGCCAGATCCACCTGAGTGTACTTCTGAGTCGTCACGAGCGAACGATGGCCGAGAAGCTCCTGAATCTCGCGAAGACCGGCACCGCCCGACAGCAGATGGGTCGCGCAGGAATGCCGCAAAGTGTGCGGAGTCACCTTCGCGCCGACCGGCCCGAGAATCTCAATCGCAAAACGTTGCAAGCTTCTCTGCGTGCTTCGAACGGTGAAACGGCCGCCGCGGGCGTTGAGAAAAAGCGGAGTGTCCACGCCGTGCTTTTGCATCTGCGGAACCGAATCGATGTAATCGCGCAGCGCCACCTGGCAATGACGGCCGATCGGAACGACTCGCTCCTTGCTTCCCTTACCGAGCACCTTGATGAAGCCGTTACGCAAGTCCACGACCTCGTAGGTGAGCCCGATCAGCTCGGAAACGCGAATCCCCGTCGAGTAAAGCAGCTCCACGATCGCCCGCATGCGCTTGTTCGGAAGGCGATCGTTTGGAATGTTGTCGAGAAGCTGAATCACCTCCTCGGGTTTGAGTACCGTCGGGAGCTTCTCGTGGGGCTTCGGCAGCGAAATGAGTTTCGCCACGTTCTTCTTGATGTAGCCCTCGCGGTGGAGGAACTTCAGAAAGCCTTTGATGACGCTCAACCGCCGCGACACCGTGGTCCGCTCGTACTGCTTCATCTCGTGGGAGACGAAGTCCCGAAGCAGTTTGAGGTCGGTCATTCGATCGAGAATCGGCTCGGCTTCTTTATGGGTGAACAGGAACTTCAGCCAGTGGCGGAGATCGATCTGATAGTTGATGAGTCTATGGCGGCTGGAACGGCGCTCCCCTTCCAGGTAGGCGAGATAATCCTTCACCATCGCCGGTACCGGAATCGAAGGTTCCTCGGAAAAGAGATCTCGCTCGGCCATCGAGCCCAATATAGCAATCCAGCCCAGGGAAAGATAGAATTGCGCCATGAGTCGCTGGTTTGCCGTTTTGGTTCTCGGAATGTCCTCGGTTCTGAGCGCCAGCACGCTTCCGAAACAACTGAACGCCTCCGACATCGGCCGGGTCACTGAAATCGTCGGTATTCCCGCAGTGGCGCGCCTCATGAGATCGGCGGAAAGCTACGAAAGCTGGCCGGGTCTGAAGCTCGGCTTCGAAGTTCTCGCCGTAGGCGAGCGCGGCCTGAACAACCTCGGCGACAATACCGGCACGATGCCGAGCGTGAACCCGGTGCCCCGGCTCTATCTTTCCAAAGGACTCTTCTACGATACGGAAATCACGCTCAGCTTCTTTCCGACCAGCGAAGTGAATCCGGTGTCGACCCTCGGCGTGATTTTGAAATACACGTTTTATCAGGAGCAGGCCGACTCCTGGCTCAGCATCGCGGGATTTTTCGGAGTGACGGACGTGGAGGCGTTTCGTTCCGCCTACCACGGCACCGACGTCGAGATCGGCGTCATCCTCAGCAAGGATTACGTCCGGCTGAAACCCTACCTCGGTCTCGGCATTCTCGCCGCCCGCGGCGAAGTGGATCCCTCTCTTCTCGCGGCCGGGTTCACGGACAACGACACTTGGCTGTCCACGTTGCATGCCTTCATAGGAACGGAAATTGAGCTGCCGCTTACCTTCGGAGCGCAGATCGATCTGTTCAACTTGTCAGTTGGAGCGAGTTTCTTCGTCGGGAAGAAGTTTTAGCTTTTCGATGAGGCTCGTCGTCGAGTAACCCGGAACCAAAGAAAGCACCCGGATTTCGCCGCCGCCCTCGCGCACCACGTGCCGCTCGGGAAGATCTTCCACGCGATAGTCACCGCCCTTGGCGTGAATGGCGGGTTTCACCAAACGAATCAGCTCTTCGGGTGTGGCCTGTTCGAAAATCACGACGTAATCGACGCACTCGAGAGAGGCCAATTGCCTTGCCCGCACGAGCTCGGAGTTGAGCGGGCGGCTCGGGCCTTTGAGGCGTTTCACGGAGGCATCGCTGTTCACGCCGACCAGAAGCACGTCCCCGAGGGCTCTCGCTTCCGTCAGGTACTCGATGTGTCCAAGGTGGAGCAGGTCGAAGCAACCGTTGGTCGTAACTACTCGCTTCCCTTGGTCTTTCATCAGACGAGAGAAACGCTCTAGGCCTTCGAAGGAGAGGAGCTTTCGATCCACGGAGCTAACTTAGTCGTTTTAGGCGGTGCGGTAAAGATAGGAGCCGGACAGCATGTCCACGAGGTTTTTTCCCTTCACGCGGATGACGAGAAGAACGCTCGGAATCACGAGGGCCTCCAGGAAAAAACTAGAAATGATGCGCATGAGTTTTCTGGCGAAACGGCTGTCGCCTTCGCCCAGCGGATAGTTGATGCGAAGGCCCCACACCCACATGCCGATCGTCATGTCGAGAATGCCGACGCCAAGAACGAGATAACTCATCCAGAGAGTGGCAAAACCCAAAATCGCAAAACGCACGTAGGCCGGGTGCTGAAGGTTTGTGAGAAGCCCCTTCGACAGTACTCCGCCTTCTTTGGCGAGCACAGTGGACGTGATTAAAAGCACGACCGAGAGAAGCCCCAGAACGAAAAGCTGATCGACGATGCCCGCGAGCAACCGGCGGAGAAACGTCGCCTGCGGAACGGGCGGCGGCTGCACGGCCGGGTCCATTTCGAGAGCGGCAGCCGTCTTGGTTTCTCTCTTTTTCTCGACGTAAGTCGGCTGTTCGATTCTTTCGACGGGGGCCGGCGCGCGAAAGGTTTGTCTCGGCGGCTCGGGCTCCGAGGGCGGCTCGTACTTCGGCTCGATCATCGGCGGCTTGGGAATGAGCGGCGCGGAAGTTTCGGTCGGAAAGGAATCAAAAAATTTGGTCGCGTCCGGAACCGGAATGCGTGCGGGAGTTTTTGGAGCTACGGTTTTGCGCTCGGGGGCTTTGGCCTGAACGGGCGCTTCTTTTTTCGGCTGGCCCGCGAGCCCGAGGCCGTCGGTGAGCGGGCGAAACGCGCGGCCGAAATGAGACTCGCCGCCGGCGTCCTCTAGCTCGTCGGCGAGAAATTTCTGCAGCTCGACGAGGCTCATGAGGCCAGTGTCTTCCATCTGGGGCTCGTGCCGTCGTTTGTCTTTGGGCGTCTCCAGCTAAGGGCTCCGACTTTCAGGGATTATCCCTATTAAGCCAGCGCCGACGCCCTCTGTAAATGTCCGGTCATCTGACACGCCGGGACATCTACCATTAGATGGCGAAAACCACGCCTAGCTGAGGCTGAGCCACGGAAGTCGAGCCGAACGCGCCAAAGCGCACCTCGAAGTTGAGCGCCGCCCTTTCTCCCAACTCGACGTTGATGCCCGGCCGAAACAGCAGGCCCATGCGTACCGCGCTTATTCCGCCTCCCGTGGTGAAGACGGGCCCGGCGATTATCCCGATCAGGGGATGAATGGGCGCATCGAACTCGAAGAGGTAGAAAGCGTGAGCCATCACCGGAATCACCATGTAGGAGAGACTGCTGCTCTGCAGGTACAGTCCCATTTCCGCGCCATAGTAGAGCGGAGTATCCACGTCGTTGCGCTTGGCAAGGCTTGCCGTGATGCCGGGCGCGGCCGTGCCGTTTGAAGAGAGAATCGCTCCGTCGACAGTTGCCGTATAGCTGGCCGAGTCCGGACCCACGCTCGTCTCCGAGAGGGCGCCCTCGGCGGTAGCAAACCACAAGCACAATCCGATCAGCCCGATGGCGTAAGAAAACTTTTTCATGAGTCCTCCCTTTCGAACAGACTCCTAAGCAAGATCAAGGCCGAGGAATGCGGATGAGGTTACTCGACGAGTCAGAGTCCTCGGCATACAGCCTCAGCCGGGATCGAAATTCCCTAGTAAGATGTGTATAGGTAGCAGCACGTCCCTTGCGGTGACCCGTTGAAAACCTGGAAGCCCATCCTACTGATCTTGCCCGCGTTGTTGAGTATCGCCACGGGCGCTCAAACCGCTTTCGGCAAGGGTATCCGCCAAGCCACCGAACTCTTCAACCAAGCTGAGGATTTCTTTCAGGCCGGCGATCTCGACGAGGCGTTCGATCTCTACCAAAAGATCAAAGAACAATACCCAGGAGATCGGGCTCACCTGCTGGCGCTGATTCGCTTGGGGCGGATCCACCTTAGCAAGAAAAACCCCACCGAGGCGCGGGCGGAGCTGCTGACGGCGATGAAACGCTATCCCCGCAACGATCAGTTCAACGAAATCCTGATCGGACTGGCCGAAGCCGAGATGGCCTTGAAGCAATACGCCCTGGCGAGGAAGCGCCTTGGTCAGCTTCCGACTCCGATCTCGAGATATTTTCCGGACCGGGTGAATGAGATCCTGACTTTGAGCTGTGATGCCGCCGTAGCCCTAGGCCTCAAAGTCGAAGCCGTCAAGATTATCGACGAGCAGATGTCGCTGCCCGATTCCTACAGCAACTCCAACGACGCGTCCGTGTTGCTGGAAAAGGCGAAAACGATCGTCAAAGGCATGAACCGCCGCAAGGACCTCGAGAAACTTCGCGGCGTCGTCAGAAACATCGACATAAAACGATGGATCTCCGAACGGCTCGGGGAGTTTCACGGGGCGGAGTTTCTCGCCGCAAGCGACATGAACCCGTCGAGCTCCGCGCGCTCGATCGACGCCAAGGCCCGGCCGCTCGTCCGGGCACAGCTGAGAATCGCTTCCTTGCAGGCCAACTCCACCGACGTCGGAACCGGAGCGCAAGCTTCGTTTCTGTCGAATCTGACACCCGCGCTCTCTCTTTATTTCACCGTGCCCTGGCGACGGCGCCTGCATCCGTTCGCCATCTTCGAAGGGCGCTACGTTTCCTTCCAGCCCCTGGAAGGACGCACGCTGAACGACGCCTCCCAGTACTCCCTCGGAGGTACCGTCGGACTGTTCATTTTCCCCCTGAAAACGAGACGGTTTTCCGTGGCCCCCGTATTCGGCGTGGGCCAACACTTCTTTTTCCGCGGCCTGACTCCCTCGACGGATATCACCGTCGACAAACTACTCATACCCCAGGCCGGCCTACAGCTCATGTTTCAGGCGCTTCAACTCGGTCTGTTCGAAATTCAAATGGAAGGCGGAGGCCACTTGGTTTTTGCAAGAACCAACGAGTTCCAAACGGTGCGGGGAGGATTCGCCTACTACGGGAGGCTCACCGGCGGCTATCCGATGAGCCCCACTTCCATGCTGAAGCTGGGAGCGGTGGCGCTGGTCTCGCAGCTGGAAACTTCGGATGAGGAAAGAAAAGACGTGGAGCTGGGATTCGAGCTGGCTCTGATGCTGTCGCTTTGATCAAGGAGCGAGATAAGCGGTGGCTCGGCCGCGCTGGGTCCCGCCCTCCGCGGCGAAGTACTCTCCGACGATGAAATCGAGTTTCCCATCCGAGTTGAGGTCGCCCGCCCCGCCGACCGCGTATCCCAAGTACGCGCCGTCCTCTTGTCCCACGGCCGTCGAGAGCTCGGTACCCAAGGCCCCGTCGTAAAGATACGCCACTCCACGGTTGGTACCGCCCACGTCCCCGTACGGCTCTCCGACGATCCACTCGGGGATCGAATCCCCATTGGTGTCCCCGACGACGGCGATCGACTGGCCGAAGTTCGCTCCGTTCGAGCTGCCGAGCTTCGTGAATAGTATCGAAGCATCGGCGCCGCTGTACACGCGGACTCGACCGCGGAAGGATCCCCCGGCCAAAGGCTCGCCGATTATGAAGTCGTCTTTTCCATCGCCATTGATGTCACCGAGAGGCGATACCGACGAGCCCAGGGTACCGAGGTTATCGGTGCCGACGATGGTATGGATCACGTTGCCGGTGGCGCCGCTATAGACGTAAGCCGTTCCGTTGGCGAGCCCTCCCCCCGAAGCGTTCGGTTCCCCCACCAGGAAATCGGCCAGGCCGTCTTCGTTCACGTCCCCGGCTCCCGATACCGCCGATCCGAACAGCGCGCCGTTTTCCGCCCCATCTTTCGTGTAAATCACGGAGCCGGTTGCGCCGCTGAAGACGGTGGCCCGGCCCCGGCTCGAGCCCCCCGCGTCCCGGTTCGGCTCGCCCACGATGAAGTCGGGCACCTCGTCTCCGTCGACATCACCGGCGGATGCCACCGAGCTTCCGAGAAAAGCTCCGTCCTCGGTTCCGGTGATTGTGTAAAGCGCAAGGCCGGTGGCCCCGCTGAAAACGTATACCCGTCCTTGTTGAGTGCCGGAGCCGGGGTGCTTGGGCTCGCCTACGATGAAATCGTCGAATCCATCCTCGTCGACATCGCCTACTCCGCCCACTGACAGGCCAAACTGGGTACCGCCGGAGGCATCGCCGGAAACCGTATGGATCACGGCGCCGGTCGCGCCGCTGTAAACGTACGCCTTTCCTATCCGGTTTCCCATTCCGCCCACCCCCGGCTCTCCGACGATGAAATCCGCCTTTCCGTCGTCGTCGACGTCTCCCGCGCCCGATACCGCCCTTCCGAGCCAACCCGTATCGTCGGCGCCGGCGACGGTGAACGGGTAGATGGAAACCGAGGAAACCGAAATGTCCTTGTTTGCTCCTAAAGACCCCGCGCCTCCGGGTGCCGGCAGAGTCAGCGACGCATTGTTACCGTACGCGTCCTGAATCGTACCGCCGTTCAGGGAGAGAGAGCTGTCGCCGACGTAATCCAAGTCGGCGCTCGTGTCGCCGGAACCGACGGTATAGTTGAAGCTCGCTATATCCAGGGAAACGGAACTAAAAGTGGCGTAAACGTCGGCGGCCCCGGTCTCCAAAAACAGCCGAGGCGTTCCGCTTACCGTAACGGGTTTCGAGAAAACCACTTGAAGAGTAATTCCCTGCCCCACTCCATACGCGCCGTTGACCGCCGTCGAGGTCACGCTCAGAACCACCGGGGCGACGGCATCGATCACGATGGCTTTGTTGGCTCCGAGGGAACCGGCGGCCCCGGGGGAAGCAAGCGAGAGCCCGGCGTCGTTGCCGAGGGCATCCCGGATCGTGCCGCCGTTCAAAGCAAGCGCCCCCGTGGAGAAATAGTCGAGGTCCGCGCTCGTATGGTTCGCCGAAACCGTATAGGTGAATCTCAAAGTGTCGGCCGCGGCGGAAGAGGCGAAGTTGATTACGGCGTCCGAAGCGCCTGTCTCCAACGTGAGCTGGGGGGTACCCGTGACCGTGACCGGTTTATCAAAAGTGACGTCGACGGCAATCGCCTCGCCTGTCCCATAGGTGGAGTTCGCCTTAGCCGAAGTTACGTTGGTTACCGCCGGAGAAACGGGGTCGATGACGATGGCTTTGTTGACGGCAAGAGCTCCGGCCGCGCCGAGGCCCGGCAGAGTCAGCTCAGCCGCGTTGCCGGCGGCGTCCCGGATGGTACCACCGTTGAGCGCGAGCGAGCTTGTGGAAACGTAGTTAAGATCGGCGCTAGTGTGGCCGGAGGCGATCGTGTACGGAAACAAGGCCGTGTCGCCGGACACTGAGACATAATCCACGACCGCGTCCGACGCTCCCGTTTCCAAAGTTAACCGAGGCGTTCCGGTCACCGTAACGTTTTCGCTGAAAACCACTTGCACCGCGACACCTTGCCCGGTTCCCAGAGATCCGTTCGCGGTGGTGGAAGTGACGTTCGTCACCGTCGGTGCGACGCCATCCACGGACAAGCTCTTGCTTGCGCCGAGCGAACCGCTGCCTCCGGGGGAAGGCAACGTGAGTATGGCCGCGTTGCCCACTCCGTCGCGGATCGTGCCGCCGTTCAAGGCGAGTGCCGCGGCCGAAGCATAATCCAAATCCGAGGAGAGATGCCCGGATTGAACGGTGTAGGTGAAGGTCAGCGTGGTCGAACCCGTTCCCGACGCGTAATCCACCACGGCATCGGAAGCGCCTGTCTCGAGAGTGAGCTGCGGAGTACCCGTAACGGTCACCACTTCGTCGAAAGTGACTTGAATGGGGACCGCCTGCCCCGGCCCGTAAAGCCCGTTCGCCAAACTCGAGCCGATCGAGACGACCGTGGGAAGGGCTCCGTCGATCGACAGAGTCCGATTTGCGCTCAGGGATCCCGCGGCGCCCGGGCCGGGAAGAGTGAGAACGGCGTCGGTGCCGGCCCTGTTTTGAATGGATCCGCCGGAGGCGGAGAGAGAGTCGGCGGAGACGACCTCGAGCGCCGAGATGAAATGTCCGCTGGCCACGACGTAATCGAAAACGAGCGTCGTCGAGCCGGCCCCCGAACTGTACTGCAGAGCCACGTCGGCGGACCCTGTTTGCAAAGTGAGCGTCGGACTACCCACGACGAAGACGGCTTGATCGAAAACCACCTCGATGGGGATCACTTCTCCGAGGCCGTAACTGCCGCTCGAACTGCCGGAGGTGACGGAGGAGATAGTCGGCGCGATGGATCCTCGGCGGGCCGCACCGGGACTATAGCCCGAGTCCGCGGTCGAGGTTCCTCCCTGAAAGAGGCAACCCGACAACAGAAATAGGCATGAAACCATCAGACTGCGAAGGCAGATCTGAAAGGACACCATGTCTCCTTTGAATCCGAATGGAGAAACGAACAGGTAAGAGGTCCCCTGGAGAGTATCCGCCGCTGACGTCCCGCTCACCCAACCCCTCTATTTTACTCCGATTTAACTCGTCGCAGCAATACACTTATGCATTGTAACTTATTTATTTTATTTGATTATTACGATGGACAGTTTGTCCGAGCCTCTAAGAATTCTTTTCCCGCAAGGACACAATTGCTTAACGCCCGCCCTGTAGGAACGTCAGGCGAAATCGAGGCCGAGGAGCGCACAAAGTCGCTGAAGGTTTTGTAGCTGCGCGGCCCAGGATGAGTCGGGCGCTTCAAAGACGAGCTTCTGATCGGGCGTAACGGAGTATCGCTTGGATTTATCCGAGACGAGCTGAACTATTTTCTCGGGGCTCACCGGCGTGGAGGAGGCGAATTGCAAGGAAGTGCGTTTCGGGCCGACCCCCATCCGGACGACGTGAAGGCGCTTCAAATAAAGCTTGATGCGCATGAGGCCCAAAAGATTTTCCACCTCCGGCGGAGGCGCGCCGAAGCGATCGCGCACCTCGCGCTCGGTTTCGGCGATCTGATCCTCGTGATCGACGCCGGATAACCGGCGATAGAGGTTGATGCGCTCGGTGATGTCCGGAATGTAGGGCTCCGGGAAAAAAGCGGGAACCTTGAGGTTGATCTCGGGCTCCACTTCGATGCGTTTCTCCTGGCCCCGAAGCTCCCGCATGCAATCTTCGAGAAGCTCGAAATAATAATCGACGCCAATCGCCGTCAGATGCCCCGATTGGTCCGAGCCGAGCAAATCGCCCGCGCCCCGAAGCTCGAGATCATGGCTTGCGACCTGAAAGCCCGCGCCGAGATCGGTGTAGCGCTGAATCACCTGGAGCCGCTCCTTCGCGTCTTCGGTGATCTGCTGCTCGTTGTGTACCAGCAGGTAGCAGTAGGCGCGTCGTTCGGAACGGCCTACCCGGCCCCTCAACTGATAGAGCTGAGCGAGACCGAAGTGATCCGCCCGATCGATGATGATCGTGTTGGCCGTCGGAATGTCGAGACCCGACTCGATGATGGCGGTACAGAGAAGCACCTTCGCTTCGCCCTGATAGAAAGCGAGCATCCGCTTTTCCAGAACGTCCGCGTCCATCTGCCCGTGCACGACTTCGATGCGCACGCGCGGAAGAAGTTTTTGCAGCTCCTCGGCGACTTTGCCTTGGGTCTCAATCCGGTTGTGGACGAAGAACACCTGGCCGTCGCGGGCGAGTTCGTTGGTAATCGCTTCCGCGATCAGCTCGTCCGTGCGCCGGCTCACGAAAGTGCGTACCGACAAGCGATCGGGCGGCGGAGTCGTGATGACGGAGATGTCCTTAATCCCGCTCATAGCCATGTTGAGGGTTCTCGGAATGGGGGTCGCCGTCATCGTAAGAAAGTGAACCGATTCCGACATCTTCTTCAGACGATCCTTATGAACCACCCCGAAGCGGTGCTCCTCGTCGACAACCACGAGGCCAAGGTCCTTGAATTGAATGTCGGTGGAGAGAAGGCGGTGCGTTCCAATGAGGATATCGATCTTGCCTTCCTTGAGCTGGGCCAGAGTCAGCTTCACTTCGGAGTTGGTGCGGAACCGGCTCACCAGCTCGATTTTCGCTCCCGACGGCGCGAACCGTTTCTTGAAGTTCTCAAAATGCTGAAAGGCGAGCACCGTCGTCGGAACGAGCACGGCCACCTGTTTGCCGTCGCAAACCGCCCGGAACGCCGCCCGCATCGCCACTTCCGTTTTGCCGTAGCCCACATCGCCGCAGATGAGCCGGTCCATCGGGTGGGCCTGGCTCAGATCGTTCATGACGTCGCCGATCGCCTTCGCCTGATCGGGAGTCTCGTCGAACGGAAATTCCATTTCGAACTGAGCGTAGTCTTTCCCGCAGGGCGAGTAGGGGTGAGCGGGAATGAGCCGGCGCTTCGCCTGCATCTTGAGAAATTCCGCGGCGAGAAGCGCTACCGCCTTCTGCGCTTTGCGCTTCGCCTTTATCCAGCGGTCGCCGCCCAGCTTGTCGATGGACATCGAGCCGGCGCCCTCGCCGCCGACGTACTTTTGCAGAACGTTCAGGCGGTAGATGGGGACGTACAGCTTGTCGCCGTCCTTGTACTCCATGACGACGAAGTCGTTCGGGATGCCCTGGACGTCCATCGACTTGAGCCCGAGGTAGCGGCCGATGCCGTGCTCCTTGTGGACGACGAGATCCCCGCTCTTCAGATCCCGGAACGACTGAAGGAGGCGGGCGGGATCGGCGGAGCTGGTCCACGCCGCCGATTTCGCATGCCGTTTTTTCTGGCCGAATATTTCCTCCTCGCCGAGCACGACGAGGCGCAAGTCCGGATAGAGCTGGCTTTGGGTCACGAGCCCCTGCCAGAGATGCACGCTCTCGAACCCGCCTTGGAGCATCTCCTCGAAGGGCACTTCCTCGGGCGGGTGGTGCAGGCAGCTGACCCCGTACGGCTCGATGAGCATTTGAAAACGCTCGGCGTGGGTCTTCGTGTGGCACACGAGGTTCACCCGGTAGCCGAGTCCCATCCACTCTTTGATCTTCTCGGAAGCCCCGATCATCATCGTCTGGGCGCCTTTCACGGGCGTGCCCGAGTGAAGGCGCGCCTCACCGCGTTTCAGAGTGATCTCGTTGCCCTTGCCCTTGGCGAAGGGCTCGAAGCTCACCTCGCCGCGTTTGTCGACGAGGCTCTTGAACTCGTCGAGCGTGACGAAGAGCTGGGACTTCTCCGCGATCGGAATGGGCTCTTTTTCGTAGAGGGCGAAATTCTTGTCGAGCGCGGGAATCTCGGTTTCCTCGGCGATGGCGATGCTCTGTTCGATGCCGTCCCAGATGAAAAGAGCGTCCTCGGGAAAATACTGGATGGGGCTCGACGACCCGTTCGAAAGAAGAGGAAAGAGAAGGCCGAGCTCGGGAAAGCTCTGGTGGTTCGCGATTTTCTCGACGATTTCCTCGCGCCGGATTTTTTCGACCCCCAGATGATCGAGCCGCTCCTTCAGGCGGGCGGTCGCCGTTTGAAAAGCCTCGCCGTGGGGAAGCAGCGTCTGGCCGACGGGCACGACGAATACTTTTTCGACCTTACCGGCGGAAAGCTGGCTCTTCGGATCGAAGAAGCGGATTTCCTCGACGAGATCCCCGAAGAATTCGAGCCGGAAGGGATGGGCGTAAAGCGGGCAGAAAATATCGATGACTCCGCCGCGCACGGCGAAAACCCCGGGATCGTAAGCGGAGGGCTGCGCCTGATAGCCGGCTTCGTGAAGCGACTGAATGAGTTTGTCGCGATCGACTTCCTCTTCGGCCTTTATCACCTGGAGCGAGCGAAGGAACTCGTCGGGCGGAACCACTTTTTGCAGCACGGATCTCACGGTCGTGAAGAAGAGCCGGCCTTCGGGATCGTTCAGCGCGTGAAAGAGCGCGACGTTTCGCTCGCAAAGCGTTTCCGGATTCGGGAGAAGCCCCCGATAGAAATCGAAATCGATGCAGGGAAGATAATGAGCTTGAGCGGCGGCCTTCTCTCCGACGAAATAAGAAAAGTTATCGAGCGCGTTTCGGGCGGCGGCCCGGGAAGAAAATACGACGACAATCGGCCGGCGCGTGCGCTCGGCCAGCGCCCCTAGCGCGAACGCTTTTGATAGATCGTCGAACCCGGCGAAGCGCGTGCCTTTCGAAGGCAACGATTCGCCGTCGGAAAGCCATTTTTCAAAAGTGGAATCGTCGGACATTAAAGGTTCAGGCCCACTCGTGTTTGAGGTCGCGGCTCATCAATTCGGTGAGAGCGCGCTGAGGGGTGCTTCCCTCGTAAAGAATCCGGTAAACCTGATCCATGATCGGCGCATCGATGCCCCGGCTCGTGCACAATTCGTGAGCCGATTGAGCGGTGTAATACCCTTCGGCCACGCCGCCCAGCACCTTTTGCGCGTCGTCGATTCGCTTTCCTTCGGCAAGCAGCACGCCGAGCTTTCGGTTACGGCTCAGGGGACCGGTGCAAGTCAAAACCAGGTCGCCCATCCCGGCGAGCCCGAGGAAAGTACGGGGATCCGCGCCCAGTTGTTTTCCGGCGCGCGCGAGCTCCGCGATACCGCGGTTGATGATCGCCGCTTGCGCGTTGTAGCCGAGCTGAAGCCCGCTCACCATGCCCGAGGCGATGGCGATCACGTTTTTCAGCGCGCCCGCGAGTTCGACGCCGATGACGTCCTGGCTCCAGTAGGCGCGGAAGTACGGGGTCGAAATCATTTTCTGGAGTTCCCCCGCGAGCTTTTCGTTCTGGCACGCGACCGTGATGGCGGTGGGAAGGCGCTTGACGGTTTCAAGAGCGAAACTTGGTCCGGAGACGATGAGGTACTGAGCCCCCGGTACGATTTCCGAGAAAATTTCGCTGACCCGCTTGTGGGTCGCTATCTCGATACCCTTGCAGGTGTTGACGATATTTTTTCCGGCAAGCCGGGAGGCGATCGGCCCGAAGACGGGGCGGATTTGCTGGGTCGGGATCGCGCAGACGATCCAAGGGGTGCTGGCGAGAACACCGCCGAGATCGGTGGTGGCCTTGAGGGTTTCGTTCAACCGAACTCCGGGAAGGTACTTCGGGTTCTCGCGCCGCTCATTCAGCGCTTTGGCGAGCTCCGGATCCCGGCACCATAGAGTCGCCTGGTGTCCGGCATCGGCGAAAACATTCGCCATGGCCGTGCCCCACGCTCCCGCTCCGACCACCACGACAGGTTGTTTTTCCATCGCTACCTCTGCCGGCGTTCCCTCTGCCGGATGAAAAAATCTGAGTCTACCGACCCGCGGCGCGGTTGGCCAGATTGTCGCCGCGGGGTCTCCCGATGACGCGACACAATAATTCCCCGCAAAGTGACCCAAACCAGGCCTATCTCAGGCTTGACAATAACCTTAACCGTTCGCTATGGTGCTCGTCGTAAATTTTTAATTTCAACTACTTACGGCGGGGAACGGCCAACCTTGGAAACTGGATACATCACGGTCTTGTGGTTCGTGATCATCGGCTGTGCCACCGTTCCGCTCATGCTCGGCGTCGGCTGGCTGCTGCGGCCCAAACAGCAAAACATCGGTAAGGAAGCGACTCCTTACGAGTGCGGCGAGGAACCCGTCGGTCCCGCCTGGGTGCAATTCAACATCCGCTTTTACGTCGTCGCCATCGTCTTCATCATCTTCGACGTGGAGCTCGTGGCCCTCTATCCCGCCGCGGTTCTATATAAGGATGCGATCAACAGCGGCAACGCGGCCGTCGTGTTCACCGAGATTTTTCTGTTCGTGGGGCTTCTGCTAGTAGGCCTCCTCTATTGTTGGGTACGCGGAGACTTGGAGTGGGTGAAGGGGATCTTGAAGATCGCCCCCCAGAAATAAACCATGCTTCAAAGCGCAGCTTTTGCACATTCCCTGCAGACTTGGGTTGGCTTCGGTCCACTCTGGGTCTGGGCGGCCCTTTCGGCCTTCCTGGTGATTTACCTGCTGGCCCTGCCCTTCGGCGGACTGGCCACTTACGTGGAACGTAAAGTCGCCGCCGACATGCAGGACCGGGTCGGCCCGAACCGCGTCGGCCCCATCGGCCTTCTTCAATTTCTCGCCGACGCCGTAAAGATGCTCGCCAAACAGGATTTCGTTCCGCCCGGAGGCGACCGGCTCCTCTACGCTTTGGCTCCGGTTCTGGTCGTGGGCGGAGTTTGCTCGGCTTTCGCGGTTTTGCCGCTGAGCCAGTACCTCACGGGCGCGGACATCGACATCGGCGTGTTTTATCTTTTCGCGTGCTCAACGGTCGTGGCGCCCGGCCTTCTGCTTGGCTCCTGGTCATCCAACAACAAATGGTCCCTTCTCGGCGGGCTTCGGGCGGCGGCGCAAATCGTCAGCTACGAAATTCCGGTGGCGCTCGCCATCACCCCGGCCATTTTGATTTCGGGCTCCCTCAAGATCGGAACCATCGTGCAGCAGCAGGGCTGGATCTGGTCGGGCGAGCACGCCGGCACCGAGCACTTCTGGAACATCGTCCACAACCCGTTTTGCTTCGTGGCGTTCTTTCTGCTCTTCACGGCGGGCCTCGCGGAAACCAACCGCGTCCCCTTCGACCTTCCGGAAGCGGAGTCGGAGCTGGTGTCGGGTTTCAACACGGAATTCTCGGGGATGCGCTTCGGCCTCTACGCGCTCGGCGAATTCGTCGAAGTGTTCGTGATGTGCGCGCTTGCGGTCGCCCTCTATCTCGGCGGCTGGCACCTTCCCTTCGTGAACCTCGACGCGCTCTGGATCAAGCTTCCGACGGGCCTCATCGCCCTCATCCAGTTCCACGTTTTCCTCTTTAAGGTTCTCTTTCTGGTCTTCGTCGTGATGTGGCTGCGCTGGACGCTGCCGCGCCTTCGCGTCGACCAGCTGATGGGTTTTTGCTGGAAGGGCCTCGTGCCGCTGTCGCTCATCAATATTCTCGGCACGGCGATTTGGATGTGGGTGTTCCACAACAAATCCATCGCCCAGCTGCTACTCGTGTCTTCCGGCACGGGCGGAGGGCACTAATGGACACCTCGAAGGCAATCATGGTTCTCGCCGAGCTGCTCACGGTGGCGAGCGCCGTCGTCGTGGCTCTGCACCCCAACATTCTGCACGCCTCGGTGGCGCTGCTGTTCACCTTCATGGGTGTCGCGGTCGTGTTTCTCTTCGGCGGAGCGGATTTCGTCGCGGGCGCCCAGATCGTCGTCTACGCCGGCGGCGTCACGATTCTGATCCTGTTCGCCATCATGCTCACGCAGTGGCTCTACAAGGCAAAGCTGCGGGACTACGGCACGCGCCTTCTCGTTCCGTCGCTCGTCGCGTTCTGCGTTTTCATGGCGATTTACAAGTCGTCCACCGAGCTCGGTAACTGGGCGCTGAAAAACGCTCCCGCCGAAACGGTGACGGCCTTCGCAAACATCCCGAAGACGGCGGTCCTCGGTCAGGCCTTCCTGGGCAACTACCTTTTGGCTTTTGAAGCAGTAACCATTCTCTTGCTGGGCGCGCTCGTCGGAGCGGTCTGGCTGGCGAGGCCGAAGTGAATCAATTTCTCGACTGGGCCAACGGACTCCACGGCTATCTTTGGATCAGCGCCGTCTTGCTGGCGCTCGGCATCCTCGCGGTGCTTTCCCGCAAGAACGCCATCGGAATCCTGCTTGGAGTGGAGCTGATTCTCAACGCGGCCGCCATCAACTTCGTGGCCTTCAGCCGCTTCCGCACCGGGGCCATCGACGGCCAGGTGGTGGCGCTCTTCATCATTTTGGTCGCCGCGGCGGAAGCCGCCGTGGCGCTGGCGATCATCCTGCGGCTCTACCGTCTGCGGCAGACGGTGGATACCGACGAAGCGACTCTCTTGAGGAATTAGCCATGGCTCAAACCTGTCTGCTCATCGTGCTGCTTCCGCTGACCGCCTTCGTGGTCCAGGTCTTCTTCGGAAAGAAGCTCCCCCGCCACGGCGACTGGGTCTCGATCCTGGCCATCGCGGGCTCGCTGTTTCTCGCGTTCCCGATTTTCACTCAGTTTCTGTCGACGGGCGAAGTCCACGACACGCTCCAGGCCACGTGGATGTCGTTTCCGATTCAAGTGGAAGGCCACGGCGGGCAGTTCACCTACTCGATTGTCGTCGGAACACTGGTCAACAACCTGACCGCCATCATGCTCTTCATGGTCACGCTTTGCGCGACCCTCATTCACGTTTTCGCCAGCGGCTACATGCACGGCGAGCCCCGCTACCATCTGTTTTTCGCCTACATCTCGCTGTTCTCGGCGGCGATGCTCGGCCTCGTGGTCTCGGATAACCTGCTCACGTTCTTCATCTGCTGGGAAATCATGGGCCTGTGCTCCTACTCGCTCATCGGCTTCTACTACGAGAAGCTCTCGGCGAATCACGCGAGCCTCAAAGCCTTCATGACGACTCGCATAGGCGACGTCTGCTTCTTCCTCGGAATCGCGGGTCTCTACTGGCTCTTCGGAACCTCGAACTTCGAGGCGATTTACCAGGGCCTTTCGACGCCCGACCTGCAGACCAAGACGATTCTCGGCATGCCGGCGCTCGCCTTCTGCGGCTTCATGTTCATGATGGGCACCATCGGTAAGTCGGCGCAGTTTCCGCTTCACGTGTGGTTGCCCGACGCGATGGAAGGCCCGACGCCGGTCTCGGCACTCATCCACGCCGCGACCATGGTCGCGGCCGGTGTATTCCTTCTCATCCGCACGTTCCCGCTGCTTCAGGCGGCTCACGTCGTGCTACCGGTCGTCGCCTACGTGGGCGCGTTCACCGCGCTGTTTGCCGCGACGATTGCGCTCGTGCAAGTCGACATCAAGAAGGTGCTCGCCTACTCGACGATTTCTCAGCTCGGCTTCATGGTATTCGGGGTCGGCGTCGGCGCTTTCGCCGCCGCTTTTCTCCACCTTCTCACCCACGCGGTTTTCAAGGCTTGTCTGTTCCTTGGCTCGGGTAGCGTGATCCACTCGGTCCACACGAACGACATGCGCGAGATGGGCGGGCTCCGCACGAAGATGCCCTTCACCTTCATCACGATGCTGATTTCCACCTTCGCCATCAGCGGCTTGCCCTTCTTCTCCGGTTTCGTCTCGAAAGACCGCATTCTCGCCGGCGCTCTAGCCTACGGAATGGAGCACCCGAGCCACATGCTGATTCCCATCATGGGCTTCACGGCGGCGGGCCTCACGGCGTTTTACATGTTCCGTTTGGTCTACATGACCTTCTTCGGGCACGCCCGCGACGAGCACAAGCACCACCACGCTCACGAGTCGAGCCCGGTAATGACGGTGCCGCTCATGATTCTCGCGGGGCTGTCGTTTGCGATTTGGTACGCGGGACCCACCGGCATCGAAGCCATCGACCATATCCTCCCGGTGAAATGGTACGACGTGGGCATCGCGAAGGTTATGGAGTCCATGCACATCCATCTGCATGTCGACCACGAAATCGAGCACAAGGCTCACGGGCTCGCGCTGATGCTGTCGCTCGCGATTGCGGGCGCGGGCATCCTGCTTTCGACCCTCATGTACCTGAAGAAGGTGATTTCCGCGGAGAGCATCAAGAACGCTCTCGCGCCCATCCACAAGGTTCTCTGGAACAAGTACTACTTCGACGAGCTTTACATCGGGGTCTTCATCCAGAAGGGGCTGCTCACGTTCAACCGCGCGCTCGCCCGCTTCGACGATTTGGTCGTGGACCGGATTCTGGTGGACGGCTGGAAAGACGTCAGCATGGTCGTGAAGTCCGCCGTCGGCCAGTTCGACAACATCGTCATCGACCGGATGATGGTGGACGGCACGGGCTACGCCACCGCCGCCGGCGGCTGGGTAGTGCGGCAGTTTCAGACCGGCCAGGTGCAAACGTATCTGGTGTGGACGCTCGTGGTTTTGGGAATTTATCTGATCCGCGTTTTTTGATGAGAGGGACCTATGCTTAGCTGGATGACTTTTTCCCCGTTGATCGGGATGGCCATCGTACTCATGCTTCCCCGGGACAAGGCCAATTGGATCCGGTGGACGGCCTTGATTACGTCGCTCGTACCGCTCGGCTTCGCCGCGGAGCTCGCGTGCAAGTTCGACCGCACTACGGCCGCCATCCAGTTCGTGGAACGGGTGAGCTGGATCAAGCCCTTCAACATCGAATATTACATGGGCATCGACGGGCTCAGCATCCCGATGATCCTTCTCACGGCGCTGCTCACGGTCATCTGCCTCATCGCCTCCTGGACCATCGATCACGGGGTGAAGGGCTACTTCGCCATGTTCCTCATGCTCGAAACGGCGATGCTCGGCGTGTTCATGGCGCTCGATTTCTTCCTCTTCTTCATCTTCTGGGAAGCGATGCTGCTTCCGATGTACTTCCTCGTCGGTATCTGGGGAGGCCAGAACAAGGTCTACGCGGCCATCAAGTTCTTCCTCTATACGCTGTTCGGCTCCGTGCTGATGCTGATTGCGATGATCGGCATGTACTACTACGGCGGCCAGACGTTCGATCTCATCAAGCTTGCCGCGGCCCATCCGTTCGCCGGACAAACGATCGCGCTCTTCGGCTATACGATGCCGCTCGATAAGCTCTTCTGGGTGCTGCTCTTCATCGGGTTCGCCATCAAGGTTCCGGTGTGGCCGTTCCACACGTGGCTGCCCTGGGCGCACGTGGAAGCCCCGACGGCGGTGTCGGTCATCCTGGCCGGCGTCCTTCTTAAGATGGGAACGTACGGCATCCTTCGCATGAACTTCCCGATCTTCCCGGAATCCACCATGTGGGCCGCCAACGCCATGATGATTCTCGGCGTGATCAACATTCTGTACGGAGCCTTCTGCGCGATGGCGCAAAAGGATCTCAAGAAGCTCGTCGCTTACTCATCCGTTTCCCACATGGGTTACGTGCTGATGGGCATGGCGACCTTCACGACCGCCGGCGTGAACGGCGCGGTCCTCCAGATGTTCAACCACGGAACGTCGACGGCCATGCTGTTCCTTTTGGTGGGCGTCATTTACGACCGCGTCCACCACCGCTGGATCATCAAGCCGGACGGCACGCGCGGTTTCGGCGGAATCGCGGCCCAGGTTCCGGTGTTCACTGGCATCTCGGCGATTGCGATCTTCGCTTCACTCGGTTTGCCCGGCCTCTCCGGGTTCATCAGCGAAGCGCTCGTGTTCCTCGGCGCTTTCTCGGTTCCGAAGTACCAGACTCTGACGGTAATCGGCTCCCTCGGTATCTTGCTCGGCGCCGCTTACCTGTTGTGGATGTTCATGCGCGTGTACCTCGGTCCGCTCAACCCGGACCACAAAGATCTCGAGGACATGAACTGGCGGGAAAAGGGCATGCTGATCCCTCTTTGCATTCTGGTGATCGTGTTCGGCGTATATCCCATGCCGGTTCTGAATCTCATGGGCGCCACCGTCGCGAAGCTCCTGACTTATTTCTCGTGAGGCTGTTATGTCGGCGCTGCTGATGAATCTGAAGCTCTTCGCCCCGGAAGCCACCTTGGTGGTCGTTCTGGTGCTGCTCTTTCTGGCGGACGGGTTTCTTCCCCGCTCCCGCAAGAGCTTCTTCCCGCTGGCTCTCGTGACCATCGGCTCCGTGTTCGCCGCCTACGCGACCTACCAGCTCGCGGACGCCCCGGCGCTCTTCTTCAGCGGATCGGTGGCCAACGACGGCCTGTCCATGTTCTTCCGCTTTCTGTTTCTGTTCACGCTCGTCGCGGGCGTCTACGTGGCCTACGGCTCGAAGGAAATCGTCGAAGAATCGCGCATGGAGGTGACGCTTCTTCTCGTGTGCGTTACTTTCGGCATGAGCCTCATGGCCATTTCGACGAACCTGCTCGTGCTGTACTTGGGCATCGAGACGGTTTCGATTGTGTCCTTCGTCCTGACGGGATTTAGGCGGGAAAACCTGCGCTCCAACGAGGCCTCCTTCAAGTACCTCGTCTACGGAAGCCTGGCCTCGGGACTCATGCTTTACGGCATGAGCCTCATCTACGGTTTCGCGGGAACGCTCTTCTATCCGGATCTGAGCCGCTACCTCGCCCAGCATTCGGGAGAGTTACCCTACACGCTCGGCGTCGCGCTCGTTCTCGTTTACGCCGGTCTCGCTTACAAGATTTCCGCGTTCCCGCTCCACTTCTGGACGCCGGACGTTTACGAAGGCGCGCCCACTCCGATCGCCGCCTTTTTCTCCGTCGGCCCGAAAGCGGCGGGCTTTGCCGCGGTTTTGCGGCTCTTTCTCGACGTCTTTTCGGTCCGTACCGGAACGCTTCAGTGGACCGCGGTCGAAGGGCTAGCCCTTCCCCACGCGCTCGCCGTCATTTCGGCGCTCACGATGCTCGTCGGCAACCTGGCCGCCCTCGGCCAGACCAACGTCAAGCGCATGCTCGCGTACTCGAGCATCGCCCACGTCGGATACATGCTCGCCGGTCTGGTCGCCCTTAACGGCGCGAGCCTCTCCGCGATTCTCTTTTACCTGATCGCTTACTGCGGAATGAACCTCGGCGCCTTCTGGGTCGTCAGCGTCATCAGCGATGCCAAGGGGAACGAAGATCTGGAAGCGTTCCGCGACATGGGTCAGCGGATGCCGGTACTCGGCGTCTGCATGGCGGTTTTTCTCTTCTCCCTGACAGGCCTTCCGCTGTTTTCCGGGTTCATCGGAAAGTTTCTGATCTTCGGAGCGATCCTTCAAACGCCCGGATACCTGTGGCTCGCGCTCTTCGGCGTGCTCAATAGCGTGGTCTCGCTCTACTACTACGTGCGCGTGTTGAAATCGATGTGGATCGACAATCCGATAGCCGGCGAAGACGGCGCCATTGCCCTCCCGCTTTACCACGCCGTGCCGCTGCTCGGATTGGCGATTCCGACGGTAATTCTCGGATTGTTCTTCACGCCGGTGCTCGAGTACGTGCACCGCTCCATCTCCGCCTTTCTCGGCTAAGCCCTACAGGAAGGTAGGCCGTACCTTCTTGTAGCGTTATAATTCGCCCACGTTGGATGCGTTCGGCTTCATTTCATTTTCAGTACTCGCCGTCACAGGCGCGTCCGCGATTCTGCTCTGCCAAGGCGGAAAAACGCTCGGGGCCGCATGGATGGCCTGCTGTCTCGCTCTTTCGGCCCTCGCGCTCTTTCACCCCGGTCCTCCGTGGGTCGTCTCCATCGCCCTCGCGGCGCTCGGAACGGGACTCGCGGCTTTTCTTCCCGCCCTCAGCCCGACCGAACCGCCGGCGTTTTCCTCGGGAACTTTTCGCCGGCTACTCGCTATCGCCTCCGTCTGGGCGGTGAGCCTGATTATCCTTCGCTCCTCACACCGATCTCCCCATCTGGTCGTCGATGCGGGGACTTCCGCTGCGGGACCGCAACTCTACTGGTCGCTCTACACGACGGCCGCTCTGTTCGGACTTGGATTTCTCACTTTGATTTTGAAAAGAGGCGCGGCACAGGCCTGGAGCGGGATAGCCCTTCTCCTGCTTTGTCCAGTACCGACGGCGCTCGCCGCCGCCGCCCGCCTTGGTAGTACCGAGGGGAATTATCTGGCGCTTTTTAGCGTCGCCGCTTGTTCGGTCCACGCGGTGCTTGCGGCGCGCACCCTCAAACACGTGCAGCGCGTGTCGGGCGGCCTCGACACGCAGGCGTGGGAGGAGCTGCAGGGATGACGGGACTGCAACTCACCTGGTGGCGCATGGGAGAGATGGATGTTCTCTTCGCGCTCTTCGCCGAACCCTCGGATCTGGCGGCCATGATCGCCGTCGGCGGGTTGACGATTTTTTGGATGGCCCGTCAGCCACGAGCCTTTTGGCCGGCGCTCGCCTGGGGACTGACCGCCGCGGGAGTTTGCGCTTCGGGCAATGCGCTCACGCTCACCGGGTTCTGGATGCTCAACACGGTGTCGACTCTCGCGCTCTTTCGGTGGAGCACCGAAGGCGGAAGACGCGGGCTCTACTCCTTCGCCCTGGCCTCGGCGATGGCGGACCTAGCCTTGCTGCTCGGTTATCTCTTCTACTCGGGCAATTACCGCGACAGCTTCTTGCCGTCGGAAGAAGTTTTTCGGG
>CAZZHG010000009.1:0-76001 GCA_964653655.1 uncultured Pseudobdellovibrionaceae bacterium
GCGGCCCGTGGAATATCTGACCATCGTCAAAGGCTGCGATCACTTTTGCACGTACTGCATTGTCCCCTTCGTCCGGGGCCGGGAGAAGAGCCGCGCCATTCCCGAAATTCTCGAAGACGTACGGGGCATGGTGGCCAATGGTACGAAGGAAATCGTTTTCCTCGGCCAGAACATCAACACCTACGGCAAGGGAACCCCGCACACCTTGGCGGCGCTCATCGAGCAGACGAACGAGATCGAGGGAATCGATCGCATCCGCTATCTCACTTCTCACCCGCGGGATCTCGGCCAGGACCTCATCGAGCAGTTCGGCCGCGTGGAAAAGCTTTGTCCGTATCTCCATCTTCCGTTTCAGTCGGGCAACGACCGCGTTCTGAAGCGCATGTCCCGTCTCTACACCCGCGATGAGTATCTCGGAAAAATCGAGGCCCTTCGTAAGGCGTGCCCCGAGATCGCTCTTTCGACGGACGTCATCGTCGGATTCCCCGGGGAGACCGAAGAAGAGTTCCAGGACACGCTGGGCGTACTGAAGCAGGTGGGCTTCTCTCAGGCCTATCTTTTCAAATACTCTCCGCGCCCGGGAACGCGTGCTTTTGCCTACGAAGAGGAAATTCCGGAGACCGTGAAGGAAGATCGGCTATTTCGCGCGAACGCGGTCCTTCAGGAAGGTATCGACCGCGAAAATATCTCCATGCTCGGCACGAAAGTGCCGGTTCTCGTCGAAGGGCTCGACAAAAAGAAGAAGTTTTACACGGGCCGCACTCCACAGTGGAAGCTCGTCCATGTGCTCAATGCGGGCGACGCCTGCCACGGGAAAATCATCGACGTGGAAATCACCGAACGCCGGGTCTCCAATCTCAAGGGCTATTACACCGGGGCTCCGCGAGTCGACCGAGGGGCGGCCGCCCATGCCTGACGTCGATTTGAGAGCCATGTTCCCGCACCGCTTCAAGAACCCGCGCATCCATCACTCCGCCATGATTGCTCCCGGCGCCCAGGTTCACGCCGACGTGGAAATCGGAGAGGAAAGCAGCATCTGGTTCAACACGGTTTTGCGCGGAGACGTGAACTACATCCGCGTCGGCAAGCGTACCAACATTCAAGACAACACGCTGGTGCACGTCGCCTACAAAGCGTACCCGTGCCTCATCGGCGACGACGTGACCATCGGCCACTCGGCCGTGATTCACGCGTGCTCGATCGGAAACATGTCGCTCATCGGAATGGGCAGCATCATTCTCGACGGCGCGCAAATCGGCGATTTGGTCCTGCTCGGAGCGGGAAGCCTCGTTACCCCGAAGATGAAAATTCCGTCCGGCATGAAGGCGTTCGGCCGCCCCGCTAAAGTGGTCGCCGAGCTGACGGACGAGGAGAAGGAAAGCTTACGCTTTTCCGCCCAGCACTACGTCAATCTCGCCAAAACCTACAAGTAACTTACAGGTCTTTTTTGCAGGTCATCGCGGCGGCGACAGCCTTGCCGTTCGGCAGATTCGCTTTCAGCGCGCCCCAGTTCTGGGTCGCGATGGAGAAGTGGAAGTTCACGCCGCCGGTCTTCTTGTCCGTGAAAACCTGGAGCGGTTTGCCGGGACGCGGACCGTCTTTGCGGACGTCGAAGTTCGCGAGGCCCTTGATGAAGCCGTTCGCCTCCGTTCCGACCTGGGCGGTGATTTTGCCGTCCTGGCGGGTGATCAGGAGGCGGTAGCCGCCTTGGGCGACTTTGTGCTCGGAGCAGTGCCAGAGGATGTCCGGGGGAGATACCGCCTGAGCCACCTGAGTGAGTCCGAGAACCAGCGCGAGCAGAGCAAACTTCATACGACCGCCTCCTTAGATAGGAGTCGGATTAACTTCCGTGGAACTTTGTGTCAACAGCTCCGCTGTAAACTCCGTTTGTCCCCGTGGGGTGGGGGTCACCCCAGGGAAACTTTGGCGTGCCCTTCGTTCTCGCTTAGCTTGGCGCCGGTCGCGTACGCCTTCACCGTCTCGAATAGAAACCGGGCCCCGTGGCGCGCCTTCAGGTCCCAGTATTCCCCTGTCTCGGGATTCACCTTGATAAGGCAGAGGTCGGGACTGCCCTTGCCCTCGGGAAACCAAAGCTTCCAGCTCTCCTGCCATAGCTCCTCGATGAGGGCGCGGTCGCGGATGACCTCCGCCCGTCCGTAAATCGAGACATAGGAGCGGGAGTCTTGAAAAAACACGCCCACTGACGGATCGTTGGAGAGCTCCTGCATCTTCAAGCTGTTCAAAGAAGCGCTGAAGTAGAGCTCGCCGTTTTCGCCCACCTTGGCGAGCTCCATGGGGCGGCCGTGGAATTTGCCGATCTGGGAGTGCGTCACCAGAAAAGCGGCGCTGAAGTGTTTCGCCATTTCCACGAGATGCTGTCTGTCGTCGTTCATCGCGTACCTCCTTGTTCCCGCAAAAGAGGTGCAAAAAGCGTGCGCGACCGCGGCGAGCTCGTCGGGAAAAGATTCAGGGAGCTTGGGGAGGAGGAGGGGAGAAGCCTCGCCAGACCCAGGCGTTTTTCTTCAGCCGGGTGGCGAGCGCCACGAGACACAGGAACACGAACGTCACCGGCTGCAGAATGGCGACGGAATTGATTGCGCAGACCGCGTAAATGATGGTCGCGATGGTGAGGGGAACGGCGAGCTGGCGGAAGCGGAACCGCACGAGCTCCTGAAGCTCGATACCGAATTGGGCGGCGGGGAAAAGATTGAAGAGCGAGAAGGGCGATAGCAAACTTCCGGCGAGAATGCCGTCGATGAGCGCCGCTTTCACGAGCGGTTGATCGAAGGAACGAACGAGTACTCCGTAGAGCGCGAAGAAGGTGATCGAGAGGTTGCCCGTGAGAAAGCCGAGAAAGACGCCGGCGATGAAGGTGAATAGGGCGACCGCGGTCGGATGGGCGGAGGGCTCCCACAGCACCAGCACCAGATCGCTCACGCCGGACTGGACGCTCTGGAGCGTGATGAAGGTAGCGACCGCGAGCATTCCGGCCCAGGGGAGGAAACTCTTGAAGGCCGAGTACCACGCAATGCTCTTTGGGGAGACCAGTTCACTGAGGATGAGAGCGATTCCCACACGGGTGACCGTCGAAATTTCCCGGATCACCGGAAACTGGATCGCGAGCAGCTGCACGACGGCGACAAAAGCCGCCGCCCGCCAGAACCGCAACTGGTGCCAGGCCACGGCGCGCTTTTTCGTCGAGGCCGACCAGTACCCGAGGGAAAGAAACAGCGCCGCCGCGAAGGAGAAGTAGCGGGGGAGTATCAGGCTGTCGAAAAAGAGCGCGCGCGGGTTTTTAAAGTCCGCCGAAAGCAGATAAAGGCTTCCGCACACGATGAAAAATTGGGCGTCCAGGAAAGAGGAGATTCTCGCGATGGAACCGCGGAAGGGGAGAAAGAGCTTCGCCGCCGAGGTGAACACGGCCGGGTTCCACAGCCCGGCGAGTACCGAGAGGGATTTGTTGATGAGCCCTTCCATTCTCGTCGAGAAATGGTGCGTGGGCTTTCGGTCGCGACGGCTCCGGTGGAGCGCGACCCACATGAGGATGAGCAGCGATCCGAGCAGCGGCTGGCTTCCGCCGAGGGTGATGGCGGTGCTCTTCACGCCCGATTCCAGCGCGCGGATCAGATTGCCGCCGCCGAGCAGAAGTAAATACGTGCCGAGCGTCCAGGCCAGCCCCCAAGGCTTGAAGCCCCAGAGAAGCGCGAGAAGAAACGCCACGACGGGAAGTAGCGCGAGCGGTTTCGGAAACTCGATGTCGTAATCCCGGCGGTAAACGAAGGAGCCGTTCTCTCCTTGAATCGCGAGCCCGTAGTGGACATAGGTGCGCACGAAAAAGCGCTGGGTCTGGGAGCTTTCCACCAGCACGTGGCATTTGCCTTTGTCCGTCGTGTTGAAGGAGGGCAGTCGGAAGTGCTTCAGGAAGAAACGGCCGGCGTTGCTGCTTTCCGCGGTTTCCAGGCTGGAGCACTGGGTCGTGATGGCCTCGTTGAGCTCCGGTTCCTGACGCAGTTTTTCCTGAAGGCGATAAAGGGCTACTTTTTCGGCGTCATAGGGCACGAAATGCAGAATGAGGCCCGTGGCGACGCAAGCCATCAGCAGAGTCAATTCTTCGCGGAAGATCATGGGGTGTTCTTAAGGATACCACGGCCCCGGGTTAAGATAAGACAGTGCGGTTTCGCCCTTTCTTACTCCTGCTATTAGCGCTCACTTTCGCGCCCGCTCCTCGGGCCCACGGCGCGTGGGCGTTTCTCGAGCGTTGCTTTAAGGCCGCCGCCTCGGTCGCCGGGAAAGTGGGCGCCGCCATTGAAGCTCGTCGACAAGCCAGCTGGAAAGCCGCGAACGAAAAGCTCGTTGCGGGCAAAAGACGTGTTCTTCCCCTGAAGACGCCCGATACTCTTTCGGTCGCCTATACGGATCCCCTGGGAAACGCGGCCGCGCGCCGGGCGCAGGAGCTTGCCCAGGAGTCCATCGGCTTGGGGGGCATCAGCGACACGCTCCGGGAATCGGAGCAAAACGATCTCATTGCTTTGCCGCAAACCCTTCGGGCGCTTGCGGCCCAGCACGTGTACGAGCTCTCGGAGCCCGTCACCCTCGTTCACGGATCGGAAACCGCCATCCGGCGTTTCGACGTGGACTTTAATCTCAATCCGCTCAACTCCGTGGAGTCCGTCACGGCCGGTCCCGGCGTTTACACTTTTCGAAAAGTGGGGAGCGCCTACCCGGGCGACTTGACCGAGCGCGCGCCGAAACACGTGTACGAGTTCACCGTCCCGGCCGGCGCGAAGGTCCTCGATCTCAACGATCCGCAAGTGAGCCGCCTTGTGGAAGAGGTGGCGAAGGTGAAGAACACCGAGTACTCGAACCGCATCGACGGCATCCGCCAGTCCATTCGGGGAAGCAACCAAAGCCTGGGCCTCAGCGATTTCGACGTTAAGCGGAGTTACGCCATCCACGATCTCTGGATCGCCGTGGGCAAGCCCGACCTGATCATAGGATCGCCCTACAACGAGAGCGAAATCGTCGTCAGAAATCCAAAATTGCTGGAAGGGTACTCGACGCCCCTCGTGGAATATCCGCAAAGAAACGGGGTCGAGCGGCCCAGGAGCTTACCCGTGCCCGATCAGTCTTCCTCGACCACGCCGTAGTACGTGAGTCCGAGGTGGTTGATGAGCTCTTCGCCGCCCAGGAACCGCAGCGTGTTGTGCAGCTTCAGCTGCTGCACCATCAGGTCGTGCTCGGCCTTGAGGCCCGGGGCGACCAGCGGGTTCTTGAAGTAGAACGAGAGCCACTCCTGGATGCCGTGGAAATCGCAGCGGGCCGCGAGATCCATGAACAGCGCGAGGTCGAGCACGATGGGCGCGGCCAGGATGCTGTCACGGCAAAGGAAGTTCACCTTGATCTGCATCGGGTAGCCGAGCCAGCCGAAGATGTCGATGTTGTCCCAGCCCTCTTTGTTGTCTCCGCGGGGCGGGTAGTAGTTGATCTGCACCTGGTGGTGCACGTTGCCGTAGAGGTCCGGGTACTTCTCGGGCTCGCAAATCTGATCGAGCACGCCGAGCTTCGAAACTTCCTTCGACTTGAAGGAGCCCGGATCGGCGAGCACTTCGCCGTCGCGGTTGCCGAGGATGTTCGTCGAGTACCAGCCGTTGAGACCGAGGAGCCGGGCCTTCAGGCCGGGCGCGAGCAGCGTCTTCATGAGGGTCTGGCCCGTCTTGAAATCGCTTCCGCAGAGCGGAACCCGCATTTCGCGGGCGAGCATCTGGAGCGCCGGCACTTCCACGCTGCGGTTCGGAGAACCGTTGGCGTAGGGCACGCGCTCCTTGATCGCCGCGTAAGTGTAAATCTGGGAGGGCGCGATGTTCGGATCGTTTTCGAGCAGGCCCTTTTCGAAAGCTTCAATCGACTCGTGGCAAGCCGAAGGCAGCGTGTAGCGCTCCGTGCTTGCGCACCACACCATCACGAGACGGTCGCAGTCGTTTTCTTTCTTGAAGCGCTTGATGTCTTCGCGGAGCTGTTCGGCGAGGTCGGCTTTCGTGCGGCCCTGCTTCACGTTGCTGCCGTTGATCTGCGTGATGTAATTGGGATCGAACACCGCCGACATCGGCTTGATCGTTTCGAGCGTGCCTTTCAGCTCCTGCAAGAGCTCCTTCTCGAGCACCTGGCTCTTCATCGCCGACTCGTAAGCGTTGTCGGAGAAGATGTCCCAGCCGCCGAAGCGGATGGACTCGAGGGGCGCGAGCGGGACGAAATCTTTTACCGCGGCGTCGCGGTTCTCGGTACGTTTACCGAGGCGGAGGCGGCCCATCTGGGTGACCGAGCCGATCGGCTTCGCTTTTCCGCGGCGGATGGCTTCGACGCCCGCGATGAACGTGGTGGAAACGGCTCCCATTCCGGGGAGCAGAACTCCCAAGCGGCCCTTGGCGGGCGCGATGTTCGTTTTCGTCGGGCTCATATTGCCTCCTTGAGCGTGCAATCTCCCTTGAAGGGAAAGCATCTAGCGGATATCAAAGGGGACAACCTAGTTTTCCACGGGGCCGCCGGTCAAGCTGGAAGTTCGCTGCGGTTTTCCCCCTAGAAGTTAAGCACTTACATGACGAATTCGGAGGAAAAGAAACGCCGCAAAAAGCGCCAGCCAAGCCCCCTTCCGAAACGGCCTGCGGCCGTTCACTCGGATCCCGTTTCGGCGCCCCGTCAGGGCTTTTTCCGGGCCGAGGACGACACCCTCATTTACTTCGATGTTCAGGGATCCGGCCGTCCGCTTTTGTTCTGTTACGGACTGCTTTGCCGCAAGAACCACTGGCGCCATCAGCTCGGCCACTACGCCCGGACTCACCAAGTGATCACGTTCGACTACCGTGGCCACCAGAAATCGGGGCGTCCCTTCAACGATCGCAATCTGTCGCTCCATTGGGTCGCCCGCGACATTTCGTCGCTTTTCGATCATCTCGGGATCGAGGAGGCGGTCGGCTTCGGCCATTCCCTCGGCGTCCCCGTTCTGGCTCAGGCGCTCAGCCAGGAAAAACGCTTCAAGGCGGCGGTCATGATCTGCGGGGCGGTGACCAACCCCTTCGAGCACATGTTTTACACCGATCGCCTGAACCCCATTTTCAAGTTCACGGCGAGGGCGCACGAGCATGCTCCGCGGATAGCGGGCTTTCTCTGGAATCAGTTCACGCGCATCAACAAGGTGAGCTACCAGATCACGCGCCAGCTCGGCTTCAATCCGGAGACCGCCCTCGAGCAGGACGTTCTCTCCTACATGGAGGGAGTCGCGGAGACTCCGTTCGCGGTGTTTCAGGCGTTTCTTCGCGACTACACGAATTTCGACGGGCGGGGGCTCTTGCCGAAGATTCGGATTCCCGTACTCATCGTCGCGGGAGACGACGATCTCATCACGCCGGTTTATCTCATGGAGGAGATGGCGCGCCTTCTGCCCGACGGTCAGCTTTTGAAAGTGACTCAGGCGAGCCACAACGCCCATCAGGATTTTCCGAACGAGGTCAATGATACAATCGACGCATTCTTGAAGAGGATCGGCTACGCATGAAATGGCTTCTCGTCGCAATCGTTTTGGCACTGTCCGCTTGCACCCACGCCCCGGTGTCCGAGACGAAACCTTTGGTCTCCGGCCCCGAGCTCACCACGGATCGGTTCTGGGAGGAGCAGAAGGAGCGAAAGGAAGAGACCGCGCAGATTTCCGCGAAGGTTCAGGTGAGCTACCAGGGGAAGGGCGGAAAGAAAGTTTCCGGTAACGGCCGGCTCGTCCTTCAACCGGGTGAGCGCCTCCGGCTGGAGCTTCGCGATCCGCTCGGCCGCATTCACTACCTGGCCGCTCTCGCCGGTCCTCATTTCGTCGCCCATTACCCGCGGCAGAAGCTTGCTTATGTCGACGAGAAGGCGGGTGCCGCTTACGTGCTCGATTTTCTCGGCATCGATTTTTCCTTCTCGGATTTGCACTCGCTGCTGCTCGGAATCCTGCCCGAGCGATTCACCAAGTCGTCTTTCGAGACGTGGACGTTCGACAAGGAGGCGAAGGTCTACAAGGGGCTTCTCACTTTGTCGGACTACCGCGTGCTTGCGACGGTCGATCCGCAGACGGCCGCCCTGAAGGCGCTGGAGCTCAGCTCGAAGGCCGGAAAAATCACGCTCGATTATTCCGTGTTCGAAGTTTGCTGCCACGGTATCGCGGCGTCCCACTCGGTCCGCGTGGCCCAGGTGGTGGATCTGAAGCTCGATCGCGCGCGCACTTCGCTCGCCATCGAATGGGAAAAGATTTCGCCCCTCGGAGAAGCTCGTCCCGAGGAGATCTTCCGGTTAGAAATTCCTGAACAAGATCAGAAGATCGTTTTGAAGTAATATACGTCGATGCCCCAGCCGAAGCCCAAGACGCCCGTTTTACCGTCGCTGGAGACTTTCCTCCTTACGGAAAAACTGATCTCGCCCCAGCGCTCCGTGGAGCTGCTTCGCTACATGGCGGCGGAAGAGCTCACCGCGGGTTCCGCCGTGTTGAGGCTTCATTGGGTCGAGGCGGCGGCCCTCGGCGAAAAGCTGAAGCAGGCCTTCGGTATCACGACGGTGGCCGTGGCCGATCTGGACGGCGTGAAGATGAAGAAGGTTCTCGGCGAGGACAAGATCCGCGCCTGGCAGGCCATTCCGATGGCTTTCGCGACGGACTCGGGAAACCAGAAGCTCATCCTCGGTCTCACCGATCCGCTTCACCGCGCCATTCTGCAGTCCGCCGAAACGCTCACGAAGATGCCCGTGCAGCCGGCGTTTCTCCCCTGGACCGAGTACACCAAAATCTGCGAGATGTGGTTCGGCGCCGGCGCGCAGTGAAACCGGTTTCGCACTCGTTTCAATTTTTCCGGAAAAGTTAGTCCGCGACGCAACGGCGAAGTTTGAGCAGAACGCCGAGCGCTTCTCCCAGCTCGTCGGGGCACAAGGGGGCGAGAAGCGTGTCATGGAGGCCCGCCGCGAAGGCGCGCTTGAGTAGGGGGCCGTCCGCCGTGGAATCGGAAGTGCGGATGAGAACGATCGGCGCCGAGGTCAAACCGCTGATGTGCTCAATCGCGTCGATGGGATCCACCCACCCAAGGTCCGACTCCATCAGAATCAAGTCCGGCTGTTTCGTGAGCAGAGCGTGGCGCAGGCCCATGGAGGAGCGGATGTCTTCGATTTCGAGGAAGCCGTAAATACTGAGGAGATCGAGGGAGGCGCCGTCGCGGCTTAGATACAAGATCGGGTGAGCATCGACGTTTTCGCTGCGGCGAAAGCGATACTGAACCAAATCAATCACGTCGGCCAATGGTGGTCGGCGGTTCCCCAAGAATCATTCCCCCCGAAATCCATTCTAGTAAGAGGCCGGGGGTCTGCAAGATCGAATTTGGTTGGAAAATAAGAAAGTTATGCCGCGGCGCGTTCTTTGAGGACCGGGATGTACTCGATCATCGCCTGCTCGTCCGAGATGAGATACCCGTCGGGCAGCTTCTTGATGATGTCCTTCTTTACCAAGTGGTTTAGGCACTTGGCGGCCACGGTTTCTTCCACGTTGCATCCGATAGCGACATCGGCGGGGGTGGTGGTGACCCGAGTGCCGTTCTTCTCTTTGGCTCCGAAGTACCGGTAGAGGTACAGCATGAACTCCACGACCCGCTCGGTGGGGTCGGGTAGCTGAAGGACGGAAACGAGGACATTGGCTTTATCGAGCCGGCGGATGACCAGGGCCAGGAGCTTGGACGTGAAATCGGGCCAGCTCTTTTGAAGCGCCTTCAGGTCGTCGCCGCCGAACTCGAGAACCGCCGCTTCGGTCATCGCTATGGCGGAAAAAGCGCGGCGGTGAGGGCCTTCGCCGAGCATCGCTTTCTCGCCGACTACCTCTCCCGCGCCGAGCACGCCGACGAGTCTCTCCGAAGAGTGAATCCGGTGAGACAGCTGAAAGCGCCCTTCGAGGATTACGAAAAGGGTGTTGCCCTTTTCGTTCTGCTTGAAAAGGTAGTCACCCGCGGAAAGCTCCACGAGGAATCTCTTAAGCAGCGTGTCATCGATTTGGTCGCGGCTGAACATTCTCAGTTTGCTTATCGGCACTTGAGCGCGAGCCCTGAACTCTTTTAGTCGTGTGGCATTAGTGCGGGTTTTGTGAAGGGCCCTCAACTTTTCCACGGCAATGCCGATAGAAGTGCATAGGGATTGTGGTCACCCCCGGAACTTTTTTAAAGAGAGCTTATGGATAAGATTCTAGTGATCGAAGACGACAAGGATTATCAGTTTCTAATCCAAACCGCGTTGACCGGCGAGTACGAGGTACTCTGCGCGGACACGGGCCGCGCCGGAGTAGCGCTGGCCAAGGATGCGAAACCCACCTTAATCCTCCTCGATATCTCCTTGGGAGAGATGGACGGATTCGAGGTATGCCACATGCTGAAGGGACAGAAAGAGACGGCCACCACGCCGGTCATCTTCCTCTCCTCGCGCAACGACTCCCACAGCAAGGTGATGGGATTCGACCTCGGCGCTGACGATTATCTGCAAAAGCCGTTCGAGCCGGAGGAGCTGAAAGCGCGCATCAAGGTGCGTATCCGCCAGAGCGCCGCCCGCCGCGAGAACCTCTCGACGTTCGAGATGCAGGGACTCAAAATCGATTTCCTCGGCCACCGCGTCTTCATCGAAGACAAGGAAGTGCCGTTCTCCGCTCTCGAGTTCAAATTGCTTTCCTACTTCGTTCGCAATCCCGATCGCGTGCTTTCGCGGGAACGGATTCTGAACAATGTGTGGGGTGTCGACACGTTCGTCACCGACCGTGTCGTCGATTCCCACATCCGCAGCATCCGCAAGAAGCTCGGCGCGTACAAAGATCACATCGAGTCGATCTACGGGGAGGGCTATCGGTTCAATCCGATGCCGCTCAACGCTCAGCGTCCCGCCGAAAAGACCAGCAACGAAGCCGCGTAAAAGCGCCCAGTTTTCGCGTGCTATAATTCCGGCATGCGAAAACGCCCGGCCGCGCTGTTTATTTGCGCTCTTCTATTCTGCTATTTCCCGATCGAGCTCACCCACAAATGGCTCCAGGGCGGAAAAGTGCACGCCTTCGAAGCCGTCATCTGCCTCGTGCTCCCTTTGGTCCTGATGTTCGGGCTCATCCGCGTGACCCGGGTCGGCTGGTACACGCTCGTCACGATGGTCGCGCTTTGGGGCGTGCACGATCTCTATCAGTACTATCAGCGGCACACGTCGAATCTTTCGCCGCTCCTCGCACACCTCGCGATTTACATCGTCTCGCTCGCTTACTTCATCAATCCGCGCGTGCGCACTCTCTATTTCGATCCGAAGATGCGGTGGTGGCGGGCGAAGCCCCGTTACGAAACTCATATGCCGAGCCTCGTTCACTTGACGCAGGACTGGCACTATCCCGTGCTTCGCAACATTTCCGAAGGCGGCTGTTTCGTCGAGACGGCCCATCTTCTCGACGTGAACTCCAAATGCAGCGTCGCCATTCCGCTTCCGGTGCCTCTCAACGTCTCCGTGATACAGGCGGAAGGGGAGGTTCGCTGGGTTTCCACCAATCCGCTCCGCCACGGTATGGGGATTCAATTCAACAACCCGAGCCCCGCCATCGCCAAAGCCCTTCGGGGTTTTGTCGCCCACCAGCTTTAGTCCGCGTCTACATGTGCGCTGACGCTTGTTCTTGTGCTTCGGCGTGTTCGTGCGCGTAGACGTGAACGTGCACCTATACGCAAGTTGGGGTGGCAAGAAAGCGATCGCTGGAAAGGGTAGTGCCGCTAGGTTCGGGCGTGGGTGGGGTTCGTAGGCATACGAAACCCATCCGCGACTAACTCTAATTTGTGGCGGTACCCGCGCGAAGCTTCTAGGGAATGGTTCTCCGTATAAGTTCACGTTCACGTCTATGGATAGGCTAAAGCCGACGTCTACCTCAACGTGAGCGTCTAACCATAAGTGGAAGCCAAACGTCTTCGTAAACCTGGCCCCCAAGGGGTTGAAAACCGAGCGAAGTTCCCGGATACTGCCCCGCAGAATGTCGTTTTCAAATGAGCTCCCGCTACCGGCGAAGCAAATCGCCCGGTGTCGGCAAATTGCGTCCTCCATCGGCGATACGGTGGTGAAGCTCGTCCAGGCCAATTCGACGGTCGGGATCGAGCGCGCGGCCTTGCGCCTTCTCGGTTTCGACGGCGCCCTCGCTCACGAAGGGCTTCTCTTTCCGGCCAGCAACTTCATCGTCGACCAGCTGAAACGCGCCGACCGGCTTCACGAGGGAGCCATCTACGCCATTGCGAACGCGCTCGTCGCCAGCGGGGAAACCGTCGAAGGGCTCCAAAAGAGAGTCCTCGAGGATAAGTTCGACGTTGGCGCGGTCGGTTCCCAGGACGCGAAGAAAGTGAAGAAGAAGCTCGATCTTCTCACCCGCGGCGCCTTCGAGAACCTGAAGCGCTATCGGACCGGCCGCCAGAAACTGCGGATGAAGCAGGGTGATCCAAAAAAATCGGGACGTCCCCTGAAATACGTCATCGTCGCGACGGGAAACATTTTCGAGGACGTGACTCAGGCGAAGAGCGCGGCGCTGGACGGAGCGGACATCATCGCCGTCATCCGCAGCACCGCCCAGTCGCTGCTCGATTACGTGCCCCAGGGCACGACGACCGAAGGATTCGGGGGCACCTACGCGACCCAAGCCAACTTCCGCGTGATGCGCCAGGCGCTCGACGAACTGGGCGCCCAGATGGGCAAGTACATCCGGCTCACCAACTACTGTTCGGGTCTCTGCATGTCGGAGATCGCCGCGCTCGCTTCCCTGGAAGGCCTCGACTGCCTTCTGAACGACGCCATGTACGGAATTCTCTTCCGCGACATCAACATGAAGCGGACTCTCGTCGATCAGCACTTTTCCCGCGTCATCTGCGGTTTCTCCGACATTTGGATCATGACGGGCGAAGACAACTACATGAAGACCACCGACGCCGTGGAAAGCGGCGACCAGGTGCTCGCCTCCGAGTTCATCAACGAGCGCTGCGCGCTGAACGCCGGCATGAAGCTCGACCAGATGTCCATCGGCCATGCGATGGAGATGAATCCGGATTACGAGAACGTGATCCTCATGGAAATCGCGCGCGCCCAGATGACCCGCCAGATTTTTCCGAAGAGCCCCCTCAAGTACATGTGCAACACCAAGTTCAAGACGGGCGACATCTTCACGGGCCACGCGCTCGATACCATCTTCAATTTCATCGGCTCCTTCACCGACCAGGGAACGATTCTCCTTGGCATGCCGACGGAAGCGATTCACACCCCGTGGCTTCACGATCGCACCGTCGCCATCCGCAGCGCGAATTACGTCCTTAACGGCACGCGCTCGATGACGGGCGAGTTCGGGTACCGCTCGGACGGGTTCATCTCCAAGTTCGCGAAAAAAGTGCTCGGCGACTGCGTGGACCTACTCGAAAAAATCGACGACCAGGGGTTCCTGGACGCCATCGAGAAGAGGACGTTCGCGGGAGTGAGCCGCACGGAAAAGGGCGGCAAAGGTTTTGACGGCGTCTTCGCGATCGAAAAAGGGCGCTACCAGAATCCGTTCTATAAACTGATGGGGAGCAAGATTTCGGTATAACCATGGCGGAGATCGACCTCAAAAATCTGCTGCCGTACGGCGATACGACTCAGGACGGAGCCGTGCAGCTCTCCTTCACGCTTCCCGTGGAGCCGAGCCAGAAGGCCAAAGAGGCGGCGACCCAGCTCGTGAAGCTGTGGGGGTTCCACGACATCAAGGTCGCCCACATGTCGAAAGCCGGGGTAGGGTACTCGTTCTTCGTCTGCTTCGGCCGCATCGATAAAGGCATCGACATCACGAGCCTTCACGTGCCGGAAGTCAGCATCAGCACCCGCACCTACAAGGAAATCGACAAGCTGATCAAGGAAAAGGTCGGGCGCAAGATTGTCGTCGTCGGGGCCTGCACCGGGTACGACGCCCATACCGTCGGGCTCGACGCCATCTTGAACATGAAGGGCTTCGACGGAGACATCGGCCTCGAGCGGTACCAGGGTTTCCGCTGTGTTAATATGGGAAGCCAGATACCGACCGATGAGCTCATCGATCGGGCGGTCAAGGAGAAGGCGGACGCGATTCTTCTCTCCAAGATCGTGACCCAGAAAGACATTCACATTCACGATATGCGGGAACTGATGACGAGGCTGAAAAAGCGGGGACTCGAGAACAAGTTCATCCTCGTCGTGGGCGGCCCGCGCGTGACCCACAAACTCGCCCTCGAGCTCGGCTTCGACGCCGGATTTTCCATCGGCACCAAACCCAGCGACGTCTCCAATTATCTTTTAGAAAAGATGATCGAGCGTAAGGACAAGGGCGAGTCATGAGCCCAAAAGAAAAAAGTCTCGTGGTCGGCCGCGGCACGGAGTCGGAACAGATCGCCTACGCTCTCGATCTCCAGAGAAACGTCCTCATCGAAGGTCCGGTCGGCGTCGGAAAGACTTTTCTCGTTCAAGAGATTTTGAAGTCCCGCAAGCAAGGCTACGAGCGTATCGACGGGGATTCCCGTTATACGGAACAGAAGCTCACCGGCTGGTTCGATCCGCCGCTCGTGCTCAAGAAGGGCTATTCGAAGGACACGTTTCTCGACGGGCCGCTAGTTACCGCCATGCGGGAAGGGAAGATTCTCTTCATCAACGAGCTGAACCGGATGCCGGAAGCCGTCCAGAATATTTTGCTGCCCGCGATGGACGAACGGCGCGTGACGCTTCCGAAAATCGGCGTCATCACGGCGAAAAAAGGTTTCTCCGTAGTCGCCACCCAGAATCCGCGGGAGTTCACGGCGACTCATTCGCTTTCGGAAGCGCTGCTCGATCGCTTCGAGATGATCCGTCTCGACTACCAAACGGAAGCCGAGGAGCGCGAGATTCTGGAAGAGCAGGCGGGAGACGTCGACAAAGCTTCTCTCGGCAGAGCGCTTTACCTGGTTCGCGCGACCCGAAGCCACCCGGCCATCAAGCGGGGGGCCAGCATCCGGGCGGCGCTCGCCGTGTGTCAGCTCGTTGGAGCGGGAGTGGAGTTCCGCGCGGCGGTTTTCATGGCGCTTCCGGGGCGCATCGAGATGGTCGCCTCCGATCAGGACGCGCGCCAGATCCTCGCCGAGATCCTCGATAAGGGCGCGCCTTCCTCCTCGGCTGAAAAAAAAACTCAAAAAGCCTGACCGATAGGCTCTTTCCCTCCAAATTAGGCGCCGTTTTCCTTCCTCCGGAACTTTCGCAGGCTATCGACGAGGACGCGGGGGAATCCGCTCTGGGCGGCAAGACCGATCTGATGCGGGAGATGTATTTCCGCCGGGTTCAGGGGGCCGAGCGAAGCGAGGACGAGGATAAGCTTCTCGTGCGCCTCATTCTCGAGCACGCGCGCCAAATCGTCGCTCATCCGGCGAAACCGCTCGAGCGCAGGCTGGAAGAGTGGGCGCGGGCTCCTTTCGCGGAGCTCGCCCTCGACGAAACTCTCGAGGAAGATCCGATGCTGGTCGACGAGAAGAGCATATTCGTCGAAGAGCAGCGCGAAAAACGATTCACGTGCGCCGCCATGCTCGACGTCAGCTCCTCGATGTCGGGCGACAAGCACTTGCTCGCGAGCATCGCGGTCGCGGTGATGCTTCTCGAAGTTCCATCGGCTAGCAACGCGCTTTCCGTTTTCGCCTCCGACGCGAAAACCGTGAAGGGTTTGGAGACTAGAGAGCCGCCGGAAGCGACCGTGCTGAAGTTCTTGAGGGTGCGTCCGAAAGGCTTTACGAACATTCACGCCGGGCTCGAGGAAGGGCTCGCCCAGTACCGCCGCGCCGGAGTCACTCGCCGAAAGGTCGGCCTTCTTGCGAGCGACGGCCGCTCGACCGAAGGTCCGGAGGCCGTGGACATCGCCAAGCTCTACGACTTTCTCGTCGTTTTGCACCTGCACGGACCAGGGAGTTTACTGGAAAGCAGCGAAGCCATTGCCCAAGCTGGCAACGGGATATGCCTGGAAGTCCGGGCCTTTGAAGAGCTTCCTCGCCGTCTTTACGATGCTCTGCGCCTCATAGCCCGCCGGTAAGCCTACTTGTGTTGACGTGCTGCGGCAATTTCGGCATAAACCGCCCGGGCCGATTATTAACCCATTGGCTTAAAGAGGTATCTCTCATGCGCTCCCTTCTCCTTGGTCTTCTCGCCTTCGCGGGCGTTGCCCGCGCCGGCACCTTGGTTCTCCCGGTCAACGTTCAGACGGACCTGCCCTCCTGTGAAGGCACCGTCGAAACGAACCGCAACGGAAACCAGATCAACATCGTTTTCCGCAAAGTGAAGTTCTGCTCGAACTTCGACATCGTCTCCACGGGCTTCGGGATTCTCGATGCTGGTTACAAGGCGAAAAAGATTCCGGAAACGTCGACCGGCCTTCGCGGCGGCAGCTTCACGATTCCCCAGGCCTACATCGACCGCGGCCTGAACATCATCACGGTGGAAGTCCGCTCGAATAAGGGCGCCCACAGCGACACGATCAAGCTCGTGTTTGCGACGAATCCGGTCCAGCCGATCGTCCCGGTGATTCCGCAGCCGGTTCACGGAACGCTGCGCGGTTTCTGTGCGGACCACGACTATTCTAATTTCAAGGCCGCCAAGGCGTTTGCTTATTCGGGCTCCGGTCTCGGCAAGTTCGACTCGGAAGCCACGGCTTGGGCGAGCGAGTACAATCGCACGCACCGTTGCAACACGATCGGCGAGTACAAGGCTCGGTTCACGGCGCTCTTCGACTACGGCTACAACGGCAGCTACCTCGGCAAGTTCACGTCGGAAGCCCGCACCTTCGCTCTCGGCTACGTCGAGACGACCGAAGTTCCGACGGTGGAGGCCTGGAAGGCTCTTTTCAGCGTGGTGCAGCCGTTCTTCTACGACGGCAAGTACCTCGGGCTTTTCACTTCGTCCGCGAGACAGCGGACGGACGAATGGGTTCGCCGCGGCACTTGCGGCAACGCCCGGCTAATCGCCGCGATCAAGTCCGAGTTCACCCGGCATTTCAATTTCGCTTCCAGCAGCGCCGGTTTGAACCAGTTCACGACGCAAGCCCGCGCTTATGCGGCCGCGAAAGTCCGTAACATGACGAGCTGTTCGGACCTCATTCACTAAGTTCGCAATCAGAAAGGCCCGGTTTCCTAAGCGAAGCCGGGCCTTTTTTTTCGATAAGTGATAACAAATTTATACTAATTCATTTTCATCAAATTACGTAATATATTAATATTATTAGAATTAATTATAATATGTGATAACAAATTAGCATCTTTATTGGTTGGTGTCCGTGCTTGGACCCCGTTAAACTGAAAGCAGATGGAAACAGGGAGGCCAATATGAAAACGAATCTCAATGGGTTAGTGAATCTCTTGATCCTTGGTCTGCTGGTGGTCGGGTTGTTCTTTGGCTGCGGCAAGAAGTCGGCGCTGGAGCCGGGAATGACCGGCCTGACTTTTCAGGGAACCAAGCCCGGAGCCTTTGCCGCCGTGGCATCGGCCTTTGGTGTCGTATCCGCAGCCAACACCATCTCCGTGCGCGATCGCAACGGCAGCGAAGCCGGGGTTCTGACTCTCACCGAGGCGCGGGTCGCCCTTAAGGAGATAAAGTTCAAGAAATCCGGAGAAGACGCAGGCGAGGCCAAGTACCAAGGGCCTTACATTGTCGATTTGTTGAGCGGCGTGGTCACTCCGGAGTTGCCGGCTATCCGGCTCGGCGCGGGCGACTACGAGCGCATCGAGCTTAAGCTGGCGAAGCTGGAAGACGGACAAGTGGCGGACGGCGATGTCATGGCTCACAAGAGCATTTACCTCGCGGGAACCTATACGGGTAACACCTCGGCCGGCGCCGTCACCGATGCTCCGTTTACGCTCACGTTCGAGCTGGATGACGAGTTCTTTTTGAGCGGCGACGAGGCTCTCGTCATTTCCGATGTCGAGCCGAATCCGATCATCGTCGCCTTCCGGCTCAATCGTTGGGTGGCGTTCGACGACTCCGAGATCAACGACAAGAATGTGGACTTCTCTCAGGTGGCGGTTTCGGGCGGAGAGATTTCCCTTTCCGATCAGTCTGGCGCCACGGACCAAAAGATCTGGGAAGTCATCCGTAAGGGCATCAAGGAATCGGCGGATTTCGGCAAGGATGACGACGACAATGGCGTACTGGAATGCGCCGAGGACGAAGATGACGATTCGAAAGACAGCCGAGATTACTGAGGAGGCCGCATGAAGGACCGGCGACCCGACATTTACGAGTACCACGACTACCGGACGTTCCTGCGAGAGTGGACGCAGTGGCTGAAATCCCGGCGCCAGGGCTATTCGCTGAGGGCCCTGGCCCGGGAAGCCGGTCTATCGTGCGCTTACCTTCCTCAGGTGCTTTCGGGAAAGCGCAAGCTGACGCAGAAAGCCCTGGCGAAGGTGATGGGAGCTTTGAAGTTACCTTCCCGAGAGCGCCATTACCTCGAGCTGCTCGTGCAAGCGGCCGAAGGATCGGCGACCGAGAGAGCCGAAGCGATGGAGCAGACCCAGCGGCTTCGCGCCTACCGGAAGGCGAATCCGAAGGAGAGCGAAGTGTATCGATACCTCACGCGATGGTTTTACGTGGCGCTGAAAGAGCTCGCTTCGGTGCCGGGCTTTCAAGCGGATCCGAGTTGGATCCTGTCGCGGATAAGAGGGGGCCTCAATCATCAGCAAGTCGCGGACGCCGTGACGTTCTTGACGGAAAACGGATTTCTTCGCACGGACCCCAATGGGACTATTCGTCCCGCCGAAAAGGACATCCGGTGCGTCGGCGAGGTGTTTCGCGCGGCATTGAGGCAATTTCATCATCAGATGATGGGCATTTCGCTTCAATCGCTGGACGAATCGCCCGCGGGTTCCCATATTATTCTCGGACATACGACGGCCATTTCCTCGAAGCAGTTCGGCCGGGTGCGTGAAATTTTGCAAAATGCCCTACGGCAGATCGAGCGCCTGGGGCAGGAGGAAAAGGGTCTGGACGCCGTCTACCATATCGGTCTTCTGGCGGCTCCGCTGACCAAGTGATATTGGAGGTTCTATGCTCGCGAAACTTTTTCGAGTGATATTGGTCTCCGTTCTGCTGTGGCTGCTCGCCAGTTGCGGCACCACCACGGGAAACTACGGAGTCGCGCTCGTCGTTCAGGGAACGAAGCCCGGCTCGCTGGTCTCTGCCGTGAGTCGATTTCTGGGATTCGCCGCCGTAAGAGCTCCCACTTCCATCACGGCCGTGGACAAGAACGGGTCCGCCGGAGGAACGGTGACCCTCACTGACGCGCGGCTCGCCCTCAAGGAAATCAAGTTCAAGCGTTCGGGGGAGGGCACCGGCGACGTCAAGTACGCGGGGCCGTTCGTGGTGGACTTGCTCACAGATACCGTCACTCCTTCCTTCGAGACCATCGCGCTGTCCGCCGGGACGTACACTGAGTTCGAGATGAAACTGGCCAAGATCGAAACCGGGCTCGAAGCGTCCGACTCGCTTCTCGGCAAGAGCATCTACCTCGAAGGCACTTACAGCGGGCCCACGGGCAACAGCGGGACCGTCACCGGCATCCCCTTCACGCTAGCGCTCGAGATCGACGAGGAGTTCGAGCTGCCGGCCGGCGCCAAGGGTTTCGACGTCGCCGACAACACTCTTTCCACCGTCATCATCGCCTTTCGAATGGCGAAATGGTTCGCCTTCGACTCGCCGGTAAACGACAAGTCCGAGGATCTCTCGGACGTATTGGTAAGCAGCGGGCGAATCGATCTGTCGGACGCCTCGCCGACCACGAACAAGAACATCTGGGAGGTAGTCCGCAATCTCGTCAAGGCCTCCGCCGACTTTGGAAAGGACGAGGACGGCAGCGGCAAGCTCGAAAGCGATGAAGACGAAGACGACGACGGTGAGGACGGCGACGACAACTAGACGCGCTTTGCCGGTCGACACTTTTCCTCGCGCCCGAAAGACATTTAGATTTTCTCCGGGGCTCGTTCCGCCGTTCGCGCGGAATCCGCCCAGGCGCCGCCCTCGGCCACGGCATCCGTGTCCCGATGATTTCATCGTGACGGGCGGAACCCTCTCCGGTTACGCTATGAGTTCCACCATGAATCCGAGCACGAAGGGCCCTTATCCCCCGCGTTTGAATCTGGGCTGCGGAAGAAAAAAGATGGAAGGCATGCTGAACGTCGATATCGCTCCGGAGTCCGGAGCCGACCTCGCCTTCGATCTAAATTCCCGCCCCTGGCCTTTGCCCCGAGACTATTTTGAGGAGATCCACGCCATGGATCTGATTGAGCACGTCGTTTCCGTGACGGATACCTTGGAGGAGATCCACGGGGTCGCGGCCGAAGACGCCCTCGTTCATATCACCGTCCCGCACTTTTCGTCGGCGAATGCCTTCACGGACCCGACCCACCGCCACTTTTTCGGAGCGGGGTCATTCGACTACTTCACCAAGGGGCATTCCTTGGACTACTACTCCAAAGCGCGGTTTCGCATCGAGTCCGTCCGGATCTTTTTTGCTCCGACGCTGCTCAACAAGTTGGTTTGGCGTCTGGCCAATCGATGGCCGGCGGAATATGAGCGCCGGTGGGCCTGGCTCTTTCCCGCCTGGTTTCTCGACGTGAGGCTGCGGGCACTCAAGGCCCAATAGTGGAATGGTTTTGGCTTTGCGAGAGTCCGCCTCCGCCCTTAGGGCTACGGCGCGACAAAATTCGCGAAGCGAATTTTGGAGTGGGCCGGGCTCAAACCTTTCGGCTGGAGCCCGGCCCACGGATACCTCGCGGTTATAGTACCCCGATGCCGGGGACCGCGAAGTTGAAGTTGAGGAACATCGGAACCAGGAACTGCCAGTTCCGGAAACCGTTTCCGATTTCGAAGCCGCTGCTTGTCGGAGCGCGCGGCCCCGCGAGCACGCAACCCAGTACATCCTGAGCGACGAGGACCTGGTAATCGGGGACTACCGCAGCGGTCGCTTGTCCGGTCTGGAAGTCCTTCGCCGCCGTGCCGTTCTTAGCAAGGCACGCGTTGATGTCGCCTACTTGAGCCGCGCGGGGCTGCTGCCAGGGAGTGCCGACCGGATCGAGAGCCATGTACTCATCTTCTTCGCGATCGGCGACTTTTTCGTCGTCGGTCGGATTCGGAGTGGACCAAGCTTGGAAGTCCGGGTAAACGCCTTCGACTTGATTCGTCCGGCCCGAGGGCAGGTAGAACCGGGCGATGGTCAGCCGAACGGCGAGTCTCGCGCTGAGCTGAGACTGCTGCTGCACGGAACCCTTGCCGTAAGTGCGATCGCCGACGAGCCAGGCACGCTTGTGATCCTGGAGGGCGCCCGCGACGATTTCCGAAGCGCTGGCCGACCGGGAGTTGATGAGCGTTACGAGCGGAAGGCCCGTGAGCCGCGGCTCGGTCGTGTCGAGTCTGGTGTCCTTGCCGGTGGCAAGGGCCTTCGTCGAGACGACGGTCTGTCCCTTATCGAGAAAGAGGTTCGCGATGCAAACGGCCTGGTTGATGAGACCTCCGCCGTTGTCGCGCAAGTCGAACACGAGGGCCTTCGCGCCTTTGGTAACCGAGTCCTTGATCGCCGAGCCGACTTCCTCGCAACCCTTGTCCTTCATGAACCCGGAGAGCTTTACGTAACCGACGGTGTCGCCGTTGGGGTTCGTGAGAAGCTTGTGGGCCACGTTGGGCTGGGTGATGAGGTCGCGCGCAACCAGGATCTGAAGGGACTTGCCCGCGCGATCCACCGTCAGAGTGACGGTCGTTCCTTGCTGTCCCTTAATCTTCTTAAGAGCCCCGGAGAGATCGTCGCCGCTCACTTCGACTCCGTCGACGTGGGTGAGCACATCCTGCGGGCGAAGGCCGGCTTTGAGGGCCGGGCTCCCTTCCAGAGGCGTCTCGAGGAGGATCAGGTTCTTGCCGCCCCGTTTGACGAGCTTGAAGCGGGCGCCGATGCCGACGAAATCGTCGCTTCCCGCCTGCATCTCGTCCTGGAGGTACTGCATGGGCAGCACCATCGTGTGCGGATCCTTCAGAACTCCGATGTACACGTTGTAGATGCGGGCCGTGAGGACGGCTTCCTTCTTGCTGAAGTCGGGAAGACCCTTGAACCAGGCGAGCAGCCGGGTGAAGTCCACTTCTCCCGCGACCGCGCGGTTCTGATAGAGGCGCGTCCAAAACTGATGAATCGCGTTTCGCTCGTCCCTCCGGGCTTTGTAAGCGACGGCCGGGCTTTCATCCTTCAGAGCCGCCGGTTCCACCGCGACGATCTGGCCGAAGTCCGCTTTTACGGTACCAAAGCCAGGGTTCGCGTTTTGAATGCGGTCCTTGGTGGTGAGGGTCGCGCCGTCGAGGGCCGCGGCCTCGGTGAGGGCGTGGACGCAGGCGAGAAAGACTCTTTCCGCCTTATAGCAGGTGGAGTTTTCGAACGAAGGTTCGATCTCCGCGAAGGAAAGAGCGACGTCTTCCCAATACTCCGCCATCGTTTTCTGAGCGGAACTGGCCACACTGAGCGAGATGAAACACGTGAGCAAAAACAGTCGCTTCATGAACCCCCCTTAGGCTTCGCGATTGATTTGTCACAAGGTGTCAGGCTGCGGCGCAGCCCGTCAAAACGCGTGACTCGAAGTGTTAACTTTTGCTGTCAGCAAACGAAAAGGGGGGACTTTACTTTCCGAGATCGGCGCTGAAGCAGGAGTTTCCGGAAGGGAGATCCGGGGCGCGGCCGCCCGGAGTGGTGCAGTCGGGGCACGCGATGGCTACCTGGAGAGCCATGCCGGTCCAGAGGCAGTAGATGGTCTGGTTCGGGTTTCGAATGACGACCGCCATGGTCACGGCGAGCATCACCACCATCAGTATGTATTCGAGGATCGCTTGTCCGCGTTTGCCCCTCGGTTTGCCCATATCCTTATTATAGCGGATCGCCTAAGTCGGCGCGTCACCACAAGTTGGACGCCACATTCAGAGAGAAATGCGCGATTACACAGGGCAAAAGCTTGCCGGTCGCAAAGCGCAGGTACGCGAGCCAAAGCCCCGTAAAGAAGGTGTACAGCATCTGAAAGGCGACGAAGGCGGAGGGCTCGACGGCGGCGTTTTGCGTATGCCACAGAGAAAACGCGAGAGCCGAAACCCAAACCGAAACCGGGATTGGGTTCGTCTCCGTGAGCCGGATGCCCGGGGCGAATCTTTCCGCGAGCGATTGCAGCCAGCCACGAAAGAGCCACTCTTCGCCGAGCGGAATGGCGATCGTGAACCACACGATCGCCTCTCTCCCGCTCGGAGTCCTGAACAATTCGAAGAGCGTCGGCGAGTCGTGGAAAAATCCGAATATCGCCGATATCGCGAACGGAACGGGGATTGTTTTCAGGGAATCGGCGAAAGAAAGAAGCGCCGGCTCTTTCGATTTCGGCGCCGGCGCCGAAAGGCAGAACAGGCCGGCGAGAAGCGGGAAGGAGAGGGTGCTGAACCAGTACCACTCGGTCATCGATTCCAGGGCGTCGGCGATGGATTTGGAGGTCGGAAGAAACCCGCCGGCGAGAATGACTCCGCTAAGGATGGCGAGAGCGAGCGCTTTCCAGCGGAAAGCCAGCGAGGCGACCGAAAAAGGCATTTAGGGAGCCTCATGCAAAAACGGTTTCCAGGCAACCGCGCCCTTAGGGTATTTTCCTCCTGATGAACAGTTTCTCCGATAGCCCCCGCCGCATCGTGGTGCGGGCGCCCAACTGGCTCGGCGACCACGTGATGGCCGGTAGCTTTTATCGCGGCCTGAAGGCCGCCTATCCTGGTGCTCACTTGGCGCTGCTCTGCCGGGAGGCCGCCGCCGGAGTCGACTACTCCGATGTTTTCGACGAAGTGATCGTGCGCTCGCGGGCGGAAACTTCGCTCGGCCGCAAAGTGCTCGGCACCGCCGCGGTTCTGAGAAAGGGCAAATTCGATTTGGCCATTTCGCTTCCGGCCTCTCTCTCCTCGGCGGTTCTGTTCGCGCTCGCCGGGATTCCCAATCGGGTCGGTTTCGCCGAAAGCACGGCCGAAGGATTTCTCACTCACGCGATTGCCTGGCCCGAGCGGGCGGCCGGACTGCACAAAAGTCAGCTCTATCTGAAGCTTCTCGAAGCGCTGGGCGGTAAGACGCTGCCTCCTCCGCTTCCTCGTTACGACGGAAAACGGGAGAATCTCATCGTCGTCGCGCCCGGCGCCGCGAACCCCTTACGGGAGTGGCCGGGTTACGTGGAATTAATCCCCGAGCTGCGCAAACGTTACTGGGCCTTCAAGATCGTTGTCGTGGGTGCCGCGACGGAAAGTAAATGGCATGGGATTTTGAAACGGATGAACCACCCGGGCGTCGTGGATTACGTCGAAAAGACGACTCTCCCGGAGCTCGTCGCGCTCTGCCGCCGGGCGAAGCTCGTGGTGTCGAACGATTCCGGCGCGGCTCACGTGGCCTCGACTCTCGCGGGAACACCCACGGTGGTCGTCTTCGGTCCGGGGGATCCAGCCTATGTGAAACCCATCGGGCCTTCCCATGTGGTGCGTAAGGCGGATCTTCCCTGCTCGCCCTGCGAGAGCGCCCAGTGCAAAGGCTCCTTCGGCTATCAGGCTTGCCTCAAGGAGTTGCCGGTGGAGCCGGTGCTCAACCAGGTGAGCCAAATCCTTTCTTTTTGACTTCGCCCCGCACGCAGGCATTATTTTCCCTATGAAAATTCTCTTCTTGGCGACTTTGGTTTTGGGATTCGGCCTGTTTTCCCGCGCGGACGAGAAGGCCGCCGCACCCGCGGAACCGGCGAAAGCCGAGGCTCCGAAAGCCGACGCGAAGGAAGCTCCGAAGTTCACCGGAGACGCCGCGAAGTTGAAGGATACGATGGTCGACCTCTTCGAAACTTCGAAGAAGGTGTCCGCGCCTGAAGCTTCGGAGAAGAAAAAAGCGCAGGTGCGCATCGAGAAGGCTCTCGACTGGGAACGCATCGCGAAGGATTGCCTCGGCACCAAGCGGTGGGGTGCTCAGTCGGCCGCGACCCGCAAACAATTCAAAGATCTTTTGCAGGAAGTGATCGTGCGGACCGCGTTCTCCCGCCTCGACAAGTTCTGGAGAGACACGAAGAAGTACGACATCGAGAAAATCGAAATGAAGGGCGCGAACGCCCACGTCTCCACCAAGTTTCTGGTCGACAAGGAAGATTTTCTTCTCGAGTACTTCCTCGCCAAGACGGGCGGCCAGTGGCTCATCTACGACGTCTCTTATGAGGATCTGAAATACAGCGAGAACATCGCCGAGCAGATCAGCGCCTTCATGAAGGACAACAACTTCAACACGCTCCTCGACAAGCTTCGTAAACGGCGGGACGAGCTCAAGGAAGACAAGCCCGAAGTCAAAAAGGGCTGAGTCGCGTTACCTGAAAAGTCTGTAATAACGGGTATCTAACTGCGCCCCTTTCCGTTCCGACACTGCGCGAAAAAGTGCAGGTTTTTTTTCCTGGAAACTGCTATTAGAGACCTCCAAACGGAGGTTTCTCGTGAAGCAGTTCCTTATCGGTCTTTCCCTGTTGTTGTCCGTCGGGTTCTCGGCCCCCAAGGCCGAAGCCGTTATCATCGGCGGCACTTATTTCACCGGCATCGGCATCAACTACGCCGGCTGGGGCTGGTACCCGCTCGGCCTTAACGGCTGGTGGCCCTACTACGGTTACTCTTACTGGCCGTACTACGATTTCGCGGTTTACTACGCCACGTACGGCGCGATTTCGATTTCCAAGTCCACCGGCGCGGTGGGCGTGAGCTTCCGTCACGACTCGCGCGAGGGCGCCTTCAACGACGCCAACGGCTACTGCGGCTCGGAAGATTGCCGCCCGGTCGTTTGGGTGCAGGGCGGATGCGGAGCCATCGCCGCGACGGCCGACAAGGCCGCTTTTGGCTGGGGCGTTGCGACCTCCAAGTACGCCGCTCGTAGCCGCGCGATGCGCGGATGCAAAGCGTCCGGCGGAAAGAAGGATTGCCGGATCGCCGCTTGGGTTTGCTCCTGGTAGTCCGGGACTGACCTGATTTCGGCACGGGATGTGCTTAGTCTCTTCCTGAAAGGGAGGGACATCTCGTGAAAAAATTCATCCTCGGTATTACGTTTCTATTCGGTGTCGGCCTCGGCGGTAAACCCGCCGAGGCCTATCCGTATTTCTTTCATTCCGGTTACGGTGTGAACTACGCCGGCTGGGGCTGGTACCCGCTCGCGGGGATCGGCACGCTGCCTTACTACGGCTACTCCTACTGGCCCTACTACAACTACTTCGTGTACTACGCCTCCTACGGCGCTATTTCTTATTCGCTGTCGACGGGCGCGGTGGGCTGGAGCTGGGGAAACGCCACGCAACAGGGCGCTTTCGACAGGGCGAATGGGTATTGCGCTCAGTCGGATTGCCGGCCGGTCGTTTGGGTGCAAGGCGGCTGCGCGTCGGTGGCGACGAGCTCGGATCGCTCGCGCCTCGGCTGGGGCTACGACGGTTCCCGGCACTCGGCGCAAAGCCGCGCGCTACGTGCATGCCAAGCGGGCGCGGGAGCACCGGCCGATTGCGCGGTTCTCGCTTGGGTCTGTTCGTGGAACTGAGAATCTAACCGGATGTCTTGAATCAGCGCTGAGCGTTGACTTCGTAAGAGCGAAGCTTGCCGCTGCCGTCGAATACCGCGACGACCTCGTCGAACATCTCGAGGTTCTTTTTGTCGCGGCCTTCGTCGCCGATCCACTTCATGCCGATCTTCTTGTAGAAGCGGCAGGTTTCGCCGCTCGGCTCTTTCACGCGGCACCAGTTGGCCGAGCCGAAGTACTCGACGAAGTCCGTCTTCGTCGCGCTTCCGACCTTTTCCTTATATTCCTCGTCGAGTTTCTTTCTGGCTTCCGAAGAGGTGAGGCCGTCGCCCGTCTGTTTGGAAGAGCAGGCGGCGAGGGTGAGGAGCATTGCGATCGCGAGTACACGTTTCATGGCATTGTCCTTTCATTAACGGCTGCAAAGAGACTCGACTTCCTCGATCTCCTTGGGAGCCTTCACGGTCAGCACTTTGCAACCGTTTGCGGTAATCAAGACGTCGTCCTCGATGCGCACGCCGATGCCCTTGTAACGGGCAGGACCGGGGGAATCGGGGCTGAAATAGAGACCCGGCTCGACGGTGAATACGTGGCCGGGCTCGAACTTGCGGTGGTTTCCGTAGCGCTCGACGTAATAGGTGCCGATGTCGTGGACGTCCATGCCGAGCCAGTGGCCCGTGCCGTGGGGATAGAACGGCGAGTAGGCGCGGGTCTCGATGAGCTTCTTCGTCGGGCCTTTCAAAACTTTGAGCCGTTTCAGCTCTTCCACGAGCACTTCCACCGTCGTCTGGTGAATGGCCTGCACCGTTTTTCCGGGGCGGGCGAGGCGGATTCCTTCCTTCTGGGCGGTCAGAACCGCTTCGTAAATTTCGCGCTGAGGTTCGGAGAAAGTTCCGCCGACCGGACACACTCGGGTGATGTCGGCCGTGTAGTAGTCGAACTCGGCGCCCGCGTCGATGAGCAGCAAATCTTTCCCGCTCATGCGCCGGTCGTTCTGCACGTAATGGAGCACGCAGGCATTCGGGCCGGAGGCGACAATCGACGAGTATCCGGCGCGCCCCGCGCCGTGTACGCGGAAGGCGTGATGCAAGATCGCCTCGAGCTCGTACTCGAACATGTGAGGCTTCGCCGTTCTCATCGCGGCGACATGGCCTTCCGCGGTGATGTCGGCGGCGATTTGCAGACGTTGTTGCTCGGCGGCGTTCTTCACGAGACGCATTTCTCCGAGAACGTTTTCCGGGTCGACGATGGGCCACAGCGCGCGCCCCGTTCTGCCGAGCTTGTGGCAAGCGGTCGCGAGGAGCCGGAACACTCGGGCGTCCATCTCCGGCTGAAGGCCGACCCGGTAGTAGACGGTTTCCGCTTCCTTGAGCGCTTCGATGAGAGCGTCGTCGAAAAAGTTTCCCGGCGTCGAAGCGAAAGCGGCGTCCGCTCCGAGACGTTGCTTGGCTCCTTCGGGGCCCAGGATCTTTCCTTCCCAAAGTTCCTTCGTCTTGTTGCGCGGCTCGACGAACATCTGAAACGGCGTCTTGCTCTCGGGCGAAAGCAGGCACAACGCGTTCGGTTCCTCGAATCCGGTGAGATAGAAGAAATTGCTGTCCTGGCGGTACGGGTGGTGGACGTCGTTGTTTCGGAGCGCGCTCTGAGCCGCGGGAAAAATCGCGACCCCGCCCTTTATCTTGCGGAGGAAATTCTTCCGGCGGGCGGCAAAATCAATCGACTGAATTTCCGTTGGCCACATGGGGCATCATCCTAAGGGTGGGGTTCGGCTAATTCAACCTGACCTTCAGGGATCTTTGCGGAAATCGAGCCGGATGGATCGAATGCCCAGGGCTTTGGCTTGGGGTAGCAGCATCCGGGTGACCCGGCCGAGGAGTTTCAGCGAGCCCGGCTCGTAAAACTGATCCTGCTGGGTGGGGCAGCGGTAGCCGATGCTCAGCTCCGTCTCCGTTCCGAAGTCTTCGACCTGAATTTCGTAGGGGAGGCTGCTCATCATTTCGAAGCGCGACTTCACGGTCTGCGCATTCTCGCTAACGATCCGAACCAGCGTCGGGGTCTCGGGGCATCGCTTGGGGGTGGGGGCGGCTTGGGCGACGGACGCGAATAGGGGAAGCAGTAACCAGCGCATGTGGAGTCTCCTCGGTTGTCTGGTAGACGAATGTACCGCACTTTTGTGATGCCGCTGGGCGACAAGACTGGAGGCACCGCGACCATTACTCTGCCGCCATGATTAAGCTCTATGATTTCGGTCTTTCCGGAAATTGCTACAAGGTTCGGCTCGTGCTCAACCAGCTGGGCATCCGCTACGAGAAAATCGCGGTGGATAGAGCGAACGGAGGGACGCGCACGCCCCAGTTTCTGGAGCGCTTTCCCGTCGGAAAAGTTCCCGCGATGGAGCTCGAGGACGGAACGACGCTCACCGAATCGAACGCGATGCTTTGCTACTTCGCCGAGGGTACGCCGCTTCTCCCGGCCGATCGTCTTAAGAAAGCCCGCGTGATGCAGTGGCTCTTCTGGGAACAGTACTCGCACCAGCCCAACGTCGCGGTCCTTCGCGCGTGGAGGAAACTTTTCGGAATTCCGAAAGGGCAGGAAGCGGAAGTGCCTTTGCGCGAAGCGCTCGGTTACACCGCCCTCGGAATCCTGGAAAAGCAGCTCGCCGAAAACGATTTCCTGGTGGGGAGTTATTCCATCGCTGACATCTCCCTTTACGCCTACACCCACATGGCGGAGGAGGGTGGATTCGACATGAAACGATTTCCGTCGATCGGCGCCTGGTGCGCCCGAGTCCGCTCCCAGAAGGGGCACATTCCGCTCCTAGGGTGATCGGGTAGAATGGATCCAATGACACCTCTCAAGACGTTTGCCTTGGGGCTCCTCCTTCAACAGGTTGCGTTGGCCGCGCCGGCGCGGGAGGACATCGTTCTCCCGATGGGCAAGGTCTATCATCAGGTCGGTCTCAGCTCCTGCTGGGCCTATTCGACCTTTCATACGCTTCGAACTTTCTATGCGTCCCAGGTTTCCTCTCCGTGGAAGCAAGCCATCGAGGAGCTCGACGATTCGGCGGCCATCCGCGAGTTTCTCGTCGCCGACGGCTCCCTCAAGGTCAAACACAACCCTCTCTATTTCGTGATGCTCCTGGAAAAAGAATGGGGCCTGACGGACCGGCCGTGGAAGGCCTATTTCACCAATCCCCGTTGCCGCAAGGATCTCGGGCCGGGCGGAGAAGAGGGCTCAGTCGCGACGGGCGATCAGATCCCCGATCGCATCGTGGCTTCCCTGCGCAAGGGCTCGCCCAGCGTTTTCTGCAACCGCGTCCACTGCGTTTCGCTTTACGGTGTTACCTTGGAAAACGGGGCGCCCAAGCAGTACTGGGTCGCCAACAGTCTCGGCGGACTGGAAAAGCGCGCGGCCGACGCGATCCCGAATTCCTTCTGCTATCTTCTGACTCACGACTGACCTGCCACACTTTTGTCAGGATTGCCTTCTAACCTGAGTCTAAGGCGCGGATTCCGCGCCGGAACGACAACAGGGGATGGCAACATGAAAGACAACCAGGGCAGGTTCCTTCAAACTTTACGTTGGAGTCTAGCGGCGATCGCGCTGCTTTCGCTCGTAGCTTGCGGCCGCGAGCCGCTCGCCGAGACGGAAGAGGATGCGCTGTCGGATCACTATCTCGCCGAGGAGTTTCACTCGGCTCCCGCCGTTCGCGGAGCGGTTTCGACGTCCAACGTGAATGTGGATCAAATCAAACAGCGGGTTTCCCAGTTCGCTCAGACGGCGAAAGCGGGATTTCAAGCCTGCCGCTCGGACATCCAGACCCAGGCTCCGCAGCTCGTGCAGACGAAGCCGCAGAACCGGGAACAGGGAAAGCAGCAGCTTCAGGCGATTCTGAACTTCTTCAAGACGGCTTCGCTCTCCGCGCCGTGCTCTCAGCTGGTGAATCAGCTGAAGGCATTCCGGGAAAAAGTGCGGCAAAGGGTTCAGCCTCAAACCACGGGCACACCGTCGTATTGAGGGGAAGGGGCCGGGATCGGAGATGGAAAACCCAAGGCAAGCCCATTTCCGATCCCGGCCTACTCTGGTTCCCTTCAACGCTTAGAGCGCTTTTTCGGCGAGAGCCAGCCCCTTGCGGACGTAATCGATCAGCACCCACTGGTTCACGCCCTTCGCTTCATCGTGCCACGCGACGGATAAGCAGCCCCATTTGCCCCGAGGGCCCTGGAGCAGATAAGCCATCGTCATCACGCCGGGTTCGGAGCCGCCTTTGTAGCCGGCGTAGGTGAACTTCGCCGTGTCGACGAGCGGCTGATTGATCGAGAGAATCGAGTCCACTTCCTTGCTCGCCCGGCCGTGGAGACTCTCCATCGCCGCGCACTGACCTTCCGTCGAGCCGAACCACTCGAGCTCGTTGATTCGCGCCGGTTTGTCGAAGGGCACTCCGTTGGTGCCCACCTTGGAAAGCGGGAAGGTGCCCACTTGCGCGTGCAGGATCTGGCGCCGGTCCACCTCGGCGGCGTCGACGAAACTCTGCGTGAGGGCGGCGTCCACGCCCCATTTCAGCTTGAAGAACTCCGCCGTCGTGAGAAAGGGCTGATTGGCTTGCGGGAAAGGATTTCCCATCGGCGTGAGCTCGGCCTCGACGTGAATCCGGCCGAGGTGCTGAATCAAATGATCGGTGGCCGTGTTGTCGCTGATCGAAATCATCTTCGCTGCGTACTCGGCGAGCGTCGCTTCGGTTCCGGCGGGAAGGTTCTGCATGTCGCCGGAGGGGAGGCTCTTCCAGTCGTCCTTTACGGCAAGCTTATCGGTCCACTTCACCTTGCCGTTTTTGACCGCGGTCTCGAGGGCTCCGAGGACGTATAGCTTGAAGCCCGAGCCGAGGGGCTGGCGCTCGCCACCCTTCGCGGACTGAGGAGGCTCGCCGAAAACGGAAAGCGTCGAGGAGGCGGTGCCCCGCCAGGAAGCGAGGTACTTTCTCACGTCGTCGAAATTCGTGAGGGGAGCGTTGAGGTCGATCTCCGTGAAGCGAAGGGCGGTGAACTTACCGTCGGCGCCGACTTGAAAGACGACGCGCAACCGGTGGCCCGGCGCCGAGAAGAGATCGTAAGTGCCCGCGTCCGCCGTTTCGCTGACCAGGACTCTTCGGGCGCAATCGCCCGTGGCCTCGTGAAGCTCGTCGAGCACCGCTTGGAAACTGTCCGACGGCAACGCCTTTACGAAGGCGGGGTCGAAATGTTCGGTGTAAACGAACGCCTTCGAGTTCACGACGTAGTCGCAGAGAAATTCCGCTCCCTTGTCGACGGTTCCCGCCACGGCCGCAAGCGACCAGCCCAATCCCAACACCCATGCGAATTTCATGGGGCAACGCTAACCACGCGCCCGGAAATTGCCAAGCCAGTTTTGATCTCAGGTGATTGATATTCCTGCAAATCTTAACCGCGTCCGCTCATCGGGCCGCGGCAATGATGGCTGGAACCGAGCGCTTCATTAGATCTTGGAGCGCCTTATAGAGCGAATCGGTGAACTCGCTTTCGGAAGCGGCATGGGAAGTCTGGGACGAGTTCCCCGCGAATGACTGGGTCGACTCTTCCCCGCCTCCGCTCAACTTAACTTCGACTCGGATAGTGGAATCGACATTCCAGGACTCGGCTTGCACCACTTCCTTTACCGTACCGGCAACTACAAGCGGGTTGGGTGAAGTCTCGCATTCTTGCGCGCCCGCCTTGAGCAGCTCCCGCTTGTAGGCCGCCCGGATCCACTCCGGTACATCGCCGTAGGTTTTAACGTCGCTCGTCTTGATGCCCAGGAGGAAAGTGTGTCCGAGAAGCTGCGGGTTCTCACGGGCATCCGTGAACTCGGCGACTTTCACGCAAACGGGCTTTGCGAATCTGGCTTCGCTACCGGTCGGCAGAGGGTCGAGGTGGACGACTTTCGGGGCGAGGGCGCAACCGAACAGGGTGAAAACAATCAGAGGAAAAATTAGGCGCATGGGCGAGGCTCCTTCCGTTGGTCAGGATTAGACGGAGGAGGCGCCTGATCCGTTACGGATTAGCGAAAGGATTTTCCCATGCGCTGAAAGGCGAGCTCGATGAGCTTGGTGACGAGGGCCTGGTACGAGAGCCCCGACGTCTGCCACATCTTCGGGTACATGCTGATCGGCGTGAACCCGGGCAGCGTGTTCACTTCGTTGAGGTAGATTTTTCCCGTCTTTTTCTCGAGGAATAGATCGACGCGGGCAAGCCCGTCGCACTCGAGCAGGCGGAAAACTTTGAGGGCGAACTCCTGCACCTCTTTCGTCTTCGCCGGATCGAGGGGAGCGGGGGTGAGGGCGTCCGCTCCATCCGACATGAGGTACTTCGCTTCGTAGCTGTACCAGCCGACTTTGGGGGAGGGGACGATTTCGCCGGGCAGCGCGACGGTGGCGGTCTTATTGAGACCCAGCACGGCGCATTCGATTTCGCGTCCGTCGATTCCCTTTTCGACGAGGACCTTAGTGTCGTACTTGAAACCGAAGTCGACGGCCTTCTGAAGCTCCGCCTTGTTGCTGACTTTCGAGACGCCCACCGACGATCCCTGGCGCGAGGGTTTCACGAAGAGCGGGTAGCCGAGCTTCTCGATGGCCGCCATCTTTCCCGGTAGTTCCTCGGCCGCCGACAGCCAAACGTAGTCGCAGACCGCGATGCCGGCGTTCACGCAGATGTTCTTCGTGAGCACCTTGTCCATGCAGATCCACGAAGCTCCGCAGTTGGAGCCCACGTAGGGAACCGAAACCAAATCGAGCATGCCCTGGAGCGTACCGTCCTCGCCGAACTGTCCGTGGAGAATCGGAAATACGGCGTCGAAGGTAATGGTCTTGCCGCCGGAGAAGAGACGGCCCTTGCCGTCGGTGCCGCTGTAGGGCGCGATGGATACCTCGGGGGCGTCCTCGTTCAGCTTGATCTTGTCGGCGCGGAACTCACCGAGAAAGAAGTTCTTCTCGTTACAGAGATGCCAGACGCCCTTTCGCGAAATGCCGACGACTATCGGGCGGAAGAGGGTTCGGTCGAGAGCGTCGAGCGCGCATTTGGCCGAGATGAGCGAAATCTCGTGCTCGTCGGAACGGCCGCCACAGAGGAACAGGATGTCTTTTGCCATGAGGTTTTAAACCACCGAACGGATCGGAGGGGAGGAACTTAGAATGGAGCTCCGGACCTGGACTCGTTTTTCCAGATCCTTGATTACCGCTTCCCCCACGTTGATTCCGTATAGCTCGTTGATGTTGTGGATTCCGCCGGGACAGAAAGAGTTTATCTCGAGCACCTTGTCGCCGACGATGTCGATGCCGACGAAATACAGGCCGTCGGCGATCAGTTTCGGCTGGACCACCTCGGCGATGCGCGCCTCGATGCGGGAGAATTTCACGGTCTTTCGTACGCCGCCGATGTGCATGTTGCTGCGGATCTCCCCCTTGGGGGACATGCGGCGGTACATGGCGGCCTGCTTGCCGACGAAGATTGGCTCGCCGTTGAGAAGAAGCAGCCGCTTGTCCCCTTGTTTCACGGCCGGCAAAAATTCCTGCGCGATCACGTAGCCGTTCTTCGAGACGGTCGCGATGATCTGATTGATGTTGATGTCGCGCCAATCCTTGATGAAGAAAACGTCCTGGCCGCCGAAGCCCGTGAGCGGTTTCAGGATGACGGGCTTACGGAGCTTTTTGACGAAATCCTTGATCTTGGTCGCGCTCCTCGTGATGAGCGTCTGCGCGCGGATCTCCTCGGGGAACGAGGAGAGATACATTTTACTCGACGCTTTCGCGAGGCCGCTCGGGTCGTTCAATACTAGTACGCCCGAAAGTTTGAGCAGGCGGCCGAACTCGAGGCCGGGGTTGCTCTTCGCGGTGTCGTTCTCCGTGTCTCCGTGAGGATTGTAGCGGAGCATGACGACGTCGAAATCGTTCAGCGTAACTTCGAAGCGGCGGTTTTCCTCCGCCTGAAGAGCTTCCAGGTATTCCGTCGTGTTTCGGAAGTGGCCAGGGCCCGCGGCCGTCACCATCGCGGTGATTTTTCCCGGATCGCGGAACGTAAGGCTATTGATGTTGGCGAAAACGACCGTGTGGCCGCGCTTCCAGGCTTCGAAGGCGAGATGGGAGGTCGTGTAGGCGGGCTTCTGATAGAAGGCCGACCGGACGAGGAAACAAATCTTCATGGCTTTTCCCAGTGTATCCCCAGGGGCGCTTTGGCCGTAAAGACAATTTGGGACGACGAGGTATCAGCCTACGTGGCTGCGCACCAGGGCGGCTAGGACGCTGCGGGCCCGGTTGTCGATTTTGAGGAACTCCACGCCCACGCCCGCGGTCGGGCCCTTGGGGTCGAGGCTTGCGATGCGGAACTCCTCGATCTCCACGGCTTGTCCGTCGAAGTAGAAAATCTTCAACGATCCCTTCAGGTTGGGTTTAATGAGGCGGTTTTCCTCTGAGCGGGGGAACACCAGATAGGCGCCCCGTTCGCTCAGGATGCAAACTTCCATGGCGAGCGGCGGGTGGCCCGAGAAGATCGTCTCCCCGCTGAACTTCACGCGCACGCGCCGGTTCTGGCGGCGGTTTTCGAAGTTTTCCGGAGCGGGAAGCTTCGGGTCGTAGGGAAGCGAAAGCGTGACGAGCGGGTATCCCTCGGGCGTATGGGCCGTGTTGAGGGTTCCGCCCTGGGCTTCGAGCAGGCTGCGCGCGATCGTGTAAGGCGAAGCGGGGCCCTGGCCGCGGCCGCTGATCTGCATCGGGGGCTGGGACAGCACGCCGATGGGTTTACCGACGAGAGTTAGCTCGTACACGGCGTCCGAGCGTTTCAGCGTGAGGCTGATCTCTCCGCCGCCGACGAGAGACTCCGCCATTTTCAAAATCAAATTCGTGAGCAAGTGCCGCAAGGTCGCGGCGTCGAGGGCCGCGGTGGCCGGCGTTTCGGCGAGCGCGGTGAGGCGCAGTCCGCGCAGCTGAAGCTCCGGTTCGAGAAGCTCGACTGTGTCGAGCAGGAGCTGTGCGAGATCGGTCGGCTTCGCGTCCATGCCCCCCGGGCCGCTGTAGTAGCGAAGGTTCGCCGAAAGATGGAGTGCCTTTTCCGCCGCCGAGAGTGCTATCGCCATCGAGCGGTCCCGAACCGAGGGGTTCGCGGTGGAGAGCGCGTAGTTCAGCTCCCCAAGAATCGCTCCCAGCAGTTGTCCGAGCTCCTGTCCCGCCTGAAAACAAAACTGGCGCAAATCGCGCTCGGCGAGGAACGGATCCTTCGGAAGTTCCGGACTTTCCATCAAATTCGACTGAGTCTTTTTGGGTTGCATGTTCGAATTACTATCGGCTTAATGAAGCCCGCGTTTGAGGGCTATCGTGCCTATTTTTCGACGAATCCGGGAATCGCTGGCGGTCTTCTTGCTGCATCGGGCCTACAGGCTTTTGAGCGCCACGTATCGCTACGCCCACGTGCGCCGTCCGACGGTGCGTCCTTCCGTTTACGCCCATTGGCACGGGGATGAGCTGCTTCTCCTCGGCGCTTTCCGGGACTCGGGGATGGCGGTCATGGCGAGCCGCAGCCGGGACGGGGAGCTGATGAAACGGCTTCTCGAAAAGCTCGGCTTTTTCGTGTCGCGGGGATCTTCGAGCCGGGGCGGGGCGGCGGGCCTCAAGGGGCTCATCGACGCGGTTTCCGGCGGCGGCCGGGAGGCGTCGCTTGCGGTCGATGGACCGCGCGGGCCCATCTACGAAGTGAAGCCGGGGATTTTGAAATTGTCGCAGGAGACGGGCCTTCCGATCGTCCCGGGCGCCGCGGCGGCAAGCCGAAGATTTGTCTTTAAAAGGGCTTGGAATCGGTGTTACCTTCCGACTCCGTTCGCTAAGTGCGTGATTGTCTATGGGGTTCCGGTAACGGTCCCGAAAGACGTAGCGCCCGAAGCGTTCGAGTCGATTCGGCTGGAGTTGGAAGCGTCTCTCAAGGCGCTCAAGGTCGAAGCGGAGGCGAGCTTCACTCGCGCCGCGGACAAACTTCTAATGGCCGAAGCCACATAAGACGGGCTTCCCCCTTCGCCCCTTGGGCTACGGGGGACGAGAAAGCCGTCGAGTTTTTCCCGGCCGTTGAGAGGCACCTGGCTTCGAACGGTAAGTTCTCATGACGGGCTGTAGCGCAGGTGGCTAGCGCGCTTCGTTCGGGACGAAGAGGTCGTCGGTTCAAATCCGACCAGCCCGACCAGTTTTCCCCGACTTTCTAAGTTCGAGACGCGCCCCTGTCCCCCTCTTTTCAGACTGGGCTTACACAAAGTGACGCCATACTCTCTTGGTTAGCAATTCTTCTCCGTAACCAACGTGCTCCATCACTTTTCGCGTGCGGGACAAAATGTCGTCGGTGGCATTGTGTTGAAAGCGGATGCTGGCGGGCCTCTTTGTTAGAACAATTTCGGGCTAATTTTGATGAAAGCAAAACTCCGCCCCGGGGGCCCGCATGTTTCATCCCAGACACTTTTTGAAACTCCAGTTGTTCGTTGTCCTGGCGCTGACATCCCAATTCGATCCTGGAGCTGCATGGGGCGCGGCTCCGGTGCCCTCTTGTCCATATAGTCCTTCGATTGCCGCCTGCGATGGTCTCGGGGTGCAGAAGAGTCTGTCGGCCATATGGGAGGGGTGTACTACCTTGGCCCGTAGCTACGGACTAAACAATGTGGAAACCAATCAGTGCCTTTATCAATGCGTGGATAGAACACAGAAGGTTTCGACTTCCTGTCTTGTCGTGGCACCGAATGGAATTCCGCAGTATTGCTATCTCGACGGGACGATGCCGAACCACTGCGACCCCGCCGCGGATAATCGGTACGATATTCTCCAGGCGAATTGTCATTCGGCCGCCAACAGCTGCGTTGTAGCTGACCCAACACATAGCGGAATCATTATTTGCAATTGGTTCGGCCACGTTTCGAACATTTCGGGGCACACCTTCAACTATCGAATGAACGATGACTTCACCTCGACTACTTACTGGAACTGGGGGACGCCGTGCGGACCGTGTGCGGGCAAACCGCCAGTGGACTTCGTCGAGGCCGACGCCTGCCATGGAACTTGCGTGGCCGAAGCGTGCGGGTCCCAGGTCGAAACCAGAAATGCTCTTTCCGAGGGGACGACGATTGCCATTCCTGGCCCCACCAAATGCGTGAATAGGTACCACTTCTGGATGAATGATCCGTCCATGGTGGATTCTTGCATGAGTTGTTGTGACGATGAGGCGGACACCTTTCCAAATACCGCGGGTACGGACTATCAACGCAATTGCAATCGAGAGAGTTTTCGAACCCTTTGCAAGAGTAAGTGTGATTCCTTCTTTAAAGCGGCGACCGAGCCCGTTGCCTGTCCTTTTAGTCCCTCGGTCCGAGCCTGCACCTCCAAGGGGCTGCCCCGGCCGCCCAGTGAAATCGTAAGCGACTGTACCGTCGTGCTGGCGCGACCGGACTACGCGGCCCTGCCGGCGGCGGAACGGCGCAGTTGCATGGGGCTTTGCTTGAACCGAAGCCTGTCGAAATCATCCCTCTGCTCGACTCCCACGCCGGTTCCCGATCCGTCGCCGACCTCCTCACCAGAGGAGGAGTCGTCTTCGACTCCCACGCCCGCTCCAACTGCGACTCCTGGGGAAGGGGGTAGTCCGATCCCGGACGCTTCCGAGGAGCCGATTTCCTCCCCGGACCCCGGCCCCACGATCGAGCAGGAGGAGTCCTGGTTCGAGTGGTTCATCAACTACATTTGGGAACTCCTATTTGGCGCCGGGGAAGCCAATCCCTCTCCGTCGCCGACTCCCGTGCCGTCGGAACCTCCGGCGGAGCAGCCGACCCCAACCCCGATACCGGAGTCCACTTCGGAGCCCACGCCCGAACCAACGGTGGAGCCCTCTCCGGAACCTGATCCGCAATGAATTCGGGCATCGGAGCAGCTGTTGGACATGCGTTAGTTTCGTCTTTGACGCCTTAACGAGGCCGGGCCGGCTTCGGGCTTTTCAAAATCTCCTCCGCCGCCGCAATTCCGGTAAGGTAGGCCCCGTGCACGGTGGCGTTGGTGGTGCGGTGGACCGCCTCTCCGGCGAAAAACACCTTTCCATCGACGGAACTTCCTAGAGCGGCTCGATCGGAGGCTTTCGCGCCGACGGCGCCTACCGAGTAGGAACCGAGTGCGAACGGATCGGTGCTCCAGCGGCTCACCAGCGAACCCGTCGGCTCCGGCGCTTTCCGTTTGAACATGGCGCCTAGAATCTTCACTACCCGCGCCGTGTTCTCGGCGTCGGAGCGCGTTTCCATCTCCCGGCCCGCGTCGCCCGCGACGTGACCGGCGAGCATCGGTTTTTTCGCAATGCCAGTGAGATCCAGGAAGAAGGGAAATTCCGAATCCGCGCAGCCGAACGTTTCGCCGCCAGGCGGCCACCAGACCTTCTCGAACGTCAGGAATACTTTGTTGAAGCAGCCCACGCCCAGACGACGAATGGCATCGCTTTTTTCGGACGGCAGGTCAGGGGTAAAAACCACACTGCCGCTTTTCAAAACCCCAAGGGGCAGCGTCACGATAATTTTTTTGGCGGTAAACTCTCCCCGCGACGTTTTTACGACGATAGCGGCACCGGAATAGTCGACGGCGGATACCCGGTGCCCCAAACGGATGTCCAGGTTCCGGCTCATCGCTTGGGCAAGGCCCGCGTATCCGCTCTTCGTCAGCAAAAGATCGTCGCCCACGAAGGCGACGTCCTCGGCCTGCATGTGCGGCGACACCCGATCGAGATCTTCACTGTAAAGGGTGGTTAGACCAGCCCTCCGCCACTGAACGATTTGCGGATGTTTTTGCGCGAGCGGGTCTTTCGCCAAGGCCTCTTTGAGCAAATCCCCCAGGGGGCGCGCTTCGGCCTTTTTATAGATTTGCCCCAGCGCCGCTTTCACGACGGCTCTTACGGCCAGCACTTCTTTCGGGTCGAAGTGTTTTCCCTCGAGATTGTAGAGCGCACCCAAGTCCCACTCGGTCGCCCGAACGGGAAGACCGAATTTTTTTGCGATCGGAACGAGGGGATTGCGTTCGGCGTCGTGAAGCCAGGCAGCGCCTAAATCCACGGGGTGCCCGAGCGAGGCGTTGGTCCACATACGGCCGCCGATCCGATCGCGCCCCTCCAAAACGAGGACGGAACTACCCTGCCGCCGGAGCTCGCTCGCCGCGGCGATGCCGGCCATGCCGGCGCCGATGACGATCACGTCACTCGACCGATTGGTCTGCGCGAGAGTGATTTTTCCAAAGGGAGAAGTGGCGACGAAAGCACCAATTCCGGAACGAAGAAAACTGCGGCGGCTGATCGGCATGCGAGGTCCTGAAAAGGCGAAGCTATTTGGGCTTTTAACAGGGTAGGGATTCGGCCCGCGGGGGTCAACCAGGTCCTGTTTCGGGGCCCTTGCGGCGGCATCCGGCTTTCGACTAAGTTGCGGCCCATGGATGCGAACCAGCGCGCGGAATTCGAGCTTACCTTCCTCGAGCCCATCAAAGCCGGGCATGTCTTTTTCTACGATACGGAGACCGACGAAGTCGTCCACATGCGCCGGGACATCTTCGAAGCGGCCCGGCTGAACAGCGAAGGGATGGACCTCGAGCTTACCGAATCCGAACAGCTCGATGCGGAAGATGCGTGGGAGATTTTAGCCGACGGAGAAGGCCGCTATCTCAAAATGCCGCCTCCCCCTCGGAAAGAGCTTCATGAGTGGGATCGCAAATTCCAGGCCTCCGGCGCCGAAGACCGGGACGACTATTTCGCCAGCCGAATGATTCAGTATCTGTCCAGCTGGCTGGATAGTCTGAAGGTCGAACCCGTGAAACCCGCCACCTCGGACTTGGGGCTTCGCAGCCGATCCCGGCCGACCGCTTAAAAACCAGCAACGCCTATTCTCCCCGACTCTTTCCGGACAAAACTGTAACTGCCTCGGGCGGCCCCTCCCCGGCATGATGACTACAGTTCGAATACACTCTTTGGAGGCCCCATGAAGTACCGCATCGCTTTGACCGTGGCCCTTCTGTCGCTGGCGCTTTGCGCGTGTTCCAAGCGCGTCGCCGTTCCGCTCGTTCAGGCGAGGGACCCAAACGCCGCCCCCGAAAGGCCGGCGCTCGGTTTCGGAGAAGAGAGCGACATCGGCGTCGGCTTCCGTAGCGTTTCGGTAGCGGTGCCTCCGCCGGGCATGGTCTTTAACGTCGCCGACGAATTCGATCCGTTCTTCTACCTGACCATCTACCCGGATGTGGATCGGGCGATCGCGCTCGGTACCTATCAGGGAACGCCCTATTCTCATTATCTGGAGTACGGGCAGTTCGAGGGCAGAAGCCCCAACGGAAGTTTCGACGAGACTTGGTACCGGCGTGCCAATCCCGACGTCGTGGAGGCCATTCGGGCAGGTCAGTTCGTCTCGGGCTTCTCGCACTTCTTGCAGAGCGGAATCTTCGAGGCACGCAGGCCCAATTCGGGCTGGCTCGTGCCCCTCGAGGCCTTCGACCCCGACTTCTATTTCCAAACGAACCCCGACGTGGCCGACGCCATCCGCGCGGGCACGATGCGCTCCCCGCTCATTCACTACGTGCTCTACGGGCAATACGAGCGCCGCAGTCCCTCGCCGGCCTTTAACGAACGCGCTTACCTGGAGGCGAATCCGGACGTCGCGGCCGCCGTGGAGGCGGGCCGGCTGGTGTCGGGCCTGCAGCACTGGGTGACGTATGGCCGCGCCGAAGGCCGCCCGGCGATTCGGTAAGTGCCGGAGGGTTTCCATTCGACGGTAAACGGACTATACGGTGTCTCTAATGGAGAATCAGCCGTGCCCCACGATACGAACGCTGGCCGCAAAGAAGCTGGTGGGCTTCAGGCGGAAGATGTCCTTGGCGGACAATAAGACATCCGAGCTTTGGCGAAGCTTTCTGACGAGAAGGCACGAAATTCCCGGTGCGGTGGGAACGGATCTTTATTCGCTTCAGATCTACGACGACAAGTACTTCGCCCCGTTCAGCCCGATGAAGGAATTCGAAAAGTGGGCGGCCGTCGAAGTCGCGGACTTCGATCGGATTCCGGACGGGATGGAGAGGCTTTCCTTGGGCGGCGGTTTGTACGCCGTCTTTCCTCATAAGGGGGCCGCCGCCACGGCTCCGAAAGCATTTCAGTACATTCTTGGAACCTGGCTGCCCAGCTCTCCGTATGTTCTAGATAGCCGTCCCCACTTCGAGCAGCTCGGGGATCGCTACAAGAACGACGATCCCGATTCGGAAGAGGAGATTTGGATCCCCGTCAGGAAGAAGGGTTCGCCTTGAACCCGGCCGAATATCTGCGGCGGTTCGCGGCTGCGCGCATGCCCTTCGGGAAATACAAAGGCACTCGTCTCGTCGATTTGCCCGAATCATACGTGGTGTGGTTTTCGCGGGAAGGTTTTCCCGAGGGAGAGCTAGGCGAAATGCTGAAGCTCGTCTACGAGATCAAAGTGAACGGCCTGGAATATCTCTTTCCCGAAGCGCCGCAACACCCCTGAGCCTCTATTTTCGGTGAGTCTCTGGAGTCTTCGGCGAAGCCGCTCCGTGGACTGGCATCTCGCCGGACGGAATCTGGGCGCACGCCATCGCGTAATCCCGCTCGTCGCGTAAGCTCAGTTTTCCGTCGCGCGAGTTGAGACAAGCGAAGGCCTGTTCTCCCGTGCGCCCGCCGGCGCAGGCCCACGTCATCGAGGGGAGGTAGGTGAGGATGCCGAGCTGGCTGCGGATATGCTTGATGCAGGGAATGGCGGAAGCGCCCCCGTTGCCGCCGCCGCAAGCGCCCGCCAGAAACGGTGAAGTCAATTTGGCCGCGCGAAGCGCGGTGAAGCACGCCGTCGCTTGAGCTGCCGTGCTTCCGCCCTGACAAGCCGATAGGTGAAGCGGTTCGTAACCGGGTAACGCCATCATGGCTTCGGCGCAGCTCCAGGCCTCCTCGAAGGATCGGTCTCCGCCGCACGCGTAGGCCAGATCTTTTTCGTACCGGACGCGCGGATTTTTTTCCTTCCACTTCGCTTCCATGAAGTCGATGCAGGCGGCCGCGCGCTTGCCGGTCGCGCCTCCCGCGCAAGCACCGGCGAGCGTCCAGAAACCAGAGGCGATCACCGGCCGTCCGCTGGCTCCCTCGGTTTTGCCGCGGCCGTCGCGGAGGGCCTCCAAGCACGGGATGGCCCGCTCCGCGGTGTTGTCGCCGCCGCAGGCGGCCGCCATGTTCGGATAAAAATTGGGGAGGAAGTGCGCCCGGACGCCCTGAACGCAGCTCGCGGGAGTTGCCGCGGCCGCCCCCGCGAAGACGGGAAACCAAACGAGTGCGATCCGATTGATGAGGTGATGCATCTCAAACCTCCGAATGCCCCAATTCTACCACCGGGTCGTCGTTTAAGTTCGGAATGCTCGGTGGACGTCACTCGGGCGGGTTGCTAACCTGTCCCCCATGCCGAACGAAAGCGCCTGTCCGAAATGCCAATCCGAAAGCATCTACGAGAACGCCGGGCTATGGACCTGCCTGGAGTGCTCCCACGAGTGGAACCAGTGGGAGACGGCAAAGACCGCCGAGCCTGAGGCAACGGAACAAGGCGTTCGCGACGCTTACGGAAATGCTTTGAGCACCGGAGACTCGATCACCGTCATAAAGGATCTGAAGGTGAAGGGGTCCAGCTCGGTCGTGAAGGTGGGCACCAAAGTGAAGAACATCCGCATCGTCGACAGTACCGACGGCCACAACATCGCTTGCCGCATTGAGGGAATCGGGGCGATGAATCTGAAATCAGAGTTCGTGAAGAAGGCCTGACCGGAATGAAGATCGAGATTCAGGTCAAGCCGAACTCCCGCGTGGAGGGCGTGGAGAAAACCGGGGAAAACTCTTACAAGGTCTCCGTAAACGCTCCCCCTGTCGAAGGGCGCGCGAACACCGCCGTCATCGAGCTGCTGTCGGAGTATTTCAACGTGGCGAAAAGCGCCATCACGATATTGCGCGGCCAATCCGGCAAACGGAAGCTCGTTGAAATCCGGGAGGACTGAGCCGGCGCGTCCCATTATTTACTGACGGCCCGAATTCGTTCGGGTAAAAGATCGGCTTCCATGAAAAAGCACCAGGATCTCTTAACCGTTCTGCGATCGCACAAGATGCGGATCACGCCGGCACGCAGAGCGCTGCTGCAATTCATTCTGGACAATGAGTCCCGTCAGCTATCGTTAAAAGATTTCCATAACTTCATGGATAGGACACTTGCGGGCGTGGACAGGTCCAGCATCTACCGCAACATAGAGATGTTCAAAAAACTGGACATCATTCAGGAGCTAAATCTCCCAAGTCACGGAAAGCGCTTTCAGTACGTTTTCGACAAGAAAGTGCATCACTACTACATCTGTAAATGGTGCGGAAAACTGAACCGCGGCAATCAGGCTCTGTTCGAAAAAATCAATCGGGCCCTCAAAGGCATAAGCGGCTTTTCGAAGGCGAACCTTTCCCTCATTTTCTACGGTTACTGCAGCGGTTGCGCGAAGGGCTTTGCGGACTCCAAACGTTAGTGCAGCTCTTTCACCCAGAGGCAAAGCGCGTCGCTCCCAATTTTTTCCCGGCGGGCCAGGCGAAAGTGGGCGCTTCGGAGGTCGACGCCCGATCCGTGATACGTAACGACACGCGTCCCCTCTTTCAGAGGGCGAAGCCGCTCGAGCGCTTGCGCGGTGTATTTGAGAAACTTTTCCTCACCGAGGCTGACGTTTGCGTCGATAGGGGAGGAATCGTCGAGGTTCTCGTGGAACGGATTGAAGAAGTAGAAGGCGTCGAAGCCGCTCCAATCCACCTCCTGGAAGTTGCCCGCCAGAAACCGTACCCGGGGGACTTTCAGCAGCCGGACGAGAGCCGAGGCCTCCCTGACCAGCCAGGGGCGCTGCTCCACCCCGACGAACTCGGCGGAACTCGTCAATGCTCCGACAAGGCATAGCTTGCCTGCGCCAGCCCCCACATCGAGGACCCTGACGGGTCGGCCGCCGGTAAGCAATTGGGCGGCTCGGATGGCCACGCAAACCGGGGTCCAATGCCGCCCGGCAAGCTTTCTCGCGCGGGGGGAGAGGATTTCGTCGAAATAGAAGTCGCTGACGACGTCTCCGCTCATCAGGGCGGCCGCTACACTTGCGCCGAAGCCCAGATCGAATCGCCATTTCTCGCCTGCGTCGGGCCGGGTACCCCTATCCCGTGAATCGGAAGCAAAGCGGTCGCAACGTCTTTCTCGTACCGGCACGGCTAGATTACCTTCTCCCAGCAGGCTAGATAGTCCGCTCCCCATTTTTCGCGGCAAACCAAGTCATAGTTCGGCGGCATGTCTCCGCCGAAGCCATGAAAGGTCACCACCCTGGTGCCCGGCTCGAGGCGGCTTAAGGCTATTTGAACGAACCGGACGAGCCCGACGTAGCGCTCTCCGCCGGCCTCGATGGTGTCGTCGATGCGATGATCCGCCTGGTAGAGAAGTTCCACGAAGGGGTTGTATAGATAGAATCCGGTGAACTGAGACCAGTCCATTTGCTCCATCTGGCAATTCAGGAAACTCACGCGGGGAAGGCCGTGCCTTCGAACCAATGCGCTGGCAAAGTCGGCTAAGTGCGGTCTCTGTTCGACGCCGACGTAGGTGGCTTCCGTGGTCAGGGAGCCGACGATGCAGAATTTGCCCGGCCCGGAGCCTACGTCGAGAATTCTCGAGCTATCATCGACCGAGAGCATTTCGGCGGCGCGCCGGGCGACGCCGACGGGCGTCCAGTGTATGAAGGACTTGTCCCTTATCCGATTGATGAAAACGCGATCGAACTCCCTATCCGAGACCATCTCGCCTTCGGATAGACGGCGGAGGACTTCGGGGAAATCGGGCAGGCCGGAGTCCAGGTAAACGATTTGGGTCTGTGAGTCCATCGGTTCGCCCCGAATTGTACACAGACGCAACATGATGCAATAGCAAAAAGGAGCGTTAATGGATTGGCTACCGGAGGCTGCGGGCCGTCCTGAAGTGTTTTCTCCGAAGGGTCTCGCCTCCGGACTTTCGATTTACCTCATGACCCAGAAGCTGGGCAGCTCCGCCGCCGCCCATTGCGATATGAGCTTGGAGACGGGCATGAAGTTGGAAGTGAAACCTGGACGTCAGACTTTCGATCTCGCCCCGTTCGTGCTCGAGCGCGAACGGCAATCGCCGAAGCTCGTAGTACTTTGCGCGGTGAACCCTGCCGTTCGGCAGGACAAGCCCAACCTCCAAGCGGGCTTCCCGTTGCGTTCGTACGCCATTATCGACGACCTGACCGCGCCCAGGCACTTGGGCGAAAAGCTCAACTTGGTACCTTAGCCCTCACTCCCCGCCGGTTACGGACAGTAACCATAAGACAAAAAACATGTAGTTACAGATGGTTACCGAGATTCCCCTCACTCTGTCGAGAAGGGGTCATTTTCCACTACGCCACGCGTCACAATTGTGGTTATTCTCCCCCATCCTCTGGAGATGGTGTGCAACAGACCAAGCTCGCTTTGGTTCTCATAGCTTTGGGACTCGTCTGCCCGGTGGCCGTAAACGCCGCCGATGGTCCCGTGCGCTCCTTTGTGACCAATACCGTTCTCTCGCGCCTCAGTCAGATGGGGCAAAGCATTGCGGCCCCAATCAAGCAGGCGCTTTGCCTTAAACCGGAAGAAGAATCCTCCATTCTCCGTCCCGACGGCATGGTCCTTTCGGGTGAGCTGGATTTCGCGAAACTATTGCCGGCGACCCGCGCGACGGGCCTTTCGACTTCCCTCGGAGGATTCCTCTGGATGACCTATGCGAGGGGCGAGGAAGACGTCCACGTACAGGCGTACATCGTCCCCAGCGCGGGGATGGGAGTTCCGGGCGCTTCCGCGAAGGAAGTCCCGGGCAACGCGTACGTCGGTCTCGCGTTCAATTGCGCCACGAACCCGCACCAGTCCGATTACTTTCTCGAAGTGGGAGCCGGCGGTCCGTTGGGATTCAATTTCTTTTTCGACATGAACGTCCAGAATTTGATGGAGAAGGCGATGCTCGCCGGCGATCCGTCGAACACGCCGCGGACGTTCGAGAAGATCATGAGTACCGCGCGCACGGCCGAGCCCGAGCTGCGCGAAGCGGTCGATGAGCTCGACCGGCGCAGCCGCTCCGTCGAGGGTGAGTTGGGCAACAGGCTTCTGTCGGCGTACGTACCACGCTGGCACGACGACGATCCCGCCGAGGGGCGCCCGATTTCCCATTGGATCGACGAAACGGCGAAGGCCGCTCAGGCCACCGCCCGTCTTTCGTCTTCCGCCGACAATCTCACCCGCCGGGTCGAGGATTTCTTGGCCCGCCTGAAGGGAGCCTCCGAAGATCCCCTCGAAAGGGTTCAGCTCGAAGTCGACGTCCAGCAGCTGTATCTGGATTTGGGTGGTGCGATTCGGACGCTCGCGCTCGCGACGTTCCCGCTCACCATCGGCCGAAGCCGCCGCGAGCTCTTCGCGAAGATGACGGACGAGGGCGTGAGGGATTTCTGGATCAAGCGGCCCTCCGGGAATTACCGGCACTACTGCTTTCCGACGGATCGTTTCATCGCGGTGAATAGCCGCGCCGAGGGCGGCTGGACCAAGAAGTATTACGATTGCCACTCGGGCTCGCTGCTCAGGCAGGCGCCGTACGATTCCGCGCGGGCGTGGCTGCGCGCGAGCCGTACTCTCGTCGAGCGGGCCGACAACTACCGAGCGGCTCTCTGGGATTTGACTCACGTCGTGAATAACACGTACGCGCAGTACCTCACCGGACAGAAGGTGCGGCCCGAGTCGGTACGCGTGGGCGGCACTTATACGGGACCCGTCTTCACGGGCTGTTTCGGCATCGAAGTTTCGCTGGTCTCTCTGGCGAAAACCGGAGCGGCTCTCTTTCGCCAGGCGAGCGCGCTCGCCCGAAACGCCTTGTCGACGACTCCGGCTTCGGCGACTGAGCTCGTGGCGACGATGGGAACTCAGGTGGCCGATCTCGGGTATCCGCCGTGGAGTCCCTCGGCGAGCCTTTCCTACCCCTACGCGGTAGGGAAAGAGGTCAAGATTCCCCTGACCTCCATGCCGAAGCTGTGGCGGATGGTATTCGCCGGCGAATGCGAATAGCTACTCTTTCCGCGGTAAGGGCAGCAGCTCTACTTGCAGGTCGGGAATTGGCTTCAAGTCCATGGTCGAAAGAATCCGCTGAGCTTCCGCGAGCGGATCCTTGAAGACCCGAGGCTCCGAAGCGAGCGGAGTCTTTCTCACCTTCATCAGATCGACGACGAGAAGGGACTTGCCCGGGTTCTTGTAATCCCAGTTTCCCTCCCGAACCGCGCCGATGCGGCCGGATATCATGTCGGCCCGCTCGATGTAGGGATGAACGATGTAGTAGGACTCAGCCTTCAGAGAGCGGCGCACGAGCGTCAGCACTTCCTGAATCTGATATTCCGATTCCGCCGAGCCCTCGATGACGAGGGCGTTTCCTTCGATTCCGAAATCGAGAGCAGGCCAGTTCAGCTCGGCCTTCATTTGACCGAAAGTTCCCTGCGCTTCGGCGAGACTTAGAATGTCGTTGGGTGTGGGCCGGTGAACGGGCCCGCTCCGCGCGAGCAGATAAGTAGTGAGACCGGCCGTCGCGAAAGAAACGGCGGACATAAGCCCCAACAGGATGAGCCAGGCGCGCCGCGGGTTATACGTATTTCCTGTGACTTTGTTTCTCCCCATAAATCCCCCTCCCTTCGATCCTACGCCCGTTGAAACGGGAGGGGGGCCGTATACCAATTGAGTACGGCCAGATTTCACAATTGGGGAGCTGGAGCAGCTACGGATCGAAACGGATCGGAGCCAGATGTTGCAATGACGTAGGAGCAGGGATTTTCTCCACTCGCATGAGCGATCGGAACGTTCCGACCCGTTCGACGCACGTGTTCATCTGGCCATAAGTGCTGAAATCCAAAAAACTCCGATAAGGTCTGCTCTGATCGACCCACTCTTCGCCCCGAAAAAAGACCTCTGGCGACCCCGAATTTCCGGGCCCGACATAAATTCGACCAACAACATGAGGTCCAGGGGAGTCGTTCCTTCCCGCGTGCGCGACCCCAGTGCATCCCGGATCGTCGAAATATACCTGCCACGGTTTACCTGTGAACTTGCCGGAGCCCACGTCGATGTGAATCAGGTCCTTATTCGGAATCATCATCAGTGCGGCGCCAACGTGCTCCTTCGAGAATTCGATAAGTACGCCCCGAACCACGCCATTGTCCATTAGTGCCATGCGCACTCCACTTCCGTCGATGCCGTTTCGCCCATTCGTTCCATTCAAGCCTGGTTCACCCTGTGGACCAACATCACCTTTCGGTCCCGGCTCGCCCGCTTCTCCTCGCTCCCCTTTATCTCCTTTGAGGTTGATGGCGATCCATGTTTTGCCATCGCACGCATAAAGAGTTTTTTCGTGTGAATCGAATCGGACGGTGCCTTCTTTGCCCGGATTGCAATTGTCCGAAGAAGAGAGGCTGGAGATGCTTTGGGGATTAGGGCCGGACTCACGTTCGTCCGCAGTATTTAGGCACCCCGCAAGGCTAAGAGCGATTAGGGAAGTGGAGCAAAAAAGGTGACGGTGGCTCATGTAACCTCCAGAAACGTCCTGTCGAGTAGGTTATTGAGACGGGGGCAGCCAGGTCAGAGGCTGTTTAGAGAGAGACGTAAGGGATATCTCCTTATGATACTAGAATTATTGAAAATAGTACACCGCGTCGAGGGTAAGTCGTCGAAAGTCCGAGGGAAATTTTCAGGTATGTAAATGAGTTAGTGAGTCGACTTTGGGCGAGGGCTCGAGGAAGACGAGGGCGCCACTTTCACGTCCCCGTCGGTCACTTCGAAGCACCGCTTATTGTCGGTGAGATTCTTGAAGTACATTTCGTTATTCTTGTCCTCGCAGAGGCTTCCGATTTTCAAGTGAGTCAGCTCGCCCGAAGGGAGCTTGAAGACCAGAACGAGATTCGCCTGGTGGGGCAAAATCTTCTGGGCGTCGCCATCGCTCAAGCGGGCCTGAAAGACTTCTCCGGCGTTGAGCGCCGGCTTCCAGCTCGTGAACGCATAAGCGTCCGAGTCCTTGCGGAAGAGATTCCACGTGGTGCCTTGGGGAAGGGCGCCTTTCTTCGTGAGGTTGAGCATCCAGTGGCTGCCGTCCGGATCAGTCGCGCCGAGGGAGAAGATGACTCCGAAGGAAAGCTTTCCGGAAGCCGTAGTCTTCAACTCGATTTCTTTTCCGAAGCCCGAGTAGTCGAACTTGTCGGCCGCAAACGCCGAGAGGGAAACCAGAGCCAAACCGAGGAAGAAGGTGAACTTCATTTTCAAACTCTCCAAAGGAACGGACCAAAAGCCGAGGAATTCGGTGCAAATGTGGCGCCACGGGCCTCGGGCGCCGGCCCTGCGTTGCAGTACCAGTTGTCTGTAGAACCTGTGATCGGTGGGACGAAGATCGTCCCCTATTTTTTACTCGCGGGACTCGCGTCCCAGCTCCTCGATCTTGCCGATACGCCGGCCGTCGGCCGCGAATCGAACGAGAACGTCCACGTACTCAGCGTCTTCCGTGTAAGAAAGGCGCACTTCGTTCAGGTAACCGAGAACGCGGCCATCCACGGTGCTGCGGATCCGATACCAGCGTTCGCTAACGAGGTCGTAGTACCCGTCGCCCATTTCGAACGGAACGTCGACCGAGCCGAGCGTCCGCTTGAGGGCGGGGGGCAAAGCCTGGAATTGAGCATTGGTCATTTTCGTGACCCCGCGGTCTCCGGGATAAACCCGGTTTAGCGGCTTGGCGAAGGCCGAGACACCGGCCAACAGAGCGAGACTCAAGAGTACACGTTTCATGGGCTACCTCCGTTTAGACAACGGCCCGTAACCTAGCGAGACGCGACTAGGCACGTCATGTGGCGACTGGAGATCGCGAGATCAACTCGATAACACCTTGGATTACGGCCGCACCGACGCCGCAATGGTGAGGTCGGAGGCAAATCTCAAGAAGCCCGGCGCGCGCATTTCCTTGAGCGTGAACCAGCCGACTTGCTGAATCTCCGCGGGATCGTGGGATTGCAGCGGCTCTTTTAGCTGATCCGGGAAGAGGACGTGGCAACGAAAGGCCGCGACCGTCACGGTCGTCTTGATCAGATCACCCACGACCACGTCGACGCCCGTCTCCTCTTTCGTCTCCCGGCCGGCCGCGCAGAAGGCCGGCTCCGCGTAGTCGTAAGGGATGTTTTTCGCGGCCTCGAAGCTCTCCGGAGAAAACGGCTTTCCCGTTTTGGGATTGAGATTGGAGTCGAAATCCGTCGTCAGGGCTTTGCCCCCGGGAAATCCCCAGCCCACTTGTTTCGAATTTCCAGCGTACCCAAGAAGAAACTGCAGCTCGCCGCCAACTTCGCGCGTAAGCACGCAAGTGCCGTTGTGAGTGAGCGAGCCGTGCTTCACCAGGGTGTCCGCCTTCACCCGGCAGCCGGGAACGAAGTCGGAACCGAACGCGGGCAAAGCCAGCAATCCGGCGAGCATGAGCTTCATGTGCCCGCGACGATCTTGTTGATCGAGCGCCCGCCCATGGAACGAACGTGGAGGAGAAACACCCCACGCGGCAGCGTCTGAGTAATGGGAACGGTCTTCGTGAACGGGAAATTTCCCTTGCGGCAGCTGCTCTCGAGGCGCGCCATCCTCGGGCGCACAATGGCGGCGTCCGGCTGGACTTGAACGTCGACGCTGTCGATGGTCAGACAATCCATGGGCATGAAACCTTTGAGCACCAGAACGTCTTTGCCTTCCTGCTTCAGCAAATACGCGTCCGTGAGAGGCGGATAGGGGAGGCTGTCGACGCCGCTGCCGGAGACGGGGGCGCGGCCGACGCCGAGAGTTCCGATGGCCCGGCGGGTGGGATTGTCCTGAATGGCGTAGATTCCGGGGTTTCGGATCGGACCGACGTACACCGGAAGGTAGAAGGGGATGTCCGCCTTCACGCAATTGCCCGAATACTCATAGGCGGTGAGGTTGATGGTCAAAATCTTCCGGGCTTCGTCGAGGTCTCCGGAGACTCTTCCCACTTGAGTGCAGGAGTCTCTGAGAATCCCCATCACGACGATCTCAACGCTATCGTCGGTATCGAACCCGTTCGGAACGTAGACTTTGACTATGGGCTGGGAAACCTCTCGCAAGTAGTTGCCCGCGACGGCGGAAGCCGAGAGAAAACAAGCCAGCAATATCCCCAATCCAACCTTCATGTACTTCTCCTAACTAGAGTCCCAGTTTCGTGAGCGATCGATAGCAAGGCGGGGGTGATTGGTAAACTGCCTATATCAGAGACCTTTAACGGACCGGGTTGAGCCGGAACCGTGGCTTTTGGTATCCCTGGGGCCTCAATTTTTGGAGGTCCGGATGGGACGTTTCTCTCTCGTGGCTCTTTTGCTTTCGTTGTCTGCACTCGCCGCCCCTCAGGGGCTCGAAAAGTTCCGTGGGGACTGGGTGCTCGATCCGTGCGGGCGCCAGATAGTGGAAGGCCGCGAATGCCCGAATCCCCTCTATGTCCGGCACTTTTATCGGGAGAATAAATACGAAGGTTTGGAACTCTTGAACTACGACGAAGGCCGTAAAGAGAGCATGTATTCGGCTTTCGACCGGGCCAACTTCTCTTTCTTCGGAAATTTCGCGACCTGCTCGTGGGTCGGGACGCTGCGCATTTGCCACCACACCTCGCAGCCCAGGGCGAATTCGATAGTCCACCGCCGTAGCATCCGCCAGTTCGGCCTGCTGGGCTCCGTAGACGGACAGGTCATCCGGCTCGAAAAATCGCAGGCCTGCACGAGGACGCCCGTCGATCAGCTCATCTACACCTACAAACTCGACGGGGAGCTCATCCAGCAGTGCGTTTACGTCCGTCCCGGATCGTCCGAAAAATAAGGACGCCGAGATAGAGCCAGGCGAGAAAGCCGACGATGGGCCCGGGCATCGGGAACATGCGGTTGAAGTAGGACGACGCCGGGAAGGTGCCCGTCCAGAAAGCCAAATACACCAGCCCTATGAAAACTCCGGCGATGGTTCCGTAGCGAATCCCTGCTCGAGGTGAGTAAGCCGCGAGTAGCGGAGCCGCGTAAACCGTGTATTGAACGCCGAATCCCGGCGCGAAAAACAGAAACAGCATCGGCACGAGGCTCGCCGCCGCGAGAGTGTGCTTGCGCTGCCGGCGCGCCCAGTAGGCCACGGCGAAGATCGCGGCGAACACCACCCACCGGCCGTGGTTGAAATAGAAATCCGAGAACCGCGCGGCCATCGGCCCGAGGACGGCTCCGCCGTCCCGCGCGTATAGCGCGAGAAACTCGATGCCCCACAATTCCAGATTCGATTTATAGGCGAGGGCGTTCCGGTAGAACTGCGGGCCCGAGCTCCACAGAAAGGGCAGAAACGGAATCACTCCCAGCGACAGGCCGCCGAGAAAGCGAAAGCAGCGCTTCCAGTCTCGGTACGGGGCGAGCATCACCGGGATCGCGAGCACGGGAACGAGCTTCACGTTGATGGCCGCGGCGAGGGCGAGACCCGCCGCAAAATCTTTCGAGCGCGTGAGAAGCCAGGCGCTGATCAGCCAAAGCCCCGCGCAATAAGTGTCGGTATTGCCGTGGTAGGCCGTCACCAGAATGGCCGTCAGGTTTAAGGCGTAAAGCGCTCCCGCAAGTTGGGCGTCGCGCAGAGAATCGAGCGGCTTTCGAATCGAATAGATGAGGTACATCAGCCCGACGTCGAAGAGAACCAAAGGCAGCTTGAAGAAATAGGGGAAGGGAATGTTCAACAGGCCGCTGTAGTAAAGCACCGTGGTGGCCCACTTGCCCATGAGCGGCGGGTGGTTGAAGAAGACCTCGGTGCGGTACATGTGATCGAGGCCGTGTGCTTGGATGCGGGTGGCGAAGTTCACCCAGCTGGCCATGTCGTTCGAGCCGCCGGAGCAAAACATCACCACAAGTCGAAGAAGCGTGCCGACGACGGCAAGCAAAAGGCAGCTGCGGCCCCACGGAGTCAGGGACTCGAATCGGGATCGCCAAGTTCGAGATGTCTTTCGCTTCGGGATGAGAGCCTCGCTGCCTTACCTGGTTAGGCCCAGGATAACACAGCCGGACTCATTCCTATTTACAGGCGGAAAACGTCTTGCTGCTTTCCTGTTCCACCGACCATACGCCCGTGACGGCGCCGGCATGCTCGGGACGCCAGTACGCGCGCAGAAAGACCCGGCCGGTCGCCGGATCGACGTCCATCACGCGCAGGTTCTTCACGTCTTCGCCCAGCTCCGACAAGTCCCAGGTATCCACCGCGACGGCGGTGGCGCCGCTCACGTCGTGGACGTGAAGCGTTTTGGCGAAGTAGGACAGAGTCAGAACGCATTTCCCAAGGCCTGCTACCGCCGCGGGGCCGTCGGCGACGGTAATCTCGTGGCGCGCTTTTCCGGTGGCCGCGTCGAAAACATGCACGCGATCCGCGCCCGTTTCGGTGACGGCTACTTGCTTCGTGCCGGAGAGGACCGCGAGGTTGCTCAGCATGTTGCGGTTACCCGCGAAGAGCCGCTCTCCCGTGTTCGTTTTCAAATCGAAGCGCACGAGATTCTCGTCGCCCTGGTAGAAACTTTTTCTCTCCACGATGAAGAGGGAGTCTCCGGCGAGGGCCATCTTGCCCGGGCCCGAGATCTCGAAGGGCAACGCCTTCGCGCCGAATCCGCCCAACCGGTACACCGCCCGGCTTCCCGCTTCATTGAAGAAGAGGGCGCCTTCGCGTCCGGCGAAATACTCCGTCTGGATACCGTCCGGAAGCGTCGCTGTCTTGGAGACGAGCTTTCCGTTTTTCATTTCCAGCGTCGTGTAATAGGTGAACCAGCCGCCCTGGTCCTGATAGGCCTTCCCCACGGCGACCGCTTTCTTGCCGAGGGGCGCGAGCTGATTGATCGTGTGGGTGAGCTTCGCGGTGCCGAGCAGCTTCGTGCCGTCCGCGGAGTAGGCTTCGACTCTATAAAGGTTCACCGCTTGCGGGCCGCGGTTTCGGCCGACCCAAAGGGTGTTTTCGTGGAAGAGATGACCCTCATAGGGGTCGCTGTCTTCCAGAGGAACGAGTGAGCGGACCTTTATGCCAGGAGCGGCGAAAGCCGTGGCGCTAAGGAACAAAACCAGAAAAAACTTACCCATATGACCCCCTAATGGAGAGAGGCTCGTACGCAAAAAGAGCGGGGTCAAACGGGCGGAGCTTCTTCGAAGACAAAGGATTCGATCCCTCTTTTTCCCAGTGGCAATCGGGGTTTCCCAACAGGAGTCCCAGGTGACGAAAAGCGCGTCTTGTTTTGGTAGCCGCGTTTCCCGCAATATCCGGCCTCCAAAACTTTTTTCGGGGGTTATCGAATGCGCCAGTTCCAGTCGTCGCTGTGGGCTCTTTGTTTCGCGGTGGTCTCCTCGCAGGCTTTCGCCCAGCAGGCGACTCCCCAGCCCCCGAAGCCGGGTCTGCAACCCGCGCCGCAAACGCAGCAGCAAGGGGTCGACCCTCTCGCCGGCACCACGCAGCCCGGTTACCCCGTGGACCCCGCGCAGCCGGCCACTCCCGCGACCCCGGCTCAGCCGGCCCCGGTGACGCCCGGTCAGCAGCCCGCGCCCGTGACGCCTGGACAACAACCGGCTCCGGTCGTCGGCGGTCAGCCCGCTCCGGTGGTTGGCGTTCAGCCGGCTCCCGTAGTTGGTGGACAACCCGCTCCCGTTGTCGGCGTTCAGCCGGCTCCCGTGCTTTTGCTTCCGGCCGCCCCCGAAATGCGGCGTATCTATAATTTGATGATGGCCACCCGCCGTTTCGCGAACGGCGTCGGCCACACCGTTGCGGCCAGTCAGCTCGCCATCTGTCTCCCGGGCCTCACGCCGGAGCAGAAGGTGCAGACTTTGATGGCGACGATGTCCGCGCTCGCCCGCAGCAACATTCCGGTCATCAACGAAGCCTTCGCGTTCGGCATCTACGACGACGCTCAGGTCAGCGTCATCGCGTCTCTGCTCGCTTGCAAAGCCGGCGCGCGCACGCCGGTCCAGATGGTGCAGTCGCTCGGCGCCGCCTATCGCGAGCTGCTCATCAACTACAACCTTCTCGACTCGCTCTATCAGGTGGAAGTGGCCGTTCGTTTGATGCCGTAACCTACTTGGCCCAGGGGCAGGACTCGTTCAGCCAGTCGGCGAGAATGCCCGTTTCCTTCGCGCTCTTGTCGATGGTGGGATAGCCGCCGTAGTACTCCACGTTGATGAGCTCCGACAGGAGCTTGGCGTCCTCCTTGGAGAGGTTCGCTTTGGGCGGCATGTGCCCGTGCACTACGTAGTTCTCGAAAAGTCCCGGAAAAAGCAGCTGCTCCCCGATCGTGTTCGCGATGGACGAGCCGTCGTGGCATTTCACGCAGTTCATATGGGGCGCGACCCGTTTTAGGGCGGCGTCGTCGGCCGCGGGCGTCGAGGTTTTCGTCGCAAGCCTTCTCAAATACTCGATGGGCCGCTTCTTCGCCGGACCGCGGGCGGGACCGAGCGGGGCGAGGTTCAGCTTTTCTGGCAGAGCGAGAGCCACTTCGGCGATGTGCTCGTTCATCTCCGCCATCACCTTCAATCCATCCTTCTCCCCTTCCGGGAGCGACACTTGAATTTGCTTGGGGTCCTTCGAGACCAGCGAGATAGGCGAGGTGCGATGGCACTGCAGGCAAGTGATCACGTCGACGGTCCTTCGCTCTAGATCGCCCGAGTGTCCGAGGGCGTGCATCTGGAACGTGGACTTCCCTTCGTGGTTGCCCGCCGGAGTCACCCGGATGGAAAGAAAGTCTTCGGGTTTGCTGCTTCCCAGGGAGAAGTGCGTCCAAAATTGCGTGCCGTCGGGGCGGACGTCGAGGATCACGAGCGAGTCGAGCCCCTTGATGACCGCCGAGTCGAAACGGATGGCCCGCGCCTGCTTGGCTCCGTCCGTGAGGGTCTTGAGGGCCGCGAGCAGCTTTTCCTTTTGCTCGGGCTTTTCCGTGTTGGCGGCTACCGCCCGTAGATTCGCGGCCGTATAGGACGGCGGGAATCCGTCGACGGAAGGCGTCTTTTCCTTCTTCTTTTCGAAGATAGACGAAATGAATTCGCCGGAAATCTTTTCCATCTCGACGATGCGCTGGAAGCAGGCCTGGAACTCCGGCCGATCGTGAATCGTCTCCTGGCCGGGGCGGCAACGCCTGATGAAATCCCCGACCGAACCGGCTCCGATGGTGAGCTCCCCTTCGCCGTTCTCTTTGAGCAGCTTGAAACTCTGGTTCTGCACCGTCGGCAGGAATTTTTCCCGGCGCCAGGTTTTCCATTCCTCGAGGGTCTTCGGACACTCGCCCATGGCCTCGGAAGTAAACCGGAAGAGCGACGTGCTTTCGCCGGAGGACTCCTCGTGATCTCCCGGGACGTTCAGGGGAAGACCCATCATGGTCCGGGTTTCCTGGGAGAAAGCCGCCGGGGAAAAGAAGGCGAGCAAGACCATCCAAAGAGGCATGAAATAAATGATACCGCAGGCTTTCTTTACGGAAGTTTTGATTGCAGGGGTTGCAATGGGCCGCTAGTAACTCGATGCGTCAATTTCTTTTGGTGGCCTTAAGGATTACATCGTGAAACCGCAACACAGTTGCCGCCGCTTTGGGGGGCGGGCCGGAAACGCCCCCATCTATTCGTTCGAAATCGAGAGGATCAGAAACGCTTCCAGCACGTCGGGACCCTTTGCCGTCGAGGTCGGAAGTGTGTCGGCGAGTCTCGCGATCATGTTCAGGGGATAATCCACCCGGCCCCTCCACAGGTCGGTGAACCGCGAAAGGATGCTCGCGCGCTGAGACCGTTTTACGCGGGCGTCGTCGAGAGTTTCTATCGCGTGCCCCCGGACGGATTCCACTTTCCGATTACCGATCAAAATGCGCTTCAGCTCGGGCTTTTCATAAAGGCCGTACATCTGAAACAGAGCGTGCCGGGCCACCAGCGGATCTTTGTCGGCGACGAGCGGCATGAAGATCTGCCTGAGCGCCTCTGCGCGGGTGAGTCCAGGGAGTTCAATCTTAGCGTCCAGCACCATTCGCATCGTCAGCGCAACCTTCATTCGGGTCGAGGCCTGCTCGGAGTTCAGTTCTTTCTTTAGCTGGGCCGCGACGCTCGATCCCCACGCCGAGTAGTCCAGCCCATCCACCCGATTGTTCACCATATCGTCCCACAGCGCCTGGCTGCCGTAAGGCGAGGGCTCCTTGTAATCGCCCGCAAGCCGATCGGAGACTTCCGCCATCCATTCCAGAACCGCCGTGGGATTGACGTGGATGCCGAGCTGCTCGCGGTGTGAGGACCAGCGGCGCATCATCGCCTCGATCTCGCTGATCAGAATCGTGTGGATTCGTCCCCGGCGCAGATCAGCCTCCGCCTTCCTTCGCATCCCCGAGGTATTTTTGAGCGCGGAGAGGGCGGTGGCTACTTCGGCGGGCGTGAAATGCATCTGCAAATGGGCGAGGGACGTGGCCCTGACGGCGAGAGAACTGTTGCCGAGGGTGGGGATCAAATATTTGTTCAGGAGGTTGTTGCGATCCAGAGGGGGCTGGCTTATCCCGAGCTCGAGCATCTGGCCCACCATCGCGAGGACCACTACCTTCTTGTTGCCGCTTTGATTCTTCTTCAGGAACGCCTGCATCACAGCGTCGATACGTTGAGGAATGTCGGAGCGATCCTCGGCGCGGCCGGCGATCTGCCACTTCCGGGAGGGGTCGGCCTCGGCTTCCGCGCGTTTCTTCTCGAGCAGATCCTGACGGTGAGCCAGGCGGATTAGCCCCACGGCGGAAGCGGCCACGACGTCTCCGTGTTCCGAGTTGAAGCCTCTGATTAGCGCTTCGAACGACTCGACGACTTCCGCCCCGCCGAGAGTCTGACCGAGGTCCCTTTGCCGGCTTCCCAAGTCGACGTTTTCCGACCGCGGCAGGGTCCCTCGGACGAATCGGTTGTGGTAGTCCTCCATCCTTTCAGGATGGAAAATGATGGGGACCCACTTGGTTCCTTCCTTTTCGATTTCCGGGGCGTCCTTGTCCCTAAGGAAGGTCATCTGGTGACCACCCATGTGATACCCGTTCAGAAGTTCCCAGCCCCAGTTCAGATCGTTCAGGTACATCTTGCGGGAAACGGGATCGGCGTAAGCGTGGAAGGAGATGCCCTTGTAGTTGACGAGATCGTCTTTCCCGTCGAACGCCATTCGCAGATCCTGCAGGTGAAGGTCGGCCCAGATTTTTCCGCGTAAGTCTTTGGGAAGGGTTTCCTCCACGACGAGCGCCCCGATCTCGACTTGCATTCCGGTCTTGATCCCGCGGGTTTCGCCTTCCGGAAGGACTGAACCGCGTGGCAGATCGATGCCGAGGTAATCCGCTTCGGGTAGCGTTTTCGGCGGTTTCGGAAGCGATTGGTCGTTGGGGTCGATCTTCGCTCCGGGTTCGCGGAATCCGGCGACGGGACCATAGTGTTTTTCCACGAGCATTCCGTCGGCGACGAGCTGCCCGTTCTTGAAACCATACGGAGCGAGAATATACCGCTTGCCGCCGACGACGGTGTTGGTGGCTTTGTCGGTGATGACTACGTAGACCGAGTCGTTGAGATACTCCTCCGCCATGTTCGTCAGTTTTTTGCGGAACTCCGGCCCCCAGTTGCGGCGTTTTTCGTATTTGTCGACGGTGAGGTTCACGACCGACTTCGCCAGATCGAGATGCCACTTCCTGAGCTCGTTATAGAAGCTGTTGGAAACCTTGCCGGAGCCGTTGTTTCCGGAAAGCCCCGGAGTCGGAGGGCCCTTTCGGACTTCGCGCCGAACCACACGAGTCACGACGGATCCCTCTAGCGGATACTCCTCGACGACCAGTACTTCGTGCCACGCCTGTCCGTTGATGACGTGGCTTCGGTAGAGAAACTCGTCTTTGTAGTAGTCGAGCGTGGGACTTCCCACGCGCGCGATCGCGCCCCCGCACGAGGGTAGCCAGAAGGGCGGCTGAAACGCGTAGCTAGGCCCCTGGACGAAAAGAAAAAGGAGGATGAGGACGCGTAGCAGCATCAATAGGCTAAGGGTTCTTAACTTTATCGGCAGGCTCTAGGCTCGACGGGAGGGGTTTACGGCCAGGCCTATACAGCCCTGGACCATCTGCAGGCGAAACTCGTCATGCTCCGCGTAAAGAGTCTCGGTCGTGGCGGTGACTATGCATCCGGTGATGAGCACTTGGATTTGTTTCGCGCGGCCTTTTAGATTGTCGGCCGCGAACACGCCGGCTTCGGCTCCTTGCTGAAGCAGCGCCGTGATGCGCTCGTGCCCCATGGTCACGAGCTCGGTGTTCAGCGCGCGCATCTTCGGATCCACTCCGCAGTAGTAGTAGAAAAGGTTCCATACGCGCTGGTGGGAGGGATACTCCTTCACCCACGCGATGGCGGAGTCGACGTAAGCGATGAGCCGCTCCATCGGCTCGTTCTTATCTTTAAAAGCTTGGATGGTGTACTGCTGATAGTTGAGGCGGATGTACTTCACCGCCATCTCGAACACTTCGTCTTTGTCTTTGAAGTAATGCTGAATGAGAGGGCGGCTGATCTTGCACGTCTTCGCGATGCTTTCGTACGTCGTGTTCTCGACCCCGAGGGAAATGTAATTCTTGATCGCGCCTTCGATGATCTGAATCATGCGTCTTTGCGCGCGGGACGGCAGCAGAGTGAAGAGCTGCGAGTAGACCGCGGCCTGGCGCTGATTAAGGCTCCGCTGCATGTATTCAGTTTAATTCATCCGCCACCCACTTGAATACAAGTATCTGTTTTAATCGTTTAATTTCATATTCTTATCAAGATTAATTTGCATTAATGCAAATGGTAATTTACACTTTTGAATATAGGGAATTGAGTTCGTAGCTGACCCGCAAGCGGGCCCTGAAGCGGAAGTTGACGTAAGTGGAAGCGGCAAAAAGGGGCGCGGGAAGTGACGATTGCTCGGGAGCTGTCGATTGAAAACGTGGAAGCGGAACGTTGGTTAATCGAAGGTCGGTCGATAGCTCTCGAGCCACTGTCTTCTGAGAACGGGAAGGTTATCCGGCGGTACTGTGGAGTTTCTGACTCTCCTACCCCCCAAGGCATTCCAGAGTGCCGCCGGATAACCGGTCCTGAAATACCGGGGAAAAATGGGCTTTGAATTCGGAAATCCAAAGAAGACCACGCGATCCGCTGAAGAGATCGACGAGTTGAAGAACGAAGCTCTCGCCGACGAGCCCGTGCGCCGCCGGCGCGAAGAGTCCGCCAAAACGGACGGCAGGCCCCAGACGCCAAAGTCCGATGTAACCGAGCCGGAATCCAAGTAACCTCCTCTCAAGCCAAGCCCCTTAAAAGCCGATCCTGTAGGGGGGGATCCATGAAGCTTTTCACTCTTTCCGTTTCCATTCTTTTCACCACGAGCCTCTTTGCCGCCGATTCGGTACTGTCGTTGTGCAACCACAACACGGACCGCGCGGTTTACTCCGCGCACCTCAAACCCAAAACGGGCGCCGGTTGGCAATCGTCCGGCTGGTACAAAGTGGAAGCGGGAAAGTGCACGGATCTCAACCTCGGTACCTACGTCGGAAAAGTCTTTCTATACGCGCAAGACGAGCTGAACGAAGCGACGTGGGGAGGAGGCCCGGTGAAGTTTTGCGTGAAGCAGGGCGCCGCTTTCTCCTTCAATAACGCCGACACGATCCCCTGCACCGAAGCCGGTCAGCTGAAAGTCGCTTCCGACGAAGTGAGCGTGGCTCCGGGAAAGACCACTTGGGATATCCGGCCCAACTTTTCGCAGCTGAGCCTTTGCAACCGAAACCTCGATTACTCCGTCTACGCCTCTATCGCGAGGCCGGTGAACGGAAAGATGAAATCCAAAGGCTGGTACGAAGTCGCCGCGGGGGCGTGCAAGACGCTCACCTTCGGAAACTACTCCGGCCCCGTTTCCTACTTCGCTTCCCACAATCAGCTCGTGTGGGATGGCCCGGCAAAACCGGTCTGCGTGAACCGCACTCTCGCTTTTGAAATCGACGACGCCGACGATGCCACGAAATGCACTGGCACCGGGCTTCAGATGATCCATCCCCGCGAGGTGAACGTCGTGACGGGTCTCACTTCCGTGGACCTGGAAGCGAAAACGGCGGAAGCCGTCCTTTCGGTCTGTAACGAAACGGACAAGGAACTTTTTTCGAGCCGGGCTATTTCCTCCGGAGACGGCCTCTGGGCTTCCTCCGGCTGGCTGAAGCTCGCGCCGAAGCAGTGCGTGGCCTCCAACCTCGGCGGCTACCGCGGTCCACTCCATCTTTACGCGGAATGGAACCTCGGCGAGGTTTACTGGGGCTCGGGCCCATTCAACTTCTGCGTCCACCGAACCCAGAGCTTCCAGTTCTCCGACGGAGCGAACGAGGCCATGTGCAACTCCGACATCGCCTATAAGATGGTGCCGTCGTTCCCGATGGACGTAAAAGAGGGAAATAATACCTTCACGTTCCACCCCTGATGCCTTTTCCGGCCACAGGGAAGGCCTCTACTCTCTTTACGCCTTCCGTGAATTTATTGTAAAAGTCCCCCAATCATCAGGGGGATCCATGAAGCTTTGCCTAACGCTCGCGTTTGCCGCCGTCGTCGTCTGCGCCTCCAGTCGGGGGACCGAAGCAACGGGAAAATACAAGGACGTCGTCGATCGTCTGACGGCCCTCCAAAACCGTTTCGCCCGGGTGTCTCGGATTTTTTCCCTGGGCGCGAACGATGAAGGCGTCGAAATCCGCGCCATCCGCGTGAGCCTCACCCCGGCGGTGATGGATCGCAACAAGGTCGGCCACGTTTTGGTCTCCACTCACCACGGCAACGAGCCCGACACTCCGGAGTTCACTCTCGGCTTTCTGGAAAATCTACTCGAGCGCTACGACGCTCCTGACGCCGCGAAGAACGAGCTGGCGGCCACGGAATATTACGTCATTCCGGTGCTCAACATCTCCGGCTACAACGCCGGCGAGCGCCACGAGCACGGAAAAGATCCGAACCGCATTTACCCCGGTCCTTGCACCCCCACCCCCGCCGAAAGCCTGAAGAGCACGGACAACCTCATGAAGTTTCTCGCCACCCGCCCGTTCGCGGGCAGCGTGACGATTCACGGTTATCTGACCTCGCTGACTTATCCTTGGGGAATGTTCGCCGACGACTACAAGACTAAGGACGACGCGGCCTACGACCGTCTCATTCAGGATGCGGCGAAATACAACGGGTATCCAGCGGGCAACGGCGCGCTCATCCTCTATCCGGCCAACGGCTGTTACGAGGATTACGTGTATTGGAAGTACGGCTCGTGGTCGATGCTCGTGGAGATTGACTCGGGCAGCCCGGACGATATCCGGCAGACGATTCCCGCCGTCGCGAGTTTCTTTTCCAACATCAACCGCTCACCGAGCGGGATGAATCAGTTCACCGCGAAGTGCGTGCCCGCGGTTCGTTCCGAAACGCGTACCCATGACTGATTAACGGGGCTCGCAGAAGAGCTCGATTTGTTGTGTCACGCTGTTTTCGAAGAAAGTCGCTTCCTCGACCGTCGGGTCGTAGCGGAGCTCGAAGTCTTTTCCGAAGTAATAAATCTCGGGGCCGTTCTCGTCGATGCGGGTGATTTCCGTCTCGAGGGGCTCCGCCGTGTCGGCGTAGCTGTGAGGGTAGACGGCGCCGAACTTCTTGCCGTCTTTCTCAAAAATATTCACGACCGCCGGATAGCCGTGGCCCGGCTCCTGCTCCGTGCACTGGAGCGTGATCTTCGCGTCGGCCGCGAAAGAGGGGGAGACGATCAGGGCCGCGAGGGCGGCGAAAAGAAAACGAGTCATGGGACCTCCGTAGAAGTAGAGGCACCTTACCTCCTTTAGTGCGACGTCCCAAAGAAAAGGCGGCTTCCAGGCTGGGGGAGGGGAAAAGGCGTGAATTTCAGAGGGGATAAAGAAAACCCCGCTGTGACCTATGTCACAGCGGGGTTCCTTAAGAACAAGCGGACCTTAGATCGCGAACGCCAGGCCGACCTGGGGGATCACGACGAAGGTGGAGCTGATGACGCCGAGGCGGAACTTCACATCGAGCTCGCTGTTCTGGCCGATGTCGAAGCGCGCGCCCGGGTTCGCGAGGAACGTGAAGCTCGCCGTGCTGCCGCCGCCCGTGAGGAACGACACGCCGACGCTCGCCCCGATCGTGGGGTGGAAGGTCGGGGTGGTGTCGAACTCCATCGTGTAGTTCGCGAGCACGGGGATGATCAGGTTGGTTCCGCCGCTGGTCTGCAGAAACAAGCCGACTTCGCCGCCGAGAAACATGCGGATGTCCGTGTTCAAGCGGGCGTGGATCATCATGTCGATTCCGGGAGCGGTGATGCCGCTGCCGAGCATTACGCCGGCATCGAGATCCATGATCCAAGGCGCGCTCGGACGGAAGAATCCTTCCGTGCTGCTCTTGCCGTCACGGGGAAGCCCCGCGGCGCTGGCGCTTTGCGCAATCACGAGGGTCAGGGCTGCGATCAGAGTGCTGAGGCGGTACATATTGCGAAACATAGATCCTCCTAAGGATGCATCCAATTACTGGAGGGAAATGCTCCCTTAGACGGCTTCACTATTCAACAGGAAGGTGGGCGGGTATACCGGGGCATGGCTCAGCCCTCCACGGTCTATCGTTTCAAAGTTGCGCTCTCCGACGTCGATCGGGGCTGCTACGAGGAGCTCGAGCTTCGGCTGGCGATGCACCCGTCGGAGTCGGTTCCCTATCTGCTGACTCGCGTGATTGCGTACGGGCTCAACTATCAGGAGGGCCTGAAGCTGACTCAGGGGATAGGAAACCCCGACGAGCCCGCTTTGGAGGTGAGAGATCTCACGGGCGCCGTGAAAGTCTGGATCGAGGTGGGCAACCCTTCCGCCCGCCGGCTTCACAAGGCCTCGAAAGCTTCGGACCTCGTTCGCATTTATACCTACCGAGATCCCGAGCTCATTCTGAAAGAGGCGCGCACGGAGACCATTCACAAGGTGGAGACCATCGAAATGTTTTCGCTGGCGCCAAAGTTTCTCACTGAGCTCGGCGAAACGCTGGAGCGGGACAATGCTTGGCAGCTGCTTCACACCGACGGAGAGCTGTCGGTCACCGTCGGCGGGAAAATCGTCCACGGCGAGCTCACGCGCCATACTCTGGGAAATCCCTCCTGACCGACGGAATACGGTAAGTCACTTCCGCAGCGTCAAATGTTTCGTCGAAAGGTGAGGCGCCCTCAAGGCAAGAATTTCGGCATCGACGTTGCAAATGGGATCTCACGCTTTGGGGTGCCTATGAAACGTTTTCTGCCTGTCTTCACTATAGCCGTACTTTGTTTCGCCTTGCGCTTGCCCGCCGACTCCGTCGACGGGCAAGGGCACGAGAACTCGCTTACCGCCGAGGGACGCGCCGCCATGGACTCCGGCGAATGGCAGGAGTGGTACAAGAAAAACGCGGCCCAGGCCCGGGGTGTGATGCAGAAGGCGGTGGAAAAATGCATTTCCGCCGGCCTCTCGTATCCGGACAGCAGGGTTCGCACGGCCCTGAAGGCGGACCCGTCCCTCGATATCGACACCCTCCCGAAGCGCCTTCTGCTCAGGGATTTCTTCAAGAAGGCCCGTCACGGGATTTCGGAAGAGATGGCTGAGCTTCTGGTTCAGGCGGAAGAGGGAACCGTTCCCGAGAAACTTCCCGAGGGGTTTCTGGAGTCCACGCCCGACCTGCTGGGCGATGTGGCTTACGTCGCGGGCGCTTCTCACATCACACGTGGGTTCGATCTCGTCACCTGCATCGAGAACGGCATGGTGGCGACGCTCAGTCTCTGGTACGAGACGATCGGACGCAAGATCGAGAGGCAGAATCGGATCGCCACGGACGCTCTCTCCCGCGATCGGGGAGCCGGCGGAAACCGGGCGGTACTTGCTTCGGAGTGCGCCGAGAATCTCGATAAGCCTTGCAAGGTCGACGTGAGCATTCAGTGCAATACCTACGTTCCGTTTCTTCAGCCCGATCCGATCGTAGTCCCCGCCGAGGGAATCTGCGTGGCCGCTACCCGAGTGAACATCTGCCAGCTCGACTCGACGAGACCGATTCACTGCACTTCCCGTTTCGGCTGGAAGTACCGCGTGGAAGTCCATTCCTACTCTGGCCTCGACAACGTCATGAACGTAAAGTGCCCGGGGACCTCGGGCTTCGCGAGAGACTCCGTCTTTCGCAACAAGTGGAAATGCGAGCTTGAAAACTGATCGTGCTATTCTAGGGCCATGAAGTCTCGCAAGCTGTGGCTCGCGGTTTCGGCCGTCGCGGTCGCTTTGGTGATTTGGGCCTCTCTCGGCGTCCGCCGTCTGCGCAGCGAAAAGGTGATCGAGTACGGAGCCGGCCGCTTTCTCGTTTCCTCCGACTACCTCAAGGACGCGTTCAACGAAGTTCCCCGCATGCAAAAGACCATTCAGGTGGGCCCCGGTACTCCGGCTGGGGAGGGGATGGCCTTTCAACTTCTGGATCCGGCATCGCCGCTCTTCCGGCTCGGGCTTCGCAGTGGGGATGTCGTGCTCACCGTGAACGGCAACGGTCTCGACAAGGCCGCCGAAATTTTCGCCACTCTCGAGAAGTTCGCCGACACCGGGGGAGCTCTCAAAGTTGAGATTCTGCGTTTCAACAAACCGCTCACTCTCTCCTACCGCGTTTTCTAGAGCGATATCGTCGATAAATGACACGTTGAGTCGTGAGATCGGCTTTGACAGTGCGATGAGTCACTGCAAATGATGCGTCGTGATGATGGGGAATGATTTCCCGTCTTGTTGGAGGTTAGCTGAAATGTCGAAAGTACTTTTCTCCCTGTTCTTCGTTGGCACGAGCGCCTTTGCCGCTCCGATTTTCTGCGGAAGCAAGTCTTCCGCGTACCGCGTTGTGGTCTCTAACGACAACCGTAGCGCGAAGCTCGAGCACAACGGCAAGGTGACCGAGTTCGGCAAGCTCGAATGCCGTTACGCCAAGCAGCTGGTTTGCAGCTCTCCCCACGTGGCGGACGCCGGTTACCAGGCGACCTTCACCCGGAAGCCGCGCAGCAATGATTTGCTCGTGAAAGTCGACGAGATCTGGTTCGGCGGAACCCGTCCGCTCGTGACGCTGCCTTGTGTGGCGGCCCTGAACCATAACTGAGAAAGTTCGCGCGCCCGCCGGTGGCAACACCGGCGGGCGTTTCTTTTTTCCTCTGTACGAACGCTTACGCGTCCCTCATCTTGCTTACGGGTAATTGCAAAGGGGGGTTCGTGAATCGTACGTTGTTTGCTTTCCTGGTTCTCTTTTCCGGCGCGCTTTCCGCCGCCGAGCCGACCGTTTTCCGCGCGAGATACGTAGAGGACGCTCGCGGCACGAAGACGCTGATCGATCTCAAGGAAATTCCGGCTTATAACATCCGGCCTCTTCGCTCCGTCGAAGAGGTTCAGTACCCGCGCTACATCGCCGAGCACACCGGCATGGGCGGCGGAAGAGTGGTCGAGCTGACGGCGGTGAAACGCGAAGATCTCGCGCGTCTATTGAAGTCGCGCGGAGTGGGGCGGGCGGCGGTGAGCCGGGGAGGAAGCGACGAAGTCGTCACGCTGATCAACTCGGGTCCCTCGAAGAACCGTATCGATCTTGTTTTCATGGGCGACGGCTATACGGCCGCCGAGCGCCAAAAGTTTTTCGACGACATCAAGCGCATGGTGACGGAGCTTTTCGCCGGCGACACGCTTCGCTCTTACCTTCCCGTCTTCAACGTCCACGCGGTTTTCCGCGCCTCGGCGGAGTCGGGTATCGGAAAGAACAACCGGCCGAAGAATACCGCGTACAGGCTCTACCGCGAAGGCGATACGCTTCGGGCGATTTTCCCGGGCGACAGCTCCGCCGCTCACGATTCGTGCAGCCAAGCTCCCGATTGCGATTATCCCATCGTCGTCGCGAACGATCCCTTCTACGGCGGTCTAGGCGGCGAGCTCGCCATCACGACCTCGTCGGTGACGAGCGGAACCATGGTGCTTCGCCACGAGCTTGGCCACAACTTCGGGCGCGTGGGCGAAGAGTACGACGGCCAGGAAGCCACGTTCTTCGGCGCGAATTTCAGCTCTTCGCTTTCGGGCATTAAATGGAGCGAATGGCTGTCGGGTCCCGCGAAGGCGGAGCCGGTGAACGCGCTCTTTCTGGACTGGCCTTGGCATCGTTTGTCCTCGGGCCCATATAAGTCGCGCTTTGCCGCTTCGGGCAGCGCCGCGGCGACCACCGTGACGTTCAGCTCTTCGGGAACGGCGCGCGATGCCGATCTCGCCGTCACCATTGACGGCAAGGTGTTGCCGTTCAAAGGGCCGGGGCACCCGGACCGCACGTTCCATATCCTTACGTGGAACCAGGGTTTCCCCGACGGCCCGCACGAGCTGCACTTCGTGGAGGGCGCGAAAGACGGAGACAACGTCTTGTCGTCGATTGCGGTCCACGAGTACGCGAAGGACTATCACTTCGATTCCCGTTACGTCGGCGCTTACCCGATGTTCGCGAAAAGCGGCCGCGCCGTCGGCTTCCGCCCGACCCACGAGACGTGCCTCATGAGAAACATGAGCTCCACTCGCTTCTGCCCGGTCTGTCAGGAAAATAACTGGATGCAGTTCTTCTCGCGCATCCGGGTCATCGACGAAGTGAAAGCGGAGCGCGCGGGCACGAACTTGAAAGTGCGCGTGTACACGCCGGCGTTGGGCCAGCTCGCCCGCGTTCGGGACGGCAGAAGCCGTCTCGACGTGAAGTGGTTCCGCGACGGAAAAGAGGAGACGTCGCTCGCCGGGCAGTTCGCCTGGGAACGGGACGCGGCTTCCTCTAAAGGCAAATGGGCGGTGAACGTCGTGTTTCAAACCGACGAAGTCCGCCGCGATCCGAACAGCCGCCTTGCGGCCCGCTGGACGTTTGACCTCTAAAAAGAATGGGGCCGCCGGCCGACGCCGGCGGCCCGTATCCTTCTCAGGGTCCGAGGCGCGTCACCACGAAGCAACCGGTGTTGCCCGGGTTGTACACCTGGAACGTCTGGAAATTTGAGCCCTGAATCAAGTTGCGCATCCAAGCTGCGTTGGTGCTCGAGATGTAGGCCTGTTGCATCCGGCCGGGAAAGAGCCAGGCCGCCGATACGACGCCCGTCTGCCGGAGGCAGGTGGGTTCGTTCTGGCCGATCGCCCGATCCACCCAGGAGCACTGGCCGAGACCAAGACCCGCGCCCGCCGGGCCCGAGGCTTTCTGGAAATAGAAGAGACCCGCTCCGCCGTCGGTCGTCAGACCGAGAGTGCCGCCGCCGCCGCGGCAGACGAGGGGATAGGATTTGGGGGCGGCCAAGGCCGCGTCCGCGCCGAAGATCGCGCTGAGGGCGATAGCCCCGAGCGCCAAGAGTTTCAGATTCATGGGAGAAGTCCTTTCGGAAAGTGAGGCCGTCAGTGGCCGTCACAGGAACACGCGTGGTGAGTGGGCAAACCGGCTCACCAGGGGAAAAATACAGAGCGACAGCGAGAGCGAGCGCAAGGAAGGCATTTTGATCTCGTGAGGGCGTAAGTGCGGTCTTACGTTCTGGGCACGTGCGCTCCAAGGAACGGTACCTTGCGCTCGCTCTCGCTGTCGCTCTTCCCCCTCTTAGTGGCGGGGGATGCTGAGCGCCGCTTCCTTCAACGCTTTCAGGATGAATTGCACGAAGGATGTGCCGGGCTCCCGCTCGATAGAAGCCGTTTGGGTTCGGTCGAACCATTCCTGATCCCGGTTGTCCGTGCGGGTGACGAAAGAAGATAGGAGATTGGTAAAAAAAGCGGACAGGGCGCTTCGGTCCTCGGTTTTTTTGATGTCGAAGCCGAGGTCCCGGTACTTCACGTAAACCCAGGAGTCGGCGTGGGTGCCGCGGATCGTGACCTTGCCGTGACCCTCTTCGAGCGTGCCCTTCAATTCCACTCCTTCACCCGGAATGAAGTAACGGTTCACGTCGGCCAGATTCTGATGCGTGATGAGCAAATCGAGGTCGAGGTTCTGCTCGAACGCGAAAAGAAAAGATTCCACGGACAGCTCGAAATGGCCGGTGCTTTCCAGGCGGCCCTTGGCCCAGGCGGTTGCCTTGATCTGCCTCATTTCGAAAGTGGAACCGACGGGGCCCGCCTGAGCGGAAATTCCGTGGAGCGCGAGGCTCGCGTCCGTGCCGTTGTGGCGGCGGAGGTAGGTGAAAGAGCCGTTCTGGATTTCGATTCCGTCCACCTCCACGTCGACACCCGCTCCCGATTTTCCCGTGTCGGCGCCTTCGTCTCTGTCTCCTTCGATGACTATCACTTCGGCGGCGACGACTTTGATCTCGCCGAGCCGGACCACGCTGCGAAGAAGTCTCCACGGCGAGACCGAAGCCTGGATGGACTCGGCGCGGACGGTGACCTGAAGGGACTCGGCGGTGCCCACTTCGAAGGTCACGTTCGAAATCGAAACGGAAGAGGGAACTAGGCGAAGGCGAAGCGAATCCAGTTCAACCCGGCAGCTGGGGCACTGCTTCGCCACAAAGGCGCGCACTACGTGTTTCGCGGCGAAGGGCGCGACGACTTCCTGGAAGAGGACGAACGCACAGGCGAGCAAGACTATCGTCAGCAGAATTCGCCGTCGGGTCGCCGGGAGCATGGGGAGAGTTCTACCACAGAGATTAGTTCGGGGTTACCTAGGGCAAGGAGCTCGGCCCCAGGTTCTCCGCCCGTACTTCGAAGGGCCAACGGTCTTGCTGTCTCGGATGGACGAGGAGGTGGCCGGTAGCGAGCTTGAGTATCGGTTTTTCCGCAGTTCCTCCGTCCAATTCCAAGCAGAAAAATACGAGCCATTTCTTGGCCGGGTCCACCGCGGTCATTCTCGCGAAGAGATCCAGGTTGATGTCTTGCAATTCTGTGTTTCTCGCCATGGGCCGGCCGACTCCGTTGCGGGGGCAGCCGGTGGGCGCAAGGTTGGAATCGTATCTGTAGTGGACCCAAATCCTTCCGGCGCTTACCGTCTGCTGCAGCAATTGGGCCCTGATCCGGATGTTCGCGGCGTCGCCGCCGGCGACGGAAATCGACTTCAGATAGCCCCGGGTTCCGGAGTGAAACACGGAACGCCGGCGGCCGCTTGAGTCCATGGCATCGATTTGGGCGAAATTTTGGGATCGGTAGACTGCCCCTTCGGGCGTTTTCACGCAGAAGTGGATTCGGTAAGGCAACCTGGGATCGAGCCCGGTGATGAGCCAGGTAAAGGAATCGCGGAGGGCGAAACCAGCCTCTCCTCCCGCCGGGCATTGGAAATCCGGGACCGAGGAAGAATCGGCCTTTTGTACGACGTAGCCCAGAACTAAGTTCGGGTATGGTTCTATCCCATCGATTATCTGCCCCCGGACTTGGAATTGAGTGCCCGCGAAGATACGAGGATTGGGTTGCGCCATCACCGCCTCTAGCTCGAGGGTCTGGAAAATTCCGACGCCCGTATCCACGTCGGTCGTGTAAGGCACCGGTTGGCTCTGCCGGCTGTCCTTCACGAGCACGTCCACGCGCAAAAGCGACGGAACGAAATCGTATTGGCAGATGAGGGTGGAGGGGAGCTCGCCGGCTACGCAACCCGGATCGCGGTTTTCCTCGCCCGGAAGGTTCACTCTCCAGTCGAAGGAAATCTCCGGCGCCACCGCCACGGGCTCCTTCGGAACTCCGTTTACCACGACCAGAAACCGGCAACCGAGGCTTCCGGATTCCGCCCGCTGATCGAACTCGCAGCTCAACGCGAGATTTTCGGCGCTGTGCAAAATGGATCTGGAACTGGAGCCGCCGGAAATGGGAACGGGCTGGCTTGCCACCGTTTCCTCGGTGGTTTCCTGCGCTCCGTTCGAATTGATGATCCGGGAAGTGCCGTCCTTGCCCGGGGTCACCAGGCATCCGGACAAGGCTAGGAGGGAGAAAGCGGCTATCAGGTCACGTGCAGCAATCCGCATAGAACCCAAGGATATCGCAAGATTATGTGGTCATTGTGAGGTTGTTTTCATGATTGGATTCAAGTAGTTAGTCTGGAAAGGAAAAGTGTCTCAGAGGGGGCTTCCCGCGCGTCGATAAAGTATAAGGTGAAATCCGGGAAGCTGAAATTAGCCGCCGACCCGCGTTCGCGCCGGGATGCGCTCGCCGTCGCGGCCTCAGTCTGGCTGGTGGGAGTGCTCGTTTTCTTCGCTTCCCCCCTCGGCCGGGACCTCGAAGAGCGCATCGCTCTGCCGGTCTCCTTTCAGTTCCGCCACTGGGCAGGCAAGTCTCCGAGTCTCGACTCGCGGATCAAGATTTACGCGGTCGACGATGCGACCGTGCAGTTTCTAAAGCGCGAAGATCTGACCCTTCAGGAATGGTTGAAAGTTTTGAACGAGCTCGTGCCGACCCGGCCGAAGGCCGTCGTGTTCGATCGCGTGTTCAGCAATCCTCTCGGTGTGGAGCACGCGGACGAATTCGTCACGGGAGTCAAAGCGCTGCCTTTTCCCGTTTACGCCGGAGCTTTTTCCTCCGGTGCCCCCATCAACGGTTTGAAAGCGCTTGAAACGGATAGAAGCGAATGGGATTTGCGTGAGGCTCCGGGCGGAGGAGATCTCGCCGCGTGGGACTGGCTGTCGATTTCACCCGGAACTCCCTACGGCCCGAACCCGGCCATCTTGGGCGCTTTCCGCGGGCTCGGTCACCTTCACCACGAAGGCCCGTACTTCACGCCGTGGGTTCGCTTCAGCCAGAAAGGAGCGATTCCGTTTCTCGCGCTTCTTCCCACCGGCGGGGATCCGGGCAAAGTTCGCCGGGCGGTGGTCGATTTCATGCACCCCGCGCGGTACTACGAGCGAACGGCTGCGTTGAAGAGTCTTCTAAAAGGTAAAACTCCGCAGGTCGAGGAGGGCTCCATCGTTTTGTTTCTCACTCACATGCACACGGGGGGAACGGATTTTCACGATAGCCCCTTCGGCCGCATTCCCGGCGGGTACTGGATAGCAAGCGTATTGAATAGCTCGCTGTCGCATCGGTGGCTGCGGCCAGTTCCCTGGCCCGCCGTCAGCCTGTTTACCGCCTGCGCTTTCGGCGCTGCCGTCGGGCTCGTCGTCCACACGCTTTCTTTCTGGTCGTTGATGGTCACGGGCCTTCTCGGATTTCTCACCTTCGGCCTCGCCGGCTTCTCCTGGCTCGGTCTCGCGACTCCCTGGCTCGCCTGCGTTACGGGTTTCGGTACGGCGGGGTTGTTGACGTTCTTTCTCGGACACCGCCGCCGGGAAGCGGAGTGGGAGCTCCTGCAAGTTTGTCTCGAAGGCGCGCTGCCCTCCGGCGAGCTGAGAAAGTGGATCGGCCGCGGCGAACGGCTCATGAAGCCGAGCGGGCAGGTTCTGTCGATTCTGTTTCTCGACATCGTCGGCTTCTCCCGTGTGGCCGAGCGCCAGAGCCCCGAGGAGGCCTTCGCGCACCTGCGCGATCTGATCACCTGGATTACGAATCTCGTGCACGAGCACGGGGGAATCGTCGATAAAACGCTTGGCGACGGCTTACTTTGCTTCTTCGGGCTCTCGGGCGAGGAGAAGGCCGTGCGCCACGCCGACCAGGCCCTTCGCTGCGCGGTCCGCATCCAGCGCGAAAGCGCGAAGCGCATGATCGAGCGGGGCCGGGCCAACCAGCCGGTCTTCCCGCTCCGCATCGGCATCAACACGGCGGGTGTGTTTCTCGGAAACCTCGGCAGCGGCAAGCGCATCGATCTGACGGTCATCGGGCAGGGGGTGAATCTCGCCCGCCGTTACGAAGAAGCGTGCGAAACGGGCCGCATTCTCATCGGCAGGAGCACTTCCGATTTGCTTTTAGGCGGAGTCGAGTCGGGCGTTTCCCTCGTCGATCGGTGGATCTCCATCAAGCACGTCACCGAATTGCAGAAGGTGATCGAAGTGGATCCCTTCGAGCAGGACCCGAGGCTTCTCTCGGAGGCCATCGCCGCCCACCGCAAGTTCCTCGGAGTCGAGCGGGTGGACGAGCGCTGGACCATCCCGGCGGGCGTGAATCTTTCCCTTCAGTCTCCCCTCGGCCAAGGGGTCGTGGTGAACTTCTCCCAGTCCGGTCTCGGTATCCGGTTCTCCCGTTTCCTCGGCAAGTCGAGCATGATCCCGCTGCAGGTTGCGGACACGGATCTCATCTGCGAGGTCCGCTGGGGAACGGCGATGAAGGCCCCTCAAGGCGCTTACTACCTGGGGCTCGAGATCAAGAATCTCACCTTCGAACAGCGCAAGGTCTGGGTCGAGGCGATGCGCAGGACGCTCACGAAAAGCGCCGCTTAGTGCCCTGTCTCCTGGGCCGCCTTCTCGATTCTTTCCTTCCGTAACTTGTCCAGCCGGGCTTTCAGCTCGCAATAGACGTTTTCGAACTGCTCGCGGCGCATGTGGCGATCCGACCACGACACCGTCTCGACGGTATACTCCGGAAAAGTATCGATCCTTCCCGACGGCGGAATGATCTGCTCGAGCTCCTCGGTGGTGGCGCCAAGCTCTCTTGCGGCCGACGAGAACGTCAGGTTGCCGTTGTAGTGGCGGAAGTAATCCGGGAGCAGCGTCACGGCCGAGGCTTTGTCCGAGGCCTCCGCGACGAATGCCTTGGATTCCTTCAGGGCGGAAAGGTAGCCTTCCCGGGTTTTCTCGGCTCTATCGACGAACGATTTCGCGGGGCCGTAGTACTCGTCGACCTTGTCCTTGTAGGCCTTATAGGTCGGAAAATCCTTCTTCAGCTCGGCGTCGGCGTCATATTCCTTCTCGGTCAGCGCCCAGTCCGCGGGATCCTGAAAAGTTCCTTCTTCCGGAGAGCGCATCATTTCCCGGTGGCAGTGAAGGCAGCTGGCGGGGTTTCGGATGAAGGGACCGAGCTTCGACTCCGAATCGTTCACCAGGGAGTCCGGGGCGGCGGCAAGCGATCCTCCGTCGCTCTTGTAGAGAGCGAAGACGGGATAGCGGTTCTTCTTCGCCCAGATGAACTCTCCGCCCGTGTAATTGAAGTCGTGGGGGTTTTTTCGATAGTCTCCCTTTTTTACTTTCAGCTTGTTCGCTTCATCGACGGCGAAGTCGTAGGTCCCGAAGAACTCGAGGCCCGCCTTCTTTTTTTGCGGCTGGACGCTTCCGACCCGGCCCACGTGGGCGACGCCCGAAATGGGGGCCACCGAATTGGCTCTCTCCTTACTTTTCGGCCGCATGGTTAGGTCGATTCCGAGCTGCTTTTCGAGCTCCGCCGTCGTATCCGGCATTCCGACGAGCTCCCGGTAAAACGTGTCGTTGAGCACGGTGGAGATTAGCCAGTCGAGCCGGATCTCGGCTTTGTCGTCGAATCCGCACTGGTACGGATTGCGGGCCATCAGGCGGGCGAGGTTTTCCACCGGAAGAAACGGCGCGAGATCGTAGCGGCCCTGCCCGCTTTCCCTCGCGGGCTTCGGGGTTTCGTTCGTGCCGATGAAATTGAGGACGTAGTTCAGAAGCCGCTTTTTCACGTCCGTTTCGGATAGAGGCTTTCCGTTCTCGTCGACGAAGGGACGATCTCGGAAGGAGTCGGGATAGACGATATCGTCGAGGCGGACCGCGGTCCCTTTTCCCTGATCCCGAAGGTACGTTTGCAGAAAGGCCTTGAGCGAATTCTGCTGCGCTTTCGGAAGCTGCTTCCAGTTGTCGGCGATGTAGTTGAAGTAAGCCCAGCGGGTGGCCGGAGGAACGCTTTCCCGCTTCTTCGCGGGGAGGGAGGTGGGAGTGAGTCTGTGCTCGGAATCGAAAAAGATCGGGCGGACGGCGTTCGTCTCGGGATCCTGATAATGCATGTTCTCGGTGGCGAGTAGCGTTGGGTAGCGTTTCTTGCCGAGAACCCGGTACCGTTTGGTTCCTTCCAAGACGGTCGCCCCCGCATCGAAGCCGCCCGTGAATACCTTGTCGCCGACGAGGCGCTCGGACTCGATCAGGAAAGCTTCGGTTCCCTTCGAGTAGGGAATCCGATCCGTCCGGGAGAGGTTGATGAGAAAAGCCGCCATCTGGGAACGGACGGAAGGGCCCGGTTCCACGGCGCGGCCGTCGGAAAGCCTCGCCGTCTTCAGCTCGCCGCCGTCGCCGATCTCGATCTTGGTTTGGGCGGACAGGTTGTCGTTCAGCTCGAAAAAGTTTTTCCCGTCGGTCGCGACCCGCGGAGTAAAACGAGGGTCCAGAACGGTGAGGGTCTGGTCTCCGTCCTTGATCTTGAGCGGGTACTTGCCGGTGCCGGTCAGCTCGTAGTCGACGGTTTTGCCTTGGTAGGT
>CAZZHG010000010.1:0-70127 GCA_964653655.1 uncultured Pseudobdellovibrionaceae bacterium
CGCGAGGATCTGTATTACCGCCTGAACGTCATGCCGATCATTCTGCCACCGCTCCGGGAGCGCGTGGACGACATTCCGGCTCTCTGCGGGCACTTCATCGACAAGTTCAACAAAGAGCACAAACGCTCGCTGCGAGGAATGGCCCCGGAAGCTCTCGAAGCGCTGCAAACGTTTCACTGGCCCGGCAACATCCGCGAGCTGGAAAACGCCATCGAGCACTCTTTTGTCGTCGAGACTAGCGATCAGGTTTCGTACTTCAGCTTGCCCGAGTATATCCGCAAGGCGACCCGCCGGCGGACGCTCCCGTCCTTCGCGCAGGCCGCGGGTTCGAGCGCCATCACCGTGCCTGATTCCCTGGACTGGGAACGCGGCAAGGAAGTGTTCGAGCGCGCGTTCATCGTGCAGGCGCTGAAAACCAACTCCGGCCGCATCAATCTCACGGCGGAGCAGGCGAACATCCCGAAGAACACGCTGCTTCGGAAGATCAAGAAGTACAACATCAACCCGCGGGATTATGGCGCACAAGACAGCGACTTATGATTGCCGCCTTTGCGGCGGTGAATCTCCGGCCCGCTTCACCAGCCTGCCGAAACGGCTTTCGAGGACCTTCTTCCACTGCGGCACCTGCGATCTAGCCTTCGCCGACCCGTCTCACTACCCAACGGAAGACGAAGAGCTAGCCCGCTACAAGGAACACAATAACGACCCGAAGGATTCCCGCTACGCGCAATTTTTGGACCGCCTCGCGCGCCCTCTCGGCGCGAAACTCCCCGAGGCAAGCCGGGGCCTCGACTTCGGGTGCGGACCTACGCCGCTGCTCGCGGAGCTGCTCACCAGCCAAGGCCACCGGATGGCGGTCTACGATCCCTACTTTTTCCCGAGTGAAGGCGTGCTGTGGGAGCCTTACGACTTCGTCGTCTGCACGGAAGTCGCGGAACACTTTCACGATCCGAAAAAGGAATTCGCGAAGCTGAAAGATCTCGTCAAGCCCGGCGGGTGGCTGGGCCTCATGACGAGCTTCAGAAAAGAGTGGAACGCTTTTCCCGGATGGCACTACCACCGGGATCCGACCCACGTCGCCTTCTACAGTGAGTCGACCCTTCAATGGCTCGCGGACCAGTGGGGCTGGCTTTTGGAAATCCCCGAATCGGGCGTCGCCCTGCTTCGGCGCCCGGCTTAAGCTCAATCAGAAAAGCAACGCCCGAACCGGGCTCGCGTCCGCGCCCTGGATTTTGAGAGGAACGGCCGAGAGCTCGTAGAGGCCCTCTTTCACGTCGGCGAGCACGATGCCTTCGAGAACCGCGACGCCCGTCTTCAAGGTAGCGAGGTGGGACGGAAGATCCTTCGAATCGAAAAGATCGATGGAAGGCGTGTCGATCCCAACCAGACACACGCCCTGCCCCGCGAGCCATTCGATCAGCTCTCCCGACAGAGTCACGAAATCCGTATTGAAGTGATTAGGATTCGGAAAGGACCCGGTTTTGAAGAGCACCCGCGGCGCCCGGACTTCGAAGCCTCTCAGATCGACGGGAACGATGCGGCTGCTCGGCGCCTTCTTCACTTCGACCACCTGACATGGCCCCGCGTACTTGCTCACGTCCACGGACTCGATCCCCCGGTCACTCGCCTCGTAGTGGTTGGGCGCATCCGTGTGCGCTCCGATATGGACCGTCGTCGTGATGCTTGAAAGCGTAAGATGGTTCCCCTTTAGCGTATCCAGACTGACGTCCCGGGAGAATTTCCGATCGCCCGGCCAAACGGCCGTCTCCGGTCCGACGACCGGGCTGATGTCGATGTACTTTCGGCGGTACCGTTCCAAGGGCCGGTATTTCCACTCCGCGGTCTGACCGACCGGAGTCTGATGAACCGACTCGAGACCCAATCGCTTTAGAAGCGGGGCGAGTATCAGAGCCGCCGCCTTCATGTCGAAGCCGGAGGCGACTTTCACGACGATACCGAGACCCTTCGGGTGCTTCGGCGTAGGCATCACCGCAAGCCCGAGCAGTCCGTCCGCGCCCTCTTTCGCGACAAGCCGTCCGGGATTGGCCGCCATCAGAGCCGTATCGGTCCGGTCAGGTCCGCCTATCCAGGCGGGATTGGCGAGCATCATCTGCCGGACGGCGCCGAGCGGAGACTCCTCGGAGGCGAACGCCAGCTTTTGGTAGAGGCGAGCCGTGTCCGCGAGCGACAGTACCGGAGAAGGAAGCTGACAGCCGTCCGTAACCCACTCCACGGCCTTGAAGTCTCGGCCCAAGGTCTCGCTCAAAACGACGACGAGCTTCTGGTGGAAGGGATGGCCCGGCGAAAGGTAACTCGCCGGATCCCATCCGTGAGTCTCGCACGCTTCGAGGATGGCCGCGTGTTTCGAAAAGCACATGTGAAAGATCCGCTGGGGGCCGCGGCCTTTCGTCAAAACCTTGTTCTCCAGATCCCAGGGAGCCGAGGGAGGAACCTGGAGGGCGTCCACGAGAGTCTTGAGACGTCCGGATCCGTACCAGGACTCAAGGCCCTGGACCTGCTCGGACGTGGCCGAGACCGAACCGACGCACGGAGCGTAGCGGGTCTGTCCTCGCCACTTTTCGATGGGAAGCCCGCAGGCGAGAAACTGAAAAGGCTTCAGCAGCGAACGAGCCGGGTAAGCCCCGATTCCTTCGGAGGCGCTCCAGATCGGACCCTTGTCGTCGCTGACGACGAGCTCCCCGAAGAAGGTGACTTCCTCGACTCCGCCCCGGCGAAGACCCACTAACGGGACGGACGTGTTCACTTGCCGCCCCCGATCTTCTCCCGGAGAGCCTCACAGAAGCGGGCCACATCCTCGTAACCGCAGTAGAGGGGAACGGGCGAGGCACGGAAAATGTCGGGACGGCGGAAATCGCAGATGATTCCCTTGTCGTGGAACCACTTCACCCACGAAAAGTCCGAGCCTTTGAGCCGGAGCGAAAGCTGAGCGCCGCGCGACTTCGAATCGGCCGGCGTAATGATCTGGCAGCGGTCCGCGGGAAGCGTCGCAAGTTGCTCGGCGAAATAGCCGGTCAGCTTCTCGCTCTTCTGGCGAAGCAACTCGATGGTGGCGGCGTCGAAAATCTCGAGGGAAGCGCGCAAAGCCGCCATCTGCAAGATGGGAGGATTGCTGAGCTGCCACGCTTCGGCGCTTTGAATCGGAAGAAACTTGGGAGACATCTCGAAACGTTTCGCCTTGTCGAATCCCCACCAGCCGGAAAGACGCGGAATTGAATCGTCCTTCGTGTGCCGCTCGTGAATGAAGGCTCCCGCCACCGCACCCGGGCCGCCGTTGAGATACTTGTAGGAGCACCAAACCGCGAAATCCACGTCCCAATCGTGCAGCTTGACGACGAGGTTTCCGGCTCCGTGAGCCAGATCCCATCCGACCAGGGCGCCCTGACGGTGCGCTTCCGCCGTAATTTCTTTCATCGGGAAAGCCTGACCCGTCAGATAGTTCGGGCTTTCGAGGAGCACGAGGGCGAGGCGCTTGCCTTCGTCCTGCAGGAGCAACATCACATCCTCGATACGGATCGTCTCCTCCCCGTCGCGGGGCGTGAGCTCGAGAACCGCTTCCTCCGGTTTGTAACCGTGAAGCTTCACGTGAGAATCGACGGCGTAGCGATCGGAAGGAAACGCCGTCTTCAGAACCAAAATGCGGTTTCGCTCCTTCGTCGGGCGATAAAAGCTCGTCAGCATCAGGTGAAGATTCACCGTGGTGCCGTTCATGACGACGACTTCCGTGGGAAGCGCGCCGACCAGCCGGGCGACGGGCTCGGTCAGAAACTCGTGGTACGGGTACCAGGGCTTTCTCGCGTGGAAGTGGCCTTCCACTCCGAGACGGGCCCAGTCCTCCATCTCCTGCATCACGTAAGTGAGCGCCTTTTTAGGCTGGAGGCCCAGGGAATTTCCCGTGAGGTAGACGTAGGGTTTTCCCTCGGGAGTTTGCGGAAACGCGAACTCCTGGCGGAAACGCGCGAGAGGGTCCGCCCGGTCGCGGGTCTTTGCGTCGGTGAACAAAGCTGTTTGTCTAGCGTCCATCACTTCCAAAAGTCCGTTTCACTCATGCCGAGCCAGTCGAGAGCATTGCCGCCAAGAATCCGGTCCTTCTCCTTGCGATCGAGGCTTTCCAGGGACTCGATGAGGGAGCCGGGCTTGTCCTCTCCCAAGGGGAACGGATAGTCCGAGCCGAGGACCACTTTATCTTTGCCGAAAACATCGAGGATGAATTCCAAGGACCGGCGCTCATGCACGAGGGAATCGACGTAAAACCGGCCGATATACTCCCGCGGGTTCACTCGGTTCTGGGTCGCGCACAGATCGGGTCTGGCCTCGAAGCCCTTTCCGAAGCGCCCCGCGAGAATGGGGTAGCTTCCGCCGCCATGGGCGAAGGCCACTCGAAGGTTGGGCAACCGCTCGAAGACTCCGCCGAACTGCAGGGAAGCTATGGCGTGGGCAAGCTCGGTCGGCATTCCGAGCAACCAGGGAAACCAGTACTTCTGCATGCGATCGCCGCCCAGCATGTCCCAGGGATGGACGAAAAGAGCGAGTCCCAGGTCCGCGATCGCCTCGAAAATCGGGAAGAGCTTGGGATCGTCGAGGCCCAATCCATTGACGTTGGTGCCGATCTGAACGCCCCTGAGCTTCAGATCCTTGTGGCAGCGCTCCAGCTCCTTCACCGCGAGATCGGGGGCCTGCATGGGCAGGGTTCCGAGGCCGACGAAGCGGTTCGGTCCGGTCGCGACGGTCTGAGCCAGGTGATCGTTCAGATAGCGGGAAATGTCGTACCCGTCCTCGGGACGCGCCCAGTAGCTGAACATCACGGGCACGGTCGACAGTACTTGGACGAAAACCTTGGTGTCGTCCATCTCCTTTAGACGGCGCTGCGGGTCCCAGCAATTGCTTTCGATCTCCCGAAAGAAGGTGCCGTCGTCCCTCATCATTCGGGCCTTATGTTCACCGCAGGGATCGAGACGGATGAAGCCGCCGTACCCGTACTTCTCTTTGAAAGCCGGAATCTTCGGCGGAAGGATATGGGTATGGATATCAATTCTTGGCATCGCGCCCCTTCATCGTGTGCCCGCATTTCCTGCACTTCAAATGAGCGGGATCGCCGTAGAACCGATCGAAAACGGGAGGAAGATCCTTCACGATATCGCCGACCTCGAAGAACTCCGAGTAGAGAGTGGTTCCGCACTTCTCGCAGTACCAGGCAAAGCCGTCCTTCTCGCCGGGGGAGCGTTTTCGCTCGATGACTAAGCCAACCGTGTTCGCTCCGCGTTGCGGAGAATGGGGGACTTTGGGCGGAAGGAGAAAGATGTCGCCCTGGTTGATGGGGATATCGACGATTTTTCCCTGATCGAGGACTTTCAGTACCATGTTGCCTTCGATCTGATGGAAGAACTCCTCGCCCTGATTGATGTGAAAGTCCGTTCTCGCGTTCGGCCCGCCCACCACCATTACGATGAACTCCCGATCCTCCCAGACGCAGCGGTTACCGACCGGCGGCTTCAGAAGGTGCCGGTTCTCGTCGATCCACTTGCGAAAATTGAGAGGGGTAAGCGCCATCATACTCCCCGGAACATCAAAGTTTCCCCGGGCCACTCCACTTCGAGGGTGTCTCCGGCCTTGAAGGACAAACTTGCCGTGATGCCGCCCGATAGAATCACCTGCCCTTGCTCGAGCGGCCGATTTCTCGCCGCGAGCCGCTTGCACAGGGCCCACACGGAACGGAACGGGTCGCCCAGCACGGCCGCGGGAGCGCCGGTGTGCTCGATCTCTCCGTTCTTTCTTACGACGACTCCGAGCAAGCGAAGCTCATCGGGATCGAGCGGCAGCTTGCTACGGCCAATCAGATAGCCCGAAGCCGAAGTATTGTCGGCAATGACGTCGGCGAGCTGAAATTTGAACCCCTCGAATCGGCTATCCAAAATTTCGAGCGCCGGATAAGCATCGACGCATTCCGGAAGCTCTCGGTACGAGCCCGGCATACGCTTCATGACGAAGGCCACCTCCGGCTCGAAGCGGGGATGAATCCTTCCTTGAGTCGTAACCGAAGCTCCGGGTTCCACTTCCATGGACGCGAGCAGATAGCCGCGGATGGGCTCGAACACGTTCACGTCCCGTTGTTTCGCGAGACTCGTGAGCCCCATTTTGTAGCCCGAAAGCTCGTCGCCCGCCGCAAGGTCCAAGCCGAGCATGGCCTCCTGAACGCGGTAAGCGGACTCCCAGGAAAACTCCGGCATCTCGCTCGTGAGGGGCGTGGTCGCCTTTCCCTCGAGTCTGGCCTTTCTCAGTCTCTGGGCGATCTCGTTAGGACTCATGGCGCCTCCTCTCCCCGACCGCCCTCAAAGTCACGCGGCCGAGCTTCGCCATTTCACAGGTGTAAAACTCGCCGGCCTTCATCGTAATCATCGAGGAGATGGCCCCCGACAGAACGACTTGCCCGGGGAGTAAACCTCTATCGAATTTCGCAAGCTCGTTGGCGAGAAACGCGACCGCGTTCAAGGGATTTCCCATGACCGCCGCTCCGGCGCCGGTGCTCTGCACCTCGCCGTCCTTGGAGATGGCCATGCCGAGCAGTGGAAGATTCAGATCTCTCAAGGACACCCGGCGGGCGCTCATCACGAAGCGCGACGAGGACCCGTTGTCGGCGATCGTGTCGATTGCCTTGATCTTCCAGCCGGCAATCCGGCTATCGACGATTTCCATGCAAACCATGGCGGAGTCCACGGCGGCGAGCGCCTCGAAAGCCGTGACTCCCGGGCCTTTCAACTCTTTTCCCATTACGAAGGCGATCTCGCCTTCGATTTTCGGCTGAATGAGCTCGGACAGAACGCACTCGCCATCTTCCGGCAAGCACATGTTCTCGAAGAGGTGACCGAAGTCCGGCTCGAACACGCCAAAGTGCTTCTGCGCTTCCCGGCTCGTCAGCCCGATCTTGTAGCCGACCAGTCTCGCCCCGTGGTGCAGCTGGCGAGCGGCGTTTCGAAGTTGGATGCCGTAGGCATCCTCCATCGTGAGGCCCTTTTCGGTCGTGGTAAGCGCCTCAATAGGGGTCCGCTTCTCTTCCGCCCAATGCAGCCGATCGGCGAGACTCTGCAATCGCGGGTCGCTCATTTGGCCGCTCCTCCGTAACAGACGCTCTTCCACTCGCTGTAAAAATCGAGAGAATGGCTGCCGCCTTCCCTTCCGAGGCCGCTGCGCTTTTGCCCGCCGAACGGAACCCGCAGATCCCGCACGAACCAGCAGTTCACCCAGACGAGGCCGTGTTGAAACTCCCGCGCGACCCGCTCCGCCCGTTTCAGATCCGAGGTCCAGAGAGAAGCCGACAAACCATACGGGGTGTCGTTCACCGCGCGAATCACGGATGCGTCGTCCTTGAAAGAATAGACGGAGACGACGGGCCCGAAGACTTCCTCGCGGCTGATCGGATGGGTCAAATCGAGCCCCGCAATGACCGTGGGCTCCAGGTAGTGGCCCTTCTCGAAGCCCGCCGGACGCCCGCCTCCGGTGAGAAACTTGGCGGGCGCTTTCACCTTGGAGAGATAGCCCGTCACTTTTTCCCAATGCTCACGGCTGATGAGCGCGCCCATTTGCGTCGAATAACTGAGAGGATCACCGACGGCGATTTTCTTCGCCCCTTCGGTGAACTTGCGGACGAACTCTTCATAGCGCGACTCGTGGACGAACACTCTCGGAGTCGCGAGGCAAATTTCGCCCTGATTGCGGAAACCTCCGCGCAGGGTTTCCGTTACCGCCCGATCGAGATCCGCGTCCTCGAATACGACGCTGGCACCTTTTCCGCCGAGCTCGAAGGAAACCCGCGTCGGCCCGATGGAGGCGGCCTTCATGATGGCCCGCCCCGTTCCCGTTTCGCCCGTAAAGGAAATCGCGTCGACTCCCGGGTGCTTCGTGAGATACGCCCCGGCGCTATCCTCGCCAAAGCCATGCACGAGATTGAACACTCCATCCGGTACTCCGGCCTCGTGGATGAGCTCCGCGAGATAGGAGGCGGTAAGCGGGGTTAGCTCGGAGGGCTTCAGCACTACGGAGTTGCCCATCAATAGCGCGGGCGCGAGCTTCCAGCTTTCCAGATAGAGAGGAAGATTCCACGGAGTGACGAGACCGATGACGCCCATCGGCTCGCGCGTCGCCACGTGTCTGTCGCCGTGGCTCTCGTAAACCTGCGGTTTTTCGGCGAGCGCGAAATCACAGAAGAAACGAAAATTGCGAGCGGCCCGCGGAATGTCGCCCTCGAAGGACTCGCGAATGGGCTTTCCGGTATCGAGGGTTTCGAGAACGGAGAGCGCCGGGCAATGCAGATCGATCAAATCGGCGAGACGCCCTAAAACTTCAGCCCGTTTTTCGAGCGGAAGGCGCGACCACTTCCCCCCCTCGAAGCTGGTCCTTGCCGCGAGCACGGCCGCCTGTACTTCCTGCTCCCCGGCGAGGGCCACTTGCGAAAGCGTCTCTTCGGTCGCCGGGTTCACGTCGTCGAAAGTGGATCCGGAGGCCGCGGCTTTGCCGCCGATCCAAAGGGGCTTCACCTTGTCGAGCCAGGCCGCAAGCGATTCCGGAACGCGCACGGGCTTGCCCGAGGGAATTTCCCGGCCGAGCGCTTCGAGCTCGGCGCGGTTCATCGTTTCACCGCCACGGCTTTCATCTCGATCGCAATCTTACCCGGAAGTGAAGCCACTCCCAAAGTGGTCCGCGCCGGACGGTGAGTCGGAAAGTACTCGGCGAAGACCTTGTTGTAGGCCTGGAAGTCCTTCATGTCCGTAAGGAACACGTTCACTTCCAAAACATGCTCGAGGTCGCTTCCCGATCCTTCAAGGACGGTCTTCAAGTTTTCGAGGGTCGCACGGGTCTCGGCCGCGATGTCGTAGCCGATCTTGTTGCCCTGGGCGTCGAGCTTCAGACCCGGAACTTGATCGGTCTTGAAGTCGCGCGAAGCCATGCCGGAGACGAACACCATCTCCCCGTAGGCCACGGCGTGCGAATAGTTACCGAGCGGTTTCGGTGCGGCGGGAATCTCGCAGCGTTCGATTTTCTTCGACACGGCTCACTCCCATTCGATGGTGGCGGGCGGTTTGGACGAGATATCGTAAACCACCCGGTTGATCCCCGGCACCTTGTTGATGATGCGATTGGCGACCCGGCCCAGCAAATCCTTGTCGAAATGATACCAATCCGCCGTCATGCCGTCCCGGCTGGTCACCGCGCGCAAAGCCACGACCGATTCATAAGTCCGGGCGTCGCCCATGACTCCGACGGCCTTCACGGGCAGCAGCACCACGAAGGCCTGCCAGATTTTTTCGTACTCGCCGGTGGTGCGAAGCTCGTCGATGAAAATATTGTCCGCTTCCCGAAGTAGATCGAGTCGCTCCGGCGTCACCGCGCCGAGAATGCGCACCGCAAGGCCCGGTCCGGGGAACGGATGGCGCTGCACCAGGGCCTCGGGAACCCCGAGCTCCCGGCCGAGCGCCCGAACTTCGTCCTTGAAGAGCTCGCGGAACGGTTCCACGAGTTTCAGCTTCATGTTTTTCGGCAACCCACCCACGTTGTGATGGGTCTTGATGGTATGGCTCGGTCCCTTGACCGAAACGCTTTCGATGACGTCGGGATAAAGCGTGCCCTGGGCGAGGAACTTCGCCTTTTTCACGCCTTTGCATTCCTTCTGGAACACTTCGATGAAAGTCTTGCCGATGATTTTGCGTTTACGCTCCGGATCGGAGACGCCCTTCAACCGGCCGAGGAAAAGCTTGCTCGCGTCGACTACCTTCAATGGGACGCCGATACCCTTCAGGAACGCGGCGACTTCCTTCGCTTCGTTTTTGCGCAGTACGCCGTTGTCGACGAGGATCGGCCGGAACCGGTTTCCCAGAATCTTGCCCAGAAAGACCGCTAGAATCGTGGAGTCCACGCCGCCGCTGATGCCGCCGATTACGACATCGCCTCCGACGGCTTCGAGAATCTCCTTTTTCTTCTGTTCGAGGAAATTGGCCATCTTCCAGTCGTTGGAAAGGCCCGCGATGCGGAAAAGAAAGTTGCCCAGAACCGCCATGCCGATGGGCGTATGCGCCACTTCCGGATGGAACTGCACGGCGTGGAACTTTCCAAACTCCATGGCCGCGATGGGACATCCCGTGCTTTTCGCCGTGACGGTGGCGCCATCGGGAATCGATTCCACGTGATCGCCGTGGCTCATCCACACCGGCAGGTGCTCGCCGACTTTGAAGCCGCGAAAGAGCCCGTCGTTCTTCAAAACCTCAATCTGACTGAACCCGTACTCGCGCCCGCCGCCGCTTTTGATCTTCCCGCCCTTGTGGACGTGGGAAAGAAGCTGCATGCCGTAGCAGATGCCGAGCACCGGAAGCTCGCCCTGCAAAATCGTCTTCACGAGCATCGGCGACGTTTTTCCTCCGACGCTGGAAGGACTACCGGAGAGAATCAGCGCTTTGGGTTGTCTCGCCGCCAGTTTTTCAGGCGAAATCGAGTACGGCTCTATCTCGCAGTAAACGCCGAGAGACCGAACCGCGCGCGCGATGAGTTGAGTGAATTGGGATCCGAAGTCTAGGATGACGACCGGACAAGGGCTGCTCATACGTTGGGTCGATAGTTCGGAGCCTCTTTGGTCACGAATACGTCGTGAACGTGGGACTCCTTCAAGCCTTGGTTCGTGATCCGCACGAATTGTGCGTTATCCCGAAGCTCCTTCAGATTGCGGCAGCCGAGATAACCGAGGCCGGCCTTCACGCCGCCCACGAGCTGGAGGAGAACCTGGGAGAGTTTTCCCTGGTAAGGCACCATGCCTTCGATTCCTTCCGGAACGAGGGCACTTGCATCGACACTATCCTGACCGTACCGATCGCGGCTTCCCTCGCGCATGGCTTCGATGGAACCCATGCCTCGGTAGCTTTTGTAGGTACGGCCTTGATAGAAAACCATTTCCCCCGGCGACTCGTCGGTGCCCGCGAAGAGGCCCCCGATCATGACGCTGTTTGCGCCGGCGGCGAGCGCCTTCACGATATCGCCGGAGAACTTGATGCCTCCGTCGGCGATGAGCATGCGGTTGAACTTACGCGCGACGGGCGCGCAGTCCATGATGGCGGAAAATTGGGGAATGCCGATACCGGCAACGACTCGTGTGGTGCAGATGGAGCCGGCGCCCATGCCGACCTTAATCGCGTCCGCGCCGGCCTCGAAGAGGTGGGTCGCGCCTTCGGCGGTCGCGACGTTGCCCGCGATGACCGTGAGCTCGGGGAATTTCTGCTTGATCCATTTCACGACGGTGATCACGTTCTTGGAATCGCCGTGGGCCGTATCCACCGTGATGAAATCCACGTCGGTGTCGACGAGAGCTTCCACGCGAGTGTAGGTGTCCTTGCCGGTGCCGCAAGCGGCGCCGACCCGCAACCGGCCCTTGGAGTCACGGTTCGCGTTCGGATACGAAATATTTTTCTCGATGTCCTTCGTGGTCATGAGGCCCTTCAGCGAGCCCTGGGCATCGACCACCGGAAGCTTTTCGATCCGGTGCTTGTGCATGAGGCGTTTCGCCTCTTCCATCGTCGTATTTTCTTTGACGGTTACGAGCTTCGGGCCGGGAGTCATGATCTCCGACATCGCCCGATCCAAGTTTTCTTCAAAGCGCAAATCCCGGTTCGTCACGAGACCGATAAGCTTGTTTTGGGCATCCAGAATGGGAAGACCGGAAATCCCGAACTTCTCGAGCTGGGCCTTCGCCTCGCGCACGGTCTGGTCCGGGCGCATGGTGACCGGATCGACGATCATCCCGCTCTCGCTTTTCTTCACCTTCTCGACCTGAAGGGCCTGATTCTCGGGAGTGAGGTTGCGGTGGATGACGCCGGCACCGCCCGCGCGAGCCAGCGCAATGGCGGTATTCGCCTCGGTAACCTTATCCATGGCCGACGACAGGATCGGAATCTTCATTCCGATGTTGGGTGCGATGAAACTTTCGAGATTCACCTCGGGAGGCGTGATCTCGGAGTACCGCGGAACCAGGAGTATGTCGTCGAAGGTAAGAGTTTCTCGGAGTGGGGTCTTATCTGGCATCAAATAGGTTCCCGAAGTTGTCGTCTTATACGCGAAATCTCCCCTTGGGGTCAAGATAGCCTCCCCGGGTCGTTTTTCCGACACAACCCCCTGAGATTCCGCCGATCTTTCGGATATACTCTTTCCAACCCGGAAGCCCGATGCCTACCCAGGAAACCGTCCCGAACGCTCCCGACCGCCGAATCCGATCCGCCATCGCCTTGAGCGTCGTGATGCCTTGTTACAACGAGGCGGATCACATCGAGGAAACGCTGCGCGCATGGACCGATTTCCTCAAGGACGAGGTCGAAAGCTTCGAAATCCTCGTCGTCAACGACGGCTCGACCGACGGTACCGGCCGGGTGCTGGATCGAATCCGCAAGGAAACGCCCACTCTGCGTGTCATCCACCAGCTGAACGGGGGCAAGGAAGCCGCCCTCCGCCGGGGCTACGAGGCGGCACGAGGCACCTACATCTTGCAGACGGAGTCGAACGGCCGCTTCGATCCGGCCGATTTCGTACCCTTTTGGGAAAACCGCTCTCCGGACACCTTGCTGCTGGCGCGGCGGGATCTCCCCCGTGAAGGCTGGCTGTACCAGGCCCAGGGCCGTTCGGTGCGCGCTCTGGTGAAGTTGCTCTTTGGCGCCGAATGGCAGGAGCCCGAGGCTCCGTTCCGCTTGATTTCCCGCACCTGCCTTCAAAGCCACCTGTCGAGGCTCCCACGGGGCTTCGCCCAGGTGAACCTGGGCCTGACGCTGCTCGCCCACATGGACAACCCGGGCGGAATCCGGGAGCTGGCGGTACCCTACCGCTTCCGTACCGGACCGCGTCGTAGAGTCTCCCTATGGTGGCTCGCCGGCACGCTGGTCCACTTGAGCTTTGACCTCGCCCACCTTCGGCTCAGCCTGCTCCGGCCGAAGCTTGCCGCGCAGCCCGCCGCCCACGCCAACTAACCCTTAACTTCCGGATAGATTCCGCCGATATGGATTTAGACGCCTAATAGGAGTCGGAAACTTCTATGCCGAAAAAGCCAAAAGCTACCCCGTCCACGAAACCGGCCAAAGCAGCGAAAGCCGCGGCGAAGCCCACAACTTCGAAGACCAAGATCTGCGCCCACAGCCGCTGCAAAAGCCCCGCGACCTCCGACGGCTACTGCCGCCTTCACTATCTTCTGCACTGGAGAGAGCTGAAATCGGATCAGAAAGACAAAGCCGAGAAGCGTCTCGACTCCTACATCGACCGCCTCATGAAGAAGTACCCGGGCGAGTACATGGACAAGATCAAGGAGTCTCTCGAGAGCGAAGAGAAGTTCAAGGAAGCCATGCAGGAAGTCGACCTGGAGGTCGAAGGCGATGGCGAATCCGATCGCGAGCTTCTCGAAAAACTCGCCCGCAACGTCAAAATTGGGGAGTAACGGGCTGGCTCGCCCCGAACCACGCTTGCCGTTCCACCGGCACACCCTTCGTATTCTCTAACTTCAGTAGATAAACACCGCTCGCGGTCTCCGCGTCCGGCTCGTACTTCCACGTCGCGATTCCCGGCCCGAAAGTCTTCGTGGCGATCACCTTCTCCTGGTCGCGAGCGCGGTCGACTTTGAAGAGAGTCGCCTTCACGCCCTCACCCGCGTCGAGGTTGAGCGGGAAAACCGGGCTCACGTCTTCGGCGAGATTGAAGTAGGGAAAACCCGTCGGGGGCGCGGGACGAGGAAACACCGTTCCCAGCCGGGCACCGGGCCCGCCCCTGGAGAACTTCCGTCTGGGCAACATGGGCACGACCGGATCGCCCAGCAGTTCCTGGTTCAGCACCGTCCACAAATGCGACTCGTCTGAGAGATTGTTTCCCGCTCCGGCCACATACTTCTGAAGCGCTTTCAAAACCAGATCCCCTGCCCGGCCTTCGGTTTCCGTGTGATAGCTGCGGAGGAACGTATCCATGAGCTGCAAGCCGTAAGTGCTTCCGGTGAGCACCAGATTGCCCGAAGGATCGAGCTGATAGAGCGGATTACCGAGCGCCGGGCGCGCGGAACCGAGAAATCCCACGGCGCCCGCCTGCGATTTCAAGAGCGCCATGCCGACCGACTCATCGCCGGAGGAAGACGGCCCGAAGGCGCTTCCGTCGACGAGAGCCCGATCGAACGCTCCGTTCGTGCAGGCGATGGTGACGAGAAAAGGATTGATGCGGTCACGGGCCGGCTTTGCCGCCTTCACTTCCGCCGAAGAAACGAACTCACGCTCCACGTACCACTCGTTGCCCCGTCCGTGGTCGAGGTAATAGACCACCTTCGCGCGCTGAGGGCCGCTCACGAGACGCATGGTCTGCGCCTTGGTGAAAGAGCCGTTGGTGCGGAAGTACTTTTCGACTCCGTTCCAATTCAACGTCTTGTCGGAAAGCACGCGCAACGCGCCCAGCTCACCGATGTAGGCGTACCCGCGGAATGCCTTGCCCCCGTACAGAGCCAGCTCCGGCCCGGGCTCTTCGCCCGATTGAAGCCACGTTCGGATTTTCGTCAGGTGGTTGTCGACTTCCGAGTTCGTCGTGTACGGAAGCCGGCCGACGGCGACTTTGGGCGCGAGACATTTTCCGTCGGCGCCGTAGCAGGCGTCCGTCACGCCCCAGTTGGGGCCGAACGCGCCCCGGATCGAAAAATAGTAGCTCGGCGGGACGATGGTGGCGTCCCCGAGAATGGTCACGTACCGAAGTTTTTTCCCGGCCGCGAATTGCTTCCACAGATAGCCAATCAATCGGCGGGAAAGATCATAGTGGTAGCCCGCGCCGGTCGCCGCATCGTAGGGCAAAATGCCTTCCGTGTTTTCCTTGTCCTTGTAGCCGTCCGGCAGTTCGGTTTCGGCGACAGGAGCTTCTTTCGCGAGACTCTCCACCAACAGGACTTCGGCGTCGACGCCGAGGGAATCCCTGTGAAACAGTTTCAATTTCTCGGCGCCTTCGGCGAGAGCCTTCGTCGTGACGATAAGCGATTCAGGTCCCTTCTCGGAGGGCACGTAAAACACGTGGCGCTTGGTAACGAAGTCGAGGGCGAAATCACAGCCTCGGATGGTGACCAGCTCCTTAGATTCCCGATCGTACTGAACGGGGTAAAAGGAAACCCAAAGCTCGCTGCCCACGACCTTGGACTCGAAAAACTTGCCGGGATAATAGCGGCCTCGGGCCGGCGCCACGAACTGCATGGGCTGCGGACCCCAGGTGTAGGGGGCCTCGCCGAGGGAGATCTGGGGAACCGGCTCGGACCGTTCCACGGAAACCTTGGAGAGCGAGACAATGGGCTCCATGCCCGGGGGAAGCGCGTACTTCCTCACGACCACCGGAAGCTGGGGCATGCCTTCGGCCGCGAAGAACTCCGCCTCGCCGAAGGAGATATGGCCGGCACCGCCGGCGCCCATTCTAAAATCGGGCGCTATAAAGGAGAGGGTCTCGGTGACCGCGGGCGGAGTTTGGAGAGTGCTTCCGCGGGTGGGAAGATCGAATTCGTTTGGAAGACTGGCCGCTCGAAACGAAAGGGCAAAAGCCCCGGAAGCCCACCCGAGGAGCGAGAGCAACGTGCACTGACGCCAAAAACCCATGACTAACCCCCAACCCATTCGAAGCTAGTTCACTCCAACCCCTTAAAAAGCCAAAGAGAAACGAGGGGTTTCGACGCTTTACGTTAATTTTTGTTAATCTCAGGAGGGCCCATCTTTGCCCCTTGCCCACGGGAGCGGCGCCAAGCTATAAGCGGAGCTTCTTGTAGGTGGGTAAAGTTCCTCCTCGCATTAGGCGGGTCGGAAGACTTCCCGTAGCTGTGAAGGTTCCAAATGAAAAAGCTCGCCATCCTCGGCCGTAAGGTCGGAATGACCCAAATTTTTGATGAAGTCGGTAACTTGGTCCCCGTGACCGTGGTGGACACCACTGGTTGCGTCGTCACTCAGCTCAAGACGAAAGAGAACGACGGCTACGCCGCCGTTCAGCTCGGCATCGGCGAGCGCAAGCCGCAAAACGTTTTGAAGTCCGAAGCGGGTCACTTCAAGAAGGCCAACACGGCCGCGAAGACGGACCTCCTCGAAGTCCGCCTCGAAGAAGGCGAAACGCCGACCGTCGCTCTCGGAGCCACCCTCAACTGCGCCATGTTTCAAAAGGGCGACCGGGTGGACGTGAAGGGAGTGAGCAAAGGTAAGGGCTTCCAGGGTCCGCTCAAGCGCCACAACTTCGCGGGTAAGGACGCCGGTCACGGTACGTCCAAGTACTTCCGCCACGTCGGTTCGATCGGTATGCACACGTACCCGGGCCGTGTGTTCAAGGGCAAGAAGATGCCCGGCCGCATGGGCACGGACAACGTCACCGTCCAGAGCATGCTGGTGGTCGATGCGAAGGCCGACGAGAACCTGATTCTGCTCCGGGGCGGAATCCCCGGCGGAAAACGCTCCGTCGTTTATCTCCAGCAAGCCGTGAAGCGCAAGCTCACCGGCGAGCGGTCGCTCACGAAGTAAGGGTTGAACCGGAACCTCGGTTTTGGGTAGATACCTGCCCCAATGAGACTTGTCTTGTTCATTTGGTCGGGGCTTGCCTTGGCCTCCGTACAGCCGTACGGAATGCTGAACTACGCCTCGGACTGCGAGAAGGAGCTGGGCAAGATCCCCCACATCCGGTGCGCGGATGGGGAAGAAATTCCCGTCTTCAACTCGGATAAGGGCGTCTCCATTACGGATAAGAACCACTGGGGCTACCATACCCAGTGCGACAATCCTTCCCTTCTCAGGACTCCCTTCGAGACCTGGATTTCCGGGATCAACCCTTGCGTGCCCTACGCGCGTATCGGCCGCCTCGGCGCCCAGCCGGGCTTCGACACGAACTGGGTATTTTTCTGCCGCCGCTATTTCAACCGCTCGCGCCATAGCGACATCTACGACGACATCAACCTGATCGGACACAGCCCCAAGACGGGAGCCACCTGCTTCTTCGTCGGCCGCCCCAACCGCATCGCGCCCACTTCGCGCGTGGACAAAGGCCACAGCGGCATGTGGGTTCCGGACGTGACCAGCGCGAAGGGCTTGAAATTTTGGAAGAGCCCCCGCGAGATCGAGACCCAACCGATCCTCACCGGCGGAACGCCGCTTTGCACCCAGTGCCACGACGCCGATCCCTTCGTGCATAGCCCGCACGTCGACCAAGTGAAGCTGGGCGGCGAGCCCATCGTCCCGTCCAATCCCAACGGGAAGTATTGGATCGTGGGCGCGGGGGCGGGGATGAGCCACCAATGGAAGCCAAAGCACCTGGTTTCTCCGCAGGCCGCCGCGTGTACCGCGTGCCACCGCATCGGCAATAACCGAGGGTGCCGGGAAATGACCAATCTGGCCGCCGGACTGAAGTCGCTTCCCCACACTACCGAGGCCTTCCGACGGTTTCCGTTCATGCCCGCGCAAGGTCCCGCCGTGGAAGTCCACCGGGGAAGCCGTCTCGGCGCCGAAGAGCTCGAAGCGGTTCAGTTCATAAAGAGTTGTTGCGACCGCCCGACCCGCCGGGAATGCCTCTGGGAAGATCCTCCCCGCTAGGCCAATTCGATGACGGCCGCGAGAAGCGGATGCTCCTGTTTCTCGAAATCCAGAGGCGGGCCTACCCAGGGAAGAACCGCCCCAAGCCGCGGAAGTCCCGTCGCCTGCAGAAATTGCTCGGCCGTCCATTGCTCGTAATTCGACGAGAAGAACAGCGCCCCGCCGGGCTCGACGACTTCGGCCGCCGCCTCGGCGAGCCGGCCCGCGTCCTTCGCGATCGAAAAGACATTGCCTTCCCGGTCCCGGGAAAAGCTCGGCGGATCCAAAATCACCAAATCGAATTTCCGCAGGCGTTTTCTCGCGCCCTTCAAAAACTGAAAAGCATCGTTGCCGAAAAACTCGTACTCGTCCGACCTAAGCCCGTTCGCGACGAAGTTCCGCTTTCCCCAATCGAGGTAGCGCGTCGAAAGATCGACGCTCGTCACCTCGGCCCCACCCTTCGCGGCGTATACGGAGAACGCGCACGTATAGGCGAAGAGGTTCAGCACCCGCTGCCCGGAGACGTCGCTTGCTAGCAGTTTGCGGTTGTCCCTCTGGTCGAGAAAAATTCCCGTCGAGAAACCGTCGTAAGGCCTTACGAGAAGGCGCACGCCGTTCTCGAGGATGGAGATCTCTTCGGGGAGCGTTTCCCCCGCGAGCGGCACGGGATTCTTGTTCGCTTCGGCGGCAGCGGTCGCCTTCGATCGATCCGTCGCGAAGTCTTTCAGGTAGACCGCCTTCACCGAAAGCTTCGCGAGGCACCACTCGGCGGCGGCCTTCAACTCCGCCTCGCTGAGCGCGCACTGCCCTTCGAAGCGATAGAGGAATACGGCGTCCCCCATCTTGTCCACTTTGAGGCCAGGGATGCCTTCGGCCTCGCCGCAAAACAGGCGGTAACTATCGGTGCCCTGCTTACCCAATTCCGCAATGAGAGGTTGGCGCCACGCCCAAGCCGCATCGAGTGCGTCGATTTCTTTCATGCCTTCAATCCCGCTCTCTCCAACGCATAGTCGGGCGCCTTGATTACGATTCTCTCCTCGCGCGTCGGGTGGTCGAAGGATAGCGAATAGGCGAGAAGGCCGATGCCAGGCTTTCCGTCCTTCTTTTTTCCACCATAGCGGATGTCTCCGAGAATGGGGGTTCCGATTGCCGCGAGCTGGGCGCGAATCTGATGTTTTCTTCCCGTGTGGAGTCTTACTTCGAGAAGCGTGATGCCTCCCATGGTGGCTAGCACCAGGTACTCGAGCGTCGCGACTTTCGTCCCCGGTTTCGGCGCGAGATGGACCTCGACCTTCTTCTCGCCCTCGACGAGGTGATGGGTCAGGGTGCCGTGAGGGTAATCAGGTTCCCCCTCCACCCAGGCGCGGTAGATTTTTTCGACGGTACGCGTGCGAAACTGCTCCGAAAGACGGCTAGCCGCCTTCGAGGTGCGCCCGAAAACGACGATTCCCGCCGCTGGCCGATCCAGCCTGTGGACCAGCCCCAAAAAGACGTTGCCGGGTTTAGCGTACTTTTCCTTAATATAGGCTCTGGTGAGATCGAGCAGGCAAGGATCTCCCGTCGAATCCCCCTGCGTAAGCAGTCCCGCGGGCTTAAAAACCGCGATGACATGGTTATCCTCATGGAGTACGGTGACGCCGCTCAAAAAAATCTCTTATGGTTCGCAGGTTTCACAAATCAAATCCCGAGCGCCCGACGATTGAGGGCCTCGAGAAGAAGCTCAAGCGCAGCGGGATTGCGCTCAGTACGAATCAGCTTAATCAGCTGTGGCGGTACCATAATTTGATGAGGGATCGAAATCAAGACAGGGAGCTTACCCGTCTCATCGGTTTCGACACCATCGTCACGAAACACTACGTCGACTGCATGATCGTGGGCGAGCTCTTCAACCTGCCTTCGCCCCTTTTCGACATCGGCACGGGCCCCGGCTTCCCGGGCATCCCCCTCAAGATTCGTTACCAGCACCTGCATATTATCCTCGGCGAGCCCCGCCCGAAGAGGATCGCGTTTCTGCGGGAAGCCTGCAAACACATCAAGCTGCAGAACTGGGAGATTTTCCCGCACAAAGTGGTAAGCCGCAGCTTCCAGCGGAAGGTTCCGGCTATCATCACCCGCGCGGTCGAGACCATGGACAAGACGTGCATGCGCACCTCCGCCTGCCTCGGAGAGGGCGGCCTGCTTATTTTCATGAAGGGCCCGGGCGTGGAGCCGGAGCTCGCCGAGATCAAGAACCGCTTCAAAAAGCAGTTCCGGGTGAAGTTCGATAAGGCGTATCAACTTCCCCACACGAAGTATGACCGCCGCCTGGTCGTGCTCGAAAAGCTGGTGCCCGCTATCGTGCCCAGCGAGGCGCCGAGAGGGCACAAGGAAGAGGACGATGCTACCCCCGACACCGAGGATTCAGAGCTATCGTGAGTTCTGGCCCTTCTATCTGAAGGAGCACTCGAAACGTTCCACCCGCCGCTGGCATGCCGTCGGCACTTCTCTCGGTCTCACTCTCGCGGCTACCGCTCTCTGGAACGGACGCCCGCTACTCGTCCCGCTCGCCTTCGTTCCGGCCTATGCCTTCGCCTGGTACTCGCACTTTTACGTCGAGGGCAATCGCCCCGCGACCTTCAAGTACCCGTTCTGGTCCTTCATCTCGGATTTTAGAATGCTCCTCTGGATGCTGACGGGCCGGCTCTAGCGAAACACAATCTCGTACTTAATCTCGATGATTCGTTCCTTGTAGGGCATCTCGCGCGAACCGCCCCACTTCGCGTCGTCCTTCAGAAAGAGGAAACGATCGCTCGTCGGGCCGACGGCTCCGCAGCGCACCCCTGAATCGACGAGACAACCCTGCAGGCGCTTCTCGTACTCCCACTCGGGCTTCGGCTGCACGACCCAGACTTTCCCTTCTCCGTCGCGCGCGGCGACGGCGCCCGCATCGAGGGCGCCGTGAAGGCGAAGCGGGCTCGGGCCCGAGCAGAAATCGAGGTGGTGGGTGCCGAGGTAGACGAACTCCTTGTGCTTCTGCCAGACGATATCGCGCTCGTAGGCGGCATCGACTCCGGGGCGCATCTCGAGGGAAATGATTTCGTAAACGGTGCCGGGAATCAGAAAGAGCTGGGAGGAAAGCTCGACGGGATCGCCTTTCTCCCCCTTCTTACGCACCATCGTACGGAAGCTGTCGGTAAGACGAGAGCGGCCGAAGTGGGTCAGGGTCGTGATCTCCTCCGGGGCAATCGGAGTGAGCGCCGTCTGCCTAAGAGCGGCGTCGTAGCTCTCTTGATTCGCTTTTCTCAGGGCCTCAGCGCGGGCGGCTGCCCTCTTTTCGTCTTTGAGGGAAACACCGGGCTTTCCTTTGCACCCCCCGGACGCGGCGAGGCCCGGAAGGCAGAAAAGAAGGATCAGAAACGCTGGTTTCAACCCCATCTGGCGAAGGCGATCGGTTTTCCGGCGCGGGCCGCGTTATCCGAGATGCGAAGCAGCTCGTTGTACTTCGCCATGCGCTCGGACCGCGACGCGGATCCCGTTTTGATTTGCCCGCAACCGCTCGCGACAGCCAGATGGGCGATCGTCGTATCTTCCGTCTCGCCGGAGCGGTGGGAGACGACCGCGCGCCAGCCGCTCTTGCGGCAGAGAGCCATCGTCTCGAAGGTTTCCGTGAGGGAGCCGACCTGATTCACCTTGATTAGAACCGCGTTGGACGCCTTCTCCTCGAGGCCGCGCTTCACGAAGCGGGTCTGCGTGCAGAACAGATCGTCGCCGACGAGCTGCACTTTGCGGCCGAACTTCGCCGTCATTTCGCGCCAGCCCGCCCAGTCATTCTCGTCGAGGCCGTCCTCGACGCTGACGATGGGATACTTTTCGAAAAGCTGGCCGTAGAACTGGAGCATTTCGGCGCTGTTCGCCGTCGATTTTCCGTTCAGTTTGATGTCGTAGCAGCCCTTCTCCTTGTTGTAGAAGCTGCTCGCTGCAGAGTCCATGGCAATGGCGACCTGCTCGCCCAGCCGGTATCCGGCCGCTTCGATCGCCGCGCAAATTTCTTGAATCGCCGCTTCGTTGTTCGCGAGCTCCGGGGCAAAGCCGCCTTCGTCCCCGACCGACGTCGACTTACCCGCGTGGTGAAGGCGGTCCTTCAAATGGTGGAAAACTTCGGCGCCGGCCCGCAGCGCCGATCCGAAATCCGAAAAGCCGTGGGGCACGATCATGAACTCCTGCACTTCGAGCCCGTTGTTGGCGTGCATGCCGCCATTCACGATGTTCATCAGCGGAATGGGCAGCTTCATATCCTTCGGCGAGAGCCCCATCCACTCGTTCAAGGCAACAAAGAGCGGTCTTTTCTCGGAGGCCGCGGCCGAGTGCGCGTAAGCCATTGAGAGCGCGAGAATGGTGTTGCCGCCGATTTTGGTTTTTTGCTCGGTTCCGTCGGTGTCGAGGAGGAGTCTATCGAGGCTCGCCAGCGTGAACTTCTTGGAAGCGAGAAGTTTCTTGCCCTCCTCGTTGATCCACTTCGCCGCTTTGAGAGTTCCCTTGCCGAGGTAGCGCTTCTTGTCCCCGTCGCGAAGCTCGAGGGCTTCGTTTTCCCCGCGGCTCGCTCCGGAGGGGACGATCGCCCTTCCCCAAGCTCCGTCGGAAAGAGTCATTTCCACTTCGATCGTCGGGTTACCCCGGGAATCGAGAACTTCGCGGCCGTAGACGGTAGAGATCGTGTGTTCCATGGCCCGCTATCCTAAGAGCTGGGCCCCGAAACTTCAAAAAAAAAGCGGCACCCCGCGAGGGGTGCCGCCCTGGGACGAATATTACTTCTCTTCGCGGAACTCGGCTTCGATGGGCTCGTCGCCTTTGTCCGACTTGCCTTCTCCGCCGGGAGCCCCTTGGCCGCCCGCTCCACCGCCGCCGGCCGCGGAGGCCGACTTGTAGAGCTCTTCAGCGAGCTTGTGGGACAAAGCGGAGAGCTTGTCGTAGTTGGACTTCAGCGTATCGAAGTCCTCGCCTTCGACCGCCTTCTTCGCGTCGGCCATCGCCGCCTCGATCTCCGTCTTCAAGGGAGCGGGCACCTTCGCCTCGTTCTCCTTGATGAGCTTCGCCGTGGAGTAGACGAGGTTATCGAGGTTGTTCTTCAGGGTGATGCGCTCGCGCTTCTTCTTGTCCTCTTCCGCGTGGCTTTCGGCGTCGTTGATCATGCGCTTGATCTCGTCTTCTTTCAGACCGCTGGAGGCGGTGATCTTCACCGACTGCTCCTTACCGGTCGCAAGATCCTTCGCGCCGACGTGAACGATACCGTTCGCGTCGATGTCGAAAGTCACTTCGATCTGGGGAAGACCGCGGGGCGACGGGGGCAGTCCGGCCAGCTGGAACCGGGCAAGCGTCCGGTTGTCGTAGGCCATCTCGCGCTCGCCTTGGAGCACGTGGATTTCCACCGTCGACTGATTGTCTTCCGCCGTCGAGAAGATCTGGCTCTTCTTCGTCGGGATCGTCGTGTTGCGCTCAATCAACTTCGTGAACACGTGGCCCAGGGTTTCGATACCGAGGGACAGAGGCGTCACGTCGAGAAGGAGCAAGTCTTTCACCTGGCCGCTGAGCACTCCGCCCTGAATGGCGGCGCCGACGGCGACCACTTCGTCCGGATTAACGGACTTGTTCGGCTCCTTGCCGAAGAACTCTTTTACCTTCGCCTGAATCTTCGGGATGCGGGTCGAACCGCCGACGAGAACGACCTCGTCGATTTGGCTCGCCTGAAGACCGGAGTCCTTCAAGGCTTTGCGGCAAGGCTCGATGGAGCGCTCGATGAGGTCATCGACGAGCTGTTCGAACTTGCTGCGCGAAAGCTTGATCTGAAGATGCTTGGGACCGGAAACGTCCGCCGTGATGAACGGCAGGTTGATTTCGGTCTCCATCGCGGAGGAAAGCTCGATTTTGGCCTTTTCCGCCGCCTCTTTCAGGCGCTGGAGGGCCATCTTGTCCTTCCCGAGGTCGATGCCCTGGTCCTTTTTGAACTCGGCAACGAGCCATTCGATGATTCTGTGATCGAAGTCGTCACCGCCGAGGTGCGTGTCGCCGTTGGTCGCCTTCACTTCGACGACGTTGTCGCCGACGTCGAGAATCGAGATGTCGAAGGTACCGCCGCCGAAATCGTATACGGCGATCTTCTCGTCTTTCTTCTTGTCCAAGCCGTACGCGAGGGCCGCGGCGGTCGGCTCGTTGATGATGCGCTTTACATCGAGGCCCGCGATACGTCCGGCGTCTTTAGTCGCCTGGCGCTGGGCATCGTTGAAGTAGGCGGGGACGGTTATGACCGCTTCGGTCACCGGCTGTCCGAGATAGTCTTCCGCGCACTTTTTCAGCTTCGCGAGCACGTGGGACGAAATTTCGGGTGGAGCGTACTTCTTGCCCTTGATGTCGATGGCGGCGTCCCCGTTGTCGGCGCGGACGACCTTATAAGGGACCATCTTCATTTCGTTGCCGACTTCGTCGAACTTGCGGCCGACGAAGCGCTTGGCCGAATAAACCGTGTTTTCGGGGTTGGTGATGGCTTGGCGCTTGGCCACCTGGCCGACCAGCCGCTCCTCATCCTTCGTAAAAGCCACGACGGACGGGGTTGTGCGCCCGCCTTCCTCGTTAGGAATCACCTGGGTGTCGTTGCCGTCCATGACCGCCACGCACGAGTTGGTGGTTCCCAAGTCGATACCGATAATTTTTCCCATTGTTCACTCCTTCACTTTAGCCGGCGGCGCCCCCGGGCCGCTCGCCGAAAGTCTATAAATCTAAATAGTTACCAGCTCACTCGGGAACCGGCTTTCTTCGCTCGGGGGTAGTATGGGAACCGCTTGTTCGAAGTCAACCGACGGAAACCCATCCTGAATTCCCTCTTGTGGTCTTGACCCGAAAAAGAGTATTCCCATGCTTCTCTCGCAAAAAGAAACGGCAGAGGCCGAAACGATGCCCATATACGAATACGAGTGCGAAAAGTGCCAGGAGGCCTTTGAAATTTCTCAGAAGATTTCGGAGCCACCGCTTACCGAGTGCCCTACTTGCGGCAGTCCGGTGCGCAAGCTGGTCTCCCGGTCAAGCTTCCAGCTGAAGGGCGGAGGCTGGTACAAGACGGATTACAAGAAACCGGGATCGAGCTCGGGCGGTTCCTCGGGTGGAACGAAGTCGGAGACGGCCTCAGCCACCCCGGCACCGGAAAAGCCGAAGCCCAAGGGCGGATGCGGAAGCGGGGGATGTGGCCATAGTCACTAGCCCGCCTTGACTTTCCCGGGGGTGTGACCAGAATACTGTGCGGTTTGAATTAACTTAGATTTTTTTGCCAACAAAATTGGGACGTTGAGTCCCGAGACTTTAGGAGGAAGACCATGAACATTCGTCCTTTGCACGATCGTTTGATCGTGAAGCGGTTCGAAGAAGAAGAACGTACCAAGGGTGGGATCATCATCCCCGACAACGCGAAGGAAAAGCCCCAGCAGGGCGAAGTCATCGCGGTCGGTAACGGCAAAGTGCTGGAAGACGGCAAGAAGCAGCCCCTCGAAGTAAAGAAGGGCGACCGGGTTTTGTTCGGTAAGTACTCCGGCTCCGAGATCAAGATCGACGGAACCGAGTACCTGATGATGCGCGAAGAGGACATCCTCGGCGTCATTGAAAAGGCTTAATCACTTTTAACTAAGGAGTATTCCATGGCTGCCAAGGAATTGCGTTTTAACGAAGAAGCCCGGGCGTCGATTCTCCGGGGCGTCAACATTCTCGCGGAAGCGGTGAAGGTTACCCTCGGACCGCGCGGACGTAACGTCGTGATCGAAAAGTCGTTCGGTGCCCCCACGGTCACCAAGGACGGCGTGACGGTCGCGAAGGAAATCGAGCTCGAGAACAAGTTCGAAAACATGGGCGCGCAGATGGTGAAGGAAGTCGCTTCGAAGACGAGCGACGACGCCGGCGACGGCACCACCACGGCGACCGTTCTCGCCCAAGCCATCTTCCGCGAAGGCGCGAAGGTCGTGACCACGGGCCAGAACCCCATGGACATCAAGCGCGGCATCGACGCGGCGGTCTCCGCCATCGTCGAGCAGCTTAAGAAGATGTCCAAGCCGGTCAAGGATCAGAAGGAAATCGCGCAAGTCGGCACGATCTCCGCGAACAACGACCCCGGCATCGGCAAAATCATCGCCGAAGCCATGGACAAGGTCGGCAAAGAAGGCGTCATCACCGTCGAGGAATCCAAGACGGCGGAGACGACCCTCGAAGTCGTGGAAGGAATGCAGTTCGACCGCGGTTACCTGTCGCCCTACTTCGTCACGAACGCCGAGACGATGGAGTGCATTTTCGACAACCCCTTCATCCTTCTTTACGACAAGAAGGTTTCCAACATGAAGGACCTCCTGCCCGTCCTCGAAAAGGTCGTGCAGGCCGGTAAGCCGCTCGTCATCGTCGCCGAAGACGTGGAAGGCGAAGCCCTTGCCACTCTCGTCGTCAACAAGCTGCGCGGAACGCTTCAGATCGCGGCCATCAAGGCCCCGGGCTTCGGCGATCGCCGCAAGGAAATGATGAAGGACATCGCGACCCTCACGGGCGGAGATGTCATCGCGGAAGAGATGGGCAGCAAGCTCGAAGCGACTCAGCTCAATCAGCTGGGCCGCGCGAAGCGCGTCACCATCGACAAAGAGAACACCACGATCGTCGACGGAGCCGGCAACAAGGCCGAGATCGACGGCCGGGTTAAGCTCATCCGCAAGCAGATCGAAGACACCTCGTCCGACTACGACCGGGAGAAGCTCCAGGAGCGTCTCGCGAAGCTCGTCGGCGGCGTCGCCGTCATCAATGTCGGCGCGGCCACCGAAGTCGAGATGAAGGAAAAGAAGGCCCGTGTCGAGGACGCGCTCCACGCGACCCGCGCGGCGGTCGAGGAAGGGATCCTTCCCGGCGGCGGAACGGCCCTCATCCGCGCTTCGCTGGTACTCGAAAATCTGAAACTCCCCGATGAGCAACAGGTCGGCGTGAACATCATCCGCCGGGCTGTCGAAGAACCGCTGCGCCAAATCGCGCAGAACGCGGGCTTCGAAGGCTCCATCGTCGTGGAGAAGGTCCGCACGAACACGAGCCCCACCTTCGGCTTCAACGCTCACGAAGAGAAGTACGAAGATCTGGTGGCCGCGGGCGTGATCGACCCGACGAAAGTCGCCCGGTGCGCGCTGCAAAATGCGGCGAGCGTCGCGGCCCTCATGCTCACGACCGAAGCGCTGATCATCGATCGGCCCAAGGAAGAAGAGCCCCACGGTCACGGCGGTGGCGGTGGAATGGGCGGCATGGGCGGTATGGGAGGAATGGGTGGCATGGGCGGCATGATGTAAGCCGACGCGCCATCTTACCTCTAGGTAAGTTCAAAGGGCGGGTCCCGGGAAACCGGGCCCGCCCTTTTTTATTCGTGCGGAGTAGCGCGGTGGTGAACTATCCTCGGAACGCGGCCGCAAGGGAGGGCATCATGAGCGAACTGATCCTATGGACCTACGACTGGGTGCCCGAGGGGCCTCGCGGTTTCGTACGCGATCTACGGCTAAGGTGGGCATGCGAAGAAGCGGAGCTGCCTTATAGAGTGCAAACGGTTCCGTTCGACGGACGGGAAACCAATCACCTATCGCGCCAGCCCTTCGGACAAGTTCCTTACTTAAGCGACGGCAAGGTGAACGTGTTCGAAAGCGGAGCGGGGCTTCTGCATCTCGCGCGAAAGAGTGAAAAGCTGATGCCGCGCGATCCGGCGGGAGAAGCGGAGACGCTGCAATGGACGATTGCCGCGCTCAACTCGATCGAAATGGTTTCCGTTCCGTGGTGGTTCCTTGAAGTAACTGGCGCGAAGGACAATGGTCTTACCAAGTGGATGGGCAATCGCCTCGAGCAGCTGGAGAAGGTTTTGAGCGAACGAGAGTGGCTCGCCGCCGACCGCTTTACCGTCGCGGACTTGTTGATGGCGGACGTCCTGCGCGTTCGCAAAGTTCGGGCTTTCGGCGACCGGCCGGCGACCGAGTCTTACGTGACCCGGGTCACGGACCGCCCCTCGTTCAAGAAGGCTCACGCCGACCAGCTGTCGCATTTTGCGGAAGCCGACCGCAAAAGAACGGCCAAGGCCTAAGCCCATTTCGCCGCGGCCGACTGGGTGTTCTTAGTTTGTGCGCGAGAGCGCGACGATGGAAATGATGAGACTCGACACGGCGGAGATGAGGCCCACGAAGAAGCTGATCTCCTGGTAGCTCTTTCTCCAGTTGAACGGAATGCTGACGATGTCGCCGTCTTGAAGCTTCGGGATTTCGCGGCCGTCCGCAATGACGTCCTCGAGATCGATTTCAATGAGCTCGGCCACCTTGCGGCGGCGGATGTTGATGCCGTTCAGCTTCGTCTCATCGCTATACCCACCGGCGTAGAGAATGCCGAAAAGAAGGTCCGTGCCTTCCGGCATGTAGTGCACGCCCTGATGCGGGATGGCGCCGAAAATCAGAATCCGCATTAGAACTTTGCCGTATCCCTTGCCATGAATGAATCCCACGTCCCCTTGGGGACCCGAGAATTTATCGTCGATGGATTCCGCATGCAGAACGGGAGTCTGAAGAGCGAAAACCGCGATGATGAGCAGACTTACGAAGCGTTTGATTAGTTGGGGCATAGGAGAGAAGAAGGGTTCCCTCCATTATACCCGGCTCCGGACTTAGAGCGGCTTCCAATTTTCGAGCAGGTTCGTCATGAGACGGACCATCACGCCGGTGGCGAACTTCTTCGAGAGATAGCTCACGTCCGAACGCCCCCAAGCGGATCCAGCGATGTCGCAGTGCACCCAAGGCAGCTTGGGATCGACGAAATGCTTGAGGAAGATGCCGCCCTTGCTGGACCCGGCGTCGCGCATGCCGCTGTTCTTGATGTCGGCGTAGAAGCTCTTCAGATCCTCTTCGTACTCGTCGTAAAGCGGAAGCTCCCACACACGCTCGCCGGTCGCGTTGGAGGCGTCCTTCATCCGCTGGATGAGGCCCGCGTGATTTCCCATGATGCCGGAGGTGACCCCGCCGAGAGCGACGGTCACTGCGCCGGTAAGGGTCGCGAAATCGATGAGGGCCTGGGGCTTTTCCTTCTGCGCGTACTCGATGGTATCGGCGAGCACGAGCCGTCCCTCGGCATCCGTATTCACGATTTCCACGGTCTTGCCCGTCATGCTGACGCGGATGTCGCCCGGCTTTTGCGCGCGCCCGCCCGGCATGTTCTCCGCGGCGGCGATGTAGCCCGTGACGTTCAGGGGAAGTTCCAAGGCGGCGACCGCCTGCATGATTCCGACGACGGCGCCCGCGCCCATCATGTCGTATTTCATCTCTTCCATCTTGGCGGCGGGCTTGATCGAGATGCCGCCGCTGTCGAAGGTGATGCCTTTACCGACGAGCGCGATGGGCCGGTCGCCCTTCTTGCCGCCCTTGTACTCGAGCACGATGAGCTTCGGTTCCTCGCTCGATCCTTGAGCGACACCGACGAAAAGTCCCATCTTTTCCTTCTGCATCTCCTTCATGCCGAGAGCACGGAAGGCGATGCCGTGCTCTTTCGCCATCTTCTGCGCGAGCTCGGCGAGAATCGTCGGAGTCAGATAGTTACCGGGACGGTCGCCGAGAGAGCGCGTGAAGTTCACCGCTTGGGCGAGAATGAGTCCCCGTTCGAGCGCTTTCTTCGCCGACGAGCTCTTGAGGCCCGTGACTTCGAGTCCGGCCGGATGAAAGGCTTCCGGCTCGGTCTTTTTCAAATCCTTGTACTCGTAGGAGCTGAGCCAATAACCTTCGGCCAGCGCCTGAAGGTAGGGGCCGACTTGGGCTTCCTGAACGGCGGAAAAAACCGCGTCGCCCCGGAGAGTGACCTTGGAAAGCTTTTCTCTCTTCTGCAGCTGGAAAATTGCTCCACCCGCGCGGCGAAGCTCTTCTTCGCCGAGATCCTTCTTAGCGCCGAGGCCGAGAAGAATCGTATTGTCGAATCCGCCGAACGAATAGTATCGCAGCAGGTTCGCTTCCCGGGATTTGCCGGCGAAGTGCTTGCTCTGGGTGAGCTTCTTTTCGAGCGCCTCGATGTCCGTGGCCTTGTCGCCGGCGAACTCGGGCTTCGTGCTCTTTTCCCCGGTGCCCTTGAACCAACTAAGTACTACGGCGTCCGATTTACCGTTACCCGACGCCAATTCAACTTTCGGAAGAGTCACTAGAGAAGGCCTCCTGAACGAAAACGTGAGGTCTCTATGTAATAGAAAAAGCTCGTTTTTGTCCAGAAGCTACCGGTGGGTGGCGGACGTTGCGTGGGGCTTCGCGGGGAAATGGCTTTCCGCGGTCCCGGACTCGGCCTTAGTTGGATTTGGGCAGAAACAGCAGCGAGTGGCCGAAGGGCGACGGCGAGTACGAGCCGCCCTTGATGGAGTCGGCGAAGTACTTGGCCTCGGCCTGGCTATTGAAAGTCAGCTGATTGAGAAAAGGCTGTTGGGAAATCTTCCACTGGACCACGAAGCCCGCCGGGCGATCGTTGAAAGCGAGGTACTCCACATCGCCGGTATCGAGCAGATTGCGGCCGCGGTGAAGCCCGAGCTCATCGGCGAAACGCACGGCATCGCCGAGGCTCGCATAGACGGCGGAATCGAAACGGGCGGTATCGTCTTTCCAGGCCAGGACGTACTTGGTGCCGACCTTCATCAGGTAAGCCATCTCCGCCCGCGACTGGGACCGGGTCCAGAGCATTCCCACCAGCGCCGCCTCGAGCAGGGCCAAAAGGCCAATCACCCAAAGGCGGGTCTTTCCTTCAAACCTAATCCGGCGTCCGTACTTCAACATACCTTGGTACGAAGCAATGCCAATGCCACCCAATCCAATAATCAACCATTTGAAAATATTGATTAATGATCCTGTCTAGAGAAGCAAAAAGCGGGATCTGCTAGACACTTCCAGCCGGATTCTTACAGGCTTGAACCAAACGGGACCGGTTCCTGGAGCCGGTCCCAAAAAGGGAGACCCCCCCAAGCTCTAACACGTTGAATTATTTGTGCTTCGGAACAACCCGGATCCGGTTCCAAAATGGGTATCAAAACCCCGCCAAAAAGCCCCTGAGACTAGTCTCTAAACAAACGCCAAAAAATGACTTAACTAATTGAAATAACTTATATTACATCTCAGTGTGCACAGCTGGCATACACCCTGCAATAGGGCCGCACGTAGCGCCGGCAAGTTGCAGCGAGCTAGCAGAAGTTGAACCCGGCGTGAGCAAAAGAAGATTGAGTTGAGGCGAAGAGGAAACGGGAATCGACCAAATCACCCATTTCCATTCAACCCCCCAAAACCTGTTGCCGACGGTTTGGTGGTTCTTGTCCTCTCGCCTCAACTTTCTTCTTTCCCCCTCCAAGCCCACTCCAAGTAAAATAAGCCCATCAAGAGTCCAGTGAAAAGGTCCCTCTCCTGGTTCGCCTTCGCGGGCATATGTGTGTGCTTCATCGGAATGAAGCACTTGGCCGAACGCGAGCTGGCGAGTCTCGACGAGCGCGCCCCCAGCCTGTACGAGCAGGCTGCGCGCTTTCACGCCGATTCCTTGCGCCGCTACAGTCTGGGTTTTGATTTCGTCATGGCGGATCTTCTCTGGCTCCGCCTTCTGGACAAGGCACGGACCAAGGAAGTGGAACCGGGAAAAGTCAGCTGGGAGTTCGCCCAGCTCGACGCCATCACGAGCCTCGATCGAAATTTCGCGAGAGCCTATCCCTTCGGCGGCGCGTTTCTATCCGTCTTTCTGCGCGACAACGTCGGCGCGAAATTGATTTTGGAAAAGTGGGTTCGCAATTTCCCGTCCAACTGGCGGGCCCACTACACGCTCGGCTACCACCTCTATTTCGAGATGGGGCAGTTCAAGCCCGCCTCCGGTCACATTCTGACCGCCGCGGAGATGACCGGCGCGCCGCCGTGGCTTCCTTCGCTCGGCATCCGCCTGCTGAGTGAAACGGGAAGCCTCGCCCAAGCGCTCCGCATGGCGATCGGCCTCGTGCCGGCCCTGAAAGACGAGGAAGGAAAGTTGCGTCTCATGGTCCGGATCCGAAGCCTCGTCTACTCGCTGCAAAAGGCGAGCTGGGAAGCGGCGCTGGACGGATTCCGCAAGGAGCACAAATCGGAACCTTCGAATATGGGCGACATTCAGCCGCACTTCGTCAGCCAGACCCGCGAGATCGCCTCCGTTCTCGGCGACACGGACATGCCCGACGAGGTCCGGCCCTTGTTTGCCGAAGTGCACTCGTTTCGATACGATTCCGCTGAAAAGAAAATCGTGCCGGTCAAACTCGACCCCACATTGGAACGATCCGGCATTTATCGCCCGAAAAGCTGAGACGAAAACCATGAGTGAAACGGACGTAATTTCTCTTACCGACGTCACCAAGGTATTCCGCCTGGGCATTCGCAAGAAGAAGACCGCCGTTCAGGATTTGACCCTTTCCATTCCAAAAGGGCGCGTCGTCGGGCTCCTCGGTCCCAACGGTTCCGGAAAATCCACGACGCTGAAGATGCTGATGGGCTTTCTCAAGCCCACGAGCGGACAGATTCTCATCTGCGGCATTCCGTCGACGGAACGGGCCGCGCGCGCGATGCTCGGTTATCTCCCCGAAAATCCGCGTTTCCAGAAATTCTTGCGCGGCCGGGAAGTGCTCTTCTATTACGGAAAGCTTCTTGGACTCGAGACTCAGCTGCTGATCCGCCGGACCGAGGAGCTGCTGGAACTGGTCGGCCTCAAGCACGCGGGCGACGAGCGCGTTCAAGGATATAGCAAAGGCATGACCCAGCGGCTCGCCATCGCGCAGGCGCTTCTCAACAAGCCGCACATTCTGGTTTTCGACGAGCCGATGAGCGGTCTCGATCCCCTGGGCCGCTTCGAAATCCGCCAGCTCATTCAGCGCGTGCACACGGAAATGCCGGAAGCGACGATTCTCTTCAGCACTCACATCCTTCAGGACATCGAGATGCTCTGCTCCGACGTCGCGCTGCTAAGAAAAGGCCGGCTCGCGAGCTACACGCCCATCGAGGATCTTCTCATTCACAACGAGGAGCGATTCGACCTCATCGTGCGGGATCCGGGACCGACGGTGTCCGAGCGCCTCAAGAAGGCTCACGTCACCGAGACACGGCCGATCGGGCTAATCGTCACCATCGACGGCACGGAAAATTTCATGCGCGAGCTCGAGGAAATGCACAAGCAGGGGATCACCGTCGTCGGAGTGAACTCCCACCGCCGCACCCTCGAGGAAGCCCTATTCGCCGAAGCCCCCCTCACCCCGAGCCCGGAGGCCACCGCGTGATTTCCGCCATGCTTCGAATCGCCTGGGTCACCATCCGCGAGCTGCTCTACGAAAAGGTTTTCTATCTGCTCGTCTCCTTCGCTCTCGCGGCAATGGCGCTCAGCGTGCTGCTAAGTCAGCTGAGCTACGCCGAACAATCGAAGATGCTGCTCGACTTCATGCTGGGCGGCACCCAGATCGCGATGACGCTGTTTTCGGTGTTCATGGGAATCAGCCTCTTTCACCGGGAGCTCACCGTCGGCTCCATCTACATGGTGCTTTCGAAACCGGTTTCGCGCTGGGTATTTCTCGTCGGCAAGTTCGTCGGCCAAGTCACCGTTCAAGCGGGTGTCGTCGCCCTCATGGGAGTGGTGGCCTGGATGACCTGCGCCCGCTTCGAGGGCAACTTCTCGGCCCTCGCCCTGTGGCAGGCCATGGGAATGATCGTGATCGAGTCCGCGGTACTTTCGGCCGTCACCTATCTTCTCGCCGTGAACGCGGGGGCCATTACGGCGGCCATCGTGACCCTCTGCATATTCGCCGTCGGCCATATGCGCGACCGCGTGAATGAGAACATCGGTGACTCTTTCGCCACCCACGTCTGGACGTTCACGAAAGCGCTGGTTCCGGATCTCGAGATTTTCAACCTGAAGAGCATGGCATCCTACGGAATGACGATCAGCGCGAAGGAGTTTTCCCTCGCCGTCGGGTATGGAGCCGTCTGCGTCGGCTTCTATTTGCTAGCCGCCGTGGTCTGCTTCAACAATAAAGACATCGCTCCGTGAGCAACTGGCAAGACACCCTCGCCGAACCCGCCTTTCTCTATCCCTTCGCTTTCATTTTCGGCCTCATTCTCGGCAGTTTTTTCAACGTCGTCATCGTTCGGCTTCCTTACGACGAGTCCGTCGTAAAGGGCGGGTCCCGCTGCCCAAAGTGCAAGAAGCCGATCCGCTGGTTCCACAACATTCCGATTTTCAGCTACCTCTGGCTTCGGGGAAAATGCGCCCGTTGTAAAAAACCGATCTCCGTCGAGTATCCCCTGGTGGAGCTCGCTTCGGGCCTCATCTGGCTTGGCCTCGCCTACAGCTGCGGGCCCGACGCCCGCATGCTTTGCTACGGCGTGTTTCTTTCCTTTCTGCTCATCATTTCGGTCATCGACCTGCATCACCGGATCATTCCGGACGAGCTCAGTCTTTCCGGAATTGTGCTGGGTGTCGGCGCCGCCTTGCTAACGGGCGACGTTACGTGGCAGGACTCGCTTCTCGGAGCCCTCGCCGGCGGAGGGATTTTCTTCGCCATCGCCTATCTCTACGAAAAGCTCACGAAGCGGGAGGGACTCGGCGGGGGCGACGTAAAACTCCTCGCGATGATCGGGGCGTGGCTCGGCTATCAGTCCATCCTCATCGTCATCATCCTTTCGACCGGAATCGGAAGCCTCGTCGGGCTTGCCGTGATGGCCAGCCAGAAGAAGGATCTGAAGGCGAGCATCCCCTTCGGTCCCTTCCTTGCCGGCGCGGCGGCGGCCTTTTGGATTTGGAGAAAGCCCATGCTCGCTTTCTTCTTTCCCTCCTTTTCCTAGGCCCCAAAGGCGGATAACCTGACACTCGATCATGGCTAAAGGAATCGTCGTCGTAACCGGAGGTTCGGGATATCTCGGCGGAGCCGCCTGCCTTCGGCTGAAGGAAAGAGGCTACCGCCCGATCTCCCTCGATCGGCGCTCGCCTCCCAAACTGGCGGACTGGGAGTCCCATCTCGTGGACTTGGCCGACGCCGAAGCGGCACGAAAGGCCTGGGACGCCCTGCCCGAAGTCTCCGCGGTTCTCCATTTCGCGGCGCTCGCCCTCGTTTCGGAATCGGTGCAGAAACCGGATCTTTACCGGCGCAACAATGTTCAAGCGACGCGCCATTGCGCCGAAGGCGCCCTCAGGCGTAATGCAAAAGCGTTCGTTCACTCCTCCAGCTGCGCGGTTTACGGCTTCCCGCAAACTCAGCCCATTACCGAGGAAACGCCCCACGCGCCGATTTCTCCTTACGGGGAGTCCAAGCAACTCAGCGAAAAAGTTCTCGACGAGTTCGCGCGCACCAAGGGCCTCAAGACTTTGAACCTTCGCTATTTCAATCCGGCGGGGGCGCTCGACTCGCTCGCCTGGGGCGAGTCTCACGAGCCGGAGACACACCTGATCCCGCTCGTGCTGAAAGCCGCGCGATCCGGAAAGCCGGTTTCGATTTTTGGAAGTGACTACGCAACTCCGGACGGCACGTGCGTCCGGGATTTCTTTCACGTGGAAGATCTAATCGAGGCCCACATCTTGGCACTCGAGAAGCTGCAGGCCGGAGTCGCCCTTCCCCCGGCGCTCAATCTCGGGGCGGGCCGGGGCCACTCCGTGAAGGAAGTGCTCGAAGCGGCGAGCCGGGTTTGCGGAAAAAAGATCCCTTCGAGTCTTCAGGCACGCCGACCGGGAGATCCTCCCACGCTGGTCGCCGACTCGTCCAAAGCTCAACAGCTTCTCGACTGGAAGCCCAAGCGTTCCCTCGAGGACGCTCTCAAATCCCACTGGGCTTGGGAGAACAAGAAATAAAACGGGGCGGGCCCCCGCCGGGACCCGCCGGAAATTTAGAATGAGAGCGAGAATGGGTCTTAGAATGAGTGAAAAGGCACGCACCTGCCCCCCACTCATTCTAAGACCCATTCTCACTCTCATTCTAGGGTTTCAACGGGCCTGATAGGGAGAAGGAGCGCGGAGGCGGCCCCATAGGGCCGTCGAGCACTCCGACGACCGAGAACGTTCCTTGATTTGAAATACGATGGCCCGGCCTGCCGGGCATGGCGTAGTAGGAAGCGCTTTCGGACAGACTCCTCAGGGAGTAAGAGCGACGACCTTTTCCACGTTTGGTAGCTGAGCTAACTTGAAAATGTCCCGGGCTTGGCCCGAAACGACGACCGCGGCGAAGCCCTGCAGATCTTTCGTCACCTGCAGACTCGCGAAATCCCCGTTCAGGAGCCCCTGAAGAAGCTGCGAGGACAAAAGCTGCTTACCAGGTACCGACTCCGAAAGAAGCGGAGCGAGAGCCGGTAGAAGACCCGAAATGAGCGGGCCGGAAGCCGCGCCGCCGGCGGTCGCCTGGAAAAGCAGATCCCGCACGGCCGCCGCCGGATTCGCCGACGAGAGGATCGGCGCGAGCGCCTCAGCGAGCTTCGCTCCCTGAGAACCATTCAGGCCCCGCACGAGCGGCTCGAGAAAGGGAACCAGCTGAGCGAATTTCTCGACCGCGGCGGAGTCCTTCGGGAAACTCTTAATCGCTTCGATTCCGCCGTCCTGAAGCAGCAGATTGAATAGGTAGGCAACCTCGGGCGCGGTCTTTCCGCCCATCGCCTGCACGAGAGGCTGAAGGTAACCGAGAAGCAACGAAAGTTTCTGATCCTTCGGCGCGGAACCCAAGGAACTGATGAGAGAAAAGAACTTCGGGTCCATCACGGACTTCAACAGCAGATTCTCGAACGGATTTGCCGTCGTGCCCGCCTTCTTGCCGACCAAACCCTGAAGTAGAGGAAGCAGCGTCGCCATCGCGAACTGAACGGTCTGCTTCTTATCTCCCCTGGCGATCGCCTGGATGAGACTCGTCAAATTCTGCTGCGAGCTCGGGTCCGCGAGCAAAGTGGTCAGGATTGAGGCAAGCGGACTGCTCTTTCCGTCCACCTGGTGATTCAAAATCGGTCCCAGATAGGGAAGGATGAGATTCGCCGCCGCGAGAGCGCTCGAAACGTCCGGCGCCGTAGTCGTAAGGAGGGGCACCAGGACTGAGGCGGCTCCCGAGAAAAGTCCCAGCGCCTTAAGTTTTTCGGAGCTCGCACCCGAAAGAAGCTGCTGAAGATCGGCACCCTGGGCGGAGTTCAAAATCACGAGAACGTTGCCGAGGATGTCGCCGTTCTTCGCGGTCCCAAAGAGTTTCTGGATTTCGGGATCGAGTTTTCCGGATTGCAAAAGCTCTTGGAAGACCACTCCCGGAGAAACGCTCGCCATGTGCTGGGTGGCGTTGAGCGGAGCGAAAGCGGCGCGCGCAAACGACGGCGAGTCCGCAGGAGCAAGGCGCAAGGGAACCGGCTTCATTCCCGGGCACTGGCCCGCAAGACAATCCGCCCCGACTTGGACGAGTTGAACTAGCGGTTTGTGACTGACCGCCGTTATCAAAAGCTTCACCGACTTCACGGCGGAATCGTTGGCGTGCGGGTTTCTAGAGATGTGGAACACGCCGTTCTTGCCGCCCATCGAGTTCACCAGGGCGCTGAGCGAGCCGTCTTCCGAAAGGAGCGAGACTCCGAAGTCGGGCAGCGCCTTTCCGGTGTTACCGTCGAGAATCTGGCCCGAAAACGCGTAGCGATAGGTTGTTTGGGAGGCCTCGAGGGCGGTACCCGGCAACGCCTGGCTTCCGCCGGACAGCCGCGCCGCTCCCATTTCCCGTTTCCCGCAACCCGCGCCCACCGCGAGCGTCATAGCGAGAACCCAGGCCCTCAACCCTCTCATACGCACCCCGCAAAAAGGTCTTATTATTTTTTCAAAGGGACGTGGGCGCGGTGTGCCGCAATTGTGGAGTTCTGTTCACAGTTCGCCGGGCTGTGCTATCCTGAAACCCGAAAGGAACCCCACCATGGATCTTTCTCTCGGGCATCTTTTTACGACTGGCGGCTGGGTGATGTGGCCCCTGGCCTTCTTCTCCGTCCTCACCTGGACGATCGTCCTCGAGCGCGCGTTCGTTTACCTGAGCCTTCGCCCCAAGCTCGGACAGATTTCGCAGACACTTCTACAGAGCTTAAAAACCGGCGACGTTCAGACGGCGAAAAGCGCCTGCTTGAAAGAGAAGCCGTACGTAAGCGAACTGTTCCTCAGCGCCATCGACACGAAGAACAAGCGCGAGACCGCCGAACGGATTACCGAGAGAAACCGGCTTCGCCTGATGGCCCATTTCCGCAAGCACCTTTGGATCCTCGGCACCATCGGCAGCGCGAGCCCCTTCGTGGGACTGCTCGGCACCGTCGTGGGCATCGTGCGCGCTTTCGCCGACATGTCGGCGAAAGGATCGGGCGGTTTCGCCGTGGTCGCGGGCGGTATTTCGGAAGCGCTCGTCGCCACCGGCGCGGGCCTCATCGTCGCCATCGTGGCGCTTCTCGCTTACAACATCTTCGTCAATGCCGCGAACCAGACCTTGAGCTCGCTGAAACTCACGCTGGACGAAATCCTGGACGAGTCCCTCCAGGCGAACAAGGCTTCGGCCTGAGGTAACCCAATGGCGATGCGGTTTTCGGAAAACGAGGAAGAGTCGATCGTAGCGGAGATCAACATCACTCCGCTGACCGATATTTTTCTCGTTCTGCTCATCATCTTCATGATCTCGAGCTCCGCGATGCTGGAAAGCGGCTTGAACGTGAAGCTGCCGACGGCGAAGGGCGTTAGTGTCAGCCCGGACAGCAAGGAAGGAAAGCCCACCTACGTTACCGTCGGAGCCGACGGCCAAATCTCGATCAACGAGAAAGTGGTGAACGAGGCGGAGCTGCAGGAGACACTTCAGAAGACTCTCGCCGAGGGCGCCGAGAAGATCGTCATCATCCGCGGAGACGAGTCCATCGTCCTTGGCAAGGCGGTCAAGATCATGGAAGCGGCGAAAAACGCCGGCGCCGAAAAGATCGCCCTCGCCACCAAAAACCCAGAAAAATAAGAACCCGCGAGAAGAGCGAGAGCGGGAGCGAGCGCAATGACACCTTCCCTTCTGGAAGGGGCGATGACGTAAGACCGCACTAACTCCCTCACCAGATCAAGAAGTCTTCCTTGCGCTCGCTCTCGCTGTCGCTCTGTCTTCTATTCGAATGGGATGTAAGTCGAATAGGGCATGAGTATGCGCCCGAGCTTCGTGTGCGTGTATGGCCCCTCGTCGCGCGCGAGGTTGCGGATATTGCCGTCGTCCAGATCCGCGTGATTCGCGATCTCGCGGTACACGGAAATCGCCTTCGCCCTCTCGCCGAGCAGATCGTAAGCGCGCGCGAGAAAGAGGGAGACCTCGAAGTACTCGGGCGGGAAATGGGCCAGCTGCCGCTCGCGTTTACGAACCTCGACCCATACCCTTCCCTTTTCCAATAGCTCGGTCGCTTCCTTGTACTCGCCGGCCTTCATGTGAAGGACGGCGCCGACCAGCGCCGCTTCGGGACAGAAATCCGTCTCTAGCGCCTTCTTCAAGTGGACCTGGGCCGTTTCGAATTTTCCGTCGAATCCGGCGATGAAGCTGAGGATGTACTCCTTCTTCGACTCTTTCACCTTGGGATCCTTGAATTGGAAACCGGGATGCTCCTCATCGGTCAATCCACTTCCACCGGACAGCACGTCTCCCAAGTCATACTTCCGGAAAGACCCCAAATGAATGGGCGCATTGCCTTCGGCGGAGTAAGCCACCATTTCGACGGGATCGAACACTACACTTTGAATGTTGTAGACCTGGCTGACGGTTCGATTGACGTACTTTTCCTCGCCCCAATACGGGTCGTAGTGATCGCTTGCGATCTGGCAGGCCTGCGCCGGAGTGAGATCCGGACCGTAGTGCTTCACCAGATCCTCGAGCCGGCGCTTGCGCCAATAGTTGTCCCAGTTCATCCGCGCGTTGGTCGCGTACTCCGATGGCCGGCACTCCCGGGATTGAAAGAAGTTGGAGTGCGCGAGGCACGCGGACCCCTCATCGATCCAGGTGATCCCTTTCGCCCAGGGATGGCATTCGTAGACGGCGGCCTTTCTCGACTTTCCGTCGGAAAGGACGAAAGCCCAGGCGGTGGCGACCCGCCGCTCATCGAGCATCTGGATGGCTTCCTCGATCGTCCGTGCCTTGCCGAGTACTTCCTCGGCGATGAAAAAAGGCAGCCGGCCGCGAAAGGAAGTCTTCTTGCAGTAATGCTGATGAAGCGAAACGCTGACTTGAGCCTCGTTGATACCCGTGATTCCACCGAAGGGAACCCCGGCGCTGGTAAAGCTAGCAAATTTCAACCGGTGGGGAACCGCCGTCACCTGAAGCACGGGATAACGATCCCAATAGGCGACGCCCGGAAAGTCCAAGTTGCGGCCGTTCAGAAAATGCTTTCCGTTCGAAATGAAACTCGAGCAGCCGAAACGCGGCGCCTGGGCCTCGATAAAGAGCGAAGGCCGTAGCTTCGTCATGTACGCCTGAAGCATCGGCATCAAGTCGGGGAGCACGATGGCGACGATCATTTCATCCAGAGGCGCGTTCAGGGCTTCGGCCATCCCGGCCATTCGCTGCTTCGCACCCTCCGGGATCGCGTTCATCAGTTTGGGGACGAGAAACCTCTCGATGAGAAGGCGCACCGCCCGAAAAGCCTGGCGATCGAGAAACGCCGCGGGCTCGTTTTTCACCATACGCTTCCAGAACTCGTAATAGAACTTGGGCATCCCCTCCAGCAGGATGGGACCGACTTGCTCGGCGTGTTGACGTCCCATGTCGCGATCGGCCCCTCCGATTCGGACGACTTTCAGCGGTTGGGCGGGAAATGGATGCTTTGTTTGTGAAGCCATGGGGAGGTCTCGGTGTACTTTTGAGGCTAGCCTCGTTAAGATTGCCCTATCGTGTCAACCGCCGTCTCGCCATCCGTAACCGCGCGGACGATGGGCCATCTGCGCCGCCGTTTCGGAAGCCTACTTCTTCTACAATTGCCGTACTCGGCGCTCGCTTTGTTCACTCCCGAGAGCGGCGGAGTCCACAGTATAAATCAAATGCTGCTCGCGGTGGCGCTCCTGCTTCCGGTGGACATTTTCCTCTCGAATCTGACCTCGATAGCGACGCTTTGGATGCTGGAAAAGAGCGCGGACGGTCCGTACCCCACGGTGTGGGAGTCCGTTAAGAATGCGATGAGGCTGTTCAACCACTGGTGGGTGCCGGCGACGCTGCTTTGTCTGCTTCTCTATCTGCCGATCTTCGCCAATCCGTGGCTGAGTTTCATCAGCGCCTACTTCATCACGATTTACGGTTACGCTCCGTTCATCCGGGCTCAGGAGCCAAACCTCGACCTGAGTCTGGCGTTCGGGCGCGCGAAAAAACTCGTGAAGCCCGTGTTCTGGCCGCTTCTGATTCTGCACATAGGTATGTTCGCCATCAACCAGACGGTGATGTTCTCGCTTTCTCCGGTTCTGCAGTTCGCCGTCACGCTTCTAATCGGATTTCTGATAACTCCTTTCTTGACGACGCTTTTTCTAGATCTGAGGTCGAAAAAATGAAACCACTCGCCGATCGCCTGGAAAAACTGATTCAGAACTCCCCAACTTGGGCCGAAGCCCGATTTCACCGCCGAAAGAATCAGTCCCTGCAGGTGCAAAAAGGACTGGTGAAGCAGGCGAAGTCATCCGTTACCTCCGGCGTCGGCATCCGCGCCTTGGTTGAAGGGGCTTGGGGGTTCTCCTCGACTTCCGACTTATCGCCCGAGTCCCTCGAAAAAACTTTGAAGCGGGCCATCGAGTGCGCCCGGTCGCTCAGCCAGATGAAAAAAGCGGCCGTGAAAGATCTGCCGAAGGCGAAACTCGCCCGCGGCGTCTTCACCCTCGAGGGCTACGAGCAGCTCGAAGCGATGTCGCTCGATCAGAAGCTGAACGCGGTCGTGAAGGCGGAAAGCAAGACCCGCTCGCTCTCCTCGAGCATCACCAGCTCCGTTTGCGGCTACAATGAAATTTTCGAGGACAAGATCGTCGTCACCTCCGACGGAGCGAACGCCATTTCCCGTCTCGCCAGGAACGAGTTCCGGCTTTCCGCCGTCGCCTCGAAAGACGGCGAGATGAGCTCAGGCAGCAACTCGGTCGGAAAGACCGGCGCCTGGGAGTGCCTCTTCAAGGAACATTCCTCGAACGAGCTTTCGGAAATGACGGCAAAGCTTGCCGTTGATCTACTGAAGGCTCCGCGCACCCCCGGCGGCGTCGCCACCTTGATTCTTTCGCCCGCCATGGTCGGCATCCTCTGCCACGAGGCCATCGGCCACACCGTGGAAGCGGACTTCGTGCTCTCCGGATCGGTTGCCGCGGGCAAGCTGGGCCAAAAAGTAGCAAGCCCCCTCGTCACCATGTGCGACGGCGGCCGCGTCGACGGAGTTCCTTTCGGCGGCGGAGACCTTCTGGTCGACGACGAAGGAGTCGCCGCGGGTAACACGGTCATCATCAAGGATGGGTTGCTCAATTCCTATCTGCACAACCGGGAATCGGCGGCGCTCTACGGCGTCGAGCCGACGGGCAACGCCCGCGCGTGGCTCTACATGGACGAGCCCCTCATCCGGATGCGCAACACGTACCTGATGCCCGGCACGCAGTCTTTGCAGGACATCATCGCCTCGACCGAGGACGGCTGGTTCGTCGACTGCCCGCTCGGCGGACAGGCGGACTCCACCGGCGAGTTCATGTTCGGCGCCCAGAAGGTGCAGCGGATCCAGAACGGCAAGCTCACGGACCTCTACCGGGGCGCCACCATATCCGGGCAGGCCTTCCAGGTTTTGTCGACGGTGGATGCAGTTTCGAAAGAGTTCAAGCTGGATCTCGGGTCCGGCTATTGCGGCAAGGGGCAACCGGCGAAAGTGGACGCGGGTGGGCCCTACATACGCTGCAAGGCCACAATCGGAGGGATTCAAGAAGGATGAAATTCTTGATCAAGGAGCGCACGGCGCTCGAGAACACGGCGGAAAAACTTCTCTCGGCGGCGATGTCGGCGGGGGCTAAGAAGGCGGAGGTTTGCGCCTCCTTCAGCTCGAAAACCCGGATCGCTCTCGAAAAGCAGGACTACCACCTGGCCTCCTCGGACGAGGGCTACAATTTCGGGCTTCGGGTGCTGCTCGATCAGAAGCAGGGCTTCGCGTCGTGTAACACGACCGACCCGAAGGAGCTGAAGGAAATCGCCCTTCGCGCGGTGGAGATAGCGGGCTTCTCCCCGCCCAATCCCCACGTCGACATTTTGGAATCGGCTAACGTCCCGAGCGAAGCCCCTTCCGAGCTTTTCGATCCGGCCCTTCACCAAGTCTCTCTCCATACTCAGCGGGACTGGATTAAATTGCTTGCCGACGAAGCGATGCGCGACAAGCGCCTCAAACTCAACGAAGGAAGCCTCGAGATCGGCTCCAGCCTTTTTCTCGTTATGAACTCGCTCGGCACCCACAAGATTGAAAAGGAAACGGCCGCCGGCTGGAGCCTCATGGGAATGGGAGCCGAGGGCGACCGCATGACGAGCTTCGATTATTTCTCCGATCTGTCGCGCAAAGCGGCGGGCGTGCCCGACCGCCTCGTCAACAGCGCCAGAAAGTTCCGCACGGAGCTCATAGAGACTCTCAATCAGGGAGCGCCGGAGACTTACAAGGGCGTCGTCGTCTTTTCGCCGAGAGCCGCTCTCGAGATACTCATCGATTCCCTCGTCTATCATTTCAACGGAAGAAACCTCGTCGAGGGAACCTCGCGGTGGAAGCTCGGTGAGCTCGGCAAGAAGCTCTTCCACCCGTCGCTGACGATTCTCGACGATCCTTGGAAAACCGATCGCGCCGGCTGCACGCTTTTCGACCGGGAAGGAACCCCGGCTCGTCCGCTAACTCTCCTCGAAGGCGGAACGTGGAAAAACGTGATGCTCGATCACTACGCCGCGAAAGCCTTGGGACGCACTTCCACCGGACATGCCGGCGGCGGCCCCTCGGGAATTCCGGGGCTGGGCTCTCACGGCATCGTGGTCGCCGGTGGAACTACGCCCGTGAAAACTCTGCTCAAGGACATCGCCTCCAAACAGAAAAACATGCTCATCGTCCATCGGTTCTCCGGCCAAACCGATCCAGTCACCGGAGATTTCTCCGGCGTCGCCAAGGGCGGCGAGTGGTGGGTGAACGGTGAGCGCGCCTACTTCGTTCAGGAGACTCTCATCTCGGGAAACCTCTTCGAAGCCCTGGAAAAGCAGTTGGTGGGCCTTTCCAAGGAGACCGAGGTCGTGGACGCTTCCGAGGAATGCCCGACCCTTGCGATCGAAGGCATTTCAGTTACCTCGGGCGCTAATAAGTAACCCCCGGTAATTCCAACCTAAACGGCGCATTTGTTACGCGCTGCATCCGGCTTACTCTTTTTTTGTTGCGCTGCCGCAATGAAATGAGTATCTGAATAACGCAAGCGGTCTAACGCGATTAATCATTAGGCCACTAAGAGTTTAACAATTTAGGTTCCCTCCCCAAGGGGACCTAAACCCCCAACCCATGTAAGGGGCGATCTTTATCCGAGGATCGCCCCTTTTTATTTGTGCCGGGTGCCTTGCCGATCGATCCCCTATGGCTTTTACTCGACGCGAAATCCACGGAGAGCCCAATGGAAACCACACCTGAGAAGAACCTCGCTCCTAAGGATCTGCCTTCGATAGGCAAATCGCTGTTCCACGGAACCCTCCGAGCGGATCGCATCCTCCCCTTCCCGCGCTTCCCCGAAGCCGAAAAGGAAATCCTCAACATGACTTTGGAGGCGATCGCGAAGCTCAAGAAGGAAGTAGACGTCTGGGCGATCGAGGATCAGAAGAAAATTCCGGACGACCTGATGAACCGGATGAAGGAGATGGGCCTCTTCGGCCTAATCATCCCCGAGGAGTACGGCGGCTTCGGATTTTCGAACAGCGCTTACGTCCAGACGATCGCGGCGCTCGGCATGATCGATACCAGCATCACGGTCACGATGGGGGCGCACCAGTCCATCGGACTGAAGGCACTCTTGATGTTCGGAACCGAAGAGCAAAAACGCGCCTACCTTCCGAAGCTCGCGACCGGCGAATGGATCGCGGCCTTCGGCCTCACGGAACCAGGCGCGGGAAGCGACGTGCGAAGCCTTCGCACCACGGCGGTACTTTCCGCCGATAAATCCCATTACGTCCTGAACGGCGAAAAAATTTGGATCACCAACGGCGGGCTCGCCCACTTTTTCACGGTGTTCGCGAAGACCGCCTCTCCCGACGGCAAAGATAGGCTCACCTGCTTCATCGTGACCCGGGACATGGAGGGTTTTTCCAGCGGCCCCGAGGAAAAAAAGATGGGGCTCTACGGCAGCTCCACGACCGCTCTGAGCTTTGTCGACGTGAAGGTGCCGGTAGCCAATGTAATCGGAAAAGCCGGTGAAGGCTTCAAGATCGCCGTCTCCGTGCTGAACAACGGCCGCATGGGACTCGCTGGCGCTTGCGCCTTCGGCTCGAAGGACATCATTCAAAAAGCGAACGAACACGCAAACCAGCGAAAGCAGTTCGGCCAGTCGCTCGCCGAGTTCGAGCTCATCCAGTCGAAGTTCGCTCACATGATCTCCGACACCTACGCGGCGGAGAGCATGGTCCGGCTCACGACGGATCTCATGGATCGCGGAGACTGGGATTACTCGCTGGAAACGGCGATGTGCAAAGTGTTTTGCACGGAAGCGGAATGGCGGACGGTGAACGAGTGCCTACAGATCGCCGGCGGCACGGGCTACATGCGCGAGTACGGTTACGAGAAGGCCGTACGCGATTCCCGCATCTTCACCATCTGGGAAGGCGCGAACGAAATCCTGCGCCTGTTCATCGGCCTCTCCGGCCTCCAGGGCCCGGGCGAGCAGCTCACTGAAATTTCGAAAGTGTTCAAGCAGCCGATGAACGACGTGCTCCACTCCCTCGGCGTGCTATCGGACTTCAGCGTGCGCTGGATTCAGCGGCGGGTCTGGACGCCCGATTCCATCGTCGGCATTCATCCGTCGCTCAGCCGGGAAGAAGCCACCATCGAGAAGTACACGGCGAAGTTCGGAATGGAGTGCGAACTGCTGCTTCGGAAGTACGGAAAGAAGATCCTCAAAGCCGAAATTCAGGTTCGGCGGGTGGCCGACATCGCCATCGATCTCTACGCCATGACGGCGACCGTCGCCCGTACCACGCGGTTGATCGAGGAACGTGGAGAAGCGGCCTCCGCCCAGGAAGCCCGCATGACACGGCTCTTCTGCCGAAAGGCGCGCCGGCGTATCTCGGAGAATTTCCGGCGGCTAAATCACAACGACGACGAGCTGGAAATACAGATCGCCAATACGTTCTATGAAGAGGGCGGCTACACGAAGCGCGGATTTTTTAGCTGAAGTTAGAGCGCGCCGCTTTTCTCGAGCTTCAAGATCTCTCGCTCGATCTGGTCCGGCGTTCCGTAGAAGACCAGGATTTCGGATCGGAGTCCTTCCCGGATTCCCTGGGCAGTCTTTCTCGGCTCGATCAGCCCGTTCGTATAGAGGCGAAGGGTGAGGTTGTAACCAATCTGATCCAGGTTCTCTCCCATCGGGACGCCGACGCCGACAATGAGCCCCGCGAGCAGCCGATTTTCCGCGTAGACGATCTTTCCGTCTTTGACTCCGATCGTCTGGAACCGATTGGTCGCGGAACCTGGGAAGTAGAGGGCGATTCCTTTGTTTCTTTCCGGATCGCGCCCTTGGGTCATCAACACGTACGGCCGCACCTGCACACTGGCATTCACGGAAGGAAATCCGGAAGCCTTGCCGCTTTTGAACTGGCGATCCGTGTAATCGTCCTCTCGGTGGGCGATCATCAAATTAGTTCGCTCCCGGCTTGCGCCGATATCGGAGAGATTCTCGAAGCTCCACGTGCTATCCCCGTTCTTCTTGTAGGTTAGAAAACGGTAGGAGGAATTTTCCTTGAGCCGCAGGCCCCACGAGTAAACGGCGAAGCTCATGTCGGTGATCCCGGCGGCGTCGCCTTGGTAGGCGAAGGGGGAAAGATTCAACAGGAACTCGGCGAGTACCCAGTTGCCGAGAAGTCTCGGATCCGCGGGGCGGTTGAACTGCATGACCGAACTGGGAGCCCGCGTATACTCGAGGTGATTCAGAAACCGGAATACGGGCAGGCTCGAATTGAGCGCCCCCGAATAGTCGCTGACCTCTCCCTGAAAATCGAATTCCGACCGCACCTCGTTATCCAAGGTTTCTCCTTGGCACGCGTCTTTGTCCGTCCCGTTGATCATGGCGTCCATGAAATCGCGGCTCGCGCTCTTGTTGATGGCGTCGGCCTCGAGGAAGTCTTTTTTGTCGTTTACGAAGTTGGGCATGTTGAAACGCTTGATGCGCATTCCGCCGTTAATCTTTTCGATCCGCGCCTCCGTGCCGGTGGACCACGCCGCCCCGGCTTGAGTCGGATTCCAATCGTTGGCGTGCAGGCCGTCCCGGATGGAGGACTGCCAGCCGTCGCCGTAACCGTACCGGGACTGATCTTCTTCTCCGGGAGGAGAAAAGTAGTAGCCGTAGCCGCCGCCGCGCGGGTTCATCTTATAGACCGCGCCTTTCGAAGTTACCTTGTACTCTTCCGGACCGCGTCCCGGGTGGCTGAGGGTGAGGATGTCCTTCGGAAACTTAGTTTCCAGCGGGATGAGGCGATCGGGCACGTAACCCGAGGTCAGGCCGCGGCTGTCGGCGAGACAGTGGTTCGGGGCGCTTCGGCAGGCATCAGGCTGAAGTACCGCCGGGGAAACCTCGGGCGGCGAGCAAGGATCGCCGGCGAAGACGTCATTTGGCGCTCCCAAGACCAAAAGAAGCCCCGGAAGCAGGCGGACTAAATTTTTGTGCATAGCCAATCATATCAGGCATGACTTGCCGCGGTAAATACTAGCTTAACCATATGCAATCACTTATTAAATTGTTATTGATTATGTCGATTGGGAAGTTTTTTTAAACTGGCTTTTTCCTCTTCTAAGGGAGCGTTTGCTCTCCCCTCTCCCTCCTACGCAGTACCGCCGTGCGAGTTGGCGCGCGGCGAGTGCTCGAGGGAACTATCGCCCAACGTTCGACACTGACGGCTTGCCGACCGCGTGGCGTCTAGCTACTTTGTCGGCCTATGTTCGAGAGTTTAACGGAAAAATTCATCGGAACCCTTCGGGTCATCGCGGGCAAAACCCGTTTGACCGAAGAGGTGCTGGACGAAGTCTGCCGCCAGCTGCGCACCCATCTTCTCGAAGCCGACGTAAACGTTAAGGTCGTAAAGGACTTCGTGCAGTCCGTCCGCCAGAAGGCGCTCGGCTCCGAAGTTCAAAAGAGTCTCACGCCGGAACAGCATTTCATCCGGATCGTTTATCAAGAGCTGGCTCAGGTCATGGGCGGCAAGGCCGCCGAGCTCAACTTCCGCGTACGTCCGCCGGCCGTCTTCATGGTCGTCGGTCTCCAGGGTTCCGGTAAGACGACTTCCACCGTGAAGCTCGCCCGCTACCTGCAAGACACGATGAAGAAGCGGGTCTTCACTGCTTCCCTCGACGTCTATCGTCCGGCCGCCATCGAGCAGCTCGGCGTTCTGCTCGACAAAGAGGGGATGGAACACTTTCAAAGCCCCGTTCTCGATTCCGTACGCGAGCGCGCGGTCCTTGCCCGCGAGGAAGCCATCCGCCGGAACGCGGAAGTGCTTCTCATCGATACGGCCGGCCGTCTGCACGTCGACGCCGAGATGATGGAGGAGATTCGGGAGCTGTCCTCGGTTTTCACGCCCGCGGAAATTCTCCTCGTGGTCGACGCGATGACGGGTCAGGACGCGGTCAACATCGCGACCAGTTTCCAGGAAAGCGTTCCGCTCACCGGCGTCGTGCTCACGAAGCTCGACGGCGACGCCCGCGGCGGCGCCGCCCTTTCGGTGCGCGCGGTAACCGGGGTTCCCATCAAGTTCTGCGGCATCGGCGAGAAGCCGGGCGACTTCGAGGTATTCCACCCGGACCGCCTCGCCTCCCGCATTCTCGACATGGGCGACTTGCTCTCGCTGGCCGAGAAGGCGCAAGCCACTCTCGATCCGGCGGAGACGCTCAAGCTCGCGAAGAAGGTCAAAAAGAACGAGTTCACGCTGGCCGATTTCTACGTCCACCTTCAGCAGATCAAGAAGATGGGCTCCTTCGAGAACCTTTTGAAGTTCCTCCCCGGCATGGGTCAGATGACGAAGCAATTCAAACATATGACCCCGCCCGATGATGAGCTTAAGAAGATTGAGGCCATCATCCTGTCCATGACGCCGGAAGAACGGGTCAACCACAACGTCATCGACGGCAGCCGGAGAAAGCGCATCTCCCGCGGAAGCGGCACCGAGGTGCAGGACGTGAACCGCCTTCTCAAGCAGTTCCTGGAAGCCCGTAAGATGATGAGTCGCCTGACCAAATCGCCTATGGGCAAACGCAGACCGATGTGGTAATCCTCGTGCTGTAGCGTGGCGTGGTTTTTCAGCTACGGTTTTTGGAGGCTAAGTCAGCAAGATGGCAACGGTTATTCGGTTTTCTCGGCACGGAAAGAAAAAGATGCCCTTCTACCGCATCGTGGTGCAGGACTCGCGTTCTCCCCGTGATGGTCGGTTCATTGAACACATCGGTTCCTTCGATCCCACTAAGGGGCGCGACATTCTGACGGTTGAACAAGACCGTCTGGACTACTGGCTCGCGACCGGTGCTCAGCCGTCCGAATCGCTGGCGAATCGCTTGAAGGCTTGGCGGAAAAAGAATCCCGGCTCACCGACTGCCCCAACGCCTGCGCAAGCGGGCAAGAAGAAAGCCGCCACGGCTAAAGAAGCGTAAGACCCTAAAATACGCGGCCCTGGTTAGCAGCTTTAGTCACACAAGGAGAGGGTTGTGGAAGAACTCAGAAATCTCGTGGAAGTCATGGCGAAAGCGCTCGTGGATTTCCCCGATAAAGTGACGGTTGCGGAAGTGGAAGGGGAGCAGACGACGGTAATCGAGCTCAAGGTCGCCAAAGAGGACCTCGGCAAGATTATCGGCAAGGAAGGACGCACGGCGAGATCTCTTCGGACGATCTTGGCGGCGGTCTCGACGAAGCTCCGCAAGCGGTCGGTTCTCGAAATCCTCGAGTAACCGCTCCTTCCCAAAAAAAGTTTTTAGTTGATTCATCCCGTTTCTCTGCCCGATTTCATCCAGATTTCTCCGACTTCAATTGCTTTGATCGAAGGATTCATGAACTTGGTACGCGTCGGAAAAATTGGGCGCCCTCATAGCTTTAGGGGCGCTTTCGTCGTTCAGGAACACAGCGGACCGGACTCCGTTCTAGGATCCGCAAAACGCCTGTGGGTCGGAACGACCGCGGAGAACGCCAAGGAATATCCCGTCGCCGAGGCCCGCTGGGTCGGACAGGGCTGGGTCCTCAAGCTCGCGGGAGTCGACTCCGACGAGTGGGTAAAGGCGAGCGTGCACCAATCCGTGTTTCAGGAACGGGCCGCTTTTCCGGAAGCCGACGGAGGAGAGTACTACGTCGCCGACCTCATCGGATTCACGGCGGTGGACGCGGAATCGGGCGAGCGGCTCGGCAACTTTCTCGGCGCCGAAACTCCGGCCCCCGGCATGGGCCCCGATCGCTGGTGGTTTCAAATGGGCGGGCGTGAAGTCGCCGTTCCCGCCATTCCCGACTTCGTCGTGTCGGTGGATCTCGAAACGAAAACCATCGTGGTTCGTGGACTCAAGGAGATGCCATGAGGCTATCCTCAAAGATTCGCCGGGCGCCGACCCTTAGTACGGCCGTCGAAGTTTACGGACTAGCGTCATGATCCACTTTCACTTCATCACGCTTTTCCCCGAGACGGTCGAAGTTTGGCTCAATACGAGCATTCCGGGACGCGCTCGCGCGGCCGGGCTCTTTGATTATTCGACCGTTCAGCTTCGCGAGTTCACGAAGGACGTGCACCGTACCGTCGACGACGTCGCCTACGGCGGCGGCGGCGGAATGGTTCTGAAAGTGGAGCCGCTCGTGGAAGCGGTGGAATCGCTTTGGGCGAAACACGGACAGAAGAATTGCCGGACGATTTACTTTTCGCCGGCGGGCCGCCGCCTCAATCAGCAAACTCTCGATGAGCTGCACCCGGATCGGGGCGGGCCCAAACAAATCATTCTAATCTGCGGCCACTACGAAGGGGTCGACGAACGCTTCATCGAAGGCTGGATCGATCTCGAAATTTCCATCGGCGATTTCGTGGTCACCGGCGGAGAGCTGCCGGCTCTTTGCCTGACCGATGCCCTCATCCGGCAACAGGAAGGCGCCCTCGGCTGCCAAGGGGCTTCGGAAGAAGAGTCCTTCCGGCTCAAGTCTCCGGATACGGCAAGCCCGCTCCTCGAGTATCCCCAGTACACCCGCCCGGCGGAGTTCCGGGGGCGGAAGGTTCCGGACGTCCTTCTTAGCGGCAATCATGAAAAGGTGCGGCAATGGCGCCTGGCCCAGGCTCGCTCCCGCACGGAAACCCGCCGGCCCGATCTCCTCTCGCGTTAACAGCCATTAACCCAATTAAGTCCTCGCTAGGGTCATACCCGGCCTTGCCTGTAAAATAGAAACAGTCTCACCGCTCGTCTTTCGCTATCCCTAAAAAATCCAGGAGGAGTCATGCTTCGCTCTTTCGCCCTGCTTTGTCTGGTGGCGTCCGTCCACGCTTCCGGGGACCATATGCGATATCTCCTTCTGCCGGATTCTCCGCCCGCCCTCACGCGGGAGCTGGGACCCGGCCAGCTGATAGCCCAGGACGGCGACGTCTCCCTGGTGACGGTTCCCTTCTCGCGCCTGGAACATTGGTCGAAAGTCGTGCACGACAGCCTCAAAGGATGCGGCGGCTACATCGACGTGACCGACGAAGTGGAAAAGGGAGCGAGCGCCGAGTATCTCGTGTGGCGGGAGAACTTCTACAAAGCAAGAGGAAGCGCCGATATCGATTACCGAGTCCGCGGCACCGGGGAGATCGCCGACCTGGTCGCGCGGGCCGACGACGACAGGCTTTGGGCGTTTCTGACGGAGCTAAGCGCTTTTCCCGATCGCTCGGCGACCACCGCCGACGGAAAGCGGGCCGCGGAATTTTTGGAAACGAAAGCAAAAGCGGCTGCGGGCCTTCTGGGACTCACGACCGAGTTCGTCGCGACCGGCACGACTTATCAGCAGCCTTCCCTCGTGGCGACGCTGCCCGGAACCGATCCGTCCCTCCCCGGCATCGTAATCGGCGGCCACATGGATACCTTCAGCAGCAACAAACCGGGCGCCGACGACGACGGCAGCGGCAGCTCCACGGTGATGGAAGTGCTTCGCACGATCGGAACCCCCGGCTCCCGCTTCAAGCGCACGATCTATTTCATATGGTACTCGGCGGAAGAGCGGGGACTGGTGGGATCGAAGTTCGTCGTCCAGCACTTCAAGGACAAGGGACGCAAAGTGGACGCGGCTCTCCAAATGGACATGACCGGCCTGAAGAGCCCGAAGGACTCCTCCGACCTTTACCTCATCACCGACAACACGAACGCGACGCTGAACGCGACTTTGAAGCGGCTACTCACTCAATACATGCCGACGGTCAAAGTCGGCGAGACCCAGTGCGGGTACGCCTGCAGCGACCACGTAAACTGGCACCGGGCGGGCATTCCGGCTGCCTTTCCCTTCGAAACGAGCTTCGGCAACATGAACACGAAGTTCCATACCGCGGACGACAAGATCCAATACCTGGACAAGCAGCACATGGGCAACTTCGCCCGGCTGGGCTTGGCTTACCTCGGCGAGCTTGCCGAGCTCCAATAGAGCGCGCTTTGACAAGACCAGGGTCGCGGACCTAAACCTCATCCAGATGAGCGCTTACGATTCCTTGCGCATTACCGATTTCGATCACTTGGAGTTCGCGGTAGCGGACCTCGACAAGGCCTCCTTGCTTTATCAAAAGCTCGGATTCCAGAAGATCGGAAGCCGGGAGCTGCTCGAGCGCCAGCTGAAGTCCAATCTCTTCGCCCAAGGCAACATTCGAATCGTGCTGAGCCAGTGCGCGGACAGCCGGGATCCCGTGGGCCAGTTCGTGAAGACGCACGGGGACGGCGTAATCAGCGTCGCCTACTCCTGCGAGGACGCCGTCTCGGCTCTCGAGCTCGCGGCAAGCCGCGGAGCCGAAGTGGTCTCCCCGCCCAAGTCTTTCCAGCGCGACTTCGGCGAAGTGCAGAGCGCCTCGATCAAAGCCTTCGGCGACGTCCGCCACACCTTCGTTTCACGAAAGGGAGATCTCTTCGGCGAAGGTTTCGAGAGCCCCTGCGGCAAGGGCATCGCTGGCTTCGGCTTCACCCGCATCGACCACATCACGAACAACGTCGAAAAGGGAAACCTCGACCAATGGGTTGAGTATTACGAAAAGATTTTCGGCCTGAAAAACGTCCGTTTCTTCGACATCCACACTCAGCGCACCGGCCTCTACTCCAAGGTGATGCAGAGCCCAGACGGTATAATCAAGTTGCCCCTGAACGAGCCGACGGAAAGCGAATCGCAGATTCAGGAGTTCCTCGACATCAACCACGGCCCCGGGGTCCAGCACGTGGCGCTCGCGAGCGGCGGCATCGCCGCCACCTTAAAGAGCTTGCGCAAGGAAGGCCTGAAGTTTCTCGAAGTGCCTCCTACCTACTACGAGGCGATTCCGAAGCGTGTACCCAACGTCACCGAAGATCTCGCCGAGCTGCAGGAGCTTGGAATCCTCGTGGACGGCGACTCTAAAGGTTATCTTCTCCAGATCTTCTCGGAAAATGTCGTGGGCCCCTTCTTCTATGAAGTGATCCAGCGCAAAGGCAACGACGGGTTCGGCGAAGGCAACTTCACCGCCCTCTTCGAAGCCATCGAGCGCGATCAGATTAAACGCGGCGTCCTCAAAGCCTAGTCATACTCTTTCACTGAAACCTGCAACGTCAGGCGCAGAGGGATTTCCTCGCCCGCTTCCCATTGGGCGGCGGTCAATTTCGCCTTTCCGGTCGCGATCGCAAACGGCCGCGGCACTCCTTCCGCGTTCCGATCCCAAACCTTCGCGTCGATCTCCATTTCACCTCCCGGCGGCGGCCGCCACTCGGGAAGCGACAGCTCGTTCCACGAAAGCGGCCCGGCCACGAGCCGCCGGGCCGCTCCCGTTCCCTCGCCCACGTTAATTTCCAGCTGAATCACCCGCCCCAGAAACCGCTCCCACCGGGCGGACGGAGACTTCAGCCCTTGGGGGAAGCGCAGCCGAACCCGCGGTCCGGACTCGGTGGGAGGGGTAGCTTGTTGGCAGCCGGCTATCAGCAAAGAAAGAAAAAGAAGACGAGACATGACCTGCCGCTATCGCAAGAGCGGGGCCAGCTCACCAGGCTGGTTCGAGGATGGGTTCGAGGGCGAACTCGGTCTGAAGAGTCTCGGGTCCGGACTCGATGGGCGTCACCTTCAGTAGCTTGGGTTTCGGCTCCGGAAAGTGGTGCGCGCGGATTTCACCGTAACGAAGCCTTAGATGGTAAGGGCCGCCCCTAAGAAACTCGTAGGTCTCGGGATTGTGATCGCCCCCGAGATAGATGTCGGTCAGGTCCCGCACGTTGCGATCGAACTCTTTCGGATCCCCGTGCAACTTGGAGCGTCCCTTAAACCGCCTGAGGTCTCCATTGAAGGTCGGATGTATATGGTAGAGCTCGTGAACGACGGTCTCAATTTTCTCGCGCAACGAAAGGCCCAGAAACCGCGGCAGCATGAAGTACATGTAATAAAGGATCTCGTGGCCTTCGTGCTTCTGGGGCACCATCGCCCAATGGTAGAGTCGGCCCCGGTGTTTACGCAGCTCCACCGGTACCCCGTCCCGGTATCTCAACGGAACGACGTAAGCGAGCACCCCTCCCCGGTTACGGGAACGGTTGAAGGATGCACTAACCCGTATACGCTTGGCGTCGAACTGTTTAAAGTCCGGCACGGACGACGCAACTTCGGCAATCAGTTGGGTCATCCGGTTATTGAAATCGAGGCCTTCGATGGGTCTTTCCTCCCCCTACCTTCTTCTAAAATGCCACGGGTTTTGTCCTTTACCAACGATGTTAACCTCCGAAAATGGTTTGCCAAAGCCCCCAAGAATGCCATTGACACGGCTTGTGCCACATAGGAAAAGAGGGGGTCCTTAAAAGTGCCTTTTTTCCTTATCGCTAATAAGTTTTGTCGGAGATTTAGCTAAATGTCTTTTGAAAATCAGGGAGTTGGAGAACAAGTGGTGACATCAGCCAAGAACCGAAACGCAGCCAAAGATGCCCCCCGCAAGGGTCTCATCTCCCCCAAGACTCGGTTCGCCGTAGCCGATCTCCCCGAGCTTCCTGAGAAGGATGACAATCTGGAATCCCAGACCGGCGCGATCAAAGAGAACGGAATGACGTTCTCCCAGCTGCTGGAAACCAGCTCCAAAGGCGCGAAGTTCACCGAAGGCGAAGTGGTCGAAGGCCACGTCGTCTCCGTCGACTCCGACTACATCACCATCGACATCGGTTATAAGTCCGAAGGTCAGGTGTATGCCTCCGAGTTTTACGACAACACCGGCAAGCTCACCATCGAAGCGGGCGATGCCGTTCTCGTTTACATCGAAAAGATTGAAGACGACGAAGGCCGGCTCATTCTCTCTAAGGAGAAAGCCGACGTTCTGCGCGCCTGGGACGAAATCAGCGAAGCCTGTGAAAAGGACGAGCTGGTCGAAGGTACCGTCGTCGCGAAGGTCAAGGGCGGTCTCTCGGTCGACATCGGCGTAAAGGCCTTCCTCCCCGGTTCCCAGGTCGATCTCCGGCCCACGAAGAACCTCGACCAATTCATCGGCAAGACTTTCAAGTTCAAGATCATCAAGTTCAACAAGAAGCGGGGCAACATCGTGCTCTCCCGCCGTCTCCTCCTTATGGAAGAGAGAGCCCGCCTCAAGGAACAGACCCTCTCCAAGATCGAAGAGGGAATGGTCACCAAAGGTATCATCAAGAACCTCACGGAGTACGGCGCGTTCATCGACCTCGGCGGTCTCGACGGCCTTCTCCACATCACCGACATGTCCTGGGGACGCATCAAGCATCCTTCGGAAATTTTCCACGTCGGCGATCAGATCGAGGTCAAGATTCTCAAGTACGACGAGGAAAAAGAGCGCGTCTCCCTCGGCTACAAGCAGCTTCAGAACGATCCGTGGAACACCGTCGAAGAGCGGTACACGGTCGGCCAGCGCGTGAAGGGCAAAGTCGTGAGCCTCACGGATTACGGCGCCTTCATCGAGCTCGAGCCGGGCATCGAAGGCCTCGTGCACGTTTCCGAAATGTCCTGGACCCAGCGGGTTAAGCACCCGTCGAAGCTCGTGAACGAGAAGGACGTCGTCGAAGCCGTCGTGCTCGACGTCGATACGGCGAACCGCCGCATCTCTCTCGGCATGAAGCAGATCGAGCCGAATCCTTGGGATCTCCTCGCCGAGAAGTATCCGGTCGGCACCAAGATCAAGGGCGTGGTCAAGAACACCACCGACTTCGGTATCTTCGTGGGAGTGCCGGAAGGCATCGACGGCCTCGTTCACATCAGCGACATGAGCTGGGAGAACAAGAACATCGATCCGAACACCGCTTTCAAGAAGGGCGACGAGCTCGAATGCGTCGTCCTCTCCATCGACAAGGAAAACGAGAAGTTCAGCTTGGGCATCAAGCAGCTCTCCGACGATCCTTGGAGAGCGGTCGCGGATCGCTTCCCCGCCGGCAAAACGGTCAAAGGCAAGGTCACCAAAGTCGCCGACTTCGGTCTCTTCCTCGAGATCGAGCCGGGCGTCGAAGGCCTCCTGCACGTGTCCGAGCTCGGCGGCGAAGGCAAGCCGAAGGACAAGCTGAAGGAAGTCGCGGAAGGCACCGAGATCGAGTGCCTCATCGTCTCCGTCGACATGAAAGAGCGCAAACTCGCTCTCTCCGTCAAAGCGCTTCACCGCGCCGAGGAACGGGAGAACATCAAGCAGTACGCGAAGAAGTCGGCCTCCAGCTCCAAGGCGAGCCTGGGCGATCTCTTCGACGCTGCGATGGCCGAGAAGCTCAAAGCCGCGGTCGCCGATAAGGGCGAAGATTCCGACGACAAAGAATAAGAGACTCCATGAAAGGCCTACTGAAGTTCCTCGGTGGCTGCATTCTGGTCTTTCTGATCCTGGTGACCCTCACCGGGACGGTCTCCTTTATCCGTAAAACCTGGTTCGGCGGCGGTGGCCACTCGGCGCCCATCCGCGTGCTCGAGATCTCGGGCATGCTGACCCAGTCGAAGGGCAAGCTCAAAGAGCTCGAAAAGATCCTCGAGAACTCCAGCACGAAGGCCATCGTCATCCGCGTGAACTCTCCCGGCGGGCTGGTCGCCCCTTCGCAGGAGCTCTACAACGGAATCAAACGCGCGGACGCGAAAGTTCCGGTCATCGTTTCTATGGGCCCTCTCGCCGCGAGCGGCGGCTACTACCTCGCGCTCGGCGGCCGCACCATAGTCGCCAATCCCGGCACACTCACGGCCAGCATCGGCGTCATCATCGAATTCGTGAACACCCAGCGCCTGTTCGAATGGGCGAAGGTCGAGCGTTTCGCCATCACCGGCGGAAAATTCAAGGCCATCGGCACTCCGTTCCGCCCGATGACGAACGAAGAGCGCCAGCTTCTGACCGGAATGGTGAACGACATCCACCTGCAGTTCAAAGCCGCCGTCCAAGAAAGGCGCAAGCTTTCGGACGCGGAGATGGTAGACACGACCGACGGCCGCGTGATGACCGGCTCCCAGGCCGTGAAGGCGAAACTCGTCGATCAGCTAGGAGATCTTCACGACGCCGTGGAGTTGGCGAAAGCCGCCGCGAAGCTACCGGCGGACGCCGCCGTGGACTACAACGAAGGTACTCAGGGTATCTTGATGAAGCTTCTCTTCGGGGATGACGAAGAAGAAGCGCAAGGCGTCTTACAGTCTTTCAGAAACTTCGGTACGGGAGCGGCTTCACTCGTCCCCGGGTGGCACGTCCTGCTTCTTAGCCCGGTCCGCTGAAGGCGAGACCGCAATCTCAAACGCAGTCTCAGGCAAATCCAGCTTATAAACCCGGATCGCATTGCCATGAAGAACCGCGGGCCAATGCTCTTTCGCGAACACGGCGCGGACGGCGCCGACTCCGGGATTGATCACGGCGAGCGGATAGTTCGAGCCGAAGAGAATTTTCTTCGGATACGGAGCGAAGGGGCGCAAGATTTCCTGGAGCCGCTGGGTGGTCTCGGCGGAGCTCTTGTAGCCGGCCTCCGGATGAACCACGACGGAGGTATCGGCGTAAACATTCGGGTAATTGGCCACGAGCCACAGACCGTCCTTCGGGCTCGGCGAGCCGAGAGCAGCCAGAACGAAATTCACGTTCGAGTTGCGACTGACGAGCGTTTCCCAGTCGAGAGTCTTCGCGCCACGTCCCTCGAGAAGCACGGGAACCCGGTGCTTCGCCGCAAGAGCCACCGACGCTTGCCGCTGAGCCGGAGAAGTCGCGTGCGAGATGAGAACACAGCGGTAAATGCCTTTTTCCAAGCCTTGGGTGAGATGCTTTTGCGCGGCGGGAGTCAAAACGGGCCCGCCGCAGACAGCGAGCTTCACCATGAACTTCTTGTCGATTCGCGGAAAGAATCTCGTCTGGCCCGGAAGGGCGACGGCGCCGAGAACGTTCGCTCCGCGGAACGCGACTTCCATTCCCCAGCTGGGTTGAACGCCGGCGTCGTCTTGAGCGTTCTCGAACTCGGTGTGAGCGTCGACGACCGGAAGCATCGGCTCGACTTCGGCGATCTCACGGGAGCCGTTCTTGGTCATGACTTCACCAAGCCCTCCCATGCCACGCAATCCGAGCGAGGATTTGTAACATCCTCCCAGGAACAAGCAGGCAAATATGAAGATCGTGAAACGCAACTGGCCTCCGAAGAGCGGCGGGATGCCCCCGTCTTCTTATCGACCCCCTAACTACAGGACATTAGTCAGGTAAAGTCTCGGAGGAGGACTCGGGTTCCGGCTCGTCAACACTGGGCGGCACTGGAGGGGCCGCGGCGTCGTCTGGCAGGTCCACGGCGCCTTCATCGGCATCGCCGAAAGGCTCCGCGGCATTGGGATCTCCACTGTCCTCGCTACCCCAAAGAGATTCGCTAAGCCCCTGATTCCTCGCGGATTCGTCGATATAGCCCAGTTTGAACATGGTCTCGACGATTTGGTTCACCCGCTTCTTGGCCCAGGGAGTTAACGCCTTGGTCCGAAAGTACGCGTGGTACTTGCGAGGCGAAGGAAGAAGCATCGCAATGAACGCACCTTCCCGAACGGACAAACGCGACGGAACAACGCCGAAGTAATAAGTTGAGGCTTGGCCGATGCCGTAAATCCCGGGCCCAAGCTCCACCATGTTCATGTAGAAGCAAAGAATCTCGGACTTGGTGAATTCCTTTTCGAGCTCCGAAGCCCACACGAACTCACGCAGTTTCCGCCAAAGAGATTTCTCGCTCGAGAGAAAAGCGTTCTTGATCACCTGCTGAGTGATGGTGCTGGCGCCGCGGGCCCAGCGCTTTTCGCGAAAGTCCTTTTTGATCGCTTCTTGTAACTCGTGAAGATCGACTCCCTTGTGGGAGTAGAAAGTCGTATCTTCCGACGAGATGACGGCCATGATCACGTAGTCTGAGATCAGTTCGATCGGAACCCACCCTTGAGCTTTGGGCCCAACTCTTCTCGTCGACTCTGTCCCGTTGGCCAGTTTTATCGGCATTTCAACGGAGGAGCGCATTTGAGCGAAGTTCGGCAGTTTGAATTTGAGGTAAAGGACGAGACTGCCAAGAAAGGCGATGGCGAGTACGATTCCGACTATCGCCACCACGAGGGTAGTTCGCTTTTTCGGGCCTTCGAGTGCGTTATCCATAGCTGTGCCCACGTAGCAATCCCCGAATTTTTCGCCGTCCGACTAGACATCCACGCCCGTCGAAGTTTTGGGACTGGTTGCCACCAGAGTAGCGGCTTTTCAACTGCCCCGCTAGTCGCTACATTGAACCCCGGTGAATGAAACCGTGCGTAACTTGATCCTTCGGGGCGTCCGCCAGAACAACCTGAAAGACGTCGACGTCGATCTGCCCCTGGGAAAGACCGTGGTGGTAACCGGGCCGAGCGGCTCGGGCAAATCGTCTCTCGCCTTCGAGACCGTTTACGCCGAGGGACAGCGCCGGTACATGCAGTCCCTGTCCACCTACGCGCGCCAGTTCATGGAAAGATTCCGGGCGCCGGACGCCGACAGCATCCAGAACATCCCGCCCACGATCGCGGTGGAGCAGATCAACCCGGTCCGCAACTCCCGCGCGACCGTGGGAACTACGACCGAGTTATACGACTACTTCCGCCTGATGTACGAAAAGATCGGCGTCGAATACTGCGCGAACTGCGACGTTCCGATGGAAAGACGCACCCTGGACGACATCGCGGCGGAGCTTCAGCAAAAGCACGGCGGTAGCGCCGTCGTGTTCGGCTTCAAGCGCGTCCTGCCGAAACAGAAGGCCACCGCGAAGGAGCTGCTCGAGGAGTACCTTCGGTCGGGTTATTCGCGGCTACTGAGCGGCGGCAAAGTCATGCTGATCGAAGAGGCGGTGAAGGAAGGCGGGCTCAAAGGCGGCTCCACCGTTTCCATCGTCATCGACCGGGTGAAGCTTCCGGCGGAAAAGCTTTCCTCGAGCCAGCTATCCAGAATCACCGAGTCGCTTCGAAACGCCATGGAATTCGGCGCCGGAACCGCCGAGACCTTCGTCGAGAAGGACGGCGACTTCATTTCCGCGGGCGAGTTCACAACGCAAAACCGCTGCCCCAAGTGCGGGCTGATCTCCCTCCCCCGCTCGGCCATTTCGTTTTCTTTCAATAGCCCTCTCGGCGCGTGCGAAACCTGCCGCGGTTTCGGCAATACGCTCGAAGTGGATCCGGATCTCGTGATCCCGAACGCCCAGCTGTCCCTGGCTCAAGGGGTGGTGGAACCGTTCACGAAGCCGAGCCTCGGAAGCTGGCAGAAAAAACTTCTCGCCTACGCAAAGTCCGCGCGTATCGACGTCGACCTGCCATACCGGGAGCTGCCGGAGAAACAGCGGGAAGCCATTTTTTACGGGACCAAGGGATGGAAAGGCGTCAAAGGCGTCTTCGATATGCTCGAGGAAGAGCGCTACAAGATGCGTATCCGCGTCTTCGTCAGCCGCTACACCTCGCCTTTCACCTGCAAGAAGTGCGCAGGCCGGCGACTCAATGAAGGCGGCCTTCGGATCAAGGTCGGAGAAGCGAACATCTCCGAGCTGTCCGACAAACCCATCGGACAGCTTCGCGCCTTTTTCAAGAAGCTGCCGCTCACGCCGAATCAGGCGAAAATCTCGCAGGACATTCTTTCGCAAATCCACAGGCGCCTCGATTACCTCGAGACCGTGGGACTCGGTTATCTGACTCTCTCTCGGCTCACCCGAACGCTTTCCGGCGGCGAGTACCAGCGCATTCTGCTCGCAACCCAGCTCAGCCAAGGTCTCACGGATACCTTATACGTGCTCGACGAGCCCAGCATCGGCCTTCATCCGAAGGACACTCAGAGGCTTCTGTCGGTGCTCAATCGTCTGCGGGAAAAGGGCAACTCCCTTCTCGTGGTGGAGCACGACCCTGAGATCATCGACTGGGCCGAGCATGTCGTGGACATGGGTCCGGGCGCGGGCCGGCTGGGCGGCAACGTCGTTTTCAACGGCAGCCAGTCCCTCTTCAAGCTATCCACGTGCGAAACGGCGAAATCCATCCGCGATTGGAAAGGAGCCTGCCTGAAGCAGCTCGCCCCTCCCATGCCGAAGGAGCACGAACGGTGGCTGTCTATTCAGAAGGCCAGCTCCAACAATCTCAAATCCATCTCGGTCGACATTCCGCTCGGCAAGCTGGTCGCGGTCACGGGAGTTTCCGGGTCGGGAAAGAGCACGCTCATCGTCGATACGCTTTACCAGGCGCTCGCGAAAATGTTCCTCGGCCGCAGCGAAAAGATCGGCCGCTTCGGTTCCATCCGGGGCTTCGAGCATTTGTCGTCGGTGGAGCTCATCGATCAGGCGGCCATCGGCAAGTCTTCTCGCTCGAACCCCGTTACGTTCATCAAGGCCTACGATGAGATTCGGATGCTGTTCTCCTCCACGAGGGATGCGGCGGCTCAGCGGCTCACGCCGGGGCACTTCTCGTTCAACGTGGCCGGCGGACGCTGCGAAACCTGCGAAGGAGAAGGCCGGGTCAAGATCGACATGGTCTTCATGGAGGACATTTACGTCCCCTGCACCGCCTGCGACCAGAAACGCTTCAAACCCAACGTGCTGGCCGTCCGCTACCGAAACCGCAACATCGACGAAGTCTTGAAAATGACGGTGGAGGAAGCTTTCAGCTTCTTCGACGAGTCCGCTTCTCTAAGGAACAAGCTCGCGCTGCTCCAGGAAGTGGGGCTCGGTTACCTTCAGCTGGGCCAGCCGTCCTTCAGCCTGTCGGGCGGCGAAGCTCAGCGTTTGAAAATCGCCCGCGAGCTCGCGCAAGGGAGCATGAAGCGCCTGCCTACCCTGTTCATCCTCGATGAGCCTACGACGGGCCTGCACTTCAACGAGATTGCTCGTTTGATATACGTTTTGAAACGGCTTGTTGGACAGGGTCATTCCGTCATCGTGATCGAGCACAACGTGCAGCTGATTTGTGCCGCCCAATACGTGATTGATCTAGGACCTGACGGTGGCGAACAGGGGGGACGTGTTGTCGCCGTGGGCACGCCCAAGGAATTGGCGCAAAAGAAGTTACCACATACGGGTTTGCATCTGGCCGAGATCCTGGGCGAAAACTAATTGTGCTAAAAACTTCACAGCCGGTGCACTGCGATTGGGCAGCCCTCGCATTGACACGTTGTGTTACCGGCTGTACACTTGAATTGTTTCGACGTATCCATCTCAGTCACCAGCACCTAGACATCTTGCCCCGTGAATCCGCTGAACACTGATGTTCAGCGCGTAGTCGCAAAAAATCGTCGGAAATCCTCGGCTCGGACGCCACCAATAAAATCGATTTTCAGTTCAGGGGTCCTTTTACCTGTTTGGAGGACGGTCATGATCAATTGGGACGAATTCGAGCATATACACGTCATTCGCAAGCTTAAGGAGGTTATCGGCCGTTGGTTCGAAGTGGACGTCTTCTTCGCCGACGATCGCGGTAACCTCAAGGCGTTCGAGAAGGGGCAGAAGAAGCAGCTCTCGAACCAGGTCATGAGCCTCCTCACCCAGCGGGACAACGGCTACGAAGCGCTCGCCGAGTACGCGCGCAACGTGGTGAACGACCTCCGCAAGACGCAGGAAAAGGACTACATCCGGGACTTCCTGCCGCACCTCGCGGGATCCGCGTTCCCCATCATCATGGACAACGACTTCATGGGCGCGGTGATGTGCATCGGCTATTTCCGCGGATCGGTTTCCGAGGCTCACAAGAAAGAGCTCGCGAAAGCGCTCGCGCACTACAATCTTCCCCACCAGGACATCGACATCGCGGTCGGCAAAGTAAAACTGCTCGACAAGGAGCAGCTGCCTTACTTCACCGAGCTGAGCGATCTGGTGACGCAGGAAATCTGCACTCTCCACAAGGAGATCACGCTTCGCGAGGACAGAATCTCGGAGCTGAACAAAGAGCTCGGCATCCGCTACAAGTACGACTCCATGATCGGTAAATCCAAACCGATGCAGGACACGTACGCACTGCTCGACAAAATCAAAAACTCCGAAAGCACCGTGCTCATTCAGGGCGAGAACGGAACCGGTAAAGAGCTCATCGCGAAGGCCATTCACTACAACTCGTCCCGCAAGGACAAGGTGTTCGTGACGCAGAACTGTTCGGCCTTCAACGATAACCTCCTCGACTCGGAACTGTTCGGCCACGTGAAAGGATCTTTCACGGGCGCCGTGAAAGACAAGAAAGGCCTCTTCGAGGTCGCCGACGGAGGAACCTTCTTCCTCGACGAAATCGGGGATACCTCTCCGAGCATGCAGGTTAAGCTCCTGCGTGTCATCCAGGAGGGAACGTTCATCCCGGTAGGAGCGACGGAACCGCGTAAAGTGGACGTCCGCATCCTCGCGGCGACGAACAAAGACCTGAAGGACATGGTGGAGAAAGGCAGCTTCCGCGAAGACCTGTTCTACCGCATCAACGTAATCAACATCACGGTCCCGCCGCTCCGCGATCGCAAGGAAGACATCCCGCTTCTCGCGGAACACTTCCTCAAGCGGTGCGCGGAAGAAAAGCAAATCAAACCGAAGGTTCTCACCAAGCGTGCGCTTGAGAAGATCTTCGACTACCCCTGGCCCGGTAACATCCGCGAGCTCGAAAACGAAATGGAGCGCGTGACGGTACTGGCCGGTGCGGAAGGCAAGATCACCGTGGACATGCTCTCGGCTCGCATCCGCGAGTTCGGCGAGCGCAGCAAAGTCCAAGGCGTGCGCATCCAGGGCAAGCTCCGCGATGCTCTCGAGGAGCTGGAACGGGAGATGATCCGCGAGGGTCTCAAACGGACCGGCTGGAACAAATCGAGACTCGCCAAAGAGCTCGGCATCAGCCGCGCGGGCCTCATCAACAAAGTCGAGAAGTATAATCTCGACAAACGTAAGCTTGCGAAAGCAGCGAAGGACGGCGTGGCGTAAGCAACGCCCCCTAGCCCACCCTTTTGTCGAAAAACAATCGTGGTGAATCCGGCGATGGCCCGCTCTCCTTCCCCGGGGAGCGGGCCGTCGCATTTTGCGACGTACCCTCCCATCGCTTTTTTTTGGGCACTAAACTAAAATAACCCCCATGCCCGAGAGGAAGATCGAGTACCAGCGGCTGGACCGTCAGAAGGACCTCGGATTCCTCGTAAAGGCCCCTTCCTGGCAGCGCCTCTATACGGACGCGGCCCTATGCCTGACCGACCTCAGGGTTCAGCTGGACCGGGTTTCCGACGGAGAAAAGCGCACCATGGAAGTGGTCGCCGAGAGCAAGGAAGACTTGATGGCGAAGTGGCTCGCCGAAGTCTCGGCGCTGTTCCAGAAGGACGGCTTTCTCCCGAAGCGGGTGGTGTTTACGCGCTTCGACGGTAAATCCATTCAGGCGACTCTATGGGGAGAGCTTTACAACCCCTTGCGCCACGGATCGATCCCGAAAGACCAGACGATCACTTGCCGAACGCTCGAGATGGGAGAAATCCCAGGCTCAGAGCCAAACTTTTTCGCCCGCGTGCTTTTCAATCTTTAGAACCCGCAGGCTCTCAAGCTCGGCCCCTGGTCCGAAAGCAAAATCATTCCCGTGTCGATGGTAATCCAGGGCTGCACGTTCCACAGACCCGCCTTGTGAAACGCGTCGACTATCCTCCCGTGTACGTAGTTGGAGGGCACCCTTCCCCGGATGACCAGCCGGCCCCGTTCGTCCGCGAACGAAATCGCGCTCAGATAGGGAGCGACATCCGGATCGGAAAAGAGATTCAGGAAGGCTTGTTCGAGAGGAGCGATCGCCTTGAACGGAAGTGACTGCCGCCGTTCCAACAACGTTTCGGTGAGCCAATCGAGCGAAGCCCGAAGCCCTGCCGCGAAAGTACGTCTTCCGACTTGATGCCCGTACTTGTAATAGCGCGCGACCACGCTGGGTAGGGTCCCCTCCGACAGCACCGAAAAGGCCAAATGGCCTTCCACCGGCGGCTCAAACTCCGTCGTTATCTCGATTCGAAAGCAAGGTCCGCCCGCGTAATGGGAAGGGCAGGCGAATTGGACGAGGCTCGCCGAAAAGAGCGGCCTTCCGGTATCGTCGAAAACCGATACCTGAGAGTTCCCGAAACGCCGGCTCCCGGACTGAACCAGCTTGCCAACCACGGCACCGGAGCTCAGTAACGCTCTCGTACCGGAAGCGACCGTAATGCCGAGGCGCGCGCCCTCTGCCTCCGAGATCGGCGCGATGCTGGCTTCACGAAGACTGGACTGAATTTCGAGCGCCAAGGAACCCGGAGTGAAAACGTCGAGCTCGCATGGGTGAGCTCGGAGTAAAGACGGAGACAACAAACACACGAAAGTGGCGACGTGCAACGGAATGTACTTCATGGCGGACCTCCCCGATGCGTCCCGCCGCATGAAAGGGCGGGCGCGGACATTAATCCGGAAAGGTGTGCAACGGGTATGCCGGGTCAGTCGGAAACGGTCAGAGTAGCGCTCGCTTCCATGTCACCGCTCGTGACCGCACTGCTCGCGTTGTTACGGATGTAGATCGGCTTCAGCTGAATCTTCGCGATGTTGGTGAGAATCTGGTTCTGAGTGGCCAGGGACAAATCCGTGACCAGCCCGTTCACCGATTCGAACAACGAGAGATTCGTGTCGATGTCGAGGGTGACCGTCAACCTGGAGCCGCTCACTCCGCCCGACGTATAAGTTTTGCCCCCGCCTCCGTTCGTTGCGGTTACGGAAACCGGCGAATCGAGCAGAATATCGATGGTGCCGTAGCCCCAAGTGACTTCAGGGTGTTCCGCTCCGGGGGTGCAGCTATCGGCGGTGATAAGCTGCGCGCCCGTCAGGCGTTCCGGGGAGCCGGGGCGAGTGGCGCTCAGCGCGCCGCCGGTCACCCACTGATAATCGGTGTCCGCGCAGGTATCGGTCGCCGAGGTCTTGATGCAAATCAGTATGTCCCCCGCGAGAGCATTCGTGGAACCGTACAAAGTTCCGTACTCATCCGCCGACGAGTTCTCTTGCGAGGTCAGACAGCCCGAAAATACCGACGAGGTGCTCGGCGGAGTGTTCACGAGCGGAATCCGCATGTGATAGTACTTGGGTGTCGACTCGGCCTCGAAGACCACCTCGATTGCCTGGAGCGAAATGGAAAGAATGTCGTAAGAAGCGGCGGTACCATCTTGAATGTTATCGTCGCTGGAAGGAATCGTCGGTGGAGTCTTGAGATCGAAGGCGGTTTTCTTGAAGACCCCTTCGAGGCCTACCGTGCTGCCTCCGCCCAAGATTCGGACCCCCGCGCCTCCTCCGGTGCTGCTGAGCGAAGCCTGGTTGAAATATCCCAACACCGACAGGGGCGTGTAGCAAAGCCCGCCTTCGGGAGCCCCGTTCACGGTGGGATTGCACGCGGTGCCGGTTCGGCTTCGCGTGGCGAGTGAGGTGCTCTTCAGAACTATGCTCATCGTTCCGGTGTTGGAATCTCCGCCTCCGCTACATTGAACGAGAAGGAGAGCCAGGCCGGCGGCCGAAATCCATACGAGAGGCTTCATCATGATTCTCCGGTGGGTTTGGAGAATCGTAATGCATTTCTTTAGGAAAACCTAACTTCGGGGCGTTACCAAATGACGGAAAGTCCGGTCAGGTGGGGAACCGAGCGTTCGGTCTGCGTGTCCGGATCGAACTGCATGGAGCCGGGCTTAGGATGGTTTTTCTCCATCTCCACGAGCTCCTCCGCGGCAAGCTCCTCGGCCTCTTCTTCCGATCCTTCGTAGCCTTCGTTGATCCAGGCTTCCGCCACTTCCTCCGGAGTCACGTCTTTGAGCATGGCTCCGACGGTGAGGTGGCGCCGGCAGTTGCGGCATTGCCCGATTTCCTGGCCCGCTTCGTTCAAGAAGAGGCAGAAGTGGCAAAGTCGGAAGTGGACGCCTCTATCGCTTCTCACTTCCCGGCGAGGCTTGTTTTGGGCTGCGTTCTTCATACCTGATACCCAAATCCTTACTCTCTACCTTAATTATATCGAACCCAGCACAATGCGTCAAAATCCATAAAAAACAGGGTAACCAGTGATGGGGACTGGGGTTTTCGTTGGCATGGAAATCGTTTTTTGGGGTTCTGGGAGCCTGGGGATTCGAACCGAGAATGAGATCGAGAATGGGTCTTAGAATGAGTGAGGGGCAAGCGCCTGCCTTTTCACTCATTCTCGATCTCAATCTCATTCTCGCTCTACTCAAATAGGGGTTCTGGGAGCCTGGGGATTCGAACCGAGAATGAGATCGAGAATGGGTCTTAGAATGAGTGAGGGGCAAGCGCCTGCCTTTTCACTCATTCTCGATCTCAATCTCATTCTCGCTCTACTCAAATAGGGGTTCTGGGAGCCTGGGGATTCGAACCGAGAATGAGATCGAGAATGGGTCTTAGAATGAGTGAGGGGCAAGCGCCTGCCTTTTCACTCATTCTCGATCTCAGACTCATTCTCGCTCTCTCAAAATGACGAAGGCCCCGGCTTTCGCCGGGGCCTTCTTCCTTAAAGGGTGGGCAGAGGGACCGTCTGGTCCGTCAACAGGAACTTCCGCTTGGAGCATCCACTTCCGCTTATACCGCTTCCACTACAACGTGAACTTGAGCTACAGCTCCTCTGCCCTTTTCAGCCTTGCCCTGTCCCGGGCGTAGCGTGAAATCGAAAACTGGCTTACTGGAGAATCTCTCGGGGTTCGTCCGCGGCTCTCTCGCGAGAGCCGCGGACATCACCGAGATTACTTGCTGCCCAAGGGGCCGCGCTTACCGCTCGCGGGAACCGAGGTGTTACCGGACTGGAGGTCGACTCCGCCCGTGGCGCCGAGGCGCTGGGGGACGACCGAGCGGGGCTTACCGGCGCCGCCGCTCTGAATCCGGTTCACGTTCGGAGCAGCCGTCTGCTGACCGCCGCCCTGAATCGCGGCGAGCTGCATCTGCATGTTGTTGTTAATCATCGTCTGCATCGCGGTCTCTTCTTCTTTCAGACCACCGAGCTGTCCTTCGAGCTTGGAGGCCGCAGCGAGAAGATCGTCGCGCCGTTTGGCGAGCGCCTTAATCTTCTTGTTGCCTTCCTGAACCTTGCTCTCGACTTCGGCTTTGAACTTAGCCAGCTCTTCGTCGGCCGCGTTCGACTGGCCCGAAAGAGCCTGGAACTGGGCCTGAACCGCCTGCTGGGCTTCCTGAGTCTTCGCGAACTGGGCGCCTTGCTGGACCGACTCAAGCGCTTTCTTCGCCTTGTCGGACTTCGCTTGGAGCTCCTGCTCCTTGCGCTTCACCCATTCCGGGAGAGCGTCACGTCCGCCGCCTTTGAGCTCGTTCTCGAGCTGTTCGTCGAGGCGAGCGGCCCGCTCTTTCATCGCCGTGATGGAGCCCTGAGCCGTGCGGAGTTCGCCCTGGACCCGAGCCTTCGCCATCACGAGATCCGTCAGACCAGGATTCTGGCCGAGGGTCGCGAGAGCCGAGGTGCGGGTCTCCGGGTTCGTCTTCGAAATTTGCGTCTCACCTTCACGCAGTTCCCGTCCACCCGTCTGCGAAGGCAGATTCAGGTTGATGGGCTGCTGAACCGCGTTCGACGACTGCACCGGGAGCTGCAGAGGAGGAAGCGGCTCTTCGACCGGGGCTTCCGGCTTGCGCGGGAGCGGCTGATCGAACAGACCGTTGTTGTCGTTGCGGGGCTCGTTGGCCGCGAGCGGAGGAGTCACAGGAGCCGGGGGCGGAGGCGCCACCTGCTGCTGCTGATTCTGTCCGAGCGCGTTCTGGAGCAAGCCCGGGAGGATGTCTTCCAACCGGTCCTTGTTCTCGTTACGGGCCACATCGCCGATCCGCGAGGTCGCGGCGAAACGGTTAAAGAGCTCGTTCACTCCGTTGAGCTGGTCGTTCAGCAAGTTCTTGTTGCTGTCGAGCGCAGCCTGGGCGGCGTTGAAACGGTCACAGATCTGCTGAGCCGCTTTCTCGAGGCCGGCGTCGTTGACTTCGCCGGTTCCGAGACGCTGCTGCTGCATCGCCTGGAGCGCCGCTTGGAGCTGGGCGTTGCGGGCGGCCTGTTCGGCAGCCAGCTTCTTCGCCGCTTCAATCTCTTTGTCCTTCGCCGACGTATCCGGGGTCGGCTTCGCGCTCGGCTCTTCAGTGATGACCGGGCTCGGAGACGCGGAGGGTTCCGCCTTCTCTTCCGTCAGGCCGAGGGCCGCGCGAATCGCGGGGTCGCTGAACAACTCTTCGAGAAACTTTTCGTCCTCGAGCTTCGACTTGTCCATCTTCAGAATCTTGGCGAGCAGGTCCTTCAGGGCGTTCATGCGGATGAACCCGCCGAACTCCTTCGAGGAGACCTGGTCGAATCCGATTTCCGCTTCAGCGCGGAAACGATCGAGCTTGCCTTCTTTGATGGCCTTCAGCATGCCGGCTTTGATGCCTTCGGCAAACTGAAAGGGCTCGTTGGCGAAAGAAGCCACGAAGAGCTTAGCGCCTTCGGCGCCTTTGCCTTTCGTGCCGCCTTCGGGGCTTTCGACGCCCATGAAGAGCCACTTCTCAGCGTTAGCGACGCCGTCTTTCACGGCTTCGATACGCTTCAGCTCGACAGGTTTTTCGGAAACCTTCACCTGCTGAAAGAGTTTGAAATTATCCGCCGCGAGCGCGGTACCACCCGTCGCCAGCGTCAGCACCATCAATCCCATGAAGCTAAGGGCACCCAGCTTCGACAACACGTTCACGCTCTTCATTTCAGCTTCTCCTTCAACCAAAGTACGAACAA
>CAZZHG010000011.1:0-68930 GCA_964653655.1 uncultured Pseudobdellovibrionaceae bacterium
AGCAGATGTCGCCCGTCCATTCCGCATGGAGGTTTATTTCGGCGGCCGGAGCCTCCGCCCGGCGTTGTGTGTAGAGATAATGATAAAGCGAAATGAGCCGTCCCATCGTTGTAAGTCGGTGCTCCTTGCAAAGGTCCGCGAGACGTTGGACCCTCTTATCGCCGAAGAAGTGGCTGTCGATATTAATCCGCACGAGCTTTCCTCCTTTGACGCTCATCTCTCACCATATGGGCCTCCTCGAGATGGACACCCGGCGCCGGCTATTCACCCATTCATCGACTTCCGACTGGAGCCAAGCGACTGAATTAGCCCCCAGAATTCGTCGGCGGGGAAAACTCCCTTCTCTCTCCATTCGCCAAATGGTGCTCCGACTTAGTCCGGTTCGCTCCATTACCTGCACCGCTCTCAAAAGCCGTTCGGGAAAATTCGTGGATTGCTGTGACATTGAATGCCTCCTGAAAATACATCTCGAATTGGACACTAACGAGTTTCAGTAGGGCTTTTGGAATGAAGTCCGAAGTTGGTAGACCAACTTGCAGGCTAGTTTCCTTAAGCAATCGAAAACCAGACCCTTGCGGAGGATCGGTACCTTAAATAATTTTAGTTTTTGGTCGACTGAGTTCGAGAAGTAGGGAGAAGACTTATTTTTCCTGCCTTTTTTGCACTGCGAAGACTCCTTAGGATCATGAGCCTACTGTACTGAAGGCCGAAGGCATTAATTCTTTCGCCGCCTCGAGGTTCTGTCTTGGATAGAGCATCAGCTGCTCGCTCGAGCGAGATGGGAAGGGTAATCTCGCGTCTCGACAACGCCTTGTCGAAAGCATCCACAACCTGGGCCTCCTTTAAAGCGGTTGCTGATCTCTTCTTAGGTTTTGCGAGACGGTGCGACTCAGGACGAGCGGCGGGCTCTTTGTCTTTCAAAGCTCGCGTCGATACGTCGAGGCCACTCGGCAGCAACATTCCTAGCCTTTCCGCCATCTGAATGAATGCCTGTGGAGTATCGGAATGCTCGTCGACCAATCCGTCAAAATCTTGGTACATGAATCGAAGCATTTTCCGACTGAAGGCTTTGAGCTCAGGGACTTCTGCTACGAGCCTCGAATCTGAAGCATCGAGTTTCGGTTCGACACCGAAAACCAGGAGCGTTCCGTCCGTCAGACTCCACGTATCTAATGAGAGCCAATAAGCTGCGTTCGTGAGGGGCTCGTGACCTAGGGCGCGATATAGCGGCTTCACAAGGAAGCAATTTTCAGCACAGGGCCCTAGATTTCAACGCGTTTCAGAGAGCGTCACTTAATTTGGAGCCCCCGAGAGGGCGGGTAGAAGCGGAGGCGGTTCGACGCCGTCTTTCCGAACCGAACTGGGCCAACCGCCGGAAAACTTGTCTGGGCTTGCTCCCGCCCCCCTCCGAGGGCCGACGCGCCATAAGTGCCCAATTCTTCAGCTCTTCTGTATCTCAAGCCCGAACCAGAACCGCTCGAGTGAGCCAAAAAACGACTCAGGGTGAGCTTTTCTATTGATTCTTTCATCTCGAGATATTACATTCGCGGCTCAGGTGGCCATAACGCCACGCGAATAGCGGGTTTGTTGCTTGAAGCGGAATTGGACAAAGAAGGAAATCGTACTCTGGGGGCTCGGTGAGGCGGGCGGAACCACCGAGTTCATCGATACGGAAACGGTCGGAGTATTGCTATTCCATAAGCATCCCGGGATCTTCGCCCTCAGAAAGTACCCCCAGTACCCCGACATCGATGTAGCCCGCATTCAGCTTTCGGACGCAAAACGGGATAAGGGCCCGGCCGATCCGGCCAGGGTCGTACAAGACACTGATTTGAAGCGCCCCTCAGCTGGCCGCGGCAAGCAGCGCATCTTGTCCAAAAACCCAACCTGGAAATTGAACGCGGCCGGAATCAAGTGGTACGAGGAAAATAAGGCGGCCATCAGCCAATCCATCGATTCGGCGAGCAAGGTCGGGGAACGGCGGAGCTCGGTTTCCACAAAGATTTCTGCCGACAAGATCACGTCGGCCGTTTTGAACCGAATTCGCCTTCGCCCCTCCTTTTCTACCTTTCAGAAAAACAACGAAAGTGTCGGCCCAGAAGAGCTTTCGATTTTGGATTTTTTCGAAGTGTTCAACGTTGATGCGCACACACCGGAGGTTTTGTACCAGCAGGGACGCCAACGTCTTAAGGCCGCTCTCGAGGAAGGCTCCCCCGAAGCGCGTTACTGTGATGCGCTCGCGACCATGTACGGAAGCTGCTATCGCACCTACTACGACAAGCTTCTTGCGGGCGAGGTTTCGACATGAGCTTGAAGCTGAAAAGCGATGTCAGCAACGACCTTCAGCAAAACGCTGATCAGATAGGTAGCGTCGGCAAAGCCCTCGCGGAGTTCGCTTGGAACTCGATCCAGTATCAACCGCCCGGACAGAAGGCGATCGTCCGCCTCGACGCTATCCGCAACTCAAAGGGGCTCATCATAGCTTTCGAGGCAACGGACAACGGCCGCGGCATGGATCTTGTCAAAGGACTGCCGAATTTTTTCACCATGCACGCCTCAAATCAGGATCGCCTTCAAGGGAACCCCGGCAGAGGGCGGTTCGGCACTGGCGCGAAAGCCGCCGCAATGGCGATCGCGGACATCCTTGAGGTTGATACAAGCTGCGACGGCAAGCGCACGGTAGCCCGTCTTGAACGATCCATGCTGAAGCCCGGTGTAACCGAAGTGGATATCCCTTTCGAGTTTCTAGGTGATACCGAGGTCAGCGGAACAACGATCCGTTTACGTAAGCTCCGAATTAAGCGCATAAACGAAGATGCGGTTCGCCGCTACCTTCAGACATCCTTGGGCAGGCAGCTCCTGTTCCACGACGTCCAACTTTTTGGAGAGCCTCTCGTCTACGTGGAGCCTCATTATCTACGTGAATGGAAATTCACCCCGGATTCAGATGCTCGGCTTCTTCTTGGAGACGCGGAACTTACTATCCGTCTCGCTGCCGCTTGGTTGGAAGATGACGATCGTGGCATTACCTTTCTCGCCGGCGGAGTCCCGCACGAGCGTGGGTTTTCGGGGCAGATAGACAACTCCGCTCTCGCAGCGCGGATCTACGGCGACGTTGATGTTCCCCTCCTGGAGAAGGATGACGAAGAGGGCAGGCCCGCCTACACCGCGGACAGAACGCTTCGTCTCAACCGGGAAAATTTGCGAGTTCAATCGCTTCTCGAGTGGGTCACTAAAAGCCTCGCGCACGTTACGGACACCCTCGAGAGCGAGGAAAAACTCCGACGGGACAAATTGCATCAAGAGAAACTAGAACGCGCCTCGAAGACCATCGAGGAGGCCCTTAATCGACGACTGATTAGAACCGTCCAGCGTCTCGAAAGAAACGTCCGACTCAACTCCGCGAACAACGGGGGGTCCTCTGACACCGTCGAAGGAATTCCTCAATCCGCCGATGGCACTTCTGGAACCGCTGATGGAAGCAGTCCCTTGTTGGAAAGGAACGTTGAAACCGGGGAGATTCCCTTTCGGGATCCTTCGCCCGGCGAGCCGCCCAACCTGACCGTGGCCGAAAGACGGGTCGGATCAGCCAATGAAAACGAAATGGACAACCCCGCGGACGCGCCCGTTCCCAATAAAGTAATGGATCCGGCTGCCGACAATCTGGCCAAGCCAAGCAAAAGCGGCGGCTCGAACGGCCCGAAGACGATGCGGCCGAAGGGGAGCTTTCGCGTTACTCCGAAAGCTATGGGACTCCAAGCCCCCAGGGCCTATTACGCCGCCAGCCAAATGACCATCTATGTGAACACCGATCACCCGCAACTCGTCGAAGCGGGCACTCCCCTATCGAAGGAGTACCAGTTGATGATGGCGGAATGTGCCGCGGCCGAATTTGCCTTGGCGCTTACTTCAATTCGAATTGAGCATGGCGACCCAGAGATCGACCCGAATCAATGGAACACGATTTTGACCGCAATCCGACGCGAGAGTAGCGAAACGGGCGCCGAACTGGCCACCGCGTTTGCGACCTTCGCCAACCAAGGAACTAAAGTAGAGGAGTGATAGACCGTATGTTGCAGACGATCAAAGGTAACGCGAATTTTTCTCAGAACACGCTTCCGGTGTTCGGTATGCTCGAACGGCATACCGACTACTACAAATTAATGTCCTCCGTTTCTCTGGGAAAATTCCTGAGCTTTCTCATTCCTGTTTCCCCGCTGCTTTCAGAAAACAAGAAGGCTCGGGACCAAAATTTGGATGCTCAGCAGCTTTACGACCTGCGGAAGGATATCCAACGCTTGTTCCAGCAGTCCAAGAAAAAGAATATGCGTGCTTTTGCCGACTATATCCATGCCGGCGTTTTTGGGAACCAGTCCTACTCCCTCCCCCCTATCGCTCTCGTCACTACGAACGAACTCGGCATCACGGACGCCATGACCGGTCAGGCGATCGGAACTGCGCCCTTCGGAGTGGTGGGACCAGTTTGGATTGATATCCCCATGGGAGGTCTTCTTCGCTTGGCCCCGTTTGATGGGGACACCCAGACCGCGGCTCTCCACGAGCTGCGAGATCGAATCAGATTGTACGCGGAAAAGAATGCTCAGCTGCTTCAGTTACCGGTATCAATCGAACTTCACTTTGCTTGCTCTTTGCATTGGGCTCGACAAGCTTTCCACGATCGCAACGTCTATGGCGTTCGGGTAAACACCTCCCAAGCCATCACCATGGACTCTCGGGATCCTTACGTTCAGGTAATGCACCACCTCGAAGGAAAATTCCCCTGGCTCGAGAAGAGAGTTTCTCAGGTCAAACGACAACTCGGTCCCGACGATGCCGAGCTCTTTACGGCTTCGGCCTTACGTCAGTTTGTCGCTACCTTACACGAAGGATTAGGTGGCCTTCAGAAGAAGGGCGTCGTGCTCCTCAGCGGCGAAGAAATTCAGACCTTAAAAGCTCAGGCTGCGCAATGGCTGCAGGACCTCTACCAGGCTCTTGGGGAATCCAAGTTCCGCGACCGTGGGCAGTTCGTTTGTAGCGCCCCTGCTCTGATGGCCGCCCTGGGAGCTTTCGGACACTGCATCTTCTACCCAGAAAGGGCGGATGGACGAGCTCTAATTTCCGACAGAAACGAAGCGGTAGAGCGGTTGCTTGAGATCGACTGGACCAAGGGAACTCACTGGGCCGGCGTCGCCGGAAAATGGAGTTCAAATGCCAAGGGCGGAAAGCTCTCCATAGGTAGCCCCAAGGAACTGACGAGCCATATCTTTACGGCTATCGCCGATCCGAGCTCGACCAGCTTTGCTCAAATTTCCGAAGGCACCACCCGATCGAATCGGGCTGCCGGGAAACAGGCGGAGCTCAACTGGGGTCAGCCCACGAACCCGTAGCCATGTTCGAAGACGTATAATCTCGGTCTTCGCCAATACAGGCACCTACTTTGGACATCGGCACGACTACGCCAGCCGCCCGAGCGGATTCTGCGCAGAACGTGGCCCAGACGCCCATCATTCGCCGACGCCTTAGGAAGAGGTCTGAGCGGAAATAGGCGGCCTCCGCCTTGTCTTTGAGGCGATGTGCCAGCGCCGCTTCAACCACCTCCCTGGGGAAGTTCGTCCGCTCGGCGGCCCAATCACGGAAGGTGGAGCGGAAGCCGTGGGAAACCACCTTGCATTCCATCCGGCGCAAGAGAACGAGCAAAGACATATTTGAGATGTGGCCTTGCCCGCGGCCCTGAAACACGAACACGCCTTGGCTGTGTGCACGTGCTTCTCCCAAGACGTCGATACAACGTTGGGATAGCGGAACCCGGTGCTCTTTCCGTGCCTTCATTCTTTCCGGAGGAATTGTCCAAACTCCTTGCTTCAAATCAAACTCGTCCCAACGGGCTCCAATAGACTCGCCCGTTCGAGTGGCCGTCAGTATCAAGAATTCCAAAGCCAAGGCAGCAATGCCCTTTCGTTCACGCAACCGCACCAAGAAGGCACCAAGTTCGTCTACAGGCATTGCAGGGTGATGAACGGTGGGCTGTATTCGCGCTCGAGCTGGCAGCAGTTTATCCAGGTGCCCTCGCCACCTCGCGGGATTTGCGCCAGTCCTATACCCGCGGGCGCTGGCCCAATCCAAGACCAGCTCTATACGATTTCGTAGCCTGGAAGCGCTCTCCGTCTTCAACCACCAAATTGGCTCGAGAATCTTGAGTACAAGTGCTGTATCGACGGATTGAACGGATAGATGCCCAATCACCGGGGACGCGTGGGTCGCCAAACTGGTTTTCCATTGCAAAGCGTGCTTCTCGTTCTTCCAAGCTGCTCGATGACTGTCCTGATACGCTTTCGCGCACTCATCAAACGTGATGGCTTTGGCACTCTCGAGTGCAACCGCACGGCGTTTTTCTCGGCGGGCGTCGATTGGATCGATTTTCTCGAGAAGAAGCTTTCGGCACTCAAGCGCCTTTCCACGGGCATCGGCGAGGCTGACTACGTCTAGAGGTCCTAATCCCATCTCTCTCGCCTTCCCGTCGAGCGTGTAGCGAAAGAGCCAGCTCTTGGTTCCTACCTCTGAGATCTGCAAGTAGAGGCCTCCGCCGTCGCCATGGCGCCCCTTCCTCGACAATTTGAAGACCTGTATTGCGGAGAGTTTTCCGTACGTGCGTCCCATGTTTTCCCTGCCCACAAGGGGCCCCACAGTTGATGCCGCCAAACGGTGGTCGGCTCTGAGATGCAGTGAAACCTTTCTATCTGTAATCTTTCAAACGAAATCGGGAAGTGAAACGCGGTGAAATGTCCTGAAATACTGGGTTTTCGGACTCTCTCTCCGCCATTTTTCCCGCCCCCGACCCACTGCGATTGAATCAAAGATCCCTCCTTGCCATCATTACGCAAACCTTTCCTAGGAGAACGGGATGAAAAACTTCATCTGTGTACTTGCCTCGATTCTTTCCGCCGCGTCCTTCGCCTTCCCAGGTCTTCCCGGTGATTCGATTCCCCGCTCGGGCATCCGAAAATGCGCCGACTTCTCCGGTAACTGGAAAGGGGCGTGCCTCTGGGTTGGGACGGGCCAAAAGCAGGAGGTGGATTGGAAGTTCGTGCAAACGGACTGCGATTTACTCGATACAGGGACGAGACTCATTCCCATCGGCGGCCAACTCACTTTCACTTGGGCGCTTGGAGCCGGCAAAATCTCAAGCGCGACTTCGGCGGGGCATTGGGACAAAACTCACACCGTGCTATCCACCGCCACCACGGGGATGGGCCCGGATGGCCTTGATGGGGCGAGCACGACGTACGCCACGGTGAAACTTAAGGACAGCCACACCCTGCTCGTTTCCGAGAGCCGCTTGGATGGAGGTTCTCCGTCAATCGACTGCGTGGTAACCCGGTAAAGACGTCCGGGAGTTTTCCTTCAGAAAGAAAGGCCTTACCTTTTGGTGGGGCGAAAATTTTTACGGCCGGCCGGAAACCAAGGATCGGGTCTCCCGCGGAGCGCGCGCCGGAGACACATACGCCGCCGTGGATTTGAAACTTCTGCCGAGGTTGCAAGCTCTATCCGGCTCTCTCCACACTCCAGTATGGAAGACCTTTCTGCAGAGTTACCTTCGCCAGCGAAGGTAAACGCGCACGATCCACTCGTAATCAAATAGATCCAATTTCGTTGACACATTGCGCCGCCAACCATAACCCAGTCTCACAATTCTGTTGGAGGTTGGGTAATGGTAAAGGCTCTCGCTATTTTGTTATTCGCACAGGTCGCGCATGCCGCGACCTTCACCGTGAAATGCACCAGCACGTACAACAACAAGAAGGAAACGATTCAGATTCGATTGAGCGACAAGGGCAAGATCGTTCCTTGGGACAGCAAGGTTCTCTGCAAAGCTCCGAAGGATTCGCTCTTTTCAAATTTCAGCGGCCGGGAAGACGACGGCATCGAGTACTCGAACACGTTCGTGGCGCGTAACGGATTCGCTCTCGTAAACGTGGGAACGACCGCCGACGACATGACGATCGGCGTGCACCCGAAGACACTCCAAGCCTTTTACAACTATCGTGACACCGGATCCGGTGCCGGCAATTTCAAGCTCACTATGACTTGCATCCGGAATTAAGCTTGAAGCAGGGCCCGCGGAGAAATCCGCGGGCCTTGTTATTTCAAAGGCTTGAAATCGCGGATCTCCCACTCGAGAGATCCCTTCGAATTGCCCGATACCTGCCGCAGGTAATGCAGCGGCAATCCATTCGCTCCGTCGAAAGTGGCATCCAGAAAAACGTCCGCGGGATTGGTGACGCCAAAAGGCCCTTCGGGACGTTGAGCGTTGGCCATCTCCTCTTCCAAAACGAAGAGCAACCCATCGACGGACCAGGCGTCCCAAACCCGCTCGGGCGCTTCGACCGAGTCGGTCAGCATCCGCGAAACCTTCCCGCCGCGCACCTCGACTTCATGCTGGGCGTCCTCGCGGGCCTTCACGACGACGGTCATCGAATAATCGCGAATGCCGGCCGCGTGCCACTTGGTTTTCGCGGTGGCCAAAACTTCGTGTGTAAGGCGCGGGCTTCTCGCCCGGCCCGTGAAATTCCAAACCGCAAGCGCTCCCAAAATGGCCGAGACCGTCACGAGCCAAAAAAGTCCGGGGGTGCGACGGGTGGAGTCCATGCCTTCACGCATACCACACACCCATTTGACATTCGAAGGCCCCACTCCCGAAACTGCACTCCATGGATCTTCACAAAGCCATTCTTACCCGCCGGACCGTCCACAAGTTCAAGGAGGGCGCCGTCCCCCCGGAAGTCGTTCACCGCGCCCTCGAAGCGGCCCACTTCGCTCCCAATCACAAGCTCACATTCCCGTGGCGATTTACTCTGGCGGGCGAAAACGCGAGAAAGACCCTCGGCGCCATCGGTGTTGAGCTGAAAGGGAAGAAAGCCCCACTGACCCCCGACGCAAAGCTCGCCATCGAGAAAGGTTTCACGACGCCGGGCGTGCTCATCGCGGTCTCCTGCGTTCTGTCTCCGGACCCGGCGAGATCCAAAGAGGATTACGCGGCAGTCGCCTGCGCCGTGCAAAACATGATGCTCTCGTTCTGGGACGCGGGCTTCGGATCGAAATGGGGAACGGGCGCCGTTTCGAAGCACCCCGCGGCCTACGAAAAGCTCGGCATCGATCCCACGAAGGAAGAAATCATCGGCTTTCTTTACGTCGGCGTCCCGGAAACCGTGCCCCCGGCCCCTCCCCGGCCCCCCGCGCGGGATTTCATCCGCGAAGTGGGTTAGTCTTTAAGAGTGATAGCACTCCTACACGGCTATTTTCTCGACGGCTCGGGAAGCGGTGTGTGGACACGTCAAATGGTGGAAGCCCTCGCCCGCCAGGGCGAAGACGTGCTGCTTCTCTGCCAGGATCCCCGCTTCGATAAATATCCGTTCGTCTCCCGCGCTTTCAGCTACGACAAGAACGGCAAGCGCCGTCTCGAGCTCGACAGACCTTCTCCGCAGCGCGGGACCGTGCACATGCACAAGCCTTACATCGGAAACCGCATTCCGGTTTTCGTAGAAGACAACTACGAAGGATTCGTGACGAGCGTTCCGGTGACGGCACTTTCGGAGGCCGAGTGGGAGACTTACATTCAAGCCCACTTGAAAGTGCTTCCCGAGCTCGTGAAGGAATACAAAATCGATTGTCTCGTCGTGAACCACGCGGCTCTTCTTTCCGTCGTGGCACAGAGACTTCAGGAAACTCTCGGAGTTCCTTTTGCCGTGGTTCCTCACGGAAGCGATCTCGAGTACGCCGTCCGGCGGGATCCGAGGCTTCACAAAGTTACGGAGGAAGCCCTCGGAAAGGCGGCAAGACTTTTCGTCGTGAGTCCCGAGATCCGCGATCGTCTGAAGGAAATCTATCCGGCCCGCCCGGACCTGCTCGCCAAGACCGAAATGCTTTCGGTCGGAGTCGACACCAACCTCTTTTCGCCGGTGCCCGAAAAAGAGCGCGCCGAAAAATTTCAATCTCTCGCGGCCAAACTCAAAAAACTTCCGACGGGCAAGGATCCAGCCAACGAGCGCCCGGCCCAAAGTTTGCTGACCCAGCTTCCCAAACCCGCACGCTATCTCGGTTGGCTTCGAAGCGCCGGCGCCTATGAAGGTAAGCGCATCGAAAAAGGAGCCGCCAATTCCCTGTGGGCGGTTCCGTGGGGAAAAGCTCCCGTCGCGGCCTTCGTTGGCCGACTCATTGCAGCAAAGGGCCTGCAAAATCTCGTCGCCGCGGCTCCTCTCCTTTGGAAGGCCAATCCCCTCCTTAATATAGTGGTGGTCGGCCACGGCCCGCTTCGCGAAGTGGCCGAGCTTTTGCTCGCCGCGTTGAAGTCGGGCAACGTTCCGTGGGCGGAAGCCATCGCCCAATGGGGAAGCCCGACCGAAGGCGAAAACGGGGAAAGGTACTTCCGGCTCGCCGATTACTTCCAAGCACTGAAGGCCAAGGGAAGCTGGGACGACTATTGGCACGCCGCAACGACCGCGCCCATCGAGCAATGCCACTTCACCGGCTATCTCGATCACGACACCCTGGCTCGCCTCTTGCCCCTGACCGACTGCGCGCTTTTTCCGTCCGTCGTTCCCGAAGCGGGGCCGATGGTGCTTCTCGAAGCGGCCAGCTGCGGAAGTTTTCCGATGGGGACCAACCAGGCCGGCATGGCCCACAACCTGACGAAACTTTTCGAAGGGCTTCCCACGGATCACGCGGCGGCGGCCCGATTACCCACTTCGCCTGCTGAAAATGTGGCGGCGATCGCGCGCAACATTCCCACGGCGCTCAAGCTGAAATCGGCAGCCGCCTCCCAACTTCGCGCAAATTGCGTTCGTCACTTCGATTGGAGCAGCCTGGCTACTCAACTCCTCAGAGCTCTGGCGAATACTCGACGGCGAGCCGCTTGATTCGGGTAGCTTGCCGCGCCTCTGCAACTTCCGACTACTCGGATAGTCAGCACATTTCCCCTTACAAAGATTTCCTCAATGAGAAGTATTTTCTACGTTTCATTAAACTTCGTCTCATCTTCCGCCGATAAGCTTAAAGAGAAACGGGAGCTCTCTGTTTTGTGTTCTCCCCGGAGGCTAAGACATGAAGAACGAAAATCTCTTTAAGAACCTGGCGATGACGGCGGTACTGAGCCTGTTCCTCGGAGCCTGCGCTCACCAGGAAGGCACTCAAGCAAACCTCCTTGAAGGAGAAGAAGGCGCGGCAGCTTCCGAAGGCGCTTCCTTAGGAGATACGGCGAGCGCCGAAGGCGGCGAGCTCGCTCCGCTCCCCTCCAGCTCAATCGCGGAGCAAGACCGCCAGCTGAGCGGAGATATGGAGAACCTGGGCGCGGGCGCACTTAGCGACAACACGGCTCCCAGCGAAGCGGTTCCTCAAGAAGCCGCTTCCTCCGAAATGGTCGCCTCTAATGATACGGTGGTGACCCCGGATACCGCGTCGACCTCCACGACGGAGCCCACGATTTCGGCCCCGGCCCCCGAGAAAAAAGTTTCCAAGAAGAAGGCCTTCAAGGCCGCCGCTCTCGTTCTGCCGACCGCTCCGGTCAAGCAGGGTGACGAGCTACTCAATCGTTTTTACATCCTCCGCTCCGGTGACACGGCCGACAGCCTGTCGGAACTCTTCTACGGCAACAAGGACAAGGCGGCGGATTTGAAGACCTGGAACTCGCCCAAGTGGAAGACGGGCGGCGTGGTCTACTACCTCTCTCCGCTGCAACCGGCGGACGGTGAGATGCGCTCTTTCTATTCCGAACGGGGAATGGTCCCGACCGAGTACGAAGTGAAGAAGGGGGATACCCTCGCCACGATCGCTTTGAATACCTACGGCAACAAAGACAGCTGGAAGGAAATCGGGCTACTCAACAATATCCAGTCGCCGTCGGCCGTCGAACCCGGCAGCCGGCTATCCTTGTTCCCGGCTAACCTCAGTGGTTACTCGCTGAAGCTGGAAAACAAGCCGGCCGAAACGTCGGCTCAGGTGGACAAACAGATCGACTCGCTCGAAAGCCAGATCAACAAGCTCGAAGCCGACATCAAGAAGGACGCTCCGTCCGCCGCGGCCCCTGCTGAAAAAGTAGCGCAGGAAGCCGGCGTCGTCGGTTCGAAGCCGCTCATCGAAGAAACGGCCGAGCAGAAAGACCTCGCCGCCATCGGCCGGGAACGGCAGAAGGCCCGGGTCGGCACGGGAATGTCGGATGACGAGGACGCGGATCTTGCTTCCGCGGAAGTCTCCTCGTTCTTCCAGCAGAACCAGGGCCTAATCCTCGCCCTCATCATGGGTGTGGCGGGTATCGCGGTGTTCGTATTCATCCGCCGCTCGCGCAGCGATCACGGCGACGTTTGATACTTTATCCAAGCTGAAAGCCCGCGCTTCTCTCGGGGAGCGCGGGCTTTCTTTTTTGCGTTGAGAATCCACCGGACATAAAATCTTGCCATGCGGTACGGGAAACTCGTAACGACCCTAGCAGTACTGGCGCTGATCTTCGGGGCGGTGATTTGGTACTGGATGGCTCCCCGTGCCGCCGGATACGCGCGCTACCGTTTCCCCGTGGCGCTCGCCAAAACCGAAGTCGACGAGCTTTCGGCGCTCGAGAAGCGCACCAAGGAGATGCCCGGCCGCGGCATCGATCTCGCCGACCTCGCTGTCCGCTACGCGAGCCAAGCTCGCTCCCAAGGAAACCGAACGTTCTACGACAAGGCGGAAGCGGCGGCCCGTGAGTCTCTGAAAATTCTTCCGGTCTCGAACGCCGGCGCGCACGTGGCGCTCGCGAAAGTCGCCGAGGCCAATCACCAATTCGAAGAGGCCATCCGCGAAGCGAAGCTTGCCATCAAAGACTCCCCGGACTCGACGGGAGGATGGTCCGTGCTCGTGACGTCGAATCTCGCGCGCGGCAACGTTCTGGAGGCCGCCGACGCCGCCGATCAGCTGGTTACCTTGCGACCAACGACGGGACACTACGCTCTCAAAGCGCTCACTCTTCTCGGGCAGAGCCGCACGAAGGAAGCCGTTTTCATTTTCAAGAAGGGCTTAGAGATCGAAACGGGCGACAACCGCACCGACTCCGCCTGGACCCGCGCGCTCATCGGGCGCTATTGGATGGGGCGCCAGAGCTACCGCGAAGCGCGCTGGCTGTTGAAAGAGGCGACGCGAATCGCCCCCGAATCGGATTTCGCCCATTCGCTTCTCGCGGAGTTGAACTTGCGCACGGGTGATTATCTCGAGGCGGAGGCCGAGGCCCGGCGTTCCCTGGAGCTGTCTCCGCAACCCAGGTACCTTCGGCTCCTCGGTCAAATTCGAGCCGCGAGAGGAGATCGAAAAAGCGCCGACAGCTACCTGGCGGAAGCCGAACGGAGCGTGCGACTGGAATTGAAAGAGAGCAAGCAGGGCCACAGGCTGGAACTGGTGCAAATTCTCATCGAGCAAGGCGGCAAGGAAAAGCTCGAGGAAGCCATTACTCTCGCCCGCGAGGAAATCGAGCTTCGCCAGAGCGCGGAGGCTTACTGGTGGCTCGCCAAAGCGTTTGCCGCCGCCGAAAGGAACGAGCTCGCCATCGCGGCTCTCGAGCAAAGTCTCCGCCGCGGCGAGAGGCTCGCCGAGCGCTACAAGTTCGCCGCCCTCCTTCAACGGCGCCTGAAGAACGAGTCAGTCGCCGCTCTCTACGACCAAGTCGCTTTCTCCAAACAATGAAAAAGGGGGCCGGCTTTCGCCGACCCCCTTCAAGCGCGGGAACTGGTTTCAGTTAGGCGCCGCGAGGAACGGGAAGGTTGCCGCCTGCCGCACGTCCGTGCACGGGTAGGTGGTCGACCAGCCGGTCAGCGGGTGATGCCCCTGCGAGACCGCGTTCTGACCGCAGTAGGACACGCCGTCCACGATCTGAGCCGCGAGGCCCGCGATTAGATACGTGTACGTCACGTCGATCACGTCGTCGGTGATCATGCGGCCTCCGGTCAGCCGCAGCGGATTCGCCCGATCCACATCGGGACTCGTCGGCGCGGCACCCGTGAAGTCGCTCGCGTAAGCGCCCGGGAAGCTGTTGGTCGCCGAGCTGTTCACGTTCGACGGCGAGAAGTTGTTAGCCGTGTTGATGCGCATGACGTCGGGGAGAAACCCGCCCGCCACGTTGCCGACCGTCGGAGCCGGCAGACCGTTGGTCCGTCCGTAGTTCGTGATGGCCCCGATGACCGCGACCGCGTCGTCCCGAACCGACTGGACCGTGGGGTCGTCGGCGAGATCCAGGCTCGGCGCTATGCTGTTGAAGGCCGCGTGCTTCTTGCTGGAGAGCACGAAGGCCTCGTTGATGCCGGGCCGGGCGAGACGCTCGATTTGCCGGTACTCGATGGCCGCGTTCTCGGCGCTTCCGCCGCAGCCGGCGATCCATCCGATGGCCGAAGTGAGAATCACTTTTTTCCAGATTGAGGTTTTCATGACTTTATCTCCTTAAGAGTTTGAGTTTCGTTATTTCGGGATAGAGATGGTTCCCCAGAAGTCGAACACCGCTTCGTTGTTTTTCTGGAGGAACGACCGGGGCAACCGAACCACGATGGAGCTGACGTTGTATCCCTTCGTGAAGTCGATGGCCGTCGCATCCGAGCGGAAAACATTCGCTCCGCCCTGAATCGAAGCGGGCTCGAGGCCGCTGTTGATTCCCGCTAGCAGGGCCCGGACCTGGAAGAAGCGTTCCACGTCGAAGAAGAAGGGATCTTCCCGAAGGCCCGCGAAGACCCTGAAATTGGATCCGGCGAGGCTGAGCGAGTTATCAGTCCGCGAACCGGAGGTATTGGCCTTCGATCCCGCGTAACCGGTCGTCTTGCCGCCGGTCACTACCGTCTCGACTCCGTCGACTATCGACGTCATCGTCAGGTTTTGGACTCCGGCGTCGTCCGCTTCTCCGAACTCGAACCGCAAAGTCACGTCGTCGGAACCGGTCGAGGCGTCCGCCTTGTTCGCGATGCGCGAGAAGTGCATCTCGTAGCGGGCCTGGGTGCTGAACGCGTAGCTGAAGCCGGGAAGCGCCCGGGGATTCACGTTCATGATGGCGACCAGGTTGCTGGCGTCGGCCGCGTTGTTCGTATGCCAGTCTTCCCGGAAGATGTACATGTCGGTGATGTTGAGCGAGCGGCCCTTGAGGTCCAGTTCGCCGTCGTCATGATCGCTTGCTTGAAGCATCATCCCGAGAGTGGCGGCGAGTCCGGCCGCGATTCCCATGATCGGAAGGAGCCATTTACCTTTTTTCTTTTCCATACGAGTCTCCCTTTCTGGGTTTCCCCAGGGTTAGAAATTCCATTGCAAGGAACCGAGGAATTGTTTGGTGGTGTCTTTGGACTGAAACTCTTCGCCATCCGAGCCCGTGAAGAGGGTTCTCTGGAAGTACTGAAGGCCGATGGTCACCGGTTCGGAAACCCGGTAATAAGCTCCCGCCCTCACCCGCACGAAGCGCGCGGAATCCGTATCGCCTCCGGCGACGACGGTCGCGCCTTCGATTTCTTCTCCCTGCTGCTTGGCGAACACCGACAAGGCGACGTCACCCGACAGAGAAAACCTTGGACCGATGGACACTCCCAGCCCGCCGGAAACGTAAGGACCGAAAGCGGAGTGCTCTTCGTTCTCACTTTCGGTCTGGGTGTCCTTCTCGTCCCGCACGGTGAGATAACCCACGCCCACGCCTAACGTCGGGGTCCAACGGACGTTGCCGCGGCCGAGAGGGATTCGGGTACCCGCCTCGGCGAGCACTCCGTAAGACTGGACTTGCTGGGTACCGGTCGTGGTCTGTCCGGTAACCTGATCCAAATCCGAGAAGGCTTTACCGGAGAGATTTCCGGCGTAATAACCTTCCGCGTCCGCGTAACCGTATTTCATGAAATCGAGATGAGCGGTGAGCCCGAGAGAGAGGCCTTCGTTCGTGCCGTTCTTTTCCCGTCCGCTTTGAACCTTCGCGGAGTTGGAGGTGAGCCGGCTGTATCCGCTGTTCAACGAAAGCTTGAACACGGTATCGGAACGCCGACGAAGGCCTTTGCCCGAAACGCGGCTATCGTCGTAGCGCTTCTGGACGGAGGCTATCTTGCGCTCGCCCTTTTTTGCCTTCGCGCTCTGCCCCGCGGAAGCGATTGAAACCAGAGCCCCGAAAGCCAGGATCCATTGCCAGTTTTTCATGGAAGTCATCTCCTCTTGCCCTATGAAGCGAATTGCCTCGGCAAAAAGGCTCACTGACATTTCCCATGAAATACGGTAACTTAGTCACATGAAATCCCTGTTGCTGATGTTCGTTGGGGCGGTCGCCTGGGCACACCCTTTGGACCTGGGCTTACTTTCCATCACCCCGGAAGAGTCCGGAGTGAGAGCGGAATTGCGGCTGAACGATGAATTGGTTCGCTCGCTTTTCCAGCTTTCGGCGGGTCCGCTCTCGGTACCCACCTTACAAGCGAAGGCGAATGACTTGAGCCGGATGACTTTTCAGTCGGGGCCTTTGACCGCGGGCGGCCGAAGCTGCACTTGGAAAGATGCTTCTATCGATCTCGAATCGAACTCGGTCGTGATGAAAGCCGCGGCGGACTGCGCGGGGCCGCCGGAACAACTCGTGTGGCAATGGCCGTTCGTGAAAGCCACAGGCGTACCGGAATCTTTTCGCCTTCTCGTACGCCTTCAAGGAGTCGGCAAAGAAGAGGTGGCGAGCGCCGACCGGGAACGAATCGAGATCCGCTTCGACGGCTCTTCTCGGTTCACTTTCGGGCGCGCGACCCTGATGGGAATGGAGCACATCGGAGCCACTCCGAACCAATGGAAATCGGAGGAAGGCTGGCACCTTCCCGAAGGGATCGATCACATCCTGTTCGTCTTCGCCCTCGTGCTCGGGGGAACGGCGCTCATTCCGCTTTTGAAGACGGTGACCGGTTTCACGGTGGGCCATTCCATCACGCTGGCTCTCGTCGCGACCCGCCTGATTCATCCGCCCGTGCGGATAGTGGAATCACTCATCGCGCTCTCCATCGCTCTAGTCGCCTACGAGGCCCTGAAGGGAAAGAACCCGCAGCGCCGATGGAAGTGGGCGACGGCCTTCGGACTCGTGCATGGATTCGGCTTCGGCACGGCCCTTCTCGAACTGGATCTGACCGGGCCGGATTTGGTGAAGGCGCTCGTGGGATTCAACTTGGGAGTCGAGCTGGGCCAGCTCGTGATTCTCGTCGTGGCGGTGCCGCTGATTACGCTTCTCTCCAAAACCCGGCTCTGGAGCGCGTGGCTGCGAACGGTTCTCACCGGCGGCATCTGCGCGGCCGGCAGCTACTGGTTCATCACTCGCGCTTTAGGACTCTAACGTCATGGTGAGGAGCGAAGCGACGGAACCATCTTTGGCCAAGGTCATCGCACATTACGGGGAATAGTAGCTTCGACTAGGCCAAAGTTCCCTCCGGCCTGCTTCGCAGGGCCTCGGGATGACGGTTGGGTTACTTGCGGCGGTAGGCGGTTTTCAGCGCTTCGGTAAACGTCGCGAAGTTGAAGGGCTTCACCACGAACTGGCTGACGCCCAGGTGAATCGCTTCCATCACACGCTCGCGGTCGGCTTCGGCGCTCAGAAGAATGAAGGGGACCTCGCGGAAGGCGGGCTGCGAACGCAGGTGCTTCAGCAGCGTGAAGCCGTCCATCCGGGGCATTTCGAAATCGGAGAGAATCAGCTCGAAGGGCTTGCCGTCGTTCTGGGCCTGGCGGATGCGCTCCCACGCCTTCTCGCCGTCCTCGACGACTTCCACGTCCTCGTAACCCATGTCGGTGAAATACTGGTTGATGACCTGCCGAATGATTTCGGCGTCATCGACGATGAGGATGCGGGTCTTTTTCGGAAACATGCTCAAAAGATTTCCACGTCGAAGCGATCGCCCCGCGCGGTCTGAAACGGAATGACGACTCCGCCCCGGACCTTATCCGCCCAGATCTGGATGGACTTGCCTTCCAGAACCAGACGCGGAAACACGGCTTCCACTTTATAGCCGCGATCGCTCAAAAGTTTTTTGGCCTGAAACCCGACGATGCGCACGAGCTCGGAGGCGGCCGCCATTACCTGGCCGCCGTCCAGCGTGACGTCTTTCTTCTGCAACATGCTGCCGACGAGATGGCAGCACGCCTCTTCCGAGAAGCAGAAGGCGACTGAGCAGTCCATGTCCTTGCCGACGATACCGCCGACTACGATGACTTCAGTGCCCTTCTCCTCACTCGTGAGTTTCGCGACGGGCTCGCCAGCGGAGATCTTCATCGCGCATTGGACGGTGAGCGTGTCCACCGTCGCTTTCACGAACGCGGCAAGAAACGCCTGCTGATGCTGGGGGGCGGTCACGTGCCCGCCCGCCGTTTTTAGCGGAGTTACCGACATATCCTATTTCTTCTTCTTGTCGCTCGCGAGCCCGCGCTTCTTCGGCGCCTTCTTGGGCGTTTCGGGGCTCGGTTCTTGGGCCAGGACCGGCTCGTTGCCGGTCTTGGTGTGCGAAATCAGCTTCACGTTCACTTCCGGCTTCGACATGTGGATGACCACCGTGTGGGGCTCCTCTTCGTTGCCGAGCTTGTCCACCGCACGGTAGACCACCTTGTTTTCCGCCGCGTTCTCGAGGGGGATACCGCCGGTGGCGAGCTGGGCCTGTCCGTCATTGATGCTGACGTACACGCCTTCGAGGCCGCCGAGGTTATCCTCGCCCTTGAACATGAGAACGTTGGGGAACGTGGAGAATACCTTGCCGTCGATGCGGTTGAAGGCCACGCCGGGCACCATGGTGGACCGGGGCGGGGTCATGTCGGAGATGACCGACACACGTTGCACTTCTTCCTTGTTGCCGACTTTGTCGATGGAACGGAACCAGATGTTGTGAGGGCCGTCTTTGGTGAGCTTCACCGAGTCCTTGTACTCAGCCCAGCGATCGGACGCGTCGTCCACGCGGTACTGGATGGCGCCGACACCGCTCTCCTCGTCATTCGACGTTAGGTTGAGCTTGAAGTCGCCGCCGACGAATTTCACGTTGCCGTAGTCCACGACGCGTCCTTCGAGGGACGCGACCGTCTTCGGGGCGAGATCGTCCGTATTGAAGCGGAACGTCTGCTCTTTCTCGAGGTTTCCGGCCTGATCGACGGCGTAGAATTTGAGAACGTGCCGGCCGGGGGTCCCGACGCGGAACGGACGGTTGTAGATGAACCGATCCCCGTCGACGGTGACGGCCACTTCGCGGACCGGAATCAGGGGATTGTCCCAAGCAAAACTGATGAGAGAGCCGACACCGACGTAATTCTCTCCGGCGCGCTCGACCACCGCGGGATCGATCTTGAGGGCGGTGACCGGGGGCTGGCTGGAGAGAACGTAGGTGAACGACTTAGTCGGCTCGCTGTTGCCGACGTTGTCGATCGCGCGGAAGTAAACCGTGTGCTTTCCGGGCTCGAGGAAGTTCTGACCGGCGCTATAGAGCGTCCAGTTCTTCTGATCGAGGCTCATCTCGACCGAGCGGATCCCGGCGAGGCCGTCATAAGAGGTGATGGAAACGCCGCGGGTGTCGGCGAGGTAATGCACGCCGCCCACTTCCCGTACGGTCGCCGGCAGCTGAACCATCGACTCCGGCGAGCTGGTATCGAGATAGAAATTGAACTCCTTTTGTAGAAGGACCTGGTCGAAAACGTTCACGACCCGGTACTTCAGGGAGTGGCGCCCTTCCGTCCGGAAGTCCACCGGCCCGGTGAAGGCGACGAAGGGCTCGTCGTCCACGCTTACTTCGACCCGCGCTTTGTTGCGGTCGAGCGTGCCCCGATCCACCGTGAAGGTCTTCTTGCCGTCGAAGAAGTACCGGCTCTGGGTTTTATCGAAGTAGAAGCCGAACGGATTGTCTTCCGCCGCCGCTTCCTCCGCCCCCTTTGCGCCGGACGTAAGTCCGAGAAAGGTCAGAAGGCTCAGAACCAAGAGAACGTCGTATCGTTTCACGGAAACCACCTTAAGAGTCAGGCCACGTAAAAAAACGCGGCACAAGGGTTGTGGAATGCTCCCGATGGCTTATCGACCTGTTGCGTGAGGAACTTAAGTCTATGGGGTGGGGCGGCGTTCCTGACGGTTCGCCGAGGGCCTACCCGGGCGATATCCCGAGCGTTTTTGAGGAATGGTATGGACGAAGTCCCCGCGGAAGCGGCGCTCGCTCTTCTCCCGGCGGGCAAGTATGGCTTCGCGGGGAGCGTTTTCCGGGATCAGGGCGTCACAACCGCTACCTATTAGATCCTCGCGGCCCGCCTCTTCGAGCGCTTTACGGACTTCGAAGTAATTCTCCGGCTTGAAAAACTGCATGAGCGCCCGCTGCATTTTGCGCTCTCTAAGACCTTTCGCCACCTTTACGGGCTGCTTGGTCATCGGATCGACGCCCGTGTGGAACATGCAGGTCGCGATGTCGAAGGGCGCCGGGATGAAGTCCTGCACCTGGTCCGGTTTATAGCCGTTTCGTTTCAGAAACAGCGCGAGCTCGATCATCGCGTTGAGATCCGAGCCCGGGTGGCTCGCGATGAAGTACGGCACGAGATACTGCTTGGGCTTACCGGCCTTCTCGCTCGCCCTTTTGAAGGCGGTGGCGAAATTCTGAAAGTCCCCGATGTCGGGCTTTTTCATTTTTTTGAGAACTTCGGGGTCCGTGTGCTCGGGGGCGACTTTCAAAAGACCGCCCACGTGATGCGCGGCCATCTCTTCCAAATACTCGGGCGACTTCTGCGCGAGATCCATGCGTACGCCGCTCGCGACGAAAACTTTCTTCACGCCGATTTGACGGCGGGTTTCCTTGAGAAGCTTTACAAGCGGGCCGTGATCGGTGCCGAGCAGTTTGCACACCGTCGGATGCACGCAAGAGAGACGGCGGCACTTCGCTTCCACTTCCGGCTTCGTACAGCGCATCTCGTACATGTTCGCCGTCGGTCCGCCGACGTCGCTCAGTACGCCCTTGAAGTCCGGATCGGCCGTCAGCTTTTTCACTTCCCGCAAAATAGAATCCTGTGAGCGCGACTGGATGGTGCGCCCCTGGTGAGTCGTGATCGAACAGAAGGTGCAGCCGCCGAAACAGCCGCGCATGATCGTGACCGAGTCCTTGATCATTTCGTGGGCCGGAATCGTTTCCCGATACGACGGATGCGGCCGTCGCGTGAAGGGCAAATCGTAAACGCGATCCAAATCCGCCTGGGTCATCGGCAAATCGGGCGGATTTACGACGACAAGACGATCACCGTGGGCCTGAACGAGCACCGCCGCGTTGAAGGGATTCGTGTGCGTATGAATGAGACGGGTCGCTTCCGCGAACTCGAGCTTGTCGGCCACCACCGATTCGTAAGAGGGCAGATAAACGTAGCCTTCCGTCTCGTCTCGCTTCGCCGCGCTCAGGGGCCGGAGCGACTCCGGAATCTGCTCGGCAGGTTTTTGTCCCGCACCGAGAGCGTAAGCGACGCCACGCAAGTCCCGCAGCGCGGAAACCGGCTGGCCCGCCGCGAGCCGGCTCGCGATTTCCAAAATATTTTTCTCTCCCATGCCGTAGGCGACGAGGTCGGCCTTCGCATCGAGAAGAATGGAGCGCTTCACGGTGTCGCTCCAGTAATCGTAGTGGGCCATCCGCCTGAGAGAGGCCTCGACTCCACCGGCGATCACCGGCACTCCGGGGAAAGCTTCGCGGGCGCGCTGACAGTACGGAAGCGTCGCCCGGTCGGGACGAAGCCCGATGCGGCCGCCCGGCGAGTACGCGTCGTCGTTACGGACCTTCTTGTTCGCCGTGTAGTGGTTGATCATCGAATCCATGTTGCCGGCGCTCACCGCAAAGAAGAGTCGCGGACGGCCGAACTGCCGCCACGGCTCCGCGGATCTCCAATCGGGCTGGCTCAGGATGGCGACCTTGTAGCCGGCCGACTCCAGAACGCGGCCGAGCAGCGCCATCGCGAAGCTCGGGTGATCGACGTAGGCGTCGCCGGTGACGAACACGACGTCCACTTCACTCCAGCCTCGCGCTTCCATTTCCGCGCGGGACATCGGCAGCGGCGGCAGCGTGTACTTCTTCTTCCACGCTTCCGGGCTCAGCTTTTGGGGGGTCGCCTGCATAAGGGACCCGTTAAGTACCATATTTCGCAGGGCTAAGTGTAGGTCCGACTAAAGTGTCATATTCCTTCGGAATACCCAGCAATTAGCTGACAAGTTACGTCCCTCCGGCGCCTTTTCGTGCCTGGGAAGCCTGGTCCCCCGCTTGCACATAGGGAAGCCCGTGAAGGTGCTTTGGACAATTACGGCGTTTCTGGGAATCGGGCTCGCGGCCATCGCGGAGACCGGCTCTCACGGTCTGACGGGCGGTAAAGCCCGCTCCATTCAAGACCCCGCCACGAGAAGCTTGGGCGATGCGGTGAACGCGTGCCTCGCGGGCCGTCCGGCGGTTTCGCCGAGCCAGCCCATCTCTTCGCAGCCATCGATTCAACCCATCAGTAATCCGATTTCTTATCTCGTCCCCAAACCGGAAGCCGGCCCGTTCCTTCGCGAAGACCCGAAAAAGAATCCCGAGTTCCCCGGTGAAGCGGCTTTCGAGAAGTGCTTGAAGGGAATTCCCGCGATCGATTTCTTTCACTGCCCCCAGGTGCTCAGCTCCTGCCGCGTGGACGTTACGAAGATTGGTAACAAGACGGTTCGTCCCTTCAGCCTCGATGCCGGCAACCCCTGCAACGCCGGAACGGAAATCTACGAGATGGCTTGCGGCCGCGGGCTTTCCTTCGACGAAGTCCAGGGCCACGTGAACTGCGGCCCGACCCAGTCCGTTCTCGCGGAATAAGAATCCTTTCCCCTGCTGTGAACGAGTTCCTCCGAAAAAATGTGCCACGAACGCCGTATTCCGCCTGTGTGGCGTGGACGAAGACCGTCGGTCCACACTACCCTGAATGTTCGCCATTTAGGGCATAGGGGGGGGCCGGCGGAAATGGGTCCAAATCTGTTCTACAGGAGCGCGCTTGCCTTCCTATGCCTTTTTTGGAGCGGCTCGCTGCGAGCCGAGAGCAATTCCGCGCTCGTGACGTGGACCTTGCACTCCGACAGCCACATCCAAGAGTCTGCAAGACTGAACAAGCAAACGATCTTGCGCAACCCCCAGATCTTCGGAACCGTGAAGGCCCAGGAAGAGGTGCCGAGAGACGCCGAGCTGCCGGTCTTCGAAAAACATCTCGACCTCGCCCTGAGACAGCTGGTGAAAACCGAGAGCCCTCAGCTCGTCATCTCCCTGGGTTCCCACGGTGGCGTGGGGCTTGTGTGCCGAAACGGAGCTTGCGGCAATTTTGAGTTGAGCAAAGTCGTCGAGTCCATCGAGCGTCAGGTTCGTCGCCACTCGACCACGGAGAAACCGATTCCGGTCGTCCTCCTCTACAGCGGCTGCCATTCGGGGTCGATTATTCCCTCCTTGGAAGAAATGGAGCTACGCAGAGGGTTCCCCTCTTCTCTCACGGTTCTGACCTCGGCCATCGCCAGCCAGCTTTCTCACGGAAACGAGTTCGAAAACGCCATACAGGCCGCCATAACCCACGACGCCCGCGCGAAAGAAGCGGGGCTGGAGCTTCCAGGAGCGCCTATCGACCGCGTCGCAAAGCTAATGAGCACCTTCATAGTCTCCGAGTTCGATCAGCCCACGTACTGGAGCTCCCAACAAAAGGAGCGCGGGTGGAAGCCGGATGACTTTGCGAAAGCCTCGGAAAGCGCGCCCACCGGAGCCGTTCTCTCCTACGAGACCGTACGGTCCTTTGGGAAGCAAGGCCAAGGACCCGGCAGCCTTTCCTCTTTCGCATCGTCCCTTAGCTGGCTTTACGGAGATCTCGCCGGCATCGCGTTCGCGCTCGATGCAAAGAGGCCGGAAGAACTCCCCGATGCCATCGTCCACTTCCTCCAACGGAGAAACGTGGACAAGCAGGACCGCGGAGTCATCGTGGCCTGGATCGACACTTTACCACCGGAAAAGCTGGATCGAGCGGCGCTGGATGCCCGCCTCGCGCAAAGAGGTGTCGATCTCGGGCAATTCGCCGAGGAAAAGGCCGCGGCGCTGCTCCGGGGCGCCCGAAGTTCGGGAACCGTCGAAGTGAGGCCCGGTCCCTTTCCGACGTTCGAAAAATTCATCCGCGCCGTCCAAGGAGCGATTTCCCGCGAGAAGAGCGCTCCGTCGGCGATCCACCTCGCCCTGGACACCGCTCCGCCGGATAAGTTGAACGAAGTAGTCATGGGCATCCTGCGAAATCCCGCCACCGACGAGATAGTCGCCCACCTCGTCTCGACGTGGGCCGAGTTTCTTCCCGCCGACTTGGTTTCCAAAGAGCAGCTCTCCGAATGGCAAAGGGAAACGTTGGCCAAGATGTCTGAAAGAACTCGCGAGATGTATAGGTACCAAAAGGCGGGCTTTCAGAGTGAAGCCTACTCTGCAGCCAAAGACCCCATGGGACTTCTCGCGCTCTACAGGACCGTGCCGACCCGAATGTCGGACGGGCACGAGAACTACGCGAGCATCGCCCTGTCCCAAGCGTTTCTCAACCTGATCGTCTCCAACCGCCTCGATTCGCCGGAACACATCCGGGCGATGGAGGAGGTAATGGCCGAGCGGTCGGGAGGAGACCATTCCACAATGCATTTCTGGGTCAGCTCGAAGCACAAGAGCCTCAACGAAAAGGTCGTCGCCCGCGCGCTCGAACTTGGTTATGGCGAACGCTTGCTGAACGAGTTCGCGGACCGCCCGGCGGAACAGAATCGAATCATCGAAATCATCACGAACGTGCCCTGGAGCGGCCCTTCCAAGCGCGACCTGCTTGGGCTGCTAAGCGTGCGAATCCGGGCGGGAGTGACGGGAGCCGCTGATTTGATGAAACGGTGCCTCGATAGTTTCAAAGCAGTCCAGGGGCATGAGGAGCTGCTGAGTCTGTACTCGCCGCTTGTCGCCCCCGGGAAAAATCCCTGAATTGACCTTCCCCGTACACGTCATTAGCGTGGGCCCCGATGCTCAATAATTTTGGCCATTTGCTTCCCGAAGTGATCTTCGACGCCTGCGAAAAGCTGGGCGGCCGCTGCACGGGACGTTTTCTCGCTCTGAACGCGATGGAAAACCGCGTTTACGACATAGAGATGGAAGATGGCGAAGCCAACCGCATCATCAAGTTCTACCGCCCAGGCCGCTGGGATAAATCGACGATTCAGGCCGAGCACGACTTCTTGAAGGCTTGCGAGAAAGCCGAAGTGCCGGTCGTGTGCCCGCTCGAAACGAAGGACGGGCAAACCATTCTCGAAATCCAGGGAATCTTCTATACGCTTTTTCCGAAGCGCCCGGGCCGCCTCGAGCCCGAGCTCAATCAAGATCAGCTGCAGCGTCTCGGCCGTTTTCTCGCCCGCATTCACAACGTCGGCGCGGAATTCAAAAAAACGACGCGCCTTCGGCTCGACGCCAAAACTTACGGCCGCGACTGCCTCGAATATCTGCTGAAGGAAAATCTTCTCGCGCCGGGGTTGTCGGCGATTTACCAGAAGTACGTAAACGACATCTGCACGATGGTCGAGCCGATGCTCAGTGGTAAAGAGTACGTGCTCACCCACGGCGACTGCCACGCCGGAAACGTTCTGTGGAAGAACGACAGCCCGTACTTCATCGACTTCGATGACATGCTCTACGCGCCCCCGGTCCAGGATTTCTGGATGCTCATCGGCGGCGACGACGAGATTGCCGGCAAGAACCGCGACGTGCTCATCGACGCCTACACCGAGATCCGGGAATTCGATCATTCGACGATCAAGCTCATCGAGCCGCTAAGGGCCCTTCGCATGATCTACTTCTCCACCTGGATCGCCCGGCGCCGGGAGGACGGCGCTTTCCAGGCCGCTTTTCCCCATTTCGGGACGGAAAAGTACTGGCAGCAGCAGATCGAGCACCTCTCCGGTCAAGTGGAGCGGCTCAAAGAATCCCTCGAAAAAACGACGCAACCCGGCTATTGGAATTAGCGGTAAAGTACGGCTTAGGAGGTACTAGTCCATGTCCAGCCAACGTCCCCTTCGGGGCGCGCTCATCGGTTACGGTTTCATCCTTTCCAAGGGACACGTGCCCGCTTACCTGCAAAGGAAAGACGTGGAAATCGTGGCGGTCGCCGACATCTGCGAGGCCCGCCGCCACCTGGTCCCCCACGCGCTGCCGAACGCCCGCGTGTATACGGACCACGAAATCCTGCTCGAGCAGGAAGCCGAGAACCTCGATTTCATCGACATCGCGACTCCGCCCGCCTACCACGCGGAAATCGCAATGAGCGCCTTCGACAAAGGCCTACACGTTTTATGCGAAAAGCCCCTCACCTGCACGGTGGAGGAGGCGACGATGTTGCTCAAGCGCGCGAAGGAAGTGCGCCGGGTGCTTTTTCCGGTTCACAACTACAAGCATGCTCCCGTCGTCAAAGCGATCCGCTCGGTCATCGACTCGGGCCAAATCGGAAAGGTCCGCTCGCTCACCCTGAACACTTTCCGAAACACTCACGCCAAGGGCGTCACCGAGTGGAAGACGAACTGGCGCCGCGAAAAGCGTTTCGGCGGCGGCGGAATCGCGATGGACCACGGCAGCCACACGTTCTACCTGACGTTCGACTGGCTGAACTCCTACCCGAACGCCATCACGGCGAAGATGTCGAACCTGTCCCACGGCAAGTACGACACGGAAGACAATTTCTCGGCGGTGCTGACTTTCCCGGAGGGCACGGCGAATGTGCACCTCACTTGGACGGCCGGCGTGCGCAAGGTCATCTACACGATCCAGGGCGAGCACGGCGCGATCCGGGTCGAGGACGACGACATAGAGATCGCCCGCATGGTCGCCACCGACGGCCCGGACGTCGCCCAAGGGGCGGTGACCTGGCAGACCGAGAAACGCTCCATCGCCTCCAACTGGATGGACGCAAGTCATGTGACCTGGTTCAACTCGCTGTTCGAGCAGTTTCTGGACGCGATCCGCAAGAGCGACTACGTCGGCAAGGAAGCCCGGGAGTCCTGGCTGTGCATTCAGCTCATCAACCAGGCTTACCGGTCGGCGGCGGAAGCCTGCCGGGAACTACCCCTGACTACCGAGTCCCCGGTCTGATCGGCTACAATCAGGCGCTGGGATGCCGATAGTTAAGTGTGCGGCCCCGATTGCTTTTTGGGCCAAATTCCAATAAGACGCTGTTAAGATCTGAACGATGAGTTACGACGCTTTTAACGCAATGGGACTTCTGGGATTGGCGGCCGCCGTGTGCGTCGCCTATCTGCTGCGCGCCCTCGTGCGTGGCCGTGCCCATTACGAGCGCGTCGAGCGCCAGGGCGGAAGCGTCCTTCTAGGTAAGGGCATGATGGAAATGGCCTATTGGGGCCTGCAGCCCATCGGCCGGGCCCTGGTGGCCATGCGAATCACGCCCAACATGATTTCCTGGGCTTCGCTCGTTCTGGGCGGCATCGCGGGCGTGTTTCTGGCCTACGGACAATTTGGCTCGGCGGCGGTTTGCGCCACTTTCTCGGCTTTTTTCGACACCTTGGACGGCATGGTCGCCCGCCTCACTTCGGTTTCCTCCGACGCGGGCGAGATTCTAGACGCCGCCATTGACCGGTACGCGGAGTTTTTCTACATCGCGGGTCTCGTTCTCTATTACCGCGAGATTCCCTATCTTCAGCTCATCGCGCTTTTCGCTCTCTGCGGCTCCTTTATGGTGAGCTACTCGACGGCCAAAGCCGAAGCCATGCACATGCAGCCGCCCCCGGGGATCATGCGCCGGCCGGAACGGGCTTTTTATCTCATCCTCGGAGCCGCCCTTTCGGCGCTTCCCATGGGCTGGGACGGATACTTCGACCTGCCGATTCGGGTAGGCGTTCCGATGGTCGCGGCCCTCGTGTTTATCGCGATCCTGTCCAACATTTCCGCCATTGAGCGCCTCTACACCATCGCCCGCGACATCCGAATCCAGGAAGTCGCCGCCGCCGAAGACCACGACGAAGACGTCGTTCCTTCTCCGAGATAAGTGTTCAGCCCCTGCTCCTCTTCCCCCTCCGGCAATTTAGGGATATAAGCGCCTCCTAAGGAGTAGCTCATGCCCCAGCCCACGCGCCAAAAGGCCTCCCTGAAAACCGCCATCCCCGGTCCGAAAAGCAAAGCGCTTCGAGTGCGCGAGGAAAAACACCTCGCCCCCGGCCTTCAGAATCTGGCCCTCATGGCGGGGATCGTCGTGGACCGCGCCGAAGGCAACACCGTCACCGACGTGGACGGAAACGTTTTCTTGGACATCATCGGCGGCATCGGCGTGAACGGCCTCGGCCACAGCCACCCCACCTTCGTAAAGGCGCTTCAGGAACAGGTCGCCAAATGCAGCGTCGGAAGCTTCACCTCCGAAGCCCGCATCGAGCTTTTCGATCGGCTCGCGGAAAAACCGCCGGCCCCGGGAGTGCACCGCGTGCAGCTCTACTCGAGTGGCGCCGAAGCGGTGGAGTCCGCGCTCCGTCTCGCGAAGTGCTACACGGGGAAACACGAGTTCGTGAGTTTCTGGGGCGGCTTCCACGGGAAAACGATGGGCGCGCTCGCGCTCATGGGATCCACCTGGAAAAAGCAGCTGGGCCCCATGGTGCCGGGCAACCACACGGTTCCATACGCGAACCCGTACCGCCTGCCGCCCGGCATGACGGAAAAAAATCTCACGGCTAATTGCATTCAGTACGCCCGCGAGCAATTGAAAAACAATTCCACGGGCGACATTGCGGCTTTCATCGTGGAGCCGATGCAAGGCACGAACGGCAACGTCATTCCGCCCGACGATTTCCTTCCGGCGATCAAAGAGCTCGCCAAAGAGTTCGGCGCGCTTCTCATCGTCGACGAGATGATCACCGGCGTGGGCCGCACGGGCAAGCAGTGGGGCTCCTACCACTCCGGCGTGCACGCCGACATCGTCACCCTGGGCAAACAATTCGGCGGCGGCTTCCCCATGGCGGCCATCATGACGACCGACGAGATTTCGCAAGCGAAACCCTGGGGCGATCCCAGCGGCTCTTCGTCGAGCTACGGCGGCAACGCGCTTGCCTCGGCTGCAGGCGCCGCGGCCCTGCGGATCATCGACGAGGAAAGGCTCGTCGAGAACTCCGCGAAAGTCGGCGCGCACTTCCTGAACCGGCTGAAGCCCTTCGTCGAGAAGTACAGCTTCGTCGGCGACGTGCGCGGGCGCGGGCTCTTCCTCTCCGTCGACATGGTGAAGGACAAGAGCACCAAAGAGCCCATGGGCAAGAAAGCCTGCACGCGTCTCTTTTTCGAATGCGTGAACCGCGGGCTGCTGACGATGGCGTACGCTCCGGCGTTCCGCATTCAGCCGGCCATGACCATCGACGAAGGAACCGTCGACAACGTCGTTCAGATTCTGACCGACGCGTTCGACGTCCTCGAAGCCGAAAAAGCCTGGCGCGATTAAGATTGGTCTGGTTCGGCGCTCTTAAGCCAGAGCGACGTCGGCGTCTTCCGGATCCGGCCCGGGGACGATGATCCCCTTGCGCTTGAGATCCCAGTTCCAGTACGCGTCCATGGCGAACGCGGTGCCGAGCGCGTAGACCGAGCCCCACAACACGTCGAGAACGTAGTGGTGATTCAGGTACACGGCCGAGAAGCACATCAGCAGGAAGAATAACGTCGAGAAAACGCGAAGCGCGCCGAAGCGGAACGCATAATAAACCATCATCAACGGATAGGCGATGTGCAGCGACGGAATCGCCCCGTGCACGTCGGCGGACTTTCCGTACCATTCGCGGAAGATCGGAATCCCGATGAGCGCATCGAAGCGCGCACAACCGGCGACGTTGGCCGGAACGTCGAGCCGCGCGGGCCCCAGACCATAGAGAGCCACGTACCAGGGGGGCGAAGCCGCATACCAGTAGTATGTGGAGTAGCCGATCAGGTTCACCCAGAAAAAGCCCCACATGATCTGCGGCGCCCGGTACGCGATGCTCCTCGGATGCGCGATCGCCGTTCCGTTTCGCGGCAACCAGAAGCGCATGTAGAGCGCGGAACCGAAATAAATCGGGATGAACGCGATGTAAGCAAAGCCGCAGAAGAAATCGAGCAGCGCGTGCGTGTTTAGCTGCCACCACTCGTTCGGCGTCAGCACTCCCTTCGCCGTTGCGATTCCGAAGAAGCGCTTGTCGAAGTTGTAGGGCTCGACGACGTGAATGGGGCCGCGGATGTAATCGGCGTAGTAGCGCTGGCTGTCGTAGATCGCGCTGATTAAGCACAGGGGAAGAACGAAATCGAGGAAGGGCTTAGCTTTCGGTCCCCAATAGTAGAGAGCCGCGGGCACGAGGCTGAACACGAAGAGGTCGGGCCGCAGCCCCCCCACCGATCCCAGAACCACCCAATAAAGGAGGGCGGCTCCCATGGGCCAAGCCTTCTGAAACAGGCTTCTGCCGGCCCACCAGAGCAGCCATTCTTCCTTGTCCCAAAATCGATTCACGACGCCCCTGGCTATATCAGAAAACTATCCCAAGTCCGAACCGGATTTCGTTGCTTCCGCCGCCCGGCAAAATCCGGGAATAAGTCGCGTAGATACGGTCCAGCAAGGCGGCGAGGCCGATGGCCAAGCCACCGGAAAGACAGCCGTTCAACGAGCTAGAGCCCTGCTTCTTGAACCCGCCGCCGACTTCGAACGAAACCGCCGGGGCAATACCGAAACGCACGAAAGCCTCGTAGTTGGTCAGCATCGCCGAGCCGCCCAAAGCGTCTTTTACCGGAGAAATTCCGACTTCACCGCGAACCCCCAACGGCCCGAGCTCGAAAATCGGAGTCCAGGCGGCCTGGGCGGAGAAGGAATTCGAAGGGGTTCCAAAAGTGGTAAGCGCCCCCAGCTGGAAGGAGAGAATCTTCGCGTCCGCGCGGGCGACCGTGGAAGAGAACGCTAACGCCAAGACGGGGACGACCAGCCAAAGTTTCTTCATGATGTGCCTCACTTGTGGGATCAGGGTTTTGCTAGTTTTATCATTAAAGAGAAGACGCGGCCAGCCGGACAAAAGGAAGTTGCCCCCACCGGGAAACCCCGTTAAATCATAGCGAACTGGTTATGGCTCGGCCCTGCGCGACAAGTCCGTGCGAACCCCGTCAGGTCCGGAAGGAAGCAGCGGTAGCTTAGGATGAGTGCGACGCAGGTACCCGAGCCTCTTTTTTTGCCTTGGGTGACATGGGTTATTTGGCCATAGCGCGAAAGTGGCGTCCCAGCCGCTTCGAAGATCTCGTCGGACAAGGTCACGTCGTTCAGACGCTGAAGAACGCGATCACGTTCAAACGAGTCTCCCACGCCTACCTTTTCAGCGGCGCCCGCGGCGTCGGTAAAACTTCGGTCGCCCGCATTTTCGCGATGGCGCTGCGCTGCCCGAACGTGAAGGACGGCGTCCCGTGCAACACCTGTGAAGAGTGCCGGGCCATCATCGAGAGCCGCTCGGTGGACGTCGCCGAAATCGACGGCGCCTCCAACAACGGCGTCGAAGCCGTGCGCGGCATCCGCGAGAACGTCGCCTACGCTCCGTCGTCGGGCATCTACAAGATCTACATCATCGACGAAGTGCACATGCTCTCCATCAGCGCGTTCAACGCGCTCTTGAAAACCCTGGAAGAGCCGCCCGAGCACGTGATCTTTCTTTTCGCGACGACGGAATCCCAGAAAATTCCGCAGACGATTTTGTCCCGCTGCCAGCAGTTCGAGTTCCGGCGGCTCACGATCCAGCAGATCGTCGACCGGCTCGCGCGCATTCTGAAAGAAGAGCAGCTCAACCTGACGGAAGAAGCACTACGGGTGCTCGCCGCTTACGGCGACGGATCGCTGCGCGATTCGCTTTCGCTTCTCGATCAGGTGCTCAGCTACTACAGCCACAACGAAGCGAGCCGAGCGACCCTCGACGAGAAACAAATCGTCGAAGCACTGGGCTTGAGCGACACGAGCACGGTGCTCGGCTTTCTCGGCGCCATCGTCGCGAAGGACTCCGCGGGCATTCTCAAAATCGTCGGTGACACTTATCAGAGCGGCGTGGATCTGAAACGTTTCAGCGAGCGCTGCCTCGAAGAACTGAGACTTTTGTTTTTGATGACGCTCGTGAAGGACGGCGTCGAAAAGCCGACGGCGGAATCTCTCGATTTGTCGGCGGGACACTTCTCGTCGCTCGAAGTCCTCGCCTCGAAAGTTACGCTCATTCAGGTCGAGCGCATGTCGCAGATTCTCAGCAAGGCCATTTCGCAAATCGGCTGGAGCAGCCTGCCCCGTTACGTTTTGGAGATGGCGGCCGTGCGCATGTCGAAGCTGGATCTGCTCGAGCAGATCGAAAAGTCCCTCGCGAGCGGCGAGCCCGCGGCGATCCGGACTTCGCCGACGCCCGCGCCCGTTTCGCCGCCGGCACCCAAACCCAGAGTGGAAGCAAAAGCGCCCAGCGCTCCGGCTCCCGCGGCCCCTTCGGTTCGCCCGCCGGAACCGCCGCCGCACGTGGATTCCGCTCCGAGGCAGATGTCGGGTGGCGCGCGTTCCTGGCAAGGCTTCGTGGACTCGCTCATGAAAAAGCGCCCGCTTCTCGGCGCCATCCTTTGCCACGCCGAATTTCAGCTGAAGGAAGAAGGCGGCGCGAAGGTCGTTCACCTCACCTTCCCCGAAGGCAGCTTCTACGAGCGCCAGGGCAAGGAAGCGAAGAACCGCGCCGACACGGAAGAACTTTTGAAAGCTTATTTCGGCCCCGATCTCCGTTTGGAGCTTTCCGCCGGCAAAGAAGATCAGATCAAGAGCATCGAGCAGGGGAAAAAGGCGGAGGCCTCCCAGATCCGGGAAGAGGCGCTCGCCCATCCCACGGTCCTCAAGATGAAAGAGATGCTCGGCGCCGAAGTCATCGACGTTAACGTAGGGGAATAGGGGAAAAATCCATGTTCGACATGATGAAGCAGGCCGCGCGCATGCGGGAAGACATGCAGCGGATTCAAACCGAATTGACGGCGAGAACCGTCGAGGGCGCCGCCGGCGAAGGCAAAGTGCGCGTGGTCGCCAACGGAAAGCTTCAGATCCTCACCGTGACGATCGACCCCGATTTGCTTAAAGTAGAGCGCAAGGCGGAGCTTCAGGATCTGGTGCAGACCGCCACGAACACGGCCCTGAGCGCGGCGCAAGCGATGGCCGCCCAGGAAATCGGGAAGCTGACGGCGGGACTCGGACCGCTCGCGGCCATGATGGGAGCCAAATGAGCTTCACCAAGGAACCTTCACTTTTGGATGGCCTCATCGAGGAGCTGAAACAGCTTCCGGGCATCGGCAACAAAACCGCGACGCGGCTCGCCTACTTCATCCTCCGCCAGCCCGAGCAGTACGCCGCCGCCCTCTCCGGCGCCATCACCGACGCCCGGGAAAAGCTTCATTTCTGCACGGAATGCTGCAATTTCAGCGAGCAGGCCATGTGCGACATTTGCGCGAATCCGGACCGCACGGATTCCATCGTCTGCGTCGTGGAGGAGCCCTCCGACGTCATCGCTTTCGAGAAGAGCCGCCAGTTCAACGGCAAATACCACGTCCTGCACGGAGCCATTTCGCCCCTCGACGGCGTGGAAGAGAGCAATCTCAAGATTCAGCAGCTCCAAAACCGCATCCGGTCCGGCAAGGTGCGCGAGGTGGTGCTCGCCACCAACCCCACCGCCGAAGGCGATACGACGGCGTTGTATGTGGCCCGGCTCATCAAATACAATGACCTCAAGGTGAGCCGCATCGCCCACGGCATCCCGGTCGGGGCGGAAATCGAGTACCTCGACGGCGCTACCCTGGGCAAAGCCCTGCAAAACCGGGTCGCTCTGTAGGAATTTAATGTCGTTCATCAACCATGCCGCCCGGGAGATCAACTGCAAGGTGGTCTATTACGGCCCCGGCTTGAGCGGCAAAACGACGAACCTCCAGTACATCTTCGCGCAGACCGCGCCCGCTTCCCGCGGCGAAATGGTCTCGTTTCCCGGCGAAACCGAGCGCACGTTGTTCTTCGATTTTCTTCCGCTCAACATCGGAGAGATCCGCGGCTTCAAAACCCGTTTTCATCTTTGCACCGTTCCCGGCCAGCACTTCTACGATGCGAGCCGCCGGATGGTTTTGAAGGGCGTGGATGGCGTCGTGTTCGTCGCCGATTCTCAAGTCGAGCGCATGGAAGAAAATCTCGAGAGCTTCAAGAGCCTCGACGTGAACCTGCGCGAGCAGGGATACGACGTGCACCACATCCCGTTCGTCTTTCAGTGGAACAAACGCGACGTCGAGAACCCGATCCCCACGCAGGTGCTCCACGAGCAGCTCAACACCTTCAATGCCCCCGAGCTCGAGGCCATCGCCCTCCAGGGCGTCGGCGTCTTCGATACTCTGAAGGAAATCTCGAAGCTCATCCTGCGCTCCCTCCGAAGCTGATAATGTTTCGGCCATGACGGGCTCAGCCCACGAAATCCTAATCGCGGCAAAGCCGGTTTTGGCATAAACTACGGGTCAAACCACAAAGGGAGACTCGATGGGCAAATCCGCAAGGGCTTGTTTGTTTCTTTCGGCTTGGCTTCTCGCCGCTAGCAGCCACGCTTCGGAAGGACCGGGATGGAATCTCGGGATCAAGTCGGGCGTAGTGCAGGGATCCATTCAGTCGACGATGGTGGACCCCGATGTTCCCGCCGCCACGATCACCCAAAAAGTCACCTACGGCGGACTACCCTTCGCAGTCACCGCGGCCTTTCCGGCGGCGAGTTGGCTGACTCTAACTCCTGCCCTCGGCATCGTGTGGGATCTCAACCTCAACGAAGTCACCCGACGGGGAATCGAGTTGGGCAGCGAGTTTCACATCATTGGAAAAGCCCACGGTTACTCCGAGCCGACGGGAAGCCGCACGACCCACACGCTTTCGGCCATCGCGAGGCTCGGCATGCAGGTTTATAGCGCCCCAACCCACTTGGTCTCGAACGACTTCGGCGGAATCGTGGAGACTTCGTTTGGGATGAGTTACCGCATCGGCTTCGGCCAGTCCGCTTCGTTAGCTTTCAACCTGGTGGGCACCCCCGGCGGGCTTTCGACCGGCAGCTCCAACTTCAATCCGCGGCTCTTTAGCGGCGAGCTGGATTGGCGCTTCTTTTTGTAATACAGCTAGGCCTGCGGGCCTGACTGTATGAAACCCATTGGAATCCTAAATACCGTCTTTCGGGAGAAGTTCGGCGTGCCGAGGCAGTCGCTCATGATGAGCGAAGCCCGCGGCATTTTGAAGCTGAACGACGATTCGGCGTTCGCGGCCGCTCTCAATCATCTCGAAAAATTCAGCCACGTCTGGCTCGTCTTTCTCTTTCACAAGAATGGAAATGAGCCGTGGCGCCCGACGATCGAGCCGCCCCGTCTCGACGCACCGCCGGGAATCGGCGTGTTCGCTTCGCGCTCTCCGCACCGGCCGAACCCCATTGGTCTATCGGCGGTAAAACTCGAGCGCATCGACTTCGAAGCGAAGGGCGGAATCGAGATTCACTTGAGCGGCGTGGATCTTCTCGACGGCACTCCCGTACTGGATCTGAAACCGTACTTACCCTTCGCCGATCGGATAGAAGGCGCAAGCTCCGGCTGGGCGGAAGGAGAAATCGCCCGCCATCCGGTGGAGTTTTCGCCCGAAAGCCTCGCCGTGGTGGAAGGAGCGAGAGAGCGCCATCCCCGCCTGAAAGCCCTGCTCGAACAGATGCTCGAATGGGATCCCCGTCCCACCTCCCAGCGCCGGGCTTATCCGCCCGGGGAGGCGGCAAGCGAGGGAAAGCCCTTTGCTTTCCGCGTTCTGGAATTCGACGTCCACTGGCGAATCCGAAGTGGTGTTTTCCACGTCACCGAAATCAGGGCGTGGAAAAACTAATCCTTGCCGTTCCGACCGACCGAGTTTATGACCCGACGCATTAACTGGTTGGTTGGAGGTATCATGGCCCGTTTGTTCATTGGTTCCGTGCTCGCGTTCGCTCTTTCGATGTCCGCTTTTGCCGGTTGTGAAGATGGCGAGTCCATCGCTACTCAAGCGGCGAAGAAGGCGGCGACCCAGAGCCGTTTCACCAACTGCAAGCTTACTAAGATTTCCGATCCGATCGACACGAAGGCCGGGCAGAACTTTCGGGTCACCCTCCGCTGCTCGCGCGAAACGCCGACGTATCTCGTCAGCCTCCGCGAAATCGAAGACGCGGTTTGCGTGGTGAAGAACGTGCGGCGTGTGACGTTGTCGACGCCGATCAAGTTCACCTGCCCGCGCGGGCTTACTCTCAATTGCACCCCGGTCACCACGAACCCGATGTGCCACAACGATTGGAAGACCTGGATCCGGAACAACTGTCCCGGCGTCCGTTTCATCGAGTAAGACGGGCGTCCGGAAACGGCCGTAAGAAAACTAAACTTGCAGTTGTTGAGTACCCGACTTAGACCCAGTCCTCGCAAACTAACTTGGTTGGAGGATTCATGGCTCGCTTGCTTCTTGGGTCGTTGATGGCATTCGCTCTCACGGCAAATGCGTTCCCTGGTTGCGACGAAGGCAAGTCCATGGCGGCGGACGCGGCAAAAAGAGCGGCCCTCGGCTCCCGTCTCCACCACTGTAAGGTCGCCGAAATTTCCGAGCCGGAGAACACGAAGATCGGACAGGACTTCCGTGTGACACTCAGTTGCGTGGAGGGGGCGCCGCTTTACCTCGTGGTGCTTCGCGAGCTCGAAGTGGGCGTGTGCGTGTGGGAGAGCACGAAGCTCTTGAGGGACACGCCCGATCTCGAATAAGCCAAAGCTTATAGAAAAGGAAAACGGCGCCCCCGCGCGAGCGGAGTGCGCCGTTTCTATTTTTGAACCTTCCCGATTACGGCTTGGGCGTCGGAGCCGGGTTCGGCTTCACGGGCTTGACCGGCTTCGGATGCGGGTGGTGCGGCTTCGGCTTCTGCGCGCACGCCTTCTTCAGCTTCGCGGCCTTCATGTGCTCGTGGATCTGGTGCATGCACACGAGAGCGGGCTTACGCTGATCGGCGGTCAGAATGTCGAAGAGGATCTCGTTCGCGAACGCCATGTGGTTCGTCGAGATCTTCGCCTTGGCCGCGCCGAACGCGGTCGAAGCGGTTTCCGCCGTCGTCTTCGTGCCCTTCGTGTCCGTGAGCGACAAGATGTAGTCGATGCGGGCGATCTTGAGGGCCGCATCACTCTGGATCTGAGCCTTCTTGTGGCCGACGAAGGCGATTTTCAAAGAGTCCTTCTGAGCGTCGGTCAGCTTGATCTCGCCGCAGGCGCCGGCGTGGTGATGCCACTGATTCGCGCGCGCGTCGTCGAGGTCGAACGACATTTCGAGCGCTTCGAGATTGAGCTCGGAAACGCCGAGATCTTCTTGTTCGGAAATGGGGGCGGCGACCGCCGCTACCGCGAACGACAGGAACATTAGCAATGCGTACTTCATAGCTGCTTCCTTTTCCAAATAGGCATCAAGCCTGTTTTGTTACGGAGCAGATGCTAGGCACGCGAAAGCGCGATGGCACGCGCGTAGGCGTCATAGGTGACAAGCTTAGCCGTAGTAACTCGCTGAAGTCCCTCGACTAACCGGCGACGTCATTTCCCACATAAGTTTTCCTTAGAATTTGGGGATGCGCTTTTTTCTAGCGGGCCTCGTCCTCTGCGCTTTTGCGGCGCTTGCGGTGCACGCCGCTGACGAGGACGAACGCCAACCGAGCGAGCTTCCCCAGGGAAACATGGTGCTTCTCGGCCCAATTCCGATTCCGCTTTGGCTCATGAAACAAAAGGCCGCCTCCGCCCCACTCGCCGGCCGGTGCGAGCTGAAACTCGGAAACGATTCGAACCTGTCCGTCCCTTGCGAAAACATCGAGCTCGGACTGCTCGATGGAAAAGGCGCCGTGGTGGAATCCGTGAGGGCCAAGCGAGGCCGTTTTTCCTTCGCCCACCGGGTGGAAAAGGACTTCCAAATCGCGGCCATCTCCAAAAAATACCGCACTCGCGCCCCCGCCTCGAAAGACGCCGAGGGCCGGTTCCTTCTGACTTTGGAACCGCTCTAAAGGTGGGCCGCCGAGGCTATGAAACGGTGGTCCAAAATTGCCCTTTTCAAACCCTCCCCCTTTTGCCAAACTCGCACGTTGCAGTTTGCTATTCCCGGGTAGCTCAGTTGGCAGAGCAGGTGGCTGTTAACCACCGTGTCGGGGGTTCGAATCCCTCCCCGGGAGCATTCAATCCGCGTTCCGCGGATTGAATCATTTAAGGATTAATCCTTAACCTAAGAAACGGCGTAGCCGCTCTGGTGATTCCCACCGTACTCTCGGTAGATCGGTGGTCCTGAAGTTCATCATTCATCGAAGACTATTGACCCGAGCTAGCCTGACCGGGCGAAGCCATAACGGCGGCGGCGAAGGATAGTGCCCCGTTCCAATCCCCCAAGCGTCTGTTGTGCCTGCCCACGGTGACTTGGTCATCGAGTAGTTTTGCGTACTGTGCTCGAACTTGCGCGAGAGTGAGATTGTGGGCCGCCATCACAGCGGCGGCGGTGGCCAACCCGTGCGGCCAGTCAGCCAAACGCCTGTTGTGAGTTCCCACGGTGACTTGGTCGTCGAGTAATTTTTCGTACTGCGCTCGAACTTGCTCGACAGTGAGATTGTGAGCTGCCATCACGGCAGCTGCTGCGGGCAGCCCCGCGTTCCAATCCGACAAAAGCCTGTTGTGCTTACCCACGGCAACTTGGTCATCGAGTAGTTTTGCGTACTGCGCTCGAACTTGCTCGACAGTGAGATTGTGGGCCGCCATCACGGATGCCGCGCCTGTCGCCCATTCCATCCAGTCAGCGAGAAGCCTGGTGTGCCTACCCACCCTCACTGGATCGTCGATTAGTTGACCGTATCTCGTCTGGACGAGCGAAAGCCGATCGGCAACGTCGCGCCAGGGGCAGGCCCCCTGGACAGAGGAGGCCGCAAGGTTAGTGAAAAAAAGCCAAACCAAAAGGGGGGCTAGTTTCATTCCTGGTCCTTTGCTCTAAGCGGACGATTTGAGGATGTCGTTTAACCCGAAGTCTACTTCAGGATGCTCGCAGCGACCAACCCTCTTGATACGGCCGGGGGCGTAGCAGACGGGCAACCATCCGACGCATCCAGCTAAGACGTTCTTGGATTTGCCAAAGGTGAGGGTCTTAGTAATGAACCCGTAGCCTTTTCTTGTTCCAAACAGGGGAACAAGAATCTTGCTGTATTTCCTAGTCTGCCAAAGCAGATAAAGCGGTTCGAAAGTCGTCCACCAGGGGAAGCATTCAATCCGCCTCAGGCGGGTGAAATCCAATTCGATAATCCTAAAAGATTGGCACCGACACCGAAGCTCCCACCGCGGGCGGAGTACACCCGCTCTGGGGGCGAACCTGGTAGTGATAAATCTTGCCTGCGCTGATGGGATGAGTCCGCAGCTGATTATTGGTGACCACGGCTACCGTGTCCTTCGAAATTCCAAAACCCTGCTTGGCGTAGGCGGGAACAAGATTCCACAGATCGCAAAAGAGCCCGAAGTCGTTCACGTGGCTGATGACGGGCGCGGATATCAATCCCAAGCCCTTGCCCCGCGTTCCGGTGCTTAGGTCCCAAGTAAAGGTTGGTCCGAGTATGCTGAGCCCAGCCGAGTTGGCGTAGATGGGAATCCCCGCCTCATAAGCTTTCTTGATCGCTTCACCCAGCTTGCTACCGACGACGTGCTGAAGCTTGAAGGGATCGCCGCCCGTGATGATGACGCCGACGGAAGCCGCAATCTTCTCCCCGTGAGCCGGGTTCGCGGCGCTGTTCGCACTTCCCGAAGGAGCGTTGGCGTAAGTGTAAATGGGGTCAAGCGCGTGGGATAGACGGTTTCCGTACCAATCGAAGAAGTATTGGGTTCCCTGAGCCGACCCGTAAGTGGTCGCACTCAGAACGATAGCGATCTTTCCGTCCTTCAAAAGACTCTCGAAAGGCTCGAGGTCCTCCGCGCTTTCCCAGCCCCCGCCCCGCATGACTAGGGTTCGAGTCGCCCGGCCGGTCGGGTCCTCTGGCTTAAGGGATTGCCGTTCGGACGTGCAGCCCAGGAGGGCCGCTGCCATCGTCGCGACGAAAGCCCTCTTTAGATTGCGCTCAAACAAACACTCGCCTCCTGGGCGAAAAACGTTACCGCTCCCCAACCGTTGGACAGCCAACTCAGGCCGTCCCTTGGAAAGTCGTGCCGACTTGTGCAAGCCAAGGGCCAGGAAACCTATCGTTCCAAGCCCGTCAGAACCGAACGACGAGGCCGAGAAGAGCTTTGAAGCAGAAGAAGCCAGGGAAGGTGGCGATTCCCGAAGAGCTGGTCGCGACGGCCGCGCCACCCGGTAAGTAATGGCTACAGACGGTTCGAAAGTCGTCCGCCAGGGGCTATACTAATGATTCATGCCCATCAGCCGAACCCTTTGGTTTCTCATCGCCGGGCTCTTTCTTGTAACCGCGTTGGTGGAAGTCAGCATGGGGCGGCTCTGGCTCGGCCCCGATGGCAGGCTCGGGCTTTACTCGACCGACATCTGGAGCGCCGAGCAGTCGCAGCGGATTTTAGACCCCTACTCCTTTTCCCATTTCCTGCACGGAATTCTGTTCTTCGCCCTGCTCTGGCCTTTGCGTAATCGTATCCCAGTCTCCAAACGGCTCGTGCTCGCCATGGCGATTGAGGCCGTGTGGGAGCTACTCGAAAATTCGCCGCTCATCATCAACCGGTACCGCGCCGTTACCATCGCGATAGGCTACGAAGGAGACAGCATCATTAACTCGCTCTCCGACATCGTGCTCGCAGGACTTGGGTTTTGTTTCGCCCATAAACAAAAGTGGTTCGTTTGTGTCGCGGTCATCGTGGTGTTCGAGCTCTTCACGCTTTGGTGGGTGCGAGACAACCTGACCCTCAACATCTTGATGCTGGTTTCACCAATCGATTCCATCCGCGAATGGCAGTCGCAAATCGCGCCCCACCGACCGTAAGCGCTACTTGAAAAGGAGATGCTTCTTCGCGCGCAATTCGTTCACCGCGGCCTGAATCTTCATTTGGAGGTCGGCCTGTTCCTGTCGTTCCTCCGCCGAGTCGCCGGGCTGGGACTTTGGGTTTTTCAGATGCTCGGCGATGAGCACCGACACATGATCGAGCTCATCCTGTTGGGCCGCAAGCTCCCGTTTCGCCGCTAGCCACCGGGAGTTCCCCTCCACGACGGGGCGATACTCATCCGTCGGGACCGCGCCCTGATCGGGCAGGTACTTGGGCGCCCCGGAACGCTGGAAGGCTACCCGAGCCTCGGTCAGTGCCGCTTCGCTGAATTTCACCTCATCTAGATAGTGTTGCTTCGCCGCCAAAGCGGCGAAGCGTCTGACGACGTAGTATTGCTCGTAGGTGATTTTATTTCTGGCGGCATCAAGTCGGAAGTCCCTCGATGTGTCGTCGAATGTCCTCCACCTTTCGGCGAAGGCGAGAACCTCGTTGAATCGGGTGGAGGTGATCGAAAGGGTGCCGCCCTCCCATCTGAGGTCGAGATCCCGATAGGCGTGACTGACCCAAAGGGGATTTCCCTCGGCGTCGCGGCCGCTCAAGATGTCTTTGGGCCTCAGCTCACTGACTTTCGCCGTCGGAATTCCTTTGAGTTTCGCGAAGACGTCGCACTGGACGGCAATAGCGCGGCCACAAAACAATACGGCCGCGTAAACAAACCAAACCCTCATGGAACACCCCTCGTACCAGGGAACTGTGCGGGAGAATGGTTTCGAGAAGGCTACGGATCAGAATCGGGGTGGGTCGCATTGTCCTGAACCTTTTCGTCTTGCGAGCGGGGCACCGCCTGCTCCGAAGCCGAGTCCATGATTCCGAAGGAAGAACGAACTTTTTTCCCGTCGCAGGAATCCACCATGGCGACGATGGCGAGGCCCGCGAGCGGATTCACGTAGGCCGGAGAGCTGTCATAGGTCCGCTTGCCCTGGGGCTGCTCCTCTTCGGCGAGGCCCTCGCTCTTGTTCGCGGTATTGTTTTGACCGAGAGAGCGAAAGACGCGGTCCTTTTCGAGCATCTCGAGCAGGCCGCCATAGAGCTCCTGCAAGTCTTCTTGCCGTTGGGTCTTTAACTTCGGGTCGGTCGCGTCGTGCTCTAACTTTCTCAGCGCGGCCGCCGCATAGGGAATCGACGGATAGTAGTAGTAAGGAGCAAGCCCATCGAAGCCGGTGTGCACGGCATTGTAAGACACATGATCCTGGAGCGAAGGTACGTGATTGAGATAGTTGTTCAGTACGAACTCCAGCTTCCTTTGCTGCGCCTCCTTTTTCTGAGCATCCGGGGCTTTCAGGTAACCCGCTAATTGCGCGACGACCGAGCGAGCGGCGCCGCTGCGATCATTGCCTCTCTCGCTTTCGATGTCGTAGGGAAGGGTCGCGGGGCTCGGGGCGGTGGCGATCAGATGGTCCAACTTTTTCAGGGCGCCGTCGGCCGGAATCGGAAGCGCCAGAATCGTCGAGGAAAGTAGATAGGTGTTGAACAAGCTTCCGTCTACTCCCCGCTGGGCCCTTTCGAACTTTCCCAGATCTCCGTTCAAGGACTGTTCGTCGGCCTGAATCGCCTGGGCCACCCGCTTCTGATCCTGCGAGGAGAGGGCTGTGTTTCTCTGCATCTCCCTTAGGAAAAGCGCGTAGAAAAGTTTTCCGTACACCGTCGGAGCGTCTCTCGGAGGTCCGTTCGAGGTCCGCACGGCCGCATTTTTCGCAAAGGCTTCCAACCGGGCCACCGCTTCCGCGTCGAGCCCGACTTTGATTTCGGCGAGAGCCGCGTTGAGATAAGCGGCAGCTTCGTCTTCCTTTTTCTTCTCCTCCTGCTCTCCCACGGGCGCCACGTCGAAAATCGTGGCATCCTCCTTCGGCAGCTCCGAAGGTTTCACCTCGGGGGCGGTCAGCCACTTGTTTTGAATTTCGAGAAACCGCTTCTTCGCTTCCGGACAGTAGGGTGCGGCCTTCGCCATGAAAAGGACGCCGAGGCTGCGCATCGCGAACTCCCAGCCCAAACGCTGCCCCTTTGCCCCCTCGGGCGAAATATAGAAGCGCTCCTCACTCCAATCCGGCGCGCGGCGCACGAGTTCGCAAAGTACCTGACAAGGAGGATTGGCTTTCACTTTCTCCGCCGTGCGCTCCCTGAGGCGCTTGCGGCGCTCGCGATCGAATGCCTTTTGCAGATCGTCCGGAAGCGCGTGGTAGAAGTTTTCGAACTGGTCCATCTCGTTGGCGTGGCTTCCGCCGTAACCCTTCGAAACCCGGTCCGCGAATTCCGCGAGACGGGGAGCGATCTCCTCGGGCGGAACTCCCAGGTTGAAGAGAATTTGAGCGGCGCCCCCCGCATCGTGCAAGGCGCCCATCCCTCGTTCTTTATTCTCGGGAACACTCTCCTGGAGGATCTTTTTCAAAATGGGAATCAGTTTCTGAGCGGCGGGGCCCTTCATCTGGACGTTCTCAAACCAGAAGAGCTGCCAGAATCGATCGTCGACCTTTCCCGTTGAAAGGGTTTTTCCGAATTCTTCGATCGCCGCCTGTCCCTGGGCTCCGTGCCCCGGCTCCGCTAGATCGGACAGAATGTCCGCCACTTGTTGCCTTTCGTCTCCCAGAGACTCCTTCCGCATGAGCTCACCCAGAATCCGCGCCACCTCAGGGCTCTGATTTTTCGTCAAATCGTGCGCAATGGAATTGAGAAGCTCGGCCGCAGGATTTTCCCCGATAAGTTTCTTGCCCACGGGAACGAGCCAAGGGGCGGATAGATCGGCCGCGGCCCCGAAGGCGGCGGAAAGCACGCCATCCGACTCCCCACCTCTTTCCAAAAGGTTCTTCAAATCCGGAAGGGCTTCTTTGACTTCCATCTCCGCAAGCTTGATCGCGGCGCCCGCCCTAAGCTTTTCGTCTTCATCCCACAGAAGCATGTGGCGAAGGGGGGCCACGGCTCTTTTGTCCTTCGCGCGCGACGCGGTCCATAGAGCGAACTCCCGCAGATAAGGATCGGAACTTCCGAACAGGGCGAGCGCCTTTTCTTGAATGGCCGGAAACTCTTTCGATTCCGCGAGAGTCGCGGTCCAGTATTGAAGGCCGGCCCGGTAAGTGGCCTGTCTGGCCGCGGTCTGCTTATCCACGCCGAGGAACTCGAGTAGTTCCGCGCGCTCCGCAATCACCTTAGCGGAGTCGTCCGCCGAGAGGCTGACTGGAAGTACGACACAAAGAATGAGGCAAATCGCGGTGAGAAAACGGGTCGCCATGAGGGATTTCATTATAAGGGGGGCGCCCCGCCCCAGAACACCACGGTGCAGCCAATGGGAATTCACCCAAGCTTTTCTTCACCGTCCAAAAAATGGGCGCCGGTGCCTAAAACGGGCTCGAATACGCATTCAATCTGAGCGTCACGATAATTGGTGCTTTTTTCCCGTCGGAAGGCCTTCCGGGGGCTTGGTACCGATCTTGTAATTACCCCCACGCGGTTGGGTTGCAAAGGAGAGTGTTCAATGGGTTCTGGGATCAGGTTTGGTTTTGGTGTGGTGTTTTGTGTTCTGTCGGTATTCGCCAAGGCTGGCGACATGCCGGCCGCTACGGGCGGCGACGCCCATGCGGTCGCACAAACCGGCGCGGGGAACGAAGTTCAGCAGGCCTCGTTCGATGAAAAGGTTCCGCTCAAGGTGACGCCCGTCACCGCGTGGGATCCGAACATGGTCCTCACGCCCGGTAATCCGAAAGAAGGCGTGCGGTTGTTCCTCGCTTGGGCGAGAAGCGAAATCGACAAGATCAAAGCTTCGAAGATCCCTCAAGAGGACAAAGACAAGCAGATCAAGATCATGGAAAACATGATGAAGGCCTCGATGGTCGCCTTCCACTCGGTGAGCGACTATTCGAAGGTTTCGAGCGCGCTGTTCATTTGCGCCGGCGGCGAGATGCCCCTGCCCCTGAACTACGTTCTGCCGATGAAACCGGTAAAGACGACGGTCGGCGGCGGCCTTTTCTGCGCGGTCCTCGCTTTCAGCAAGGATGCCGGATCGGAAAGCTCGGATGGCTTCATGATCGGCCTCGGAAGCTGGGTCGGAGTCCAGGGAACTTACAACTGGGCGGCCGATCAAGCGTCGGGTCACGTGGGCGAGATCGAGTTCCAGGCTTCCGGCGGCGGGTTCTTCCCGCTCAACGGACAAGCGCCCGTTCTGCGGGTCGGCGACCTTCAAGGGTACTACGCCGGCGGCGGAATCGAGCTCACGACTCCGAGCTTCAATGCCCTTCGCAATGGCCGCGTGTCCGGCAGCTTGAGCGCCTACGCGAAAATCGATGGCCTGCATAAGCCGGACGTGGCGATGATCATGGGAGTCGTCGGACGCACGACCCACAAGTCGTTTCCGGTGAAGGGCGAGGCCCTTTACTTCTCGACGCCGTATGCGACCGACGGAACCACGTTCCGGTTGCCCACGGTTCCGTTCACCGACATTTCCTTAACGGAAGGGAGCGCCAAGTCCAAGCACGCCCCTCAAGAGCGCCTGAAGGAGATCTCCTCTAAAGAGGTTCTCGAAATGATCCAGGCGGCGAAGCCGCGGCTGGAACAAATGTCTCAGGGCGGTTCCGTGGCCGAAGTCATCGAGGCCCGGCCGTCTAAGTAGTCTTTCATCGCTCCCCGGCCGCGAAGGCGGCCGGGGAGCCTGATGAACGGACTACGCTCACCGGGGGGATGAGAGTAGTGACCAATAGGGTTCAATTTAAAAACGTGTCGAGGGTGTGGGTTTTGGCCCACGCCCTCTTCGTGTTTTTAGCGTGGACCTCTCCCGCCTCCGCCGGAATTTGCGACGCCTACCGGAAAGTCGCCGGCCTCTTCTTCGCCCACAAACGCGAAGCGAGTCAGACCGATTACGACAAGGCCCGCACTCACTGGATTTCGGTTTTCGGCGGCGGTGCCCGTCCCACGCTCGAGACGGTTCTCGCGAAGCTCAAGGAAAAAGGCGACGGCAGTCCCGAGACTCTCATGGCGCTCATGGATACGCTCAATCCGAGCGCGTCGGTTTCCTTTGCCGAATGGATGAAGCGCCTCGACGCCGAAGGCATCGACGTCAAGTTCGTCAAAGACACGGACTTGGACAAGCTAACGGATCGCCACGACACCAAATGGCACTGGAGCCTCGAGAAAAAGTTTCCCCCCGTCGCGCGCAGGCCCTATCTGCTTGAAATCCGCACTCCCGATTCCGTTCCGAAGAACGCCAAAGAGCTCTACACTCGTCTCTACGCTCTTTCGTTGGGAATGCCGGGCGCATTGATGGACGTCACGAGCGCGAAGTCTCCGGTGCTATCGTCTCCGGTCGGAAACGCTTCGTACTCCTATCCGAAACAGCTACGCGACGCGATCCAAGCGACCGAGACGCGCGTCTACGACACGATTCACGAATGGGAAAAACGCTGGGGCACTCCCCCGGTGGAGCTCGCCGAAAACGGCCCCGGCAAATGGCTAGGCGGCTACTCGACGATGCCGATCGCGCTCGCCTGGAAGGCACTCTTTCCCATGTATAATCCGGCGAAACGCTTCCGGCCGAGCAAGGACGGATACCGCGCGTACGAAAAGGGACGGGGCCAGGCCGTGCAGTCGCTCAATCCCCTCACCAAGCGAATCCACGATCAGTACCAGGTCGCCGGCACGACGAAATGGGTCGTGGATCAATACGTGCGCGGCCTCAAGGGGCTCGGCCTCTACGGACTCGGGGCCGGCGCGGTCGGGCTGTACAACTTTTTCGCGGACGGCTGGTACTCGGCGACTCAGGCGGTGGGTAACAATTTGGCGAACAGCCTCGACGATCCGGAAGAGCTCAACCGCCGCTTGAAAAAATACGAAGAAAACAAGGAAGGCGACCCGTTCGTCCTCGAGACTTACAATCCGCAGATTGCCGAAGTCGAAAAGCAAATCCGCGAGAAAGGTGATCCCGACGGATCGCTCGCCAAGCGGCGAGACGCCCTCATCGAGGAGCGGGACTTCTTCAAGAACTAATTGACGGCGACCGGAGTGGATCTTTTCGGGGCCGTGGCCGACTCCCACATCTTTCCGAAAACTCTTTTCATCTGCAGCGGATCGACCGACAGGCCGTTCACCTTCACGCCCCAGTGAAGATGGGGACCCGTGGCCCGGCCCGTCGCGCCCGCCATGCCGAGCTTCTCTCCGCGCTTTACGAACTGACCCACCGTCACCGATAGGACGCTCAGGTGGTTGTAGCTCGAAAAAATTCCAAGCCCGTGATCGATGACCACCGTGTTCCCGCCGAAGAAGGCGTCCTTGGCGAAAACCACTTTCCCCGCGTTTGCGCTTTTGATGGGCGTCTTCGCTCCCGCGCGCAAATCAACGCCGTAGTGCACGGTTTTCACTTCACCGTTGAAAACCCGCTGACTGCCGAAGCCGCTCGTGACCGAGCCGTTTGCCGGAAGAACGAAGGCTTCCGTCCAGAGTGGCTTGTTGTCGGAGCAGCCGTAGATTTCCTTGAACTCGGCGCGCTCGCGATCGATTCGCTTTTCATCTTCCGGATCGGGATTGGTTTGCTTGGGCGACACCTTCAGTTTCGTACGCGTGTAGGACTTTTCGGTGAGCCTCAACGAAAGCGTCTCGGATTTCGGCTTGTCCCCTTCCGTCCATTTCACGATCACCGGCAAAGTGTGCTTCGCCTCCATGGGAACCGGCACGAGCCCGCAGCGGGTCCGCTTTGCCTTCGGGCAATCCCACAGAGATACCGCGTTACTCGCGGCGCTGACCGCGAGATCCGCGGGAAGCGAAGTGTCCTTCACGGGCGTCACTCTAATGAGGGCGACCTCTCCCGGATGAATCGATTTGGGCGTGAGCGTGAAATGAGGAAACCCGTGGCAGACCGAACTAAGAAGCAGAAAGAAGGATAGCCGCTTCATGAAGGACTAGCTTGCGCCCATCCGGGCCCCCTTGGCAAATCCGACGCGCGGCTTCGTCCGCGGTGCTTGCAGGCATCCGCTTTGCAGACGTATAAAGCCTTGAAGTGGTTTCGAAACCCGGGAGGAGTCCATGCTGAGATTCGTGTTGAGTTTGGCAACGGTCGTAGGTCTGAGTGCTTCCAACGCCTTCGCGGACAAGCTGAAACTTCGCTGCGGAATCGGAAACGATACCGACAAGCTCGAGTACGTGAAGGAAGCGGACATCGTCCGCAAAGACAAAACGCTCACCCTCAAGTTCGAGGACAAGAACCGCTTTGGCCTGAAGTACTACCAGGCGAAAATCTACTTCGACTACCGAGCCGAAGGCGACACCGACAAGGACGTCGTGGAACTCATCATGGCGCCCACCGCCGGCTACACGGTCATCAGCTCCCAGAAGGTGCTCAATCTCGAAGGCGAAGAGGCGTTCACTCTCTACCTCGTGAAGTCGGCCACCAACTACGTGCAGCTGCTGTGCCTGATCGAGGATGAGGAAAAGGTCAAAATTCAGTAGCCGCCCACCCGAAATTCGAGCCTGTCAGCGCACCTACGGGCGAAGTAGCGCTTTGCTAACGAATTCGTTCCAAAGGCGCTCTTTTGCCGTCGACGACGCACCATGACTGGGCTAACGATCGCGCGCAGAAGGAGTCCTTATATGAAATTCTCTGTTCTCATCGTTTCGCTCGTTCTTTCCGGCGCCGCTTTCGCGGCCGAGCCGTCCAACGCGTTTCTCAGACTCGAAGCCGCTTCCGGCTTCGTTCCCTCCCACCTCGCGTGGAAGAAGAGCTGCCGCGTATTTCCGGATCGCGTTCTCTATAACCTCACCAAGGCGTCCGGCGAAAAGATCAACCAGACCCGCAAGCTCGTTTTCACCCGTCAGGTTCGTTCGCTGAACGATGCCGCCCGTCTTCTCGACCTGGCTCGCCGGGGCAAGATCGTGAAGAGCAGCGCCCCCACCGACGGTAACAGCTACCACTACACGGGCATCCGCCTCGGCCAAACCGTGCAGCTGAAGCAGTACTTCTCGGGCACGTTCATCGACAACAACTCGACCGCTACGAAAGCGCTGGTCGGGCTTGTCGACGCGAACTGCAAGTAAGACTCGTTCGGAAATTGGAGAAGCCCGGGGAGGAAACTCTCCGGGCTTTTGCACGTCCGGGAGAGAAAGGGGGGCGCGTTCCCCCTTACTCTCCCGGGCGTGTTTCTGATGCGCGGGACAAGCTCTTTAAAACTGTCCGCTTACCCTAGAAAGCGACGTAGGCCGGGAAAGCGGCTCACCCAAGCCTAACTATCTGGAATCACTATAATAGTTTGAGAACGTTTTCCGGCGGACGGCCCAGTACCGCCTTCTCGCCCCGCACGACGATGGGGCGCTCTAGAAATTGCGGGTGCTTCACGAGAGCGCGCACGACCGCCGCTTCGTCGTCCAAGTTCAATTTCAAATCGGAGAAGCCGGGCTCTTTTTCACGGACGAGGGCGCGGGCGGCAAGCCCGAGCTTTCGGAGCAACATTTTGAGAGTCGCTTCGTCAGGAGGATCATCGAGGTATTCGACGATGGCGGGTTCGACGTTCTTACTTTCGAGAAGTTCCAGAGTGCCTCGGCACTTCGAGCACTTCGGATTGAAGTAGATGGTCCACTCTTTAGACATGGGGGGAGGGTATGAGAACCCTCCCCCCATTTCAAGCCGGCTTACTTCGCTTCGGTGAGCGCCTTGATGCAAAAGTTGGCGGTGGCGTCATCCTTCGTGAGGTCCACCCATCCGCTCGCCGTTTTGTAAAAACTCTGCCCCGGGGAAGCTCTCGATTCCACCGTCGGGCGGCCGTCGCCGCCGAGCAGAAGGGGAACGTTCGACGTGCGATCGAACGGATGACCGCCTTTGTCGAGGCCCACCAGCACGTAGAACTTGCGGCCGCGCTCGAGAGAAAGCGGCCAATTCAAGTCCACCGTGTGGAAACCGGAAACGTCGGCGACTCCATCTTTCTTCGAGACGAGATCGCTCAGCTGACCGTTCTCGAAGGTCGAGTACACTTCGACCGAGTACTCGACGTCATCCACCGCCGTATAGAAGCTGACGGCGGAAAGCGTTTCCTTGCCGGACGCCGTGCCCTTCGCCTCGAACGCGTTGAACGCTTCGGTCACGCCCTTCTTGGTGTCGCGCCAGCCGTGGTAGTCGTGGAAGTACACGTTCGCGTACTTCATCGGCTCCACGTTCTGAAAGCTCACCGCGCCCATTTCGATGTGCTGTCCGGCGATCTTGTCGTAGTAGGAAATCCAGAAGTAGCCGCTCTGCCCCCAGCCCGATCCCCAGCTGTTCTTGATGAGCCAGGCGCCCGGTTTGGGAGCTTTGGTCAGTTTATTGTCGTCCCAGCCGACGATGGCGACCGCGTGGTTGGGATCCGAGGAGCTCGTGGGCGGCTGATAGAAAGTTCCCGACGACGATGTGTAAAACGAGTCGCTCCAGGTGAGCGCCGTTCCCATCACGCCGTGATCGATGAGGGCCTGCTTGATGCGATCGATACGCTCGAGGTTCGCGCCCGCCGTCATCCACTCGATGTCTCGGACGTAAAACTGATGATAGGTGGCCGCGGTTTCCTTGGGGGCGCTGCTGTAGCTCTGGCCGTCGGAATCGCGCACGGCTCCGGTGCGGGCGAGAAACGCCGCCGCCACCCGGTAGTCGCCGCCTTGATGGACTGTGAGTCCGCCGGTCTTCGGCGCGATGTCGGCGTTGTAATGCTGATTGAATCCGTTCCACCAATCGAGGTGGTACTCGGCGAGGTTCGCATCCCCGCTTTCGCCGTTACCGAGCCACGTTCCGGTCAGGAGCAGATTGCTCTCGAGAGCCGCCATCGTTCCGTGAGTCCAGCAGGTGCCGCCGCTTTGGCTTTTGACGGCGGAAACGTAGTTCTTGCCGCCGACATTTCTCAAATCGTAGGCGGAAGGCAGAGAGGAGCCGACGGCGGAAAAAGCCCAAGCCAGGACAAACCAAGGCGTCCAACGCATGGTGACCTCCAAATTTTAAGGAAAGAAAGGGGAGCGGAGAAAATAGCTTCTATATCCATGGTAAGGGAGGTCAGGGCGATCGCTCGGAGAACGGTGAGCTTCCGTTAACGCCTGATTACACGAAGCCCCGAGGGAGCCGGCCACGGCACGTTGCATAAACCGGGCCTTGACCAAGCCTTCGCTTGATTCACCCCATGGCCTCGGGCAGCTTTTCGCCTCATGAAACCTCTGCTTGGTTCGATTCTGGTTCTACTGGTGGTGGCTTGCGGAAAGTCCGGCGTGGAGCCCCAGAACGACACTTCCCCCGCCCGTCTCGAATCTCTTTCCGTGAAATTCGAGCCCGATACCAAAGGGCTGGGCATCAGCGGCCGGCTTCAAAAGCTCGAATCCCAGGCCGAGTTTGAATTTTTCTATTTCACCGGAACGCTCGGCTCCGAGCTTAGTGACCCGATCGACGGCCGCAAGCTTTCCCTCCAGTGCGAGGAAGCCGACTGCCGCAACTTTTCCTTTTCTCTCGTCGGCAAACGCCTTTCGCTTTCCGATGAAGTGAAAGTCCGTCTGCTACCGGTCGCCTCCGCCCGGCCGGAGCTCGGCGAGCGGAACGGCAATCAGACTTTTCCTTCCGTGTGGCACGAGTTGCTCTCTCGCGGGGTGCAGGCGCCGCGCTCCTCGGTGGCGCTTTCCACCTGGGATGACAAAACGTTTTTCGGAATCCTTCTCGCGGGCGCGACGGATTCACGCACTCACTGGCTGCACGTTTCGGCGCTCACCGGAAGCGACAAGATCCAGGTGAACTACTCCCATCAAGGAGACACGGGGCCCGAGTACACGCTCGGCACCGAGCCCGGAACCATCGGCAGCGACGGCCCCACGCCCTGGGCGATCTCGTTCCCCGGCGGAAAATTGCTGGTTCAAACGGGCAACTAATCTCGGATGTAGTGGCAGTTGTATCCGTTCGGATTCTTCTGCAGATACTTCTGGTGGTAGTCCTCGGCGGAATAGAACACCACGTAAGGCACGATTTCCGTCTGGATGGGCGACTTCCATTTTCCGGACTTGTCCACCTGTTGCTTCACCCGCTCCGCCGTCTTCCACTGCTCTTGCGAGTGATAGAAGACAGACGACCGGTACTGAGTGCCGATGTCGTTGCCCTGGCGGTTTTTGGTCGTGGGATCGTGAAGACGGAAGAAAAGCAGTAGCAGATTCTCGAAGCTGAGTTTCGAGGGATCGAAAGTGATCTGAACGGCTTCGGCGTGCCCGGTCTTTCCGGTCTTCACCTGCTCGTAAGTCGCGTTGGGAACCGTTCCGCCGCAGTAACCGACGACCGTCTTTTCCACTCCCGGAGTTTTTCGGAGAATCTCCTCGACCCCCCAGAAACATCCACCCGCCAGCGTCGCGACTTCCGATTTCATGAGCGCCTCCTCGAAAGACCCGATATTCACGCGGCGCGGGAAAAGAATCAAGGGGTTGCCACCCGGTCCAGGCGGGGAGTATGAACGGACCTTACTGGAGGCCACGATGTTGCGAGCTTTACTGCCGATCTTGATGATTTGTCTGCCCGCTTTCGCCGACGAGCCGCCGCCCCGGCCGCTTCAAAACGAGTCGGAGGCCGGTATCGTCATCGCCGCCGGCAACAGCGACACGCAGACGTACACGCTCAAGCACCAGACGGTTTACACCTTCGATCAAAACATCGTGAAGGGCTTCGGGCGTTATCTGCTCGGAAAAACCTCGGGCGCGACGACAGCGGAGAACTGGGAGCTTGGAGCCCGCTACGAAAGGGAGTTATCGGCGGCTCTCGGAGTCTTCGGCCAGTACCGGCTCGACAAGAATGCTTTCGCGGGTCTCGATCTGCGGCACGCGATTGATGCCGGCGGGAAGTACTTCTTCATCAAGGCGGAAGGGGAGCAGTTCTTCAACGAAACCGGCTATCGGTTCACCTCGGAACATCGGCTTGCGCCGGCAGCCACCGTAAGCAGCCATTTCATCCGTCTTTACTTCGAGTACAACCGGGCGCTGGGGGAACTCTTGACGGCGAAGCTCGGTCTCGAGCTGCTGCCGAACCTGTCCACTTCGCGGGACTACCAGGCGAACTTCGAAGCCTCGCTGCTGACGACTTTGTCGCCGCTCTTCTCGCTGAAGACTTCCTACACCGGCCAGTACCGCAATCAGCCGGCCGGAGCGGGAAAGAAGAGACTCGACTCCTTGTTCACGACGGCTCTCGTCGCCAAATTCTAAGTCTTTGTCATCGTGAGGAGCGAAGCGACGGAACGATCTTTGGCCGATGCCCGGCGGATATCGACGATATCTGCACCCTAGCTAGCTTTTCTCCACCAGCTTTTCACTTCGACGTGAACACCGGTGGCGACCTTCGCGCGCACCAGCGCTAATAATTCCTTTTCCTTTTCGCCGAATGGCGCTCGCGCAATCCCGAAGCCCGATTCGCGCCACACGGGCGACGAGCCGGCGGACGGCTTGCCGTAAGCGGATGATTCTCCCGAAACGCGCACGAAAAACTGCGGCCCCATGTCTCCGCGGGCTCCGCGCACTTCCCAATATTCGATGTCTTTCCAAGGCAGAACCAGCGTCGTCTCGCCCGCCTTCAGAAGCCGCGAGAACGCGGGATCGGTGAGAAGCAGCGTCGGAATCCGAAGTCCCTTCTCCTCGGCGACAACGTAAAGGCTTTCGCCCTTAACGTCTCTGAGCGCCCGGCGAAGGGGCTCGGCGATGAAATGCATGAGGGTAACCGGAACAAAAAAGAGAAGGCCCGCGAACAGCGCGAGAAGTCCCAGCGAGCCGACGCCTTCGGGCCGGCGGGAAAGATCCAAAGCCATCGCGGCTATCAGCGTACCCCCGGCACAGCCGATGAATGCGGAAAGAAGATAACCGGCGGCAAGTACACGCGAGTGCGCCTTACGGATGGAGGAGACCTCGATTTGTAGGGGCATTCCCTAATTCTAACCGCAACGGCGGACGGGCATTGGACGCCCGGCACCATGACCGGGGTGCGCCGGACAGGTGAAATTCTCCGATGAGATTGAGAACTTGGTGTTTTTTCGGCCCCTGGCTCGCGGCGGCGCTCATCGGCTCCACTCCCCTGAGGGCGGGGACTATAATCGGCGCCGAAATCCACCCGCTGAACTTCTTCATCCTGCCGAGCGGGACCGGCCTCTCGACGAACGCCAACTTCGGAAGCGGCGCCGTCTTCGCTGGCCTTTCGGCCGGCGGCTATTTCGATTTTCAGGCGTACCTCTCCCATGACAACACGGGAACTTTCAAAGGCACGGGCGCCCTGTTCGGCCAGACCGGTTCTTTCGACGGTAAGTTCAAGGTTCTCTCTTACGGCATCGAAATGAAATTCACGGCGCCGGCGTTCCCGATCTATCTCAAGGCGGGCATCGGACTTTGCGATCTGACGTCGGAAGTGACGTACAACGTAGCCGGCGTTCCCGTGGCCGATCCCTTTTCGAGCTTCGAGGCGGCGTTCGAAGCCCACGGCGGACTCGGGCTTTCGCTGAAGCTCGCCGTCGTTCGCTTGCACGCCGGAATAGATGCGGTGGTGGTAAAAATCAAGGAAAGCTCCGCGCCGCTGGCCAACCTCTCTGCGTTCGTCTATTTTCGTCCCCAGGTGGGACTCTCGCTTCTCTTCTAAAATCTTTTCATGAACGCCGTAGTGGAAAATCTCAAACGGATTCACAGTCCGGTCACCGCCGGCCTGCTCGCGCTAAACACCCTCGTCTACGTTTACATGACGACCCTCGGTCCCGAGGAGCTCGTCTTCACGATCCAACACGCCGCCATCCCCCAACGGATCTACGCGGCCCTTCACTGGCTGAAGCTCGAGGGATTGAACTGGGAAAATCTCCAGCCGCTCTTCACGCTTTTCACGGCCACCTTCCTGCATGCGAGTGAAACCCACCTCGGCAACAACATGCTCTTTCTTTGGATCTTCGGAAGCCTGCTCGAGCGCCATCTGGGCCGGCTCTGGCTCGTGCCGCTGTATCTGGTCTGCGGAGCCGCGGGAAATTTCGCTCAGATTTATCTCGAGCCCGGATCGCTCGCGCCGATCGTCGGCGCCTCGGGGGCCATTTCCGGCCTCGAGGGATTCTATTTGGTGCTGGCACTGCGCTGGGAAATGCCTTACCCGCACGTGTGGCCGATGGCGCGCCCGATTCCGCCCGGACAGCTTGCCGCGGTCGCCGTCGTCGGCTTTCTCTTCGACGTTTTGTCCCTCGGAGACAAAGCCTCGCACGTCGCTTACGGCGCCCACGTTGGCGGCTTCTTCATGGGCTGCACCATCGCCATGGTCCTCACCTCGGTTTGGCGGGGCCCGCAGCGGATCCGGGAAGTTTGACCCTGCCGCCGATCTGGCCTAAACCACCCCTTGGTGAGGTTGGGCATGCAATGGATTCAATGGACGCTGTTCGCCGCGCTCGCGGCCGGGCCGCAAGCTTCCGACGGCAAAAGTAAGGGTTTCGGCTGGGAGACCTCTCCTTCCAAGGAGACCGCCCGGGAAGTCATCCGCACCCGAAAGTTTGCTTCCAAAAGAGATTTGGTCTCTTATCTCTCCGACTTTCCCTCGGAATTCGCCGACGATCTCTTCAAGCTGGGACCCCAGGCAAAGCTCCTGGATGCAGGGGGCGGCGCCTTCTACTTCGCCGAAGAGGTCGTGGCCCTCAGAAAGCTACCTTCATCCAGCAAGGAGTTGAGCCCCAAGCTGACCCCGAGGCTCTCGACGTTTCTCGACACTCCCCTGACTCACCGGCCCCAAGTAACGGCGATTTCCCTGAACCTCGAGCGCAAGAACATTCCCTCCTACGAAGGAAGGCTGAAGCTGCTTTGGGGAAGATTTTTCGCCGAGATTCCGGAAGAGGAACTTGGAAAATTCGATCTCATCACCGACTTGAAAGGGATCTTCGCCTATTCGCCGGACGCGGACGAAGTCCTTCGCCGGTACGTTTCGCTGCTAAACGACTCGGGCGTTATCTATCTCTATCTCGGCGAGGACGAGAAGGGCTTCTCCTTCACCAGCTCGGTCAAAACGAAGGCCGGCAAGAAGGTCTCGCTCGCTGAATGGGTGGAAGGACTGGGCGGACTGAAGGTGGATCGGCTCACCGGCTCCGGCGGCGCCCAACCCGCGCACAATCAGACGCTGCGCATTCGGGTCGCGGACCGCTCCAAGGTTCAAATTCCCGTGCTGAGCCTGCTCGGCATCGACTCCCAGCACGACGGACCCCCAACGCGGGTGTACTACGAGCGCTGAGCCGTCAGTCGGTTATAATTAGCCCTAGCCATGAACTTACGCCTTTTGACTCTCTTCGCGGCCCTGACGCTCCACGTTCTTTCCGCTTTTGGGGATTGGAAGGAGATCGAAGAGATCACTCTCACCCTACCGACCGGCACGAGCCCCGCGGCTCAAGGCCACTATGTGAAGGTGACGTTTCTGAAAGACGGAACGGCCGTGAAGCGGGACTTCACCGAGTCCGCCGTCTACAACGGCAGCATCGCCAAAGCCATCTACGAAGGGCTTGCGAAATCGGTGCTGGAAGAAGGGGCGTTCGGAACGGTACAAGCCGAAGGGGACAAACCCGCCAAGGAAGCCGTCATCGTTTACGCTGGGGAAAAGAAGAAGATCCGCCTTCCCTACAAGGAAAAGCCCGCCGCCCTCGTTAAAATCGAGGCCGCCATCGATCTCATTCGCTGGAAGAAAATCTAATTTAGGTTACTTGCCTTCGGATTTGCGCTTTTGGAAGAAGGTGAGCATCTCACCCTTCTCGGTCGCGCTCAGGCCGTCGAGAAACGCCTGCATTTTTTCCGGAACCCGCTTCGTGCCCTGGAGCGCTTCGATCGAAGCCTGAGCATCCTTCACACCATGACAGGTGAGACACTTCGCCGGCATCAGAGCGGACTTATTCGCCTCGGGCTCGAGAGCCGGAAGACCGCCGCTATCAATCTGAGGAAGAGCAACCGGGCGATCCGTTCCGATTCCGCCGCCGATTTGGCCGAGGCCGGGGTTCACTCCGAGAAGAGGATCGATTCCGCTGGCCAGACCACCGCGACCGACGAGGCACGAGTTGATCGCATCCGAAAGTTTCTTGCCCCGGCTGTCGGTCGCCGACCGGCGCCCACTGAGGCTCAACGTGCCGCTACCGCCATCGTGGCCAGGTTCGGCAAGACAGGTATTAGCGGCGAGGGCGAGAAACCCAACCGCGAGGAAAAACTTTTTTGAGCTCAACTTCATCGCAACCACCACAACAGCCTCCACTAAAGGCACCGCAGGCACACAACAGCCGCTCTTCTCGTGAATAGTGCAAGGCCGATGCCACCAAGTTCTCAGAGGTGCGCACCACAAGTGCGCGAGATCTCGCGCACACGAAAATTCGTATTCTTTTGGTATGTCGACGCCCTAAAACGGCTTAATGGGAGGCGGCTGTCGAAAGTGTGGAGACCGGCCTTGCCGATCTACGGTTTTTGACTCGGTACTGGTCGGGAACCCACACCCCAAGCCTGGCGCAAAGGCCGGCGACCGAGCAACCGAGCACGCCGAGTCCGTAGACGACGCTTCGGCGGAAGTTGATGGAGCTCGCTTCCTCGAAGTACTTCGTCGGAACGGAAATCTCGCCGATCTTAAAGCCGGCGACGTGGCACTGCACGAGCATCTCGTTATCGAAGACGAAATCGTCGCTGTTTCCCTGAAGCGGGAGCGTTTCGAGAACTTCCCGGGAAAACGCGCGGTACCCCGTGTGGTACTCCGACAGCTTCTGGCCGATGCAAACGTTCTCGATGAGAGTCAGCATTCTGTTGAAGAGATACTTGTAGAGCGGCATTCCGCCGACGAGAGCTCCCTTGCCGAGAATGCGGGAGCCGAGGGCCACGTCGTACACGCCGGTGGCCACCAGCGAAGCGAGCGCGCCGAGAAGTTTCGGCTCGTACTGATAATCGGGGTGAAGCATGACCGCGACGTCCGCTCCGGCGAGGAGCGCTTCCCGGTAGCACGTCTTCTGATTGCCGCCGTATCCGAGATTGCGATCGTGGCAGACGACCTTCAGCGGATACTTATCCGAGAGAGAGCGGGCCACTTCGATCGTCCCGTCCCGGGACTTATCGTCCACGAGAATGTAGAAATCCACGACCCCTTCCGGCACGTCGGCCAGAGTCTGAGCCAAAGTCTTTTCCGCGTTGTACGCCGGAAGAACGGCGACGATCTTTTTTCCATCGATCATGAAACCCCCGATTTACTTCTGACTGAGGACCACGACGGAGCCTTCGATGGCGACCGTCATCGGAAAGAAACAACTGGTTTCCTCGCAGGCCTGATACCGAAGCTTGCCCGCGAGCTTGCGGCGGCCAGACTTTGCTTGCGCGGACGCCGTGAGCGGAACGCGAATCTCGACTTCCCCGTCATAGGTGGAAATGTCCGCGTCGGATCCCTTCAAGCGGAAGGGTTTGCCCGCCGGATAAATCGTCGCGCCGAACTCGAGTCCGTCCGATTTTTCGAACGTGAGCGTCGTCGCAATGAGATTCTTGCGGGTCGCCGGATTCGCCTGCACGTGAATGCCGGAATCCACTTTGAACTTCACCGGCACCATGACCGTCTCGCCCGGATGCAACTTCACGGTATCTAGCGGGTTGACCGACAGATACTTGGAGTCCCCGCCCGCGAACGCGGCAAGAGCGAAGAAAAGCAAAGCCTTCATTTGCCCATCGCCTCTTTCACCATCGCCTGGAGCTCGCCCTTTTCGAAGAGGTCGCGGACGATGTCGAATCCGCCGATGAACTCTCCCTTGAAAAAGATCTGCGGGATGGTGGGCCAGCTTGTGAATTTCTTGATCCCGTCCCGGATTTCCGGATCGGACAGAACGTCCACGGTCTTGTACTTCGCGCCGGACTCGTCCAGGATGTCCATCACGCCCTTGGAAAATCCGCACATAGGCATCTCGCGGCTTCCTTTCACGAAGGCGACGATCGCGTCCTTTTGAATGGTCTCGGTGATCTTCTGTTGAACCTTATCCATACTTACGTCCTTTCGGCTTCCGCCGGAGTCAAAGTCTTGAGCGAGAGCGCGTGGATTTCGTTGCCGACCACGCCGCCGAGAGCCCCGTACACCATGCGATGGCGTTCCATGAGCTTCTTTCCCTCGAATGCCGGAGATACCACCAGAAGCTCGAAGTGATCGCTCGTGCCGGTGGTATCGGTGACCCGGGCCATGGCGCCCGGAATACTCGCCATGACGATTTGCTCGATTTTCTGGGCTGAAAACATGGGCCAATCTAACCCGAAGCCGCGCCTACTTTCAATGGAAGCGGACGGCTTTGCCAGGGGCCTAAAACCAGGGCTAGAGTGGCCGAATCATGACGAAATCCGAAGAGACTTCGAAATACGCCGCCTCTCACCGCAGCCGAGGGCTGCCGGAATCCGCCTACCGCCCCCTGGGAAGGACGGGCTGGAAGGTCTCTTCAGTGGGCTTTGGAACCTACCGGGGCGGGGAAGATAACCCCGATCAGGCTCAGGCTCTCCGCGAAGCCCTGCTCGCAGGCTGCAACCTCATCGATACCTCCACTAACTATACGGACGGGGGAAGCGAGAAGACGGTAGGCATGGTCGTGCGTACCCTGGAGGCGAAGCTGCCCGGCGGAAGGCCTGGGGTCGTTCTCGTTTCCAAGGTCGGGTACGTCCAAGGGTCAAATCTCGAGCTCGCCCAAGCGCGGGAACAATCGGGAACCCCCTTCCCCGACATGGTGAAATATTCTCCCGATTGCTGGCACTGCATGAGCCCGGAGTTCATCGACGCCCAGCTCACGCTTTCGCTTAAACGGCTCGAAATGCCGAGCCTCGATGTCTATCTCATCCACAATCCCGAATACTTTTTCTCGGACGCGGATCACCGGCAATCCAAGACTCCGCTCCCGGAGAGGCGCGAGGAGTTTTACCGCCGCATCGAAGCCGCCTTCCGCCAGCTGGAAAAGGAAGTCGAACGGGGCCGGATTCTCCACTACGGAGTTTCCTCCAACACCTTCGGCACGACCGAAGACGACACTGAGTTCACCTCGGTGAGCGCTATGTGGAAAATCGCCCAAGAGATTTCCCCCAATCATCATTTTTCCGTCGTGCAGCTGCCGGCGAATTTGCTCGAGTCGGGGCCCTTTCTGAACCGCAACAACGAGGGAGTGAGCGCGGTGGAGTTCTGCCGCCGCAACGGACTCGGCGTGCTGGTGAACCGGCCGCTGAACGCCCTTAGCGGCAACCGGCTCTTTCGGCTCGCGGATCTGCCGGCCCCCGAGGGGCCCGCGGCCGTCGGCGATTGCCTCAACGAAGTCGCCGAGCTGGAAGAGGAGTTCGTTTCCACCCTCGGCCGCACGTTGCGCTTCAAGTCCGCCGAGCACACGGCGAAGGATCTGTTCCGCTGGAGTCTCGACTTGGTTCCCGAGCGCACGGAATCGCTATCGCCCGATCAGTGGGGTTATCTGGAATCGCAAGTCATCTTGCCCCAGACCCACGATCTGCTGGAGCAGCTCGCCCCCGCCTTCGGTGAAGGGCAGCGCGAGCCCTGGCAGGCCTGGCAGAGAAAATATCTGACGGCGCTGGGACAGCTTTTATCGGCGATCCGCTTCCGGACGACCGAGCCGAGCCGGAAAATCGGCCGGGAGATTCAAGCTAAGCTCGCCCCGCATCTTCCGGCGAGCGCCCAAACCCTTCCCTTCTCCCAAAAAGCGATTGCGACTCTCGCCTTCACTCCCGGCGTGTCTTGTGTCTTGAATGGAATGAGAAGGCCGAGCTACGTCGAGGACTCGCTCGCGGTGCTGAAGCTCGATCCGTGGGACGTCACTCCCAAGTGGTACGAAGACCTCAAGGCACCCTAACGGCGAAGGGCCAGGTCCAGAGCCGGCCGCCGTGCTTGAACTGCACCCAGATTCCATATCTTCCCGGTTTAGGGAAGGTGGCGTGGAACTCGATTTCGGAAATTTTCTTGGGCGGCACCCCATGCGGCGGGTGAGCGTGCAGGTACTCGGAAAGATCTTCGTGGATGCCAACACAGTGTCCGAGGGCGCCCAAATAGTTCTCCAATCCCTCGACGGGCTTTCCATTTTTTTGGACTTTGATCCGAATAGACGTACCGACTCCGGCTTTGACGTCTTTCGGCAGTTCTAGATTAAGGACAAAATCTTCCTGAGAGACGCGACTCCAAACGCGGTCTTTCTTCGGCTCCGACTTTTTCGCCCGTGAAGGGAGCGGGCGTTGAGAAGGAGCGCCGGCTGCCTGCAGCGGATGGAAGGACGCCTGGGCCGGATACCCTTTCGGAGTGAAATCCGCGATGGCTATGTAGTTCCCGCCGGCCGGAAAGGTCGCGTCCAAATGGTACCTGCCCTCGGAATCTCCTTCCGGATGCACATGCTCAAACCAGGAGAGATCCTGGGACACGAGAAACAGATGGATCTTCTTCTCGTGAACCACTTCCAAGTCTTTGACGAGAGAGCCGTCTTTTCTAAGCGTGGCAGTGAAGGTGAGCTTCGCGGGCTTGCCGGCCTCGGGTTTCTCCGGCGAAACATCGAGTTTCATGCGCACGGCATCAGGTGTGACCGTCGGCACCATCTCCATGCCGCACTTCGGGCATTTGCCGGGGGCGGAGTACGTCTTCTCCCCCTCGCATCGCATGGGACAACGGTAAGATTCCGCGCCAAGTAGCGGAGCCGTGAAAGCGAGCAACCAAAGAAAGATCAGGGCCTTCACTTGGAGTGGCGCTTCAGATCGGCCTTAACCATCAGCTCGATCATCTGCTCGAACGACGTTTCCGGCTTCCAGCCGAGAATCGTCTTCGCCCGGGTCGGATCGCCAAGCAGCTGGTCGACTTCGGCGGGCCGCATGAACGCCGGATCCATCTTGATGTGGTCTTTGTAGTTGAGTCCTACGCTGCTGAAGGCGATTTCGGCGAATTCCCGCACCGTGTGCATCTGCCCCGTGGCCACGACGAAGTCGGACGGGGTTTTCGTCTGGAGCATCATCCACATCGCGCGGACGTAATCGCCGGCAAAACCCCAGTCGCGTCTGGCGTCGAGGTTGCCCATGAGAAGTTCCTTGGCGAGGCCGAGTTTGATGCGGGCGGCGCCGTCGGTGATCTTTCTCGTCACGAACTCGAGTCCCCGGCGCGGAGACTCGTGGTTGAACAAAATTCCCGACACCGCGAACATACCGTAGCTTTCCCGGTAGTTCACCGTGATGTGGTGGCCGAAAGCTTTTGATACGCCGTAGGGGCTGCGCGGATAAAACGGGGTGTCCTCGCTCTGGGGAACTTGGCGGACCTTACCGAACATCTCGGAGCTCGATGCCTGGTAGAACTTCGCCGTCGGGCACATCGCCCGGATGGCTTCCAGAATGCGGCAAACGCCGATGGCGGTGAACTCCGCCGTCAAAACCGGCTGGCTCCACGAAGTGGGCACGAAAGACTGAGCGGCGAGGTTATAAACCTCGTCGGGCTGCACGATACGGACCGCTTCACGCAGCGAAACCTCGTCGAGAAGATCCGCTTGTAGAAACTGAATGCGGTTTCGGATGGGCTCGATGCGCTCGAAATTTTCCGAGGAGGAGCGCCGGATGATTCCGTAAACCTGATACCCCTTCGCGAGAAGAAACTCGGCGAGGTAGGAGCCGTCCTGTCCTGTAATGCCTGTGATCAGCGCTTTCATTGGATCCTCTTTCTAGCTATCGAGCAATTTCTTGACCAGTTCGTTGAGTACCTTGGGATTTGCCTGCCCCTGGGTCTCTTTCATGACTTGTCCCACGAAGAAGCCGAGCAGCTTCACCTTGCCGGCCTTGTAATCGGCGAGCTGCGAAGGATTGGCCGCCATGCATTTACGGATGGCGGCTTCCAAAGCTCCCGTGTCGTTAATCTGGGTAAGCCCTTTTTCCTTGATGACGTCCTTCGGGGATTTGCCCGCGGTGAACATGTCGTCGAAAACGGTTTTGGCGATCTTGCCGCTGATTTCCCCAGACTCGATGAGCGAGACCAGGGTGCCGAGGTTCACGGACGTAACCGGTGTGGCGTCGATTTCCTTGCCGACGGCATGTAGCCGACCGAGAAGCTCGTTCATCACCCAGTTGGCGGCCGGTTTGGCGGCCTTGCACTCGGCGACGACCTCTTCGTAAAAACGGGACAGCTCGCGCGAGGAAGTGAGCACGCCGGCGTCGTAGGACGACAGTCCGTGCTGCGCCATGAAGCGGGCGCGTTTTGCGTCCGGCAGCTCCGGCAAATTCTTGCGAATCTCTTCCATCCACTCCTTGGTGATCAGCAGCGGCGGCAGATCGGGCTCGGGGAAATAGCGGTAGTCGTTCGCCTCTTCCTTTTCCCGCATCACTTCGGTGATGTCTTTGGCCGGATCGTAACTTCTGGTCTGCTGGCGGATTTTTTCGCCCGCTTCGACGGCCTTTATCTGGCGCGTGATCTCGTACTCGATGGCGCGCTCGACGAAACGGAAAGAGTTGATGTTTTTCAGCTCGGTTCTCGTCCCAAACTTGGTGGCGCCCTTGAGCCGCACGGAAATGTTCGCGTCGCAGCGGAAACTGCCTTCGTCCATGTTGCCGTCGCAAACGTCGGCATAGCGAAGGATGCTGCGCAGCTTTCGAAGGTACTGGCCCGCCTCTTCGGCGGTTCGCATGTCGGGCTCGCTCACGATTTCGCAAAGCGGAACGCCCGCCCGGTTTAGATTCACTCGGGTGCCGGCGAAATCGTGGACGTTTTTGCCGGCGTCTTCCTCGAAATGGATGCGGGTGATGCCGACTTTCTTCTCGGTCCCGTCCTTCAAATGAATCATCAGGTGACCGCCCGTGCAGAAGGGGCGCTCGTACTGACTGATCTGATAGCCCTTGGGCAGATCGGGATAGAAGTAGTTTTTGCGCGCGAAAATGCTTTCCGGGTAAACGGTGCCTTCCACGGCGAGAGCCGCGCGAACGCCGAGCTCGATGGCTCCCTGATTGATGACCGGAAGCGAGCCGGGCTGGCCCGTACAGACCGGGCAAATCTGCGTGTTAGGCTCCGCCCCGTAAAGGTTCTGGCAGGAGCAGAACATCTTGCTGCGGGTAAGCAGCTGGGCGTGGACTTCGAGGCCGATGACCGCCTCGTATTTTCCCATGTTCACGCTCATGCCGCCCCTCCCTTGAGGGAGGGAGCGAGCTCGAAGCCGCCCCGCGCTTTTTCAAAAGCGTGGGAGACCTGGAAGAGCTGCGTCTCGTCGAAAGATTTGCCGATCAGCTGAAGCCCCATCGGCAGCTTCTTCTTGTCCAGGCCGCAGGGGATCGAAATGCCGGGAAGGCCCGCGAGGTTGATCGGAAGCGTGAAAATGTCCGAGAGATACATCGTGAGCGGGTCGCTCGTCTTCTCGCCGAGCTTGAAGGCGGTGGTCGGCGCCGTGGGAGACGCGATGCAATCGCAGGATGCGAACGCCGTTTCGAAATCCGACTGAATGAGAGCGCGCACCTGATTCGCCTTGAGATAGTAGGCGTCGAAGTACCCCGCGCTGAGCGCGTACGTGCCAAGCATGATTCTCAGCTTCACTTCGGGGCCGAAGCCCTCGCCCCGGCTGTTCATGTAAAGATCGTCGGCCGTTTTCGCGACCGCCGTGCGGTGGCCGTAGTGAACCCCGTCGAAGCGCGCTAGGTTGCTGCTCGCCTCGGAAGGAGCGATCAAATAGTACGTCGAAAGCGCGTACTTCACGTGGGGCAGCTTGATGTCGACGAGCTTCGCCCCTTCGGACTGCAAAGTCGCCATAGCCGCTTCGAACGAAGCGCGCACTTCCGCATCCACGCCTTCAAGCCAGTCCCGGGCGACTCCGATGCGGATGTTCTTGATCGAGTAGTTCTGAAGCTTTTCCGTGTACGGCGGAACCACGCGACGGGACGAGGTTGCGTCCTTCGTGTGGTAACCCGCCATGACTTCGAGAAGTCTCGCCGAATCCCAAACCGTACGGGTGATGGGGCCGACCTGATCGAGGCTGCTCGAAAAGGCGACGATTCCGTACCGGCTGACCCGTCCGTAAGTGGGCTTGATACCGACGACCCCGCAAAAGCTCGCGGGCTGGCGGATACTGCCGCCGGTGTCGGTGCCGAGCGCCGCGACCGCGTGCCCCGCCGCGACAGCCGCCGCCGAGCCACCACTGGAGCCGCCGGGAACGCGCTCGGTGTCCCACGGATTTCGCACGGGACCGTACGCGCTGTTCTCGTTGGAAGAGCCCATCGCGAATTCATCCAAATTCGTTTTTCCGACGATTAAAGCACCGGCCGCTTCCAGTCGCTCCACCGATCCCGCGGTGTAAGGCGAGACATAGCCCTCCAAGATTTTGGAGCCGGCCGTCATCTTCCAGCCCTTGGCGAGGAAGTTGTCCTTCAACGCGATGGGAACGCCAAATAAAGGAAGCTTCGAGGCGGAATTGATTTGGCCCTCGAGGTCCTGCGCCCGCTTCATCGTGAGGTCAGCGTTGATCTCGAGAAAATCGTTGTACTTCGGATTGTCGGCCTGAATGGCGTCCAAGTAATTTTTCGCGACTTCGGTCGGCGAGAAGCGGCGCTTACGGTAGCCGTCGAGGGTCCCCTGCATGTCGAGGCTGCGAAAATCCATCACTCAGCGTCCAATATTGCCGGCAGGAGAAATTGATTGGCCTCGGAAGCCGGTGCGATGTCGATGAGGCCGGGCATGTTGTTGAAGGGGATCGCCTTGTCTTCCCGCAGGGCCACGACGTCGGTCGGAATGTGGCGGACAAACCCCTTGCTCGCGGCTCCCACTTGCGCGAGGTCGCGCACATGCTCGATCACCCGGCTCAGTTTGGTCTGATAGGTTTCCACTTCCTTATCGGATAGCGAAAGCCGGGCTAGCTTTGCGATTTTCAAAACTTCTTCGCGGCTCAACATGACGGCGACACCATACCGCCTCTACCACCAATCGCCAAGCTGGACGCCTAGTGCGGGCACGGCGCCCGGTACCCCCGGCACCCGGACCATGGGGCATTCCCGGTGGCCCGTCGATTTATCGTTCCAAGGACGCCAGTAGCGCAGCCGGCCAAGACTTAGCGCGGACGCCCGGGCGGCCCCCGCCTCGACGCAACGGGAGCAATCTTCGGCGAGCCAAAGGGCATCGAGCCGGTCGTGGACCGGGTCCGGCGCCAAGGCCAACACGTGGGCGTGGTCAGTTTCAAAAAACGCATCCCCCTCCCATGGTTTACCTTTTAGAGAGGAGAAAAAGCGGAACCGCTCCAGCTGCCAGTCCCAAAGCTCGGGGTCCGGCTCGAGGCAGGCGGCTTGCCCGCCCAGCCGGCCGGCCGAATCGCCCCTGTGCCACTTCTGATACTGGAGGAAAGCGTCCGCCGAAATCGGCCGAAGCTGTCCGCCGCCGCCGACGGCCGAAAGCGCCTCCACCTCTTCGTGCAGAGCGAGCTTGAAGCCAAGCCGGTCGTAAAAGGCCGGCTCGATGTCCGAAAAAAGCAGCGCCGCCCGACTGGGGTCGGACGCAAAAAGCGCTTCCAGCATTTTCGTCGCGTGTCCGCGCCCCCGCTGGGCTTTGGGCGTTACCACGGACGCAATCAACCAGGCATCTCTGACCTCTTTGCCGAGGCGCAACCGGATCGAAACCGTATCCAGAGAGCTCAGGATCGGGCCGCCGTCCCGCCAGATCCAGGTCTTCACCCGGCTCCGGCCGAAGGGATGCTGATAGAGGCGGCGGTTTCTCTCGCCGAATTCCCGGCTGGTGAGACGGCCACGCCACTCGATCGCGCGCTCTTCGGCGAGGTACTCGCGGTCGCTTTCGGTTCCCGCTTCGAGCTTCACTCGGATCCCCTGAGCTGAACGAAGCGCGCGGAAAGCTTTTTCGGGCCGCGGCCCTTGAACTCCACGATGAGCTTGTCGCCGTCGAGCTTCTTCTTCACGACGCCGTTGCCGAAAATGGGGTGGGTGACCTGGGCGCCGAGGCGGATGCCGTTTTCCTCGTCGTCATAGGACTCCTGGGCGAACTCGTTGCTCTCGTCGTAGACCTGTGAGAAGGCCTCCTCGAAATTTTCGCTCGAGGCGGCAGCCGACGGGCGGTCGATGAAAGCACGGCGCCGGGAAAAGTAGTCCGCCTTCTTCTGGTCGAGGTACTGCTCGGGCACTTCCTCGAGAAAGCGGCTTCGCACGCGAAAGTGCGCGGTACCGAACACGGTGCGGTTTTTCGCGTAAAGCAGAAACAGTTTTTTTCTCGCCCGGGTCATGCCGACGTAAAAGAGCCTTCGCTCTTCCTCGACGTCGGAGGGCACTTCTTCTTCCCAGGGACGGACGTTCGGAAAGAGCTCCTCTTCGAGGCCCACGATGAAGACGAGATCGAACTCCAAGCCCTTGGCCATGTGGATAGTCATCATCCGCAGGGCCGGGGCGTCGGGATCGAACTTGTCGATGTCGGAAACCAGCGCGATTTCCTCGAGAAAGGTTTCGAGCGTGATTTTCTGATCCGGCTTTTCGGCGCCCGAGCGCAGCTCGAACTCGACTACGCTCTGGCGAAGCTCCGCCAAGTTTTCCAGCCGATCCATGCTTTCGGACGTATTCTCGTCGATAAGCGACTTGCGGTACCCGGTCTCGTCGAGGACCAGCCCCACCAGATCGGAAGGCAGCAGGTTTGGACGCGCGAGCGTCAGGTTTTCGATCGTATCGTAAAATTTCTTGAGGCTCTTTCGGGCGCGGCCGAGATCGATGGCCGGGTCCGGTTGCGGCCCGAAGGCTTCCTTAAGAAGCGCGTATAGGCTGATGCCCCGATCGGAAGCCTGTTTCGAAAGCCGGTTGACGCTCACCTCTCCGATACCACGCGCGGGAACGTTCACCACGCGGCGAAGGCTCACGTCGTCGTCGGGATTCACGAGAAGCCTCAAGTAAGCAAGCGTGTCCTTCACTTCGAGGCGCGAATAGAATTTCAGCCCGCCGTAAATCTGATAGTTGATGCCTTTTCCGCGAAACAGATCTTCGAGTACGCGGGACTGGGCGTTCGTACGGTAGAAGACGGCGATTTGGCCGAGCGGAACGTTTTCCGTGAGCTTGGCGACGACTTCCGCCGAAACCTTCTGGGCCTCATCGTGCTCGTCGTAACACTCGAGAAGGGTGATCTTGTCGCCCTCCACGTTTTGCGTCCAGAGAGTCTTGTCCCGGCGCTCGGTATTTCGGGAGATGACATGGCTTGCCGCTTCGATGATGTTTTTCGTCGAGCGGTAGTTCTCTTCCAGCTTGAAGATCTGGGCGTTCGGATAATCGTTTTCGAAATTGAGAATGTTGGTGATGTCCGCCCCGCGCCAGCGGTAGATGGACTGATCCTCGTCGCCGACCGCGCACAGATTCGCTTTTTCTCCGGCGAGAAGCTTCATCAGCAAATACTGGCAGCGGTTCGTGTCCTGATACTCGTCGACCAGAACGTAAGGGAAACGTTCCTGGTAACTCTTTAACACTTTGGGAAACTGCTGAAAGAGCGTAACCGTCGTGAGAATGAGATCGCCGAAATCGAGCGCGCTCGCCACCCGAAGCGACTCCGTGTAGCGCTGCCAAACCCGGACGAAAGTCTCCTCGTAGTACCCGCCGAAACCCGGCTCGTAGGTGGCGCTCGTGATGCCGTCGTTTTTCAGCTTGTTGATCTTTCCCTGAATGCTCTTCGGGGAAAAGGCGTTGTCGCTGATGTTGAGGTCCCTGAGGCACGCTTTGACGAGGCTAAGCTGATCGCTGTCGTCGTAGATCGTAAAGGGGTTACTGAAGCCAAGATGATGGATATCGGAACGAAGGATGCGCACGCACGCCGAGTGAAAGGTGCTGACCCACAGATCCCGCGCGCCGGGAATGAAGCCCGGCTCCACGCGGCCCACGAGGTCGTGGACCCGGTGGCGCATTTCGGCGGCCGCCTTGTTGGTGCAGGTCACCGCGAAAATGGAGGACGGATCGACGTTCTTTCCGACGATTAGATACGCGATGCGG
>CAZZHG010000012.1:0-67951 GCA_964653655.1 uncultured Pseudobdellovibrionaceae bacterium
CCGCGCCTTCCACTTGGCGAATTTGGTCGCCATGCCGGCAATACTAAGTGAGGAGTCACCGAACATCAGACGGCCGATCGACAACGTCAGAAGCGTGCCCGCGAGATCGGAAACCAGCGCGCGGGCCGAGGAAAATTGATCCACCACCGCACGGACGGAAAGAAGCGAGAAGCCCGCTTTCGAAAGATTGAGGCCCACGCTCGAAAGCTCCTTCGAAACACCTTCGGGCAGGCCGCGGCTACCGAAGTCCCATTCGAGAAACTCCCGGCATACGAGGGTCTCCACTTTTTTCTGGTACCGGGTCTGAATGCCGGAAGGGATCTTGAGCACCTGGGCATGAATCCAGGGAACGCCGACCTTATCCAGAATCTCCGTCGTCTTTTTCAACGTGAGGTACGGAATCGCCCAGGCGGAGTTCACGGGCGACAGCATCAGGTCCCACCAGAAGGAAGGCCGTTGCAGTTCCCAAGTTTCGCGGAATCCGAAGTGACTTCCCACGAAGCCTGGAATTTTCTCCCGGCATCGGCCTATGTAGCGGCTTATGCTCCGGTCGATGTGCAAAATGGTTTGCGCGGCTTTCTCTTCGGTCATGTTTTTAGTAGATCCACCTATCGTGACTGGGGACCCAAGGCAAAGATAGAATGGCGTGGTGGGGCACTTGACTCGTCGCATCTTAGGTATCGATCCCGGCTCCCTCCATCTGGGACTAGGGCTCATAGAAAAGAAGGGCGCCCACATGCGCCTTCTGTTCGCCGAAACCATCCACGCGCCGGCGAAACTTCCCTTCTACGAACGCCTCGATTTTCTCCACGTGAGATTGCGGGAACGTATCGAGGAGCTGAATCCCGAGGAGGTTGCCGTCGAGGATACGTTTTTCGCGAAGAATGCTCAGAGCGCGTTTCGTCTCGGCATGGCCCGGGGAGTGGCAGTGGCCGCGTGTCTCGGACGCGGGCTCACCATCTACGAATATGCCCCTACCCAGGTAAAATCCGTTGTGACAGGATACGGCCGGGCTGACAAAGAGCAGGTGCGTAAAATGGTGGGCCTCAGCTTGGGAGCCAAGCTGGACTTGGGTTTCGACGCCACCGACGCGCTGGCCGTGGCCATCTGCCACGGCAGTTTTCTCAAACTGGGTACGGTGACCACGTGATCGGTTTCGTCCGCGGAAAAGTCCTTTCGAAATCCCTGACCAACACGACTTGCGTCGTGCTGGCGGCGAACGTCGGCTACGAGCTGACGGTTTCGGCCCGGCTCTTTGAGGCGCTCCGCCTGGAGCAGGAAGTTTCCCTGTGGCTCCACACCCACGTACGGGAAGACATTCTCGCCCTCTACGGCTTTCCCTCCGACGAGGAAAAACAATTTTTCCGCGTTCTGCTTTCGGTGAACGGACTCGGCCCGAAGCACGCGCTGTCGCTGCTCTCGGAGCACGGCTGGGAAAAGCTCGCGCACTACATTCTGACGAAAAACACGGCCGCCATCAGCGAAGCCCACGGCGTGGGCAAGACCCTCGCGCAGAGAATCGTGCTCGATCTCTCGGCGAAGATGGAAAAGCTCGCTCTCATCAGCCAGCCGCTGACCGCGCCGATCACCGACCACGGGCCCATCAAGGATCTCGAAGGCTCCCTGCGCGACGATCTGCTGTCGGCGCTCAGCCACTTGGGTTACCTGCCGAACCAGATCAAGGGCACTCTCGATCGTTTGTTCGATGACAAATCCCTGGAGAAGCTCGGCTTCGAAGCTTCCCTGAAGCGCGCGCTCGCCGAGCTCTCCGGCCGCTCGCCCCAGTCGGAAGGAGCGCGCCATGTCTGATTTCGAGCAGGAAACTCCCGTCGAAACCGATCGTTTCGTGGATCTCCGCCAGAAGAACGAGGACCTCCACGCGGATCACTCGCTGCGCCCGAAGAGCCTTTCCGATTTCATCGGCCAAACGGAGTTGAAGGAGAAGCTTTCCATCTTCCTCGGCGCCGCGAAGAACCGCTCGGAAGCCATCGACCACACTTTGTTTTGCGGCCCGCCGGGACTCGGCAAGACGTCTCTCGCCCACGTGATGGCGCAGGAAATGGGCGTGAACATCGTCTCCACATCCGGCCCGGCTTTGGAGAAGTCCGGCGACCTCGCCGCCATCCTGACGAGCCTCAACGCGCGAGACATCCTCTTTATCGACGAGATCCACCGCCTGAACCGCGTCGTGGAAGAGTCTCTCTATCCGGCGCTGGAAGACTTCCATCTCGACATCGTGCTGGGCCAGGGCCCGAGCGCGCGCGTGATGAAGCTGAACCTTCCTCCGTTCACCTTGATCGGGGCGACGACCCGCGCGGGGCAACTCACCTCGCCGCTCATGGGCCGCTTCGGCATGATCCTCCGTCTCGACTACTACGAGCCGCCCGATCTGCAGATGATTCTCGTTCGCTCGGCCGGAATTTTGAAATGCCGAATCGACATGGACGGAGCGCTGGAAATCGCCCGCCGGTCCCGCGGCACGCCCCGCATCGCCAACCGGCTTCTCCGCCGGGTGCGCGATTACGCCGAAATGCGGGCGGACGGCGTCATCACCCGCAAGGTGGCGTCCGAAGGGCTTTCGATGCTCGAAGTCGATCACGTGGGACTCGATCAGATGGACCGCCTTTTTCTGCGCACCGTCATCGAGAAGTTCGGTGGCGGCCCGGTCGGCATCGAAACGCTCGCGTCCGCCTTGAGCGAAGAGCGGGAGACTCTTGAAGATGTGTACGAGCCTTTTCTGCTTCAGCGCGGTTTCCTCAACCGCACGCCGAGAGGGCGCGTCGCGACGGAGCGGGCCTACCAGCACCTCAACCTGGAACCGCCCAAGCGTGGACTAGACCAGCAGCTGCCCATCTTTTAGGGTAGGCCCTGTTCCAGACCATGCTAAAATTACTTAACTAGGTCGGCGTCCGCCGTCCTTCTCCAGCCAATGAACCGAAGCCTCAATATCAGCCTGCCGATGGCAGCGGCCGTCGCCATTTTCACCCTTGCGGGTCACGTCGGCCTGTTCCGCATTCTCGGCTACCTTCCCGCCGTCGAATACTCGGCCCTTTTCCTGTGTGTGCTTTCCCAGACGATCGCTATCAGCTGCGCCCTCGTAGTTTTCGCCGGCTGCTTCACGGAGCGCTGGTCGGCCGCCGCCGCATGGTCCCTCGTGTCGGTGCTGGCGAGTTTCTTTCTGTGGGACAACCTAAGCTACCGATGGGTCGGCCTTCATCTCGACGATACGATTCCCCTTCTCTACTGGTCGACGATAACCTCTTTCCGCGCGATGGAACGAAAGAGAAGCGCCGTGTGGATGGGAATCGGCGGAATCACGGCCGGCACCGTGGTTCTGATCCTCGCTCTCGCCAAAGCCCACGGCACCCGATTCTTTCGCCCAATACCCGTGGCGCCGTTCGCGAAGATTGGGTTGTCGTCCCTGCTCGTTCTCGCCCTCGTCGAAGTTTCCTTTCCTAAAACCGTTTCCGAAGGTACCCGCGAGCGCCGGCGCCGTATCCTGCCGCTCCTGCCTCTACTGATTCCCGCCAAGTCCTCTCTCGTCACTCACCGCGCGAAATTCCAGCTGGAGATGCCCAACCCGGCCCAGGCTTCCATGGTGATCCGCGCTCTTAACCCGCCGACGGCGGCCAAACGCCCCGACGTTTACCTTTTCGTCCTCGAGAGTTTCCGCGGCGACCACGTCACGCCCGAAGTGACTCCGAACCTCGTAGCTTTCGGAGCCGAGGCGCTCGGTACCGCACACGGGACGGCGAGCTCTAACTGTACCCACCTTTCCTGGTACTCCATCTTTCATTCGCGGCTACCTATTTTCTGGAGCGCCATCGCCCACCAGGCGGATCATCCGTATCAGTCGCTGCCAATCGCGGCTTTCCGGCAGGCGGGCTACCAGATCAAAGTGTTCGCTACGCCGAGCCTGAACTACTACGCCATCGGGGAGACTCTCTTCGGCCCGAACCGCGCACTCGCTTCCGAGATCTCCGATCAGAAAACCCATCTCGGAAAAGGGCTCAATACCATCGCGGCCATCGATCGCCACGTGATGGATCAGACGTTAGCGACCCTCGACGAAACAGGACCTCCCACCCTCCACTTGGTATTTCTGGACTCCACTCACCACGATTACTTTTGGGGGGATCGTTTCGCCCCGCCCTTCAAACCCTTTCTGCCGCTCACGTCGCTCTTGACCGTGCGCTTGGACGAGAACGGCATCGGGCTTCTGAGGAACCGTTACAAGAACGCGGCCGCTTACCTCGACTCGCTGATGGGAGAGTTCTTCGCCAAGATGAAAAGCGGCGGGCGCGAAAGCATCGTGGCCATCACGAGCGATCACGGCGAGGAGCTCTTCGAAGCCGGCCACCTAACGCACGCCTCGGAGCTGAATCGGTATCAGCTCGAAGTGCCCATCCTCATTCGGCTGCCCGGACGCAAAGCGGCCGATGCCGGGCCCACGAAGGTAGCGAGCCATCTCGATCTCTTTCCGACTTTGCTCGATGCCGTCGGGATGTATGCGCCGATCGCTCCGTTACTCGATGGACGTTCGCTACTCCGGGAAGAGCCGGAACCCAGCGCCATCGCCGCCCAGTGCTCCAACTACACGCCGTACCTCTATCTGGTGGATGCGGGAGAGCACAAAGCGCTCATAGAGTTCGAGTCAATCGCCAAGTTCGACAGCCGAATCATCGGCCGGGACGCCGCCGTCACCCATCACTACGACGCAAGCTTCAACGACGTTCAGCCGGGCCTTCCCCTGCATCCGAGTCTCTTCAAGGGAATGTCGAAACTCACCCCCGGATGGGAAAGAGTAATGCCCTCCAACTGAGAGATCTTATGAAAAAGAAACTCGTACCGATCGCAGCCGGACTCGTGGTTCTCGTCGTCACCGCCGGCGCGGCCATCGTCGCCCTCGAAGTCGGCCTTCGGGTAAAAGAAAAGTTTCCCTCGATCAGCCGGACTCCGGCTCCCACCGGCTCGGCCGGCGTCCCGGGCCCTGAGATCGATCACCACCCCTACCTCCTTACCTACAGCCGGCCCAATCAGCACAGCGGCAATATGAACACCAATTCCGCCGGCTTCCGGGACACCCGGGAATTCCCGTTCAAGAAAGAGCCCGGAGTACGGCGAATTGCCCTGACGGGCGGCTCGACAGCGGTGGGCTTTCTCGCCAGCAATGATTCGACCACCATCGCCGGTCGTCTCGAGGAACTTCTCAACGCCAATTCGTCCAAGTGGCGCTACGAAGTCATGAATGCCTCCGCCTCGGCGTTGCAATCCCACCAGGAGCTGATCCTCCTGGCGCTCGAAGTTTTGCCGAGGCAGCCGGACATTGTCGTTTCCTTCTCCGGGGGCACCGACTTTTACGCCTCTCTGGATCCTAACTGGCGCAGAAACTACTCCGAGGCCTTACCGGTATTGGAAGCCTCGCTGAACCACTCCTGGACGAAACACCTTCGCCTGACCGAATTCCTGAAACAGAAGTTCAAGAAACCGGCCGGATCGCACCAGCCGGTGTTTCATCCGGAGGCGCTGGAGCATTACGCCCGCAATGTATCCTACATGGCGAATCTCGTGACCGGTACCGGCGCTCGTTTTCTCTCCGTTCTTCAACCCAACATCGTCATCTCGACAAAAAAACTCACCGCGCGGGAAATCGCGGGAGAAAAAAGCGTGGGTGCCCTGCCCGGCCACATCGGCGGATACAACGAGATCATGGGGAAACTATACGAAGGAGCCCGCAAGCAGATGGCTTCGGTCCGGCTTCCGAAGGGAGCCGCCTTCTTGGATGCATCGGACATGTTCGGCCGCGCCGAACCGAAGGACGAGTTGTTTCAGGATACCGTTCACCTCACGGACGAAGGCTATCGCCGGGCCGCCGTAATGATCCGCGACGAGCTCACCCGCCTTGGCTATCTGAATTAATTGGACGCGAGCGTTCTGGGGATGGATTTAACCAGCTGAATCAGTTGCTGCTTGTCCCGCACGCCGTGGACGACGATCTCCACGCGCCGGTTCTGTTCCCACCCTGCGGCGGAATGCCGCTTGTCGATGGGCCTATCCTCGCCGAAACCCCGAGCCTGAAGCTTGGACGATTGAGCGCCCTGCCGAATGAACATCGCCCGGATGAAAGCGGCACGCCGCTGAGAAAGCCTCCGGTTGTACGGCGCCGAGCCCCGCTCGTCGGCGTGGCCGTCGATGCTGGCACGCTGCCAGTTGGCATTGTGATCGGCGAGATAGCCGCCGAGCTGACGGAAGGTCATCTCCGACCCTTCCGATAGAGTCGTACGCGCCGTCAGAAAGTTCAAAGCCGTCGAGTACGTCGTGATGATAAGGGTCGAAGCGCCCCGGCTTTCCACCCGGAAAGCCCCGTCATCGAATACCTTCACGCGAGGAGCGAACTCTTCCGGGTCTTCCCACGCCGTGCTCCGCTCGGGCTGAATGTCGGGCACATTCCTGGTGATCGGCTCGGGTTCGGGCTCGGGTTCCGGCGAAGGCTCCACGGCCGGCACCGGAGTCTCGTCCGATCCACCCGCGAAGATCCGCGTTCCGATTTGGAAGGTCACGCCTCCAACCCAATGCATCCGATTGACGATGTTGAGGTCGACGCCGCCGCGCACGCCGAAACGATAACGGGTTTTGTCGTCCCCCCACTCACGAATGAGCTGGCCGCCGAGATAGTAAGCGGTCTTCTGAGATGAGATGAGAAGCTCTCCCATGCCCACTTCGGACGACATGTGAAAAGCGAACCAAGGGCCGACCTGCCAGTACTCACCGAGGTTTATCCGGGGAGACACTTCGAAATAGAGGTTTCGTGTATTGATGCTGACCCGCCGGAAAGACGGGCCGCCCGCGACGTAATTGAAACGCCAGCCGATGGCCAAGTCCACCGTGAATTTCTCGAACTCCTGGGAGATGAGCCCCTTGATCCCGAGATCGAAGCCCAGCTTATCCACCTCATTCGGCACGTAGGTGGTTAGACCGGACATGCCCAGATCGATACCTCCGAAAAGATAGGTTTCGGCTTTGGCCGACAGGGCTCCGAGGATCAGCAGAATGCCGAGAAACTTACGCATCTGACTTCAGCGCCTCAGTAGTAAGAATAGTAGGAGTTGATGTGCACGCTGTCGTAGATCGGCGTGCCGCCGTTGCAGTACAGGCTCGGGTTACGCGCCGACCGCACGGTGAAGGACAGCTGACGCTGGCCGGCCGTGTAGAAGGTGATCGCGAAGCTCGAGGGCAACGGATACGAAGGCGGCGTCTGCCAGACTTCTCCGCTATCCAGACGAACCACCTGAAGGGGCTCGTTGTTGTCCGCGTAGAAATCCCACTGCACGGGATAACCCATGTAGTAGTAGCCGCCCGAACGCTGCAGATAGCAGTTCAACGACGTCGGATACTGCGGATACGTGGTGCCCGGCGGATAGTACGGAGTGTTCAAATCCGTCTGAGGCGAATAGTTGGTGCCTCCCCCGTTCAAAGGCTGTTGGAAAATGTTGGGCGGAAGGTACTGTCCGCCGTTGTTCGGAACCACCGAGGGCGTGGTGCCCGTCGAGTTTTCCGTATCGACTTTTGTGGAACATCCTGACACCAGTACTGTCAGAGCGACAAAAATCGTCAAGTACCCGAGATAAGACGCTGAACCGAAAAGTGGACGCTTCGAACCCCTGCTATACAACGAGAATTTCATACAGCTTCTACTCCGCAAATAGGATTACCCGGGAGAGAGTTTGCAAACGCGTTGCCAGCGGCGTGAATTCTCGCGGTGCTCGAGAATACCGACAGTATTCCCTCACTCATTCTCGATCTCATTCTCATTCTCGAATCTCATTCTCATTCTCGCTCTCAGATTTCTCCCACGCCTGGCTGGAAACTGAGAATGAGATCGAGAATGGGTCTTAGAATGAGTGAGGGACTAATACAGCTGGATATCGATGGTACCGTCGGAGGTGATGGTTCCCCGGTATAGCCCATCGGAATGAAACGCGGAGGCGAAGTTGCCCTTGCGGTCGAGCACGATGACCCCGCCCTCGCCGCCGGCGGGAACCACCTTATGATGGATGACTTCCTTCGCGGCGGCGGCGATGGCCATCTTCTTGTACTTCACGAGGGCGTTGATGTCGGAAGCCACGTGAAAGCGGATGAAGTACTCTCCAGTGCCGGTCGCGGAGACGGCGCAGCCCTCATTGTCCGCATAGGTGCCGGCGCCGATAATGGGGGAATCCCCCATGCGGCCGGTCATCTTACCGGTGAGCCCACCCGTGGAAGTGCCGGCGAACAGATTGCCGTCCTTGTCCACGGCGATCGCCCCAACGGTTCCCCACTGACGCTTCGGAGCAAGCGAAGCCTTCTTCTTTAGATACGCTTGCAGCTCGTTCCATTGCCGATCGGTACGGAAGTAAGAAGGATCCACGATGTCGAGCCCCGCGTCCTTCGCGACCTGCTCGGCGCCCTTACCCGCGATGAGCACGTGCTTCGTGGTTTCCATCACGGCGCGCGCGGCGCGGATGGGATTTTTGACGTTGGTCACTCCGGCGACCGCTCCGGCTTTCTTCGTTTTGCCTTCCATGATGGAAGCATCGAGCTCGTTCTTGCCCTCGCGGGTGAACACGGCGCCCTTGCCCGCGTTGAACTCCGAATCGTCTTCCAATACCCGGATGGCCGCCTCGATGGCGTCCAGGCCCGAACCGTTTTTCAGCTTTTCGAGGCCCGCCTTGAGGGCGTTAGTGAGCCCTTCGCGGATTTTCTTTTCCAGCTCGGCGGGAAACTCACTCTTCGGATAGCCGGTTCCGCCGTGAACGGCGAGGAGAATGGGCTTGGCCCCGGCCAACACGGTGGCCGGGACCATTCCCATGAGTACTAATGTGACAAAGGCTTTCACTGACAGCGAAGCGATTTGGCGATCGCAAGCTCGATCTTGCCGGGGCCGACGACGACTTTACCCTCGGGCGACTTCACGGCGACCGTGCGGACGTTGATGTCCAGCAAGCAGCGGCCCGTCTGAACGGAATAACGGCTGTACTGAGCCGTGTAGCCGAGATAGCGAAGCGAATCGATCTGCCCCGTAGCGTACTGACGGAAGCGGGGATCGGTTACCGCGGTCTCGACACGCTGATCCGCAACGATGGCGGTGAAAACGCGGTTGCGCTCGTGATACGGCGGAAGCGCGGCTTGAGCGAGGGAAGCGAAAAGAATTCCAGCGACTGCGAACGACTTGATCATGAGACCTCCATGTACTTGGGAAATAGCGACGGCTGACACCCCAGGCAAGAGCTAATAACACGGAGTGGTCCAACATTTGACCGTTTCTTTACTTTAGGACCCCTCCCGGTTCCGGTATTCGAATTACATGCACGACAATTTTTCTCGACGGGATTTCCTGGCGTTCCTGGGACGGACCACGATTGGGGCCGAACTGGCCCTGACCGTGGCCGACGCCGCCTTCGCCGTAGCGGAACCGACGACGGCCTTCACGCCGATCGGTCCCGGCCAAAAGGACGAGTTGGTCATGGCGGAGGGATTTCAGTACCACTCCATCCTGAAGTGGGGAGACAGACTCAACGAAAAGGGCGACGAGTTCGGCGCCAATAATGACTATCTGGCCTTTTTGCCCCTCAATCCGTCCCAACCCACGGATGGGCTTCTTTGGACGAACCACGAAGCCCCGACCCCGCTCTCGCTGATCAGCGGTTTTGAGAAGGGCGGCACGCGCACCGAGGCCCAAATCGCCGTGGAACAGCGGGCGGTCGGCGGCTCCATCGCCCGGATCCGCAAAAGCCGCGAAGGCCGGTGGGAGCTGGTGCAAAACGATCCCTTGAATCGCAGGATCTCGGCGCTCACCGAAATTCCCTTCGCCTGGCACGAGCCCATCGCGGACGCGAAAATAGGAGTGGGAACTCTCGGCAACTGCGCCGGCGGAGTTACCCCATGGGGGACGGTCCTCACCTGCGAGGAAAATTATCAGGACTACTACGGCGAAGTGGGCCGCGACGGAAAGCTCCTACCCGCGGAGTCCCAGTACGGGTGGGAACGGTTTCAGAAGCGCGACCCCCGCCACTACGGCTGGGTCGTGGAAATCAACCCGCGCACGGGCGAAGCGAAGAAGCTCATCGCCCTGGGAAGATTTTCCCACGAGAGCGCGACAGTGGTCGCGGCGAAAGATGGACGCCTCGCCGTCTATATGGGCGACGACGCCGAGGACCGGTGCCTCTACAAGTTCGTTTCGGCGAAGCCAGGAAATCTGGAAACGGGAACTCTCTACGCCGCGGACACGAAGAATGGCCGCTGGCTCCCCCTAGATCGTGAGAAGAACGCCAAACTCAAAAAAGAGTTCGCGACGCAGACCGAACTTCTCATTCACACGCGCCTGGCCGCCGAGCTGGCCGGAGCGACGCCCCTTCACCGGCCGGAGGACGTCGCTGTCGATCCGATCACGGGAGCCGTCTACCTCGCGCTCACGAATTCCGCGAAACACGACGACCCATATGGTTCTCTCGTTAAGCTGCTCGAAAGGAAGAAGGATCCCCTCGCGCTGGATTTCGAGTTCTCGACGTTTGCCGCCGGAGGCAAGACGACCGGCTTCGCCTCACCCGACAATCTGGAGTTCGATCGCAAGGGCAATCTTTGGATGACGAGCGACATCTCCGGGAAAGTCCTAAATCAGGGGGCGTATGCTTCCTTCGCGAATAACTCGCTCTTCTACATTCCGACCCAGGGGAAACTCGCGGGCAAAGCGCACCGGGTGGCCAACGCTCCGGTGGAAGCGGAGTTCACGGGACCGTGCTTTGCTCCCGACGGAGAAACCCTCTTCTTATCCGTGCAGCATCCGGGAGAACTCTCCCCCTCGAAGGAAAAACCGACGAGCCGATGGCCCGACGGCCCGGGAACGATGCCCCGTTCGGCGGTCGTCGCCGTCAGCGGCAAGACGCTCAAGACTCTCGTCTAAGGGGGAGCTTCTCGTTACAATAGCGCATGCCCTCCAAGTACCGATGGGGCGCCTTCGCGCTTACCTTTTCTTCCGTGGCCTTGGCGCACGACGAAAGCTTCGCCATCGGTATGGTATCCGCCCCGGCGGCCTTCTTGGTTCACCTCGTGGTGCAGATTTTCTCCCGAGACCCCTCGGAAAAAAGGGCCGGCCTGTTTCGTCGCTTACTTATGGAGTTGTTCCGAATATTGGGAGTACCGGCCGCGGCAATTTTGAGCGTGGTCTTGCTGCAGGACTATCTGCCTAAGATGGTGGACCTATACTCAGGGGCCCTGCTCTCCGGTCTGTTTTGCATCGCCTTTATTTTCCCGGACGGAACCCGCAGTCTGAAGCGGTGGCTGATCGTCTCCTTACCCTTTCCCGTCTCCTTCCAGGTGATCTGGATTGTTTTTTCCTACCAGTATTTCGGAAAGTGGTTCGAGTTCCGGTGATCAGGGCTCTCGGGTAGAGGCGAAAAGCGCGAGCTGGGTGAGCATTTTTTCGCGTACGATTTCCATCAGCTCATCGACGGATTTGTCGGCGACCGAGATCGGAGGCATCGCAATCAGCCTCACCCTTCCCGGCTTCAAAGTGCGGGTGGCCAGATTGGCGATTTGCTCGAGCGGCTCGCTGACCGCGACGACGATGTCGGCGCCCGCTTCCTTTGCCATGTGAAAGGCGCCCTTCTTGAAAGGCAGAAGTCCCTTACCGGCCCGGTTTCGCGTTCCTTCCGGCATGATACCGACGGCGAGCTTTTTCTTCTTCAAGTGGGCCGCCGCTTCCGAAAGAACGTTTACCGCCTCGTCCCGTTTCTTGCGGTTGATTAGAAAGCCCCCCGACAGAAGAAAATACCAGCCGATGAGCGGCATGTAGACGAGCTCACGCTTGGCGATGCCGGTGCACCGATCGGGGATGTATTTTCCGAAGGTCGCGAAGTCGAAAGCGCTCTGATGGTTTCCGACGATGACGCAGGGGCGCGTGATGCCCATGTTCTCTTTGCCTTCCATGACGGCGTCGATTCCGGCGATCTTCAAAACCCCCGTCGAAACGAAGCGGACCCACCGGGAAAAGGCGTTCGGCACCCAGAAGAAAGGAAAAAGCAGGAAGGTCGCGAGTACCGACCAGAGGCACATCAGGGAAAGCTTGATGTAAAACATCGAAGCTCCTACCCTACTCTTGGACGGCCCATGGAGCAAACGGAGCATACATTCACCTGCCCCTATTGTTGGGAAGCCATTTCCATGGTCCTAGACACGTCGGATCCCGGCAGCCAGACCTATGTCGAGGACTGCGAGAACTGCTGCCATCCCATCAAAATCGAGTATTCCGCCGAGGCGGGGGAGCTTCTCTCCTTTCAAGCGGACCGGGCACAGTAGTAAATTGTCCGGATGCATCCGTCCTGGCGGTTTCTGCTAAAGCTGCTCGCTCTAAACCTCATCGTCGTGGGAGGGTTTTTCGCCTACCGCCAGCTCGCCTTCCGCGGTCCAATCCACATGCCCCAGCCCCTCCCCATGGGAGCAATCGTGGACAACCACGTCCACGCGGCGGGGCTCGGCGAAGACGGAAGCGGCTGCTACGTTTCGGAAGCCATCAAGGACAGCTACAAGCTCACGGAGTACCTGAAGGCGTTCGGCGCCACCCGCGAGGATTTGAAAAAATACGGGGACCGCTACTCCATCGAGAAAATCGCAAAGTGGGTGGAGGGATCGGCTACCGTGAAGCAGGCGGTAGTACTCGCGGTGGACGGCGCCGTCGACGAGAAGGGCGAACTCGATCTAAAGAACACCGAGTTCTACGTTCCGAACGAGTTCGTGTTAAGGGAAACGAAGAAATACCCTCGGCTCAAATGGGGGGCGAGCATCAACCCCCTCAGAAAAGACGCCATCGAGCGGCTCGACGCCGCGAAGGCGGACGGCGCGGTGCTGATCAAGTGGCTTCCGCCGATTCAGGGATTCGATCCGGCGAACCCGAAGCTCACGGAGTTCTACGTGAGGATGCGTTACCACGAGCTTCCGCTGCTTAGCCACACCGGACAGGAAAGATCCTTCACCCGGGCGGACGACTCGTTCGCGGATCCGCGGAAGCTAAAACTTGCGCTCAATCTGGGCGTCACGGTGATCGCGGCGCACGCGGCGACGACCGGTGAAACGGACGGGCGCGAGAATATCGACTGGCTTCTCGAGATGCTTCCCGTCTACCCGAATCTATACGCGGATATTTCGAGCCTCACGCAAATCAACAAGCTCGGGTATCTGCGAAAGCTGCTTCTCGACAAGCGCAGCCGGGGAAAGCTCATCTACGGATCCGACTTTCCGCTCTCCAATACGAAGCTCGTTTCTCCGTACTACTTCCCGCTCGATCTGACCTGGGCCATGATGCGCAAGCTCGCCGGCATCGAGAACCCTTTCGACCGCGATGTCGCCCTGAAACAAGCGCTCGGCGTTCCCGCGGAAGTCTTCACCCACCCTCTCGGAAAATAGCTCTCACCGGGTTAAAATTGTCCCCTTAGGTCGAGTTGCGGAACGTTTTTGAGCGTGGCAAATTGACCTCGAAACCGGTCTTTTTTGGGGGGCTTTCTTCGGGCGGGTGCCCGGTTATTTTCCCTGAATCCGACCACTAGAAAAAGGACTCCCGGAGCTTCCATGGGTAAGAAAATCTACGTGGGCAACCTGCCCTTCTCCATGAGCGACTCGTCGCTCGAACAGCTGTTCACCCCCTTTGGCTCGGTTCAATCGGTTCGGATTATCACCGACCGTGCGACCGGCCGCTCGAAAGGATTCGGATTCGTCGAGATGTCGTCGGATGAGGAAGCCGAAAACGCCATCAAAAACCTGGACGGCGTTTCCAATGAAGGCCGCAACCTGAAGGTGAGCGAAGCCCGCCCGATGGAAGAGCGCGGCGGGGGAGGCGGCGGTGGCCGCGGCGGATATAGCAGCGGAGGACGCGGAGGTGGCGGCGGAGGCGGATACGGCGGTGGTGGCCGGGATGACTACGGCAACAGCGGCGGCGGCGGTTACGGTGGTGGTGGAGGCGGTGGTGGCGGCGGAAGCTACGGCGGCGGTGGTGGTGGTGGCCGCGGCGGTGGCGGCCGGGATCGCGATCGCGGAGGCCGAGGCGGCGGTGGTGGTGGCCGCGGCGGTGGCGGCGGTGGTTATGGTGGCGGTGGTGGCGGCGGAAGAGACGACGACTTCTACTGAGTCCCGTCCCACGAAACGAAATTCAACGACGGCCTGCTCCGAAAGGAGCGGGCCGTTTTATTTTTCTTAAACGGGACGAGTGGCGGGCAAACGTTTTTGGTGTTCGTTCCAGCGGAACGCGCTGAGGATTTTGATCTCGGATCCCAACCGCCGCTTGGCAAGATTTTTTGCGCGGCGCTTATCAAGGGCACGAACGCGGATGGTCTGTTTGATCTCTCCGCGGTGATACGTAATGACGAACAGATGATAATTGCCGGCGGTAGCCATGGTGTAGGACCTCGTCGTTACCGGGACATGTAGTGCCGGCGGATCTTTTCGGGAAAATGCTCCAACGCATAACGGAGCATTGTGCGCGGCATTCGCTTCGCATGGAGATCCAAGAAAGCGATCTCGGCACTGCGATCTTTCTTGCCGACTTCCCGGAGCATCCAACCGACGGCTTTGTGGATGAGATCATGTTCGTCGCCGAGGAGCAACTTGGAAATTTTCAGAGTGTCGTCAAAGCTGCCTTTACGAATGAAAGCTTGCGTCGAAAGAATGGAAATGCGCCGCTCCCACAAAAGTTTCGACCCGCTCCACTTGTAGAGCTGAGCCCGATCTCTTTCCTGAAGGTAAGCGCCCACGATTTGCGGAGCGCTCGTATCGACGAGATCCCAGTTATTGATCCATTTCGTCGAGCGGCAATAGACCTTGTAGACGGAAGCCTGAGTCGCCTTGTCCCCTTTGTTGAACTTGTGAATCAAAACGAAGAGCGCGATGAGCCGCTCCTCGTGAAAAGGCGAGTGAAGCAGCTCTTCGGCTTCCGAAAGAGAAAGCTCCTTGTAGTGTTTCTTCGCGAGGAGCCGGCTTTTTGGAACGATGACGCCCAGAAGCTTGTCCCCCTCGCCGTACTCGCCGGGCCCCGACTTGAAAAAGCGCATCAGGAACTTGGCCTTTTCCGGATCGGCCTGGGCACGTATGTCTTTTTTGAGGGCGGCTAAAGACATTAGTAGCGCATCACCGCCGAGGCCCACGTGAAACCACTGCCGAAAGCGGCCATGGCGACCCGCATGCCGGGTTTTAATTTCCCCGCCTTGATCGCGTCGTCCATGCCGAGCGGAAGGGTCGCCGCCGTAGTGTTGCCGTACTTCTGGATCGTGTTGAAGACTTTGTCCCAAGGAATCTGCAGCTGCTGAGCTACGGCCTCGTTGATGCGAAGATTCGCCTGATGAAAGAGAAACAGGTCGATGTCCTTCAGCCCCAGCTGATTCGCCTGAAGACCTTCGGCGATGACCTCCGACATGCGGCGCACGGCGGAAGTAAAAACTTTTTTCCCGTTCATCTTCGGATAGTGGAGCCCCTCGTCGAGCATTTTCTGGGACATGCGCTCCGCCCCGTTGGCGCAGCCCGGGGCGGGCAGACAGAGCTCATCGGCAAAAGAGCCTTCGGCGTGCAAGTGCGTCGAGTAAACAAAGGAGTCCTTCGCGGAATCTTTCACCTCGGCCCGGCTGACGACGACCGCACCCGCCCCGTCGCCAAAGAGCACCGTCACGTCGCGCCCGCGCGTGGACTTATCGAGTCCCGTCGAATGGATTTCCGAGCCGACGAGCAAAATGTTTTTGTACATGCCGCTCCTGATGAACTGATCGGCGATCGACAAGCCGTACAAAAATCCCGAGCACTGCTGGCGGATGTCGAGGGCGGGCACGCCGGGCAACCCCAGCTTCGCCTGAAGGTAGCAGCCGGTGCCCGGGAAATCGTGATCCGGGCTCAGCGTCGCAAAGACAATCAGATCGATTTGCGACTTATCGAGCTTCGCGGCGGCGAGCGCGCGCTGAGTAGCTTGCAACGCCAAATCGGAACAGGTTTCCCCTTCCGACCAGCGGCGCTCCTCGATACCGGTGCGCTGGCGGATCCACTCGTCCGAGGTGTCCATGAATTTCTTCAGATCGTCGTTGGTCACCACGCGGGACGGGACGTAAGAGCCAACGCCGGTAATACGGCTTCGAATCATAGGAGTCTTCCTCTGAAAGAAAAAATCCTACCAAAGAGAGGTTTTCTTGTCTCGGGGGTGTTTGATAGGGTCCGCCCATGTGGGAAACCATCCGAAACGGCAACGTGGACATCACCGCTTACCTGGCCAAGCCATCGGGCAAGGGGACCTTTCCGGCGGTAGTCGTGCTCCAGGAAATCTTCGGGCTGAACGCGCATATAAGGGATACGGCGGATCGGCTGGCCGCGGCCGGATTCGTGGCTCTCGCCCCGGCGCTCTTTCAGCGCACCGCTCCCGGCCTCGATATTGGTTACAGCCCGGAGGACATAAAGCTCGGGCGCTCCCACAAGGATCAGACGACGGCCCCGCAGCTACTATCCGATCTGGACGCGTCGATAGCGTTTCTCGAAGAACGCCCTGACGTGCACCCCGGAAAAGTGGGCTGCATCGGATTTTGTTTCGGCGGCCACGTGGCGTTTCTCGCGGCGACTCTTCCGAAAGTCGCGGCCACCGCTTCCTTCTATGGAACCAATATCCCGGTGAACACTCCCGGAGGCGGCTCCCCCACGATCACGCGGGCAAAAGACATCAAGGGCGAGATTGAGCTGTTCTTCGGAACGAAAGACGCCTCGATTCCGGCGGAGCACGTTTCGCAAATCGAAGACGCTTTGAAAGACGCGGGGGTACCGCATGCAATCCACCGCTATCCAGCGGGCCACGGCTTCTTCTGCAACTACCGATCGGATTACGACAAACCCAGCGCGGAAGACGCGTGGGAAAAAGTGGTTCGCCTATTCAAACGAACTCTGGATTAGTCCTTAACCCCAATGCTCGGCGAACTCGCGAAAGAGTTCGCACCGCAATATGTCGCGCCCTCAACGCACCATCTTCTAAGATTTGATCCAACTGGTTCCTGTCATTAATCAAGGCATCGTATTTTTGGCGGAACGGTGCAAGCTCTCTATCCATTGCCGTAAACAAACGCTCCTTCGCGTAGCCCCAACCCAGGCCCTTGCGAAGATCCGCTCGCATAGACGCCAACTCTTCACTGGTGGCGAAGTATTTATATAACTGGAAGACGATTGAACTGTCCGGATCCTTGGGTGCACTCTCCGGCGAGGGATCGGTCTTGATCTTCATCACTAATTTACGCAGTTTCGACGAATCCAAGAATATTGGGATAGTGTTTTGATAACTCTTGCTCATCTTTTGACCATCCAAGCCAGGAACAGTCTGTGGATGAAGCACCCCCGGCAGAGGCATTCTCAAAGTATCGTGCGCTCTGGTTTCCATGACCTCCCCCAGCGTGGAGAACAACGTCATCCCCTCGAAACGCGCATTCGATAGAACCTCCGGCGGAACACTCTGCGGCTGTAGGAAATCCCCATTAGGCGAGTTTTTTCGGCAGTGAGCGTTGAGCTTTTGGACAATATCGCGCGCGATTTCTAAGTGCTGAATTTGATCTGGTCCCACCGGAACAATGCTCGCATTAAAAAGCACTATGTCAGCGGCCATTAGGACGGGATAAGAGTACAACCCAAAGTTCACGCCTTGATCGGGATCTCTGTTGGCGTTCAGATTTTCCGCCTGTTTGCTCTTATAAGCGTGCGCCCGATTTACCCAGCCCTTCTCCGTGAAACAAGACAATATCCACGCAAGCTCGAAGGTCTCGGGAACATCAGACTGACGATAAACAATCGTTCGTTCCGGTCTCGTACCTAATGCTAACCAGGAAGCGGCCACTTCATAAGTCTGGTTTCGCAACTCGGATGCATCCGGAGTCGATGTCATCGCGTGATAGTCCGCGATGAACAGAAGGCTCTTCACTGTTGCCGCGGAATGGTTCGCAAGCTCTATCGCGGGCCGGATTGCACCAATGTAGTTACCGATATGCGGAGTCCCAGTGGGCTTAACTCCAGTAAGGATCGTAAATGGAGCGATCATTTCTCAAATATAGCTGTGGATGTGTGGTCAGGCATAGACCAACTTGACTCGCCTCCCCGTTGTTTGGGACGAAGGGCTCCGTGCAAAGAGATTGGAAAAGCGAACTGCAAACAGTGGCCCGCGAAGTAGGATGTGAAGCCGTTGCCGTCTATTGCAACGCGCCAGAGGACGAGGTCACAAAGCTTGTCGCCCACGTCGGCGAGGAGCCGAGGCTTTCGTGTCCTTTCGGAGTGACCCCGCTGGGCGAGTGCGCCGCCGGAGGCCCGGCTATCCACCGGGAGGTGAAAAATACAAAGGAATTCAAATACCACAGCCACATCTATCTACCGCTGGACTCCCAAGGGAAGCGGGTGGGGGTGGCTTGGTTCGCCGCCGTCAAACCGGGCTTTTTTGACGATTTGGAGGCGGTAAAAAGGGCACACGACTGTATCCAATGTCTCACTTTTGAGTGCGTGGATTCCCGCTAGTGCCAATGGCACTTGACTCATCGTATTAAAAATCACTAAATGCGCCCAACTTATTAACCCCTCTTTCTTGGAGGTCTCTCATGTTCAATCGTTTCAATACCGCCCTCGTCGCGGCCTTCTTGGTGGTCGTGGCGCCGGCGTTCGGCAAAGACGTCACCAAACAAGCTCGCAGCAACGATGTCGCTAGCCAGTACACCCTCGATGACCGCGGCAACTTCTTCCGCCAGGTCGGCCGCAATAAGTGCCAGATCACGAACGACGTCGAAGACTTCAAAGTCTCGCAGCACCCGAACGACGTCGCGATGGTTTACTTCATCAAGAAGCGCGACCTTTACGTTCTGCACAACACCGTCCGCACGGGTAACTGCCCGAAGGCGAGCACGAAGGTTCTACAGAACAACATCGCAAAGAAGCACGGCGACTACCGCTACAGCGTCGTCTCCAACACGGACACCACGATTGTGAACGTTGCCCTCGGCGAAAACGGCCGCTTCACGGCTTGGGACGACACGAAGCTCGTGCTCGACCAGAGCCGCGTCGCGGACTACACGATGCACGGCAAGTTCGGCGTGAAGGGCGCGCCCTTCAGCAGCTACGCTCTCTTCCTCATCAATGAGACCGGCAACGTGCTCAAGGTGAAGGGTAACAACCCGGCCGGGTCCCTGTGGGACACGAGCGAGCGGTTCCTCGACCTCGCGGAATTCAAGGCTAAGTACAAGATTCAGTAATAGCCTTATCCAAGTTCATCGAGAGATCCCCCGGTGCCTCTGGCATCGGGGGATTTTTCTTTTCCGGAAGGCTTCCTCGGCCACTGTCAGTATTCAGGCACGGGCGATTTTCAAGTGCTCGGATCTCCGCCGCAATTCGGATCTTAAAGACTGTCTAAGATTTAGACAGGTGTCTAAGAAGTTACGTCTGTAAACGGGGTCGACACGCCTGGGACCCCATGGCACACGCGTTGCTCTACTCCCCGTCCGAAGAGGCCGCGTTTCGACGGGAAGTCGGAGCAGTGGAAAGAACTTTGTTTCATGGGGGTTAGTGTGAGGACGAGCGGTTTGTGTAGATGGATGATGGCGATTGGGTTGGCTCTGTTTACGTCCCTGGACGCGCAAGCGCAGGTCGGCGTGAACGTTCAAGGGCCTAACGGCCAAGTCGTGGTTCAGACGGGCGGCATGCATGCCGGTCCCGGCGGAGTTTACGGAAATCCGATGTACGGTCCCGGCTACGGCCGCGGAGTACGCGTGCACGTTCACGCGCGCGGACGTTGCGGAAGATTCGGTTGCCGGGTTCGCGTTCGCGGCCGTTGCGGCGGCGGCGGATGCGGCGGATTCGCCCGCGGCGGAATGGTTCGCGGCGGTTGCGCCGGCGGCGGATGCGGCATGCCCAGCCGGCGTGGCTTCGCGGTGGTCCGGTTCGGCGGCGGCTGTGGCCCGCGCCGTGGCGGATGCGGCTCGCGCTGCTTCTAAGAGTTAGAGAGAGAGAAGAGAAAAATAAGACGGCCTACCTTCTTGCGAAGGTAGGCCGTGCTTTTTTTAGCAACTTTTAACGGGCGATCAATTCGTTCCCGTTTCCTTCAAACGGCGATCGATGATCTCCTCGAAGGCCGGCGTGGGATAAGCCCCTTTGAGGCTGATGCCGCCGACGACGAAGCCGGGCGTTCCGCTGATGCCGAACTTCTGGGCTTCCGCCATGTCCGCCTGAATCGTGGTCTTCACCCGATCCGACTCCATGTCCTTCTTCATCTTGGCGAGGTCGACGCCGGCCTTCTTGGCCATTTCGTCGAGGAACTTCTCGTCCTTCATCTCACCCTGCTTTTCGAACACGTAGTCGTGGAACTGATAAGCCTTCTTCGGATTCTGCATCACGATGGCTTCGAACCGCTTCGCGGCCGGCATCGCCATCGGGTGGAACTCGAGGGGAAGGTGCTTGAAGACGATCCGGATCTTGTCGCCGTACTTCTTCTCGAGCTCCTTCACCGTCTGGTAACCACGGCGGCAGTAGGGGCATTGGAAGTCGGAATACTCGACGACAGTGACGGCGGCGTTGGCGTTACCCAAAATCGCGCGGTCCTTGCTGATCTCCGGGGACTTCGGATTCTTGTACTCGGCTTCCCGGGTTTCCTTCTCTTCCTTCTCAGCTTGCTCACGGCTTTCCTTCTGAGCCGACTGATGGGCCTTCATCATGGCCTGAGTCAGCTTGTAAGGATGCGCTTCGAACGTTTCCGTGAGGATGTCCGGGTTATCCTTCAAAATCTTTTTCAGCTGACTAGGGGTGGGGGAACAACCGGCGAGAAAAAGAGCGAGCGCCGGGCCCACGATTCCAAAAACGTATTTGACGGTTCTCATGTTGGTCTCCTGATAGGTGGGCTAGCCCACAAAATAACCCTGCTATTTTACGCGTACTTTTTCAGAAAAGGCAACGCTCGGCGGCGGCGCTTTACACTAAACGCACCGTCCTAATTCTGTGTCGGTTTCTTCACCGTTCTTTCGCCATCCCAGCCTAAGGTCTCTGCGCCACAGACCGATACTCTTCCAGTACCGCAGGATCGGCTCTCCGCCGATCCCCTTAAGGAGGCTAAATGAAGACGAAGAACTACCGCTACGGCAAGACCACCTGCAAAGGCTGGCTCAAGTCGGCGGGCAATGGCTATGAAGTGTGCTTCACGTTCGGACCGAAAACCGTTTTCGTGGGCAACTTCATTCACGCCACCGAAGCTAACGCCTGGTGGACCCTCATGAACCGGGAAATCAAGACGTTCGGAACGCGCTACAAAGTCGGCACCCGGTTTCCGGCCGCCAAGTACAGCCACTTCCTCTCGGCGCATCTCTACACTCGTTACTACAACTTCCTGGATCGGCTGTTCGTGAAACACACGCGTACGTGGCATCGCGCGGTCGTGCGGGATCTCCGCTCGTACAAGCGCATGGCGAATCGCGTTCCGTCCAACGAACGCTTCCGCCTGCTCAAAGCGGCGTAAAAAGGCCTCGAATGAGAGGGGCGGCGCTTCGGCGCCGCCCCTTTTTTTTTGACGTATTATGCCCGCCCTATGTGACGGCCGAAAAAAAAAGAGCGACAGCGAGAGCGAGCGCAAGGAAGACTCCTTGATCTCTTGCACCGCACTTGCAGGCTCACGCCATCGCCACGTATGGGAGAATTTGAGATCGAATAGACTTCCTTGCGCTCGCTCTCGCTGTCGCTCTATCTAAATGGTTTGCTTCTTCGAGCCCTTCAGAAGACCGGCGGTGTCTTTGCGGACTTCCGGAGTCTGGAACTGAACTTTCACTTCCCAGGCGCCCTTGGCGTCCTTCTCGTCCAGCTCCCACTTTTTCTCTCCATCCAGATGCCCCATGGACTTGCCGTCCTTGAACCATTCCACCTTTAGAGGAGAAACGGGCGGCGTGACGACTTCGAGGGAAACGCGGCCGGCCGAAGGACGCGTGAGCTTCAGCTCGTCGATGACGCCGATCTTGCCGAAAAATTTGATCCAGTTGTTCTCCTGGCAAACGGGGCAGAAGTGGCGCGAGCTCATGTTGCGCATGAGACACGCTTCGTTCGTCGCCCGGTATCCGCCCACCGCGCCCGACTTCGTGAAGTTCGGGTGGATGCCGACGTTATCGTCGTCAAAATCGTAGTCCTCGTCGTACTCGTGGATGGTCAGGTTGGAGAGCCAGTTGTTCCCGTCGGCGATGCCCTCGCTGAACTTCAGCTCGTGGTCACCTTTCGTAAAGCCACCCTTCCAAACCAGGTCAAAGAAAGTGCGGTCTGGACTACCGGGACTCGTGATGGGAATGAGCCCTCCATCGAGCGACACTTCCAAATCCCTGTCCGTATCGACGCCGGAAGCGCTGAAGCGGATCGAGCGGTGTCCCCACTCACCGGAACTCGAGAAGTCCGCGGTGAAAGCGCCGGAATGAAGATTCTTCCAGGGCCAGTCGACGAAATGGGCAGCCGCCTTTTCGGGCTTCGCTCCGGGTTTCAGCCAATGCGACCAAGACACGTTCGAGGAAGAGCTGAAGTTCGCCCCGAAGAAAGTGGCCTCCCCTCCGTCGTACTCCTCGCCGACCCGCCCGAAGTTGTGACCGAGCTCGTGGCGCAATACGATCTGGCCGCTTTTCGTCGACGAGGTCGTGATGGCGAACTGCCCGCCCAAGCCGCCGTAATAAGGATCGTTGGCGACGAGGATCGGATAGTCGCAGTCGGGAGCCTTCTGACAGGAACTGGAAGCGGCGAAAGTATCGCCCGGCATGATCGCCCGCAGGGTGTCGCCGACGCGGTAAAGCTTGTAGGCGGTGTTCTTGGGCTTGTCGTTCTTGCCGATGCCCGACTCCGTGGAAGCGCGAAACACGGCGTGCACGTTAAAGATGGAACGGTACGAAGCGTAGGTGTCGCCGGTGAAAATGTCGTCGACGAGCCGGCGCACGTCCGCGAGGAATTTCGGCTTTTCCGCCTCGGTGTAGCCGTCCCCCATGAAAACCAAATCGATCCGGTTGGCCGGAGGCCCGTTGGACACGAGGGTGAAAACTTCGTCGGTCGCGCGGCTGGGCCGGCGCGTCGGAGTCGCTACTCCACGGGCCTTCAACATGCCGCGCAACATCGAGGAACTCGTGCTCTCGAGGATGACCAGATTGCCGCCTTTGAGGTCTTCATGCTCGGCGACAAAACGCGGGAACGAAGTCTCCACGGCGGCGCGCGTGATCCGATCCTCGTCGCCCAATTTTTTCCCGAAGAACTCCAGGACCCGCTTCCCTTTGGCGTCTTCGCTGTACTCGGCGCGGTAAATGGCGCCGTGGGCGCGAGGCATCACAAAGAAAAACAGCGCAACCCAAAACGTCGCGATTTTCATTCAGAGTCCCTCGGGATTTGTGATTGGCCGTAGCCGACGCTTCTAAAGTACTGCCGTTAGACCCCTGGCGCAATGTCCGGCCGGGGTTCCGTTAGCAGCCGCACACTCGACGCAAGGCAATATCGTCGGAAAACCTCGTCAAGCCGCCTACCTCGGATACCGAAAAGTATGGGAGGGAATCCGCTCTTAAATGCTCTTCACCGACAAAACTTTCCTCTTCTTCTTTCTGCCCTTCGCCCTGCTGCTCCACCGCTTTGCATTGCGGAACTCCCCCCAGGGCGCATACGGGAGCCGGGCGAGAGCCGTTCTGTTTCTTCTGACTCTCGTTTTCTACGGCTGGCACACGCCGTGGTGGCTCATCCCGTTTCTCGCTTCCGTGGGTTTCGACTTTCTCTGGGCCAGGCTCATTCACGAGTCCAAGAACGAAAAGAAACGCAAAGCGTGGATGTGGACGTCCGTGGTGCAGAACCTGGGGCTTCTCGCGGTGTTCAAGTATTGGAACCTGATCGCGGACGGAGTGGCCTGGATGTCTCCTTCCGTGGGCGCGATCCTTCCCCGGCACAACCTTGCGCTTCCGGCGGGCATTTCCTTCTACACCTTCGAATCGCTCAGCTTCGTCATCGACGTGTACCGCCGGGCCGTGACGCCGCCACGGACGCGCATGGAGTTTCTGGCCTTCATCGGGATGTTCCCCCGTTTCATCGCCGGCCCCATCGTCCGCTACAAGGATTTGCGGAATCAGTTCGATAACTACGGCGGCATGGACGTCAGCGGGGGACTGCGGGTTTTCATTCTCGGGCTTTTCCGCAAGGCGTGCCTCGCCGACAGCTTCGCCCTGTTCACCGGCTACGCCTTCGATGCGCATTACCCGCTCGACTGCCTGTCGGCGTGGCTAGGGGTCATCGCCTACACGATGCAGATCTACTTCGATTTTTCGGGATACTCCCTGATGGCGATCGGTCTCGGAAAATGTCTCGGCTTTCAGTTCAACGAGAACTTCAATCAGCCCTACGCCGCCGGATCCTTCAAGGACTTCTGGCGCCGGTGGCACATCAGCTTGTCGACGTGGCTACGGGATTATCTCTACATTCCGCTCGGAGGGGATCGCAAAGGCCCCGTCCGCACTTACGTGAATCTATTTCTGACGATGGTACTCGGAGGACTCTGGCACGGAGCTTCGCTTACGTTCGTCGCGTGGGGAGCGTGGCACGGCGGACTGCTGGCCCTCGAGCGCTACACGGGCTTCACGGAAAAAATGCCGAAACCCCTCGCCCGCGTCGTGACCTTCCTCGGAGTCTGCATCGGCTGGGTCTTCTTCCGGGCGAAGGACTTTACCGAGGCCTCCGCGATTCTCGGCGCCATGGCTTCGCCGGCGCGCAACTGGCACATGGCTTTCAATCCGTCGGGCCTGCTCGTGTCTCCGGTGGCGGTTTTCTTTTGTCTCGCCGGGCTCGTCTACTGTTTTACCGGCGAGGGAAGCTGGAAACCCAAGCGGCCGGTGAATCCCCTCGCGTGGGACGCCCTGCCCCTCGCGGTGGCGGCTCTTTCGCTTCTCGTTCTGTTCAGCAACCAAGTAATCCCGTTCCTCTACTTCCAGTTCTAGGAGAAGACCATGGCCCGCGCGAGGAAAAAGCAAACGACTCACCTGGCGCTTTGGGCGCTGGGCGCCGTTCTGCTCTATCACATCGTGAACGTGGTGGGCGTGGCTCTCCAGTTCCGTGGCTTCACCGGCGAGCCCTATCGCACCCGCGTGCCCGGGCTGATCCTTCCCGGAGTCCGCTGGAGCTCGGAAGCTCCGCTGTTTGATTCGAGCAAGCGATTCCTCCAGGCCATCGGCTATTCGATCCGCCACTGGCTCGGCCAGGAGAACGACTTCTACTTTTACGGGCCGGCAAAACCCCTTCAGCGGCTCTACGTCCGCATGGACACCGGGCTGATGGACGCCCGGCTCAACGAGAAAGATCTCAGCTATCCCGCTTTCATCGACAAACTGTTCCAGGACGCCGTCTGCCACGGAGTGCGGCCCTTCGCCGTATTCGTCCCCCCGAAAACCGCCATCGAGCGCGAAAGGCTTCCGGCCCGCCTTCCCCTGCCGAAGCTTTGGAAGCCGGACACGGGCTGGGCGGAAGAGACCGATGCCGGCCGCCGCCTGCTCGCGGCCCATCCCCCGAAGCATTGGGTGGACCTGTATGGCATTTTCCGCCGGGCCCGCCAGAACGGGGAAGTTTACGTCCCCTGGGACTATCACCTGACGAACTACGGAATGGCCGTGGTGACCACGGAGATCGTCAATCTGCTCAATTCGGAAGGCGAGTCGCTCGGCGAACCGGAAATCCGGCAGGTGGGAATGAGGCCTCGGGATTACTCGGACGTCCTTATCTCCATGCTCAACCTGCCCGACATGCTGCTATCGCGCCCCGAGTTCGGCTGGTCGGAGCCGCTCTACGAAGTTCGTACTCCGGGGCGCCTCACGAAATGGAAACGGGTGGTGCTTGCGGGGACGAGCTTCACCGATCGGCTGGACAAGTTCGGGCAAGGGCTGCCCACCCTTCTCGAAAAAGCGATGCACGTTCCGGTGAAGTACCTGGCGGCCAACGGATCGACGGCCGATACCATTCTGAAAAAGCTCGTCGATAAAGGCGTGAAACTCGAGGCGGGCGATGTCTTCATCCTGGAACAGCCGCTTGATCACATCCTGAGAGAAGCCTCCGCGTATCCTTCTCCCTGGGCCGAGGAGCGCTCAATATCCTCGACGATCTCCGGCTGTGAGCAACGTTAAAGTTAACGTTAACTTTAACGTTAATGTGAAGTCGGCTCAGCCGACGCGCCTGCCTTGCAGCTGGCCCCAAGTCTCCCTCAGCTTCTTCTCGAACACTTCGATGACGAACGGCTTGGCGAGGTAATTGTTCACGCCCGCCTGGATCGCTTCCATGACTTGGTCTTTGCGCGTGTTGGTGGTGAGAAGCAGAAAGGGCGTGCCGGCGATGCGGGCGTCGCCGCGGATCTTCTTCAAGAGCTCCAGGCCCGACATGCCTGGCATCTTCCAGTCGGCGACGATGAGCTGAAACGGCTTGCTGAGCCGGAGGGACTTTTCGATTTCCGCCCAGGCGATGACGCCGTTCTCCGCTTCGACCACGTTGGTGTATCCCATCTTGTAGAGCATCCTATGGATGATCTTGCGGGTAATGTCCGTATCCTCAATCAGCAGGATTTTGGTTTCGTATGGGAAATGATCGTTTTGCATGACGGTTCCCTAGGCGGCCTTCTCGGTCTGCACCTTCTCCTCGGACTCCAATTCCTTGAGCACCAGCTGGTACTCGGCCCTAAGACTCTTCAAAGCATTGCGCGCCCGCTCGAAAGCCCGCTTGTCGCCGGCCTTTTCGAGCTTCTTGCACAGCTCGACCATGCCCTTCGCTCCCAGGTTCGCGCAGCCCGACTTCAGCTTATGGGCTTCATCCGACACCTCACGCCCGTTCTTGTGGGCGATGCCCTCGGCGATGCGCTCGAGCGAAGGAGGCGTCGTGCGGCGGAACGTGGCGATGAGATCGGCCACGAAATCCGGGCCCGATCCGTCCTGCAGCAAGCGAAGCGAGAAAATGGCGGAGCGATCGAGCGTATTCGACGAGACCGGCGCCTCCTTGGGCGTGGCGGCGGCCCCCTGGCCGCGGCCCTTGGACCATTTCTCCAATACTCGGGCGAGCTCCGCCAGCGTGATGGGCTTGGCGAGGTAGTCGTCCATGCCGGCCGCGAGACATTTTTCCCGGTCGCTGGCCATGGCGTGGGCGGTGAGAGCTACGATGGGCGTTCCTGAGCCCTTTTCTTCCGCGCGGATGCGCCGAACCGCTTCGTAGCCGTCCACTTCGGGCATCTGGCAGTCGAGGAAAATGATGTCGTACTTTCCCTTGCGGGCCGCGTCCACGGCCTGCTGGCCGCCTTCGGCGATCTCGACTTGGCATTTGAGCTTTTCCAGAAGGAAGCGCACCACCTTCTGGTTCATGGGATTGTCTTCGGCGACGAGAATTTTGAGATTCGGAACCTTGCCCCGGGCCGGCGTTTTGCGATCCGTGCTTCTCGGCGTGATTCGCGAGCGTTCCAGCTCGACGAAGAAGGAGAACGAAGATCCTTTGCCGTGAACGCTTTCGACGTGCAGCTCGCCGCCCATCAGATGAACGAGCCGGCGGCTGATCGAAAGGCCGAGCCCCGTGCCGCCGAAGCGGCGGCTCGTGGAGCTATCCGCCTGCTCGAAACTGTCGAAGATCCGCGCCCGTTGCTCCTCGGTGAGGCCGATGCCGGTGTCGGCGACTTCGAAGTCGACCCGCACCAGACCGCTCTCGGTGGAACGGCCCGACACGTAAACGTCCACCTCGCCGTCGGAGGCGAATTTGATGGCGTTACCGACGAGATTCACGAGAATCTGGCGCAAGCGGCCCGCGTCGCCCACCAGGTACTTGGGCGTCTTGGGATCGAGATGGGTCGTCAGCTTGATGTGCTTTTCTTCGGCCAGGCTGAAGAACATCTCGTGAGTGGACTCGAGGATTCGGGAGACGTCGAAATCGACGGACTCGAGCTCCAGCTTGTCCGCTTCGATCTTCGAGAAATCGAGAATGTCGCTGATGAGAGACAGCAGCATTCCGGAGGCGGACTGAATGCCCTTGGCGAACTCGAGCTGCAGCTTGTTCAGCTTCGAATCCAGCAGCAGCTCGCTCATGCCGACCACCGCGTTCAAGGGAGTCCGGATCTCATGGCTCATGTTCGCCAGAAACTCCGACTTGTGCCGCGAGGCTTCGAGAGCCGACTCCCGGGCGTCCATCAATTCCATCGCCTGGGCGCGGGATTGCTCGTCGGAAGCGGCGAGGTATCGGTTCACGGACTCCAGCTCCCTTGCCCGCATTTGAACGGCTTGGGAAAGAAAGACGAGATAAGCGACGACCACGGCGAGCACGAGCCCGCAGATGAGTACCGCTTCGGGGAGCCAGGAGCGGAATGCGCGGGCGGTCGCTTTCGTCGGCCCGACCACGAGACCCGCGCTCACTCCGTAGAGCTCCAGCGGAAGCTCGGAGGCGAGCCCTCGCGCCACATTGCCTTCCGCCCGCTCGTACAAAACGTCTTTGCCGTGGTTGAGGCGGATCCCAAATCCGGGGGCGACTCTTTCCTGAATGACCGCTTCCATGACGTCGGCGATCTTCAAAAGAGCGACGAGGTAGCCGTCGAACTGATCCCCGCTGTAAACCGGAATGTGCACCTGGAAGAGGCTGCCCGGCTGGCGCAAGTCCTTGCCGCGGGTAAAGAGCGGCGTGCCCTGATCCGCATGGCGGGCGAGGGCCGTCCGCCGCATGGAATCCATTCCAAAATCGATTTCCTCGTCGTCAAAGGCATCATCGGCGAGCGCGGTCCAGCGGCGGGTAAAGCCGGAATCGAGCCAGCTGACCACGCGATAGGATGGAAAATGGCGCATGAACGCGCGCGACTCCGCCTCCCAAGTCCTGGCTTCGGGACGTCCGTTCTCACGCCAGCGGTGGCTCATGCGCTTGAGGGGAAGAATCTGATCGTCGAGTCTCGCCTCGACCCGGTCGGCCACTTCCTCGGACTGTTCTACGACCTTCTCCCGAAGGAGCGAAGTCTCGCGCGCGGTGAGTCCCTGCCAGAGAATGAAACTCGCGGTCACCATTCCCGCGAGCGTCGAGGCCGGAATCCAGCGCCACGGGCTCGAACCCATCTCGTGGAATCTGGCCGCCGCGAAAAAGGCGCAACCCAAAACGAGAAAGCTAGCGGCGAACGCCGGCCCAAGCGGCTCGCCCGAGCCCCAAGTGTAGGCGCCCGGGAAATGGGCCAGGTGGCCGAACAAAGCCGAGACGGCGGCCGCCGAAAGGAAAGCTCCCGAGAGCCCCAATAGCTTCGAGCGCGCCCGCGGGTTGAAGGTCGAGACGATGGCCAAAAAGCCGCACACCAGAAATAGCAGGGAGGCGGAGAAAGCGGTCGGAGCGCCGAGGGTGCCGCCGACGAAGCCTTTGATCCCCATCGCGACCGAACAAGCTCCCGTAAGGAGCGTCAGGTACTTGTTGGTCCACGCCGTGGAGAGCACGGCGAGTGCCAGAAAGAAGATTCCTACCGGGCCGTCCAGGGCGGCCGCCCCCCTCGTTTCCTGAAGAAAAGGCAGGCCAACCGCGCTAAGTGCCCCGCAGAGAAGGAGAACCCGGCGGGCGAATGTTTTCTCGGAGTCCATCGCATACTTATCGGCCGGTCCTAGTCCAGGACTAAGGGCCGGGTAGCGCGGGGCGTTACCTGAGCCTGCCAATGGAGACTTTTGACACGGAAGCCCAGTTAGGGTTTTTTAGGCGCCATGCGCGCGCAATTGGTGCTGGAAAACGTGGGCGTCCACCTGCCCAACCGGGTTTTATTCGAAAAGATCAACTGGACCCTCTACGAGGGCATGCGGGTAGCGCTTGCCGGAAGAAACGGCTCGGGCAAGTCCACGCTTCTCAGAATCATGTCGGGGAAACTCGATCCGGTGGACGGCCAGTGCACCATCGTGGGCAAGCGCAACCTGCGCATCGGGTACCTCGATCAAAGCCTTCTCGATTCCGCGGTTCTGGAAACCAAGCAGCTGAAAGACCAGAGCACCTCGCCCGTGGTGTTTCTCTCCACGCGGCTCGAAAGCTCCCGGCCCGCCGACGATCACACGGACGACGAGTGGCGGATTCGCAAGATGCTCGCGGGCCTCGGCTTCACCGAGACCCAGATGGACGAGCCGATGAACAAGCTGAGCGGAGGCTGGCTGCTTCGCATGTTCATCGCCGGAACGCTGCTCGACACGCCCGACGTTCTTCTTCTCGACGAACCGACCAACCATCTGGATCTTTCCTCCATCCAATGGCTCGAGGAGTTTCTGCAGAAGGAATATCAGGGAAGCATCATCCTGGTGACCCACGACGTGGCTCTTCAGAAGCGCACCACCGATTCGCTTGCGATCGTGCACGGCGGACATTTCTATTTCCGCACGCATCAGCAGGATTACCTGACCTTCCGCGAGTCGCTGGAAGAGGATAAACGCATTCTGGAAAAGCAGATCGAGGGCCTCACGAAGAAGATCGAGGAAGGCCAGGAGTTCTACGATCGCTTCCGCGCGAACGCCTCGATGGCCCCCCGGGCCCAGAGCAAGCTTGCCGACGTAAAGCAGCTCCAGGGCGAGCGCGCCGAGCTCAAAGACCGGCTGCTGCGCATTCAGGGCTTTCATTACAATTTGAAGTTCCGCTTCCGCATGGGGGAAGCCGGCGGAAAGTTCCCGCTCGTCGCCAAACACTTAAGCTTCCGTTACAAGGACGGGGATCCGTTCATCCTGAAAAACGTGAACCTCGACGTGGCCCGGGGCCAGCGCATCGCCATCATCGGCGACAACGGCGCGGGCAAGACGACTCTGCTCAACGTCCTGGCCGGGCGCCTGAAACCCACGGAAGGGGAAGTCACTCCCGGTTACGGCGCCCAGATCGGGTATTTCGGCCAGCACCAGCTCGACGAGCTTCAGCTGGAGGCGACCGTTCTCGACAACTTGCGGGCGAAAGCCACGGCCGCCTCGCACGAGCAGCTGCGATCCTGGCTCGGCGCTTTCGGGTTTCACGGGGATGAGGACACCGGCAAGAAAGTGAAAGTGCTGAGCGGCGGCGAAAGAGCGCGCCTTGCGCTCCTAAGAATTCTCGTCACGCCCGTGAACACGCTTCTGCTAGACGAACCGACCAACCATTTGGACATCGAGACGAAGGAACTTCTGAAAGACGCCATCCGGAACTTCGAAGGAACGGTTCTGATCGTCAGCCATGATCGCGAGTTCATCGGAAGCATCGCCGACCGCGTCCTATACATGAGCGTCGATCACAAGATGACCGATCACCTGGGCACGCTCGACTCCTTCTTCCAGAAGTATCCGCAGTTCGTGCGCCACCTCGATCCCGGCGCGGTGAAGGAAGCCAAACCCGTCGAGAAAAAGCCGAAGCCGGCCATCACGTTCGAAGAGCGAAAGAAGATGAAGAACCGCATCAAGTCGCTGGAGCGGTTTCTCGAAGCGAGCGAAGCGAAAGTCGCCGAGCTCACCAAGGAAAAGGAAGCCGCCGAGGCCCAGGCGATGGCCCGCCCGTCCGACGCCGCTCTCGCGGCGAAGATCGCCGAAGCCGACAAAGCCATTCAGGCCCAAATGATAGAATGGGAAAAATGGGGCCTCGAGATCGAAGACCTCAAGGCCAAAGTCGACTAAGATTATCCAATGCGCGTTCTCATCCTAGGCGGGACCACTTTTTTCGGCCGTGAGATCGTGCGCCTCTTTCACGAAGCGGGTCACGAAGTCACCGTCTTCACCCGCGGAAATCAAAACCCGGACGACTTGCCGGAAGTGAAACGCGTCACCGGCGATCGCAACCGCGCCGAGGATCTGAAAAAAGCCGCGGGCCCTTGGGACGTGGTCATCGACAACATCGCGCTCGACGGCCCCGGAGTTCAGGCGGCTCTTTCGGCGTTCAAAGACGTCGGCCGCTATGTGATGACGAGCACCGTCTCGGTTTACCGTTTCGTCCGCAACGCCTATCCGATTCCGTGGAAGGAGGACGCCGCCGATCTCGACTACCGCCCGAAGGACGAAAATCCATCCGACATTCACTGGGCCTATGCCCGGGCGAAATTCGAAGCGGAGCGGGCGCTGCGCACGCAAAAGAAATTTCAGTGGACCATCGTGCGGCCCACCGTCGTGTACGGTCCCCACGATCCGAAGAACCGCGGCTTCTGGTACCTCGAGCGGATGATCGAGGGGGGCCCGATTCTGATGGCCAACGGGGGCGCGGGAAGCTTCCGCCTCGTGTACTCCCTCGATGTCGCCCGCTGGATCTTTCAGGCGGCGCTCCTGCCGAAGGCCGCCGGACGCATCTACAACCTAGCCCAGTCGGAGATCGTAACCCTCGAACAGTTCCTGAAGGAAAGCGGCCGGGCGCTGGGTTTGACCCCCGATCTCGTGCCCGTCCCCCTTTCGGAATTGGGCGATTTGGGGGGCCCCCACGGGAACCTCATCAACATCATCCCGGATGACTCCGCCGCCCGGGAGTTGGGCGTCACCGCCACCCCATTTGCCGACTTCGCCCGCCAAACAGCTCAATGGTTTCGACAACATTGGAAGGGCGACCGCGCCGAGCTGATGAAGACCCGCCCCCAGGAATTGGCCCTCGCCAAGACCTGGTCCAGGCGAGGCTCTTGACACTGAACCCCCCGCTCGTGTTCCCTCCGTGCAAACGTCTCGCAAAAGGACTCGGAATGCGCGCACTTGCCCTCGCTTTGACCCTGACCGCCGCCGCTTACGGCGCCTATGACTCGTGGACCAGCCGCGAGGCCGTGTTGAAGGCGACTCAGGCGTTCTCCCAAAAGCTCGACGTGCTTCAGACCGCGCTTACCCGCGTGAAGCCGTCCGCCGCGCTTGCCGACCAATGGCGGGCCGTTAAGCAGCAAAGCGACGCCATGGAGGCGCTCGTCTCCACGAACGCGCCGTACGAGGAAGTGGTCGTGCAGTTCAAGACCCTCGCCATCGCCATCGCGGAAGCGCGCCGTCTGATGTACCTCGAAGGCGTCTGCTACAACCCGGCCGTCGCCGATCGCTACCAGGCGGTCCGTCTCGCGCACCGGCGGCTCGATCGCAACATGCAAGGTCTTCCGGCCGAAGAATAAGAAATGAAAAAATGGATTTGGGCTTTCGCCCTGCTTCTTGCGTCTACCTCCTACTGTGAACAAAAGGGCACTGGTCTGGATATTTCCGCCGCCGTGGACGGGGTCGGGCAGTTCGGCCCTGAGGGCACGAACCGAATCGACGTTCGGGAAGCGGAGTTCCTCTTCTTCGCTCCCATCGATCATCTCTTCGACGGGCAGGTCAGCTTTTCCGCCCACACCGAAACGACGGGCTTGTTCGCTGAAGTGCACGAGGCGTACCTCGCTTCCACCCGGCTGATTCCCCGCTCGCGCTTTCGCATCGGACAATTCTTTCTGGGATTCGGTCGGCTCAATCAGTTTCATCGCCACGACTGGCCCTTCACGACGGCGCCGATCGTGCACAACCGTTTCTTCGCGGCGGAAGCGGCGAAGGATACCGGCATCGAGTACAGCTGGCTCACGCCTCTGCCTTTCTATTTCGACGTGACGGTCGGCATCACCAACGGCTGGGTGTTCGGCCATGCGCACACGATCGGCACGAAGCCCTACATGCCGACTCACTACCTGAGAGCGCTCACTTACTTCGATCTTCCGGGCAAGGGCGGGCTTCAGACGGGATTCAACTACGTCGGACGCAAGAACGACGTGGGCAAGGCGTTCACTTATCTGGGCATCGATGCGACCGCGAAGTGGCGGGAAGCCCAGGTGATGAAGTTTCTCGTGCAGAGCGAGCTGTGGCTGCGGCTCGAACGGCCGAAGGCGGGATCTAACGTCGATACTCTCGGCTTTTATCTCTATCCCGAGTACGCGCTCGGAGACGGTTTCTCGGCGGGGCTGCGCTTCGACTATTTGACGGTGACCAACCTTGCGTTCGCCACCGGCGGAAAAGTTTCCAACTTCGAGATCGGGCTCACTCCCCAATTCACCTGGAAGCCGAGTGAGTTCTCGACCGTGCGGCTCAGCTACACGTACCAGGCCCAGTACCAGGCGACTCGGTACATCGGGTACCAAAGGTACCTCGAGCTGCAGACCATCTTCATTATCGGAGCGCATCCGGCCCACGATTTCTAGACCGTAACGCACCAGCTAAAGTTTTTGCCGCAGCTTGTCGATACGGCGGGCATGGGTTCCCCCCTTCAAATGCAGTGGCCTCCGCTACCCGCCGAGGAGTTGCGGCCGGCCGGTCAGATGAGAAGGCTGCTTGCGGGAGTCGTCGACGGCCTGATCCTCTCCGCCGTGGGGGGAGCTTTGTTCGTCGCGGGGGCGTCGCTTCTATCGATAGCCTACGCGGACTTCTGGGGGATGTTTTACTTCGTATGCATCCTCTACGGGACCGCCTACCACGGGCCGTGGGGACGGGGCGCGACCATAGGAAAGCGCATCTATTCGTTGAAGCTCGTCGCGATGAACGGGGACTTCCCGCCGACGGGAGAGAGAGTTTTGCGCTCGGCGATTCTTTACTCGCCCATTCTGATGGAGGCCCTTCGCACGCGCTCCGGATTTCAAGGAGCCATCATCGGCCTTCTGCTCATCGCCATCGCTGTCTTGAACGGATTGAAGATCTGGAAGGATTCCGACGGCCGCGGGATTCACGATCGTTTCGCCTCCACGCTGGTCCACGAAACGAACCGTGAGGAATTTTCCTACAATTCGGCGTACGGCCCGACGATCGCCGCCTTCGTCGCCGCCTTTCTCGTCGGCAGCGGCGTGCTCGCGAAAGGGCTGCCGCGCGTGATCACTTCCTACGGCGGTCAGCTCAGCCAGGTGCTCCAGCTGCGAATCCAATTGGCTAAGCGTCTCAATCAGGCCGGCGTCGAAGTGGAACTTCGTATCGATGCCGACCGAACCCAGACTCTCTTCATGCGGCTGGACACGCCCTCACCGCTTCGTTCCCTAGGCGCCTTGGCCGCCGAGCGCATCATGCACGAAGCGAAGGAAATCGGATTTCCCGACGGAATCTCGACGGTCGAGGTGCACCTGCTCCGCCAGGACAAGGAACCTTTGCGGGTCCGCAGGCGCATCGAAGAGATCCCCTAACCCACTGATCTCCCTAACCTATCCAGGTCCACATTTCCCTCATAGTCCTAGTCCATAATGAGATGTCTCGGTATTCGTCTTAGCGGAACGTTGGCAAGGGATGGACGATGCCCCACTTCTCCGGAAAATTCGCGCTCGCGATCTCTTTCTGCCTGGCGTGTTCTCACGCCCTCGCCGACGACATCAAAAAAGCTCTGATGGACACTCTGTTCCCGGTCCCGTGTCACATGCTGCAGGGGAGAGTTAGCTATGTTTATCCGGTAAACGTAATCATGGGCACGTCGGACCGGCGCCTGCCCGGCTCTCCGGTTCGAGGACTCCGCTACGACTTGCGCCTGCCGCCCGGATCCCAGGGAATCGAGCGCCAAGTCTATCCGCCGGGCTACAAGACAATTCTTCTGCCTTACAGCGACGCCACGAACGGTGAGACGGGGCAGATCGACGCCTGGGTAGTCTACGCCGTCGGAAAGGAAATGAAGGTCATCGAAGCCTACTCCCAAGGGCGCGCCTTTTCTCCGGCGATAAGGGAGAAAAACGCGGAGGCCCGAAAGGCGTATCGTAAAGCGCGCATGCGCGACAATACGTGGTTTCTTAACGACGGATCCTTGCGCACCGGCAGCGACGGCCTTCAAACCCCCTTCCAGGAAGAGGTTCAACAGAAAAACGTCCTCGTCGACGGCGAGTACCACAGCGTCGTGGATTGGCTCCAATACACCTGGGAAAACTGCACGCCCATCGACGTTCTCACCACGGCGGAAGCAAACAGCCGATCTCAAGGCCAGGCTGGAACTTTCGGATCCTGCGCGAACGCCGACTACAACTCCGTCACCAACCCCGGCGGAACAACGAATAATCCCGACTGTCTTGCGAACTACTACATGTCGGAAATGCGCAACCAGATTTCCTGGCAAGAGTACAAGGCGGTTCGCGGAATGATCCCCATCGTCGGCACCGTCTATAAAGTTCAAGAGTGCTTGGACAGCGCCGATCCGTGGTGCTACGGAGAAGCGGCGGTGGCCGGAGCGATGGATATCGGAACCATTCTGGTTCCCGTCGCCAAACTCGGGCAAGGGGTCGCGGGGGCGGGACGGATGGCGACGATGGTGCGCGCTTCGGGATCCGTCATCGGCAAAACGGGACGAGGCATCACCGGGGTGGCCGCCGTCGGTAACACGGCTCTCGCCCTCAAAGATTTGAGCGAAGGAAAAAAGCTCGATGCTGTGGCCCGCTTCCTCATGGCCTCCGCCGACGTTTACCAGCTCTATGCCTACACGAGCGCGATGGGCAAAATGAGCGCGATAAAGAAACTCTCGAAGGAAGCTCCCGCCAACAGCCAGTGCTATCCGTATACGAAGTCGGCCGACGCGGGTCTTCCGAGCATATGCCGTCTGGAAGGGCGCAACTCGGGTCTGAACACCGTTGCGGATGCGGTCGCCCCGGCGGACGTGAAAAAGATCTTCGATGCCGACGGAAATACGACCTTGAAGCTCACCGATCCGTTTTTTGGAGACGGAAACAATATTTACATTCACGTCGCGGACCCCACCTTGTTCGAGCCGTTCAGTCACTTCCAGCTCATCGTAAAAAACCAGAATACCGGCGTGATGGAAATTCTTACGACGGCTCCCGGCCTCAAGCTGACGTTCAAGGAAGGCAATCATATATCGGGAGGCTATCTCTTCGCCTTCAAGGACATTCCGGAGGAATCCATCGCGGCTCTCAACGCCTATGTGGCCCGGGGACGCAGGGAAGCGAGCTGCGTCGCGGGAGCCTTCAATGCTCTGGACGCCGCGGGAATCTCCCTGAAAGGTCCAACGGGTCGCGCCGCCCATGTCCTGCCGGGCGCCGCCATGAAAAAGATGATTAAGGACGGATTCAAACTCAGCGACGAAGCCATGCAAAATGTGAGCTTCGAAGTTTACAGTTTGTCGTCGAAAGACTTGGGAAAGAAACTCCGCTCCGCTCAGCTGGGATCGGCCAATGCCCTGGCCTTTCCGGTCATCGTCGTCACCGGAACCTACGTTATCTATGTCGGAGGCACCCAAGTCACAAAAGCCCTCTGGGGGGTCTACGTCATGAACGACGAAGGGCCCGAGTGCAACGCGCTCGAGTTGGGCGGTACGCCCGGCGGAATCGCCCAGCCCGGAGGTGGTTCGCCATGAGCCGCCGCTTCCTATACGCGATGCTGCTCGCTTTGTTCGCGGTGAGCGCTTGCCTTGCGCCTCCGGAGGCGGAGACTCCGCCGCCCATTCTGGGGCCCGTCTGCCAAAAGATGTGGGTCTCGCGGAAGGTGGGCAGTGAGGAATACGTCTCCACTTGCGATGGCACGTGCCAGCTCCCCGAGCCGGATCCCCGCTGCGGCGACGGAGTCGTGAACGCGTCGGGCGAAGAGTGCGACGACGGAAATACTGACAACGGCGACGGCTGCAGCGATGTCTGCTTGAACGAAAGCGAGCATTGCGGAGACGGCTACCAGAACTCGGGTGAGCAATGCGACGACGGGAATAAAGACAACGGCGACGGCTGCGATTCGACCTGCCACTACGAGCCGACTCCGTCGCCCTCTCCCACGCCCGAACCGGAGGAGGAAGAGGAAGCTTCCGAAGAGCCCTCCGCGACTCCGACGGCCACGCCCACGGAGACTCCCACTTCGACTCCGACCACGACTCCAACGGCTACTCCGACCGCGACGCCGACGCCGAGCCTTGCCCCGAGCGACGGCCCGCAACCGGAAGAGACGGAGACCCCGGCCCCCGCGACACCGACTCCCTCTCCGGTAACGGCTACCGCGACACCGGAACCCTCGCCCGAGCAAACCGGAGCTCCGGCGGCGAGCCAACCGGCCGCGCCAACGCCGACGCCTTCGCCGGGATCTGCCCAAACTCCGGGTCCGTCCGACTTCCCTTTTTCGACCTGATTAAATGAGTCTGCCGAGATGAAGCCCGCCGAAAGTCGCGAGCACGCCGAGAACCGCGCTTAGCCCGAGGTACGCCGAGGCTTGCAGCAGCTGACCGCCTTCGATGAGCCGGCTCATCTCGAGCGAGAAGGCGGAAAAAGTAGTGAAGCCGCCGAGCAGCCCCACCATGATTCCCGTCGTGACCTCCGCCGGAAGCCCCGTTCGCTCGGCGCCGAAAGCGTATGCCACGCCTATCGCAAAAGAGCCCGTCACGTTGATGACTAGAGTCGCGTACGGAAAAGGCGATGCGACGAAATCACTGAAGAACACGTTAAGAAAGTAGCGGGCGAAGACACCCACCAAGCCGAATACGCCGATATAGACGAGAGTCATTTGAAAGGAAGTATACCCCGGCTTTACGGCAGCGAGGTAAAGAGACGGGCGCCGAGACGGAAAATAAAACCGCGCACGCAGCTGGAGTAGAAACCCACCACATCAGTGGAGTCGTCGAGAAGCCGCTTCGCCCCCACCCGCACCGCTTCCACCCGCCCGCGCACACTCTCGGGAAGATCCCGGACCACTTCATTCACCGAGGGGACATGCAGATCCGGAAGCTGGCCGTAGCCCGGCGCGATCAGCAGATTCGGAAACGGAAAAAAGAAGAGCGCTCCGAGAAGAAAGGCGGTTCCACAGGCGCGCTTCATGCGAGCGCCTCCGTCGGAAGGTTGCCCCTTTGCGCCCTGAGTTTCGCGTACTCGTGTGCCTTGTCCTCTTGGGTACGCAGCTGCCCGCAGGCGCCCGCGATGTCCCGGCCCCGGCTACGCCGGTAGGTAGCCGTATAACCTTCGTTAAGTAAGATGTTTTGGAACGAGAGCACCCGCGCCTCCGCCGGCCGCTTGAACGAGACGAAAGGATTCTCGTTATAGGCGAGCAGGTTGATCTTGCTCGGGATGCCCCGGAGCAATTTCACGAGCCGGTGCGCGTCCTCGTCGGAGTCGTTCAAATCCTTGATGAGGATGTATTCGAACGTGATGCGGTTCCTGCCCGGGATGCGCACCGTACGGCACGTCTCCATCAGCTCATCCAAAGAATGCTTCTTGTTGATGGGCATCAGCTTCGCGCGCTGCTCTTCGGTCGTGCCGTGGAGGGAAATCGCGAGCTTCGCGATGTTCGCATCGAGAAAATGCTGAATCTTCGGCGTAAGCCCGACGGTCGACACCGTAATGTGGCGCTTTCCGATCTGCGCGCCCATGGGATGCGAGAAAATGTGCAAAGCGCGGATGACTTCGTCGTAGTTGTCGAAGGGCTCGCCCATTCCCATCAGCACGATGTTGGTGATGGGCGCCGGAAACTCGATCGAGTAGAGCTGATCGACTATCTCCCACGCTTTCAAATCGCGGGTGAACTTCATGTAGCCGGTCGCGCAGAAGGTGCACGCCATCTTGCAGCCGACCTGCGTGGAAACACAAAGCGTGTTGCGTTCCTCGGACGGAATGAAAACGGACTCCACCGTTTCGCCGTCGGGCAGGCGCACGAGAAACTTCGCGGTGCCGTCTTCCTTCGAGTGCTCGGCTTTGGCGACGGTTAGTTTTGGAATATCGAACCGCTCGGCCAAAAACTCACGGAAGGACTTGTGCAGATCGGTCATCTGGTGGAAGTCGGTCTCCCGCCGCAGATGGATCCAGCGAAAGAGCTGACGCCCGCGAAAAGCCGAATGGCCGAGCTCGATCATCTTGGCTTCGAGCTCTTCAAGCGTCAGATTTTTCAGGTTTTCCTTCATCGAACCCGAACCTATACCCCAAATCGCGTTCTGATTGCTACCCGAGCTTCAGGTGAGTCAGTAGCTCCGGGAAAGCGTTGAGAATTTGCCCGGGCGTCCCCTTCACCCGGCCGAAACCGTAGCCGGCGGCGAGAAAGCGCGCCCCGGCCGCTTCCGCGCATTGGCGGTCCACCTCGTGGTCGCCTACCATCACCATTCCGCCTTTAGAAGGATCCACGCCTACCTTACGGGCGGCCTCCAGAAGATGAGCCGGGTGCGGCTTGAAGCGCGAGACGCTGTCCAGCCCCGCGATGGCGTCGAAAGTTATCGTCGGTAAATAGTGTTGGAGGGTCAGCTCGGCGACCTTCGTGTGCTTGTTGGTGACCACGGCCACCTTCAGGCCGGCCTTCGCCCGTAACGTCCGAAGCGTTTCCTCGACCCCGGGGTAAGCCGACCCGCCGGCGTAGGGCTCTTCCAGGTAGGAGAGCCGGAACGCCTCGATCGCCTTGGGCTGCTCCTCGGCCGGAAGTTCCGGGCAGCCGTGCTGGACAAGATAATTCACCCCATGGCCGATGCAGGGGCGCAGCTCCTCCGTGGAGCGGATAGGCAGCCCGTAGACCTTATGCCGCACCCGGTTAAGATGGCCGCAGATGTCCTCCAGGCTGTCGATCAGAGTACCGTCCAAATCTAGAAAAATAGCTGAAATCATTGGGTAAATATAACCAACCGGGCTCAACCGGTTTTACTTGTACCCGAGCCCGGTTCCTTTTGTCACAACAATCACGGCCGTTCGTCTATAACCCTAGAAGACTGGGGTTTTTACCCATCTCAGTCATTTAAAGAGGGGTCAGGGTTCTCGAATGGGCAACGAGCTGAAGTCTTGGGTCAAGCGCCTGAGGAAAGGAGACCAGAGTGCCTTTCTTCCGTTCTACGAGAAGACCGCTCCCGGTTTGATGCGGTTCCTTCTTTGGAAGTCGAACGGAAACAAGGAACTCTCGGAAGACATCCTGCAGGAGAGTTACGTGCGCTTTCTCCTGCACCTCGACCGGCTTGAGTCGGAAGAGGAAATCTCGATCCAGTCTTACCTGCTCCGGATCGTGAAACATTGTTTGATCGATAAAGTGGCGAGGAGCCCGCACGCGGCCCGGCACCACATACCGATGGAAGACGCACTCCACTTGGCGGAAACCAGAGAGGAAGCCAAGCAGGAGCAAGCGGTGGAACTGAGAGAACTTGCGATTGCCATGAAATCACTGAGTGAAAAAGATTCCGAAATCATCTGGCTGAGAGACGCGATGGGAATGTCCCATCGGGAGGTCGCCGAACAGGTCGGCATCTCCGAGCAGGCCTCGCGCCAGGCTTACGTCCGCGCGAAGCGCTCGCTCCTATCGGAGCTGGCCGCCACCGGAGCCGCGGTTTTCAACGGGGGGGACTATGCTGCTGAATTGTCCTAAGCCCGAAAAGCTCCTCGAGCTGTTCACCATCCCCGACGAGATTTCCTTCAGCCAGCGCGCGGTCACCAAAACCCACGCTTTCTTCTGCGCCGACTGCCAGGCAAAGCTCACGACCCTCAAGTCGTCGTGGGAACACTATTTCAAGCCCGAGCCCGACATCACGTCGTCTCTTCTGAAGGTGTACTCGAAGCTTCAGAAGGACGAGACGCTGATCCTGAAAGGCTGGAAGCTCGGCGACACTCCCAGAAAACGCGGCGCGCGCCACGTTCTGTTCAACGAAGGCTGGCTCTTCCGCGGGAGCGTCGGCCTCGGCATGGCGGCCCTCGTCGCGGTAATCGCCGTGGGTCCCCTGAACAAGTCGCAGCCGAGGGAAGACCTCGTAGCGGACGTTTTCAAATCGGCGAAAGCCGAGCTTCCCCTCATGCAGATTCGCACTGAGGACAAGGACTCGGTGAAGGTGCGTTACCTTCAGCCGGAGCTGCTCCAAACCATCGAATTTGAAACGACGAGCGCCAGATGAAACAACGCTTTTTAATGACGGCTTTATTCATGGGCGGGGGTATCGCTGCGAACGCGATGCCTCCGCTCCCTCCTCCTTCCGCGGCGATTTCGCCGGTACCGGCTCAGTTCATGACCACGGTTCAGTTTTCGGTTCAGGAGCGCACTCCGATGCTCAATCAGCGTGGCCAGCAGCTCGTGGTCGACGAGTTTTCCGACGTATTCGAGGCCTGGCCCGAGTTCACGGGCAAGCGTTACGAAGTGAAGATGAACGGCCCCGAAGTCGTCTTCTACGTCACCGGCTCCAACGATTTGCGCCAGCCCATGGAAAAGGCGATGGCCCAGCTCATTCAGGAGCTGAACGGCCGGGTCCGCGCCCGAGGCCGCACTCAGTTTTACCGCACGAGCTTCGAGCAAGGCGGCGGCGGCTCCCTCGAAGTGCGCACCGACGACTCCCATTCGAAAATCGTTTCCGTCTCCGCCCAGAGCGTTCCCCTTCGCGACATCCTGAAGGAGATCAAGACTCAAGTGGGCGGTCTCAGCTACCTCATCCCGGGCGAGTGCGCGGAGCAGCTCGTCGACTGGAGCTACGGCGAGGAAGGCACCTCGGAGCCGAAAGCCCTCGATGCCGCCATGCGGGAAATCGGAGCCCTCTTCAAGCTAAACCTCCAGAAGCAGAACAACACCTACGTATTCAGCGGCCCGTGCGATGCGGCCCAGATACCGAAGGTCAAAGGCCGCCCGCTCACCAACGAGCTGTGGACCGACCTTCCCAAGGGCCATGGCGTGCGGCCTACCGCCGTGTTCTTTTCCGTTCCGCCCATTGCGAGGTAAACTCTCTCCCTGGTGAGAGTCTCCTTCGGAATCTGCGTATATGAGGATGCCGAGGCCATCGCCTCGGCCATCGAAACCTATCTGCTTCCTTCCCTGAAGCTCGCCTCTGGAGCCGAAATTCTCTGCGTCGACAACAGCCGCTCCCCTTCGAAACTGGTCGAGGCTCGCCTCGCGGCCTCTGGCTACCCGTTCCGTTACGACTGGAGCCGGCGCAACCTCAAGTACTCGGCCACTCTCAATCGGCTGGTCGCACAAGCGGGCCACCCGTACTTCGTCTACGTTTGCCTCGCCCACTGCGAGCTAAGAGACCCCAGCTGGTGGAAAGATCTGCTCGCGCCGCTCGAGGATCCGTCCGTCGGAATGTCGGGCTGCCGGCAGGACGGGCCGTGGGAGTTTCCGGCCGAGCACATTCAGGGGGGAGTTTTCGCGGCCCGCACCGAGGTGCTTCGCGCGCTTCCTTACTCACCGGCCTACCCTCACGATTTTTCCGACATCGACATGAGCCAGCGCCTCGGCGACGAGGGTTACCGCCTGGCCGACGTGACCTCGGTCCGTAATCTTCTTCCGGGGCAGGCGCCGGGGGAAGGCTGGAAGATCCTTCACCGAAGCCGTCCGCGAACCCGCGCCGGCAAGTTGCTGCGCTTTCTCCGCCACGGTCTGGCTCCCCTGGACATCATCACTTAACTGATGGCTTCGCGCCGCTGGAAGTCGTGCCTTACGGGCCTCCATGGCCGGATAATTCCCTTTCATGCTGATGACCGCGCAGATCCGCTCCGGCTGGGCCTCTCGAAGGGAAGCTCTGGAAGCCTTGTTGCGTTGCCGATTCGCCGAAGGAGAGTACCGCTCGGTGGCGGGGCTTCTGCTGTCGCTCGCCAATCCCCTTCTCACCCTCGCCATCCTCAACGGCGTTTTCTCCCGTCATTTCAGTGAAGGCGTGCGCGCGTATCCGCTGACTCTGCTCATCGCGATCGTCTGCGTGAACTACGTGATTCAAGCGGCCGGTCCCGTCATGCTGGCGCTACGGCAGAACCGTGAAGTGGTTCTGAACTCTCCACTCCACCGGGAATGCCTTCTGCTCGCGGAATTTCTCTATGCCTCCGTAAAGCTCGGCCTCGAACTGAGTCTGTGCCTCCTTTTTTCGGCCGGTATCGACGAGCTTTCTCTGCTTCGGCTGCCGCTGCTGGTTCCGGCGGTGCTTGGCCTCGGTGCCTTCGTTTTCGGACTCGGGCTCGGCATGTCGCTTCTCTATTGCCTCTTCCGGGACATGCAACACTTCTGGACTTTGGGCTCGCGCATTCTGTTCTTCGTCACGCCGGTCTTTTATCCGTTGAGCGCCCTTTCTCCGCAGTCGGCGGCGCTTCTACGCGCGGTAAATCCACTGACCTCGTTCGTGATCACCTTCCGATCGATATTCATGAAGAGTCTTCCCCTCGACGGAACCGCGTTCACCCAAAGCCTGCTGTGGGGCCTCCTTTCTCTAACGGCGGGCGCTCTGGCCTTTTATTTGTGGCAAGCCCGCTGCTCGGAGAACCTATGACCGACGTATTCGTCGACGTGCGCGGCCTCTCCAAGTGGTTTCCCAAGCGAAAGACCTGGCCGACTCTCCTGGGCTGGCTTCCGCGAGTCTTGAAAGGCGAGACGAAGCTCGGTGGTAAGTGGGTGCTGGACGGCGTGGATTTCTGCTTGGCACGGGGGGAGCGGGTCGCTCTCGTCGGGGACAACGGTTCCGGCAAGACGACACTGCTTCGGATCCTGTCGGGAATCTTTCACCCGACCCGCGGGCACTTCAGCGTTCGGCAGAAGCCGGCGGCCCTTTTTAGAATTTGGACCGCCGCCGGCCGGGAGCTCACGGTCGCCGAGACGCTTTTTCTTCACGGCGCAGCCCACGGGCTTGACCGCCGCCAGATGGAATCCCGTTTGGAAACGGCCCTCGAGGCCGCCGGACTCTCCTCCCGCCGGGACGAACCGGCCCGCGCTCTTTCCGTCGGGCAGAATCAGGCGCTTGCCCTTGCGGCTTTCCTGCAAACCGAGCGCGAGTTTCTGATCTTCGATGAGAGTTTCGTCCACTTGGACGCGGGAGCGGCCGCGCGCTGCTTCGCCCGCTTCGACGAGCTTCTCACAGGCCGAACCCTGCTGATGACCTCCCACGATCCCGACATCCTGCGCCGTTTCTGCACCCGGGCCTTGTGCCTGGAAAACGGCCGTATCGCCGACTCCGGTACCGTCGACGAGGTACTCGAACGCCATCAGAGCCGATCCATGGCGCGCCCTAGTTAGCCGGGAACCCGCCGCGGGTGGTAACTTCGCGGAACCGATGGGGCATCGCCTGGAACGCTGGTCGCGGGAAAGTAAGATGCTCGCCTGGCGCGCCTACCTCGCCGGCCGCTACCACCTCACTTCCGAAAAACGCCGCCCCGATCAGGTGCTCCTGGTGCTCTCCACTTACCGCACCGGCTCCACTTTGCTCATCGACTATTTGAACGGCCTGCCCGGCGCCCGCTTCTTCGGAGAGCTGATGCACACGGGACAATGCCGTGGCCCGAAGTCCGGAATGCGAAAGGACCTGCTTCCGTTTCTGCGCGGGCTCTTCAATGGGCACTCGCTCACCGGGTTCAAGATCCAGCTCGATCAGCTGGAGGCAAGCGACGTCACTCTCACGGATCTGAAGTCTTTATCCCGCGACACCCGGTTCCTGCTCCTCTACAGGCGATCGCTTTTTCGTCAGTTCGTTTCCCATAAACACGCCCTCCAAACCGACGTGTGGGAGCTGACTCCGCCCCGAACGCCCCTGAAAATCGACGAGACGGAGCTCCTCGCTTACTGCGACGGGATCCGCCGCCGGTACGAAGGGGCCCGCAAGCGGCTCGCCGGGGAACGCTGCTGGGCGCTCGCCTACGAGGACCTCTGCCGCGCGGGACCCGTGGGATTTTCGGAGGGGCTGCACGCTTTCGCCGGCACCGAGCCCTTTCATCCCGTCTCCCGCCTTATCAAACAGAGCCGGGACTTGAGAGGCGAAATCTCGAATTACCTTGAGGTGGAACGCTGGATCGATCACCCGAGAACCAAACTGGAGATCGGCGAATGAACGTACTTCTGGTTTCCGCGGCCTATCCGCCCCACGACTCCGGAGAAGCAGCCTATGCCCACCGCATGGCCGAGTGGCTCAAGGAAAGAGGCCACGAAGTGCGGGTCGCCTCCAACGCCGAAACCCCGGGTGGCCTCGTCGTCAAAAGGTGGGACTGGCAAGGCGGAAGAGACCTGGTCAGCCGGCTCGCGTCCGCTCCGCCGGAAGCGGTCGTGCTTCACTATACGGATTGGATCTACGGCCACCCCATGGTGCGCTGGCTTCCGACCCTGCTCGGCCATCTGAAACCCAGGCCCAAGCTTCTCACCCTTTTCCACAATCACGTGAACGGCAAGTTCGAGGGAAATACCGGCTGGTGGGGCCGCGAGCGGGATCGGATCAAGCACGGAACGCTTCTCCACCAAAGCGATCGCATTGTCGTTCTCGCCGACTGGCACAAGCGGCTATTGACTCGCCTCGAGCCGGGCTGCGCCGAGCGCTGTGAGACGGTGCCGGTGTTTTCCTTTCTGGAGCCCCGGGGAAAACCCCGCGCCTGGTGCCGAAAGGATCTTGGCCTCGATCCGAAGGCCTTTTGGATCTCGTTTTACGGCTACCTTTACGGCGACAAAGACCTACGCACGCTCTTTCGGGCGCTGACGCTGCTGCGGGGACGCGGCGAGGACGCGAGACTCCTTCTCGTCGGAGGGGCGCCGAACGGGCAGGAGCATTTCGATCGGATCTACCGGCAGGCGGCCGAAGAGGAAGGCATCCTCGATTCGCTGGTATTTCTAGGAAAGCATTCGAGCTCGGAAAAGGCTCCTTCGCTCGCGCTTTCGGCTTCCGACGTCTGCGCCCTTCCCTTTCTCGGCGGCGCCAGCACGAGGCGAAGCTCTCTCGCGGCGGCTCTAGGCCACGGCCTTCCGGTGGTTTCCCCCTTCGGTCCCGAAACGAGTGAAATCCTCGTCGATAAAGAAGGCTTGCTCCTGCACCGGCCGGGAGACGCCCAGGACTTGACCAGAGTTCTGTGGAACCTCGCCCGCGATCCGCAAAGCCGGCAACGCCACGGCGACGCCGCCCGCGAGCTGCACGACGAGATCTTTTCCTTTCAAGGAGCGATGGAGCGGCTGGAATCCCTAATCGGCCAAGGCGGCGGCCAGACATTCCACTAATCGGGAGCGGGGCCTCTTCTCCCTTACGGTTTCAAAAGCCGCGCGGCCCATCTGTTTGGCGAGCCCCGCGTCTTTCGAGAGCTGAAGGCAGCGGCGGGCGAACTCCGCCCCGTCCTTAACGATGAATCCGTTTTCCCCGTGCACCACCGGGGCTCCCCGCACGCCGGACTCCATAGCGACGACGGGAACGCCGTGGCTCATCGCCTCGACGATCTTCCACTGCTCTCCCGTGCCGGAGGAAGCGGGACAAGCTAGAAACCGGGCGTGCCGATAAACTTGGTGGACCTCTTCCACGGCGCCCACTTCCACCAGTTTGGGATGGGACACGGGAGCGTGACCGAAAACTCGAAGGCTGAAATCGGCCTCCGGCCGGGGAAGCACTTCTTCGGCGAGAAACGAGGCTCCCTGCCGGTTGAAAGGGTTGTCGCTAGCGAACAAAACTCCTTCTCCCTCTAGATCGGACGTCTCGCTACCCGCGTCCGCGCACATCGGAACGTACAACGTGACGCTTTCGCGAACGTGAAAGGAGATCTCCTCCGCTTCCCGTTCCGAAAGCGACAGAATGCGGCCAAACCGAGAGAGCGCTTTCCATTCGGCGGGATCCGTGTCGGGAGACTCGTTTCGCTGAAGCGCCTGATTGCGGGATACCAAATCGTTCGTGTCGACGATCGCTTCCCGCCGATGGCGCCAGGAACGCGGAAGCAAATCGGACCAAAGGCTGTAAAAGATCAGAATCCGGTCCGGATTCAACCGGCCGACGAGTCTGTGGAAGTGACGCTTCAAGGGAAGCGGGCACACCGATCTCGCGAGCGCCGCGAACCGGCCCGAATCATCGAAGCGGCGCCGGGCCCGGCGCTTCGCCCAACCTCTCCAAGGCGTCAGAGGGGGGGCGAGCCAGAGGCGGATGGATTTCGCGTGAAGGGCTTCCACGGCGTCGACCGTCCAAGGCCTCACCGAAGTGTAGGAGGCGCTCGCAAGGTGAACGTCCCAGCCCAGTTCCGCCAGCGCGGTCGCCACTTCCCAGAAGCGGCGGTCCGAACCGGACCGGACCGGCCACGGATTGTTGGGATGAAAAAGCAGAATGCGCGCCACGGCCCAAGTGTAACCCCGGGCGAGCCGGTCTCAAGACGCGAGAGCCCGGCGAGGCTTGTAGTGTCCTCGTCGACACGAACGAGTTGCCTCGGCCAAGCGGACGCACGATCGATGCTTGTTCGAATTTGGACCGAAGTCAGCGCCGAGAAAGTACGCGCCAGCCCCACGACGAGAGGCGGGACTTCGCCCTCGCGGGGTCCAGAGTGGCGAGCAACGTGGGGGGTTCCCAGGCGCCGGATGCCGCCTCGTGCGTCAGGAGTCGGAGACTCGGCCGAAAGAGACCCCGGCCGAGCAGAAAAACGTGGTAGCCGGCGGCCTTCAGAAGCCCTCTCGATTCATCGTGTACCGGGTCATTCTCCTCGAACAGAATGTCCCGCACTCGACCGGACGCAAGTAAAGTTCGGGCGCCCTTTAGAACGGCCGCCTCGTGTCCTTCGACGTCGAGCTTTAGGAGGGCCGGAATGGGGCGGGACCGAAAGAACCCATCGAGTGTCGCCGTCCGGACGCTTAGCGAAGAACCCCTCGTGGAGCGGGATAGGCTGCTGAGCCCCGAGTTGACGGCGAATGACTCGGGCACATGGAGTTCGGCTTCGCCTTCCCGATCGGAGAGGGCGAGCGCGTGGCACTCGACTCCGGCAACGCACCCGCTTCCCTTCCAGGAAGCGACATTCGCGGTGAGCTTGGAATAGAGCTCCGGGTGGGGCTCGAAAGCGTGGACCGAGCCTCCGGACGCGGACCGGCGGGCAAGCACGGCGGCCATCGAGCCGATGTTGGCTCCGACATCGACGGCGGTTTCACCGGGACTGAGAAGCCGATGGAGCGCCTCAGCCACTACCAAATCGTAGATTCCGAGGGTGACTATGGCGCGTCCAATATTTTCGGACGGATTCACGCGCAGCGGCCAGCCCCAAGGGAGCCTCACGGTAAGCTCGCGGTCAGGAACGCCCGTTACCGCAAGGCGAAGACGCCTGGCGAGCTGGTCGGGACGAAACAAATACTCGGCCTTGGCGAGAGATTCACGCATGAGCTCCTATGAACGCTAACGTATTCGGAAGTAAAAAAGAATCGCTTTCGGCCGCGGGGTCATTGGTCCGTCGAGAGTTTAAGGAACGACGTTCAGGCTCAACTCCCTGACCAGACCTACGCGAGAGCCCGGCGCAGACACTGTCCCCAGAGTCTCGCGGACTCGTCCCAGGAATACTCGAGGGCCCGGGCCCGGGAGTGGCCGGAGTGGCGGAGCCGGAAATCGGGCGCCAACGCCCCTTGAAGTTTCTCCGCCAGACTGTCCACGGAGGCCGGGTCGAAATAGTGGCCGGCGGAACCCGCGACCTCACGGAAAATTTCCGTGTCGGAAAGAAGGACCGGGCAACCACAGGCCATCGCCTCCAACGTGGGAAACCCGAACCCCTCGTGAAGCGACGGAAACACGAAGGCCGCGGCACCGGAGTAAAGCTTCCTAAGCCCCTCGTGATCGGGAAGCGGCCTCAGCTCCACCCGATCCTGAATGGCGAGGTGATGGAGATTCTCCCGCTCGGAAATCGTCCACGGTTTTCCGGCGACGATGAGCCTCGCGTTTCTTTGGAGAGCGAAAGCCCGAAGCAGAAAGTTGAAATTCTTGTAGTGCTGCCGCCCGCCCACGTAGAGAAAATAAGGCGCCTTGCCATCGGAAACCTGCTTTTCCGGAAAAAAGTGAGAGTGGCTCACCGCGGGTTTGGCGACATCCACGCGAGAAGGCTCGAGACCATAACAGGCAAGCACATCTTTCCTCGTTTTCTCGGACAGCGCTACGACTCTCGCCGCGTGCCGAAGGTAAACCGGATAACGGCGGCGCAGCCACCGTCCCCACGGACCCTGGTAATACTCGGGGAAAAGCTCGTGATTCAGATCGTAGACGACCGCCACCGCCACCGCGCGCGGCGCCCTTGTTTCCGTGAAATACGTCGAGAGAAAGACGAAGGGATCTTTGGCGAGGAGTCCCGCGGCGAAAGTAAACGGCGCCACTTTCCTCCGGACGTCCTCGGGCACCCCTCCGCGCGGTGGACCCGACAGCAGAAGCTCGACGTCGCAGTCCTCCTGGCGCGCGATGCGCGGAAGAAGCTCGTTGAAAAGCGTGTTGATGCCGCCGTGCTGTTGCAGCCGGTAAATCCTTCCGTCGACGAGAATCCGCATCGGGAAATCTTACCCGTCGTCTAGGCCTTCTGGAAACGAGAGAAACCTAGACAAGGCGCATCTCAGGGCTAGGTGCTGGGCCGAGCCCACGGCCCCCGAATTCACCGGGAATACGGGCCCCGGAACGCGAGTTGCATTCTTTCAGTGGGATGGGGGGAAATCGAGGCACAACTCTGCGCCTGGGGCTCGTTATTTGGCTTTGTTGCCAAATCGCCGTCGCCGGCCCATGCGAGCGCGCTTACCGGGGACTTGGCTCGACGATAGCCCAGGAAGCAAAGAACCTGGCGCTTGCGACCATGTGGGGTCCCATCACTCTCGGCCTCGGCGTCTATCACTACCCGAAACTTTTCTCGGCCGAGGGGCGCAAATCCATCAAGCAATACCTGAGCGATACCCTGCCCCAGCTTCTGGTGTGGCTCGGCCTCATCGCGCTCGGTAACCTGGGGCACGTCGACCACGACGAGTTTTTCGACGAGACAAAGGACTTCGACGTACCGAGGGACGATGACGTAATCGTCGTCGTGAACGCGGGGACCGGGAAAGACCGAGCTTTAATCGACCGCACCATCAAGAGGCATTTCGGAAAGAATCCTCGAGTGATCGTGCTCCACCCCGCGAACTACGAAGAAATGGTGGCGGGGCTCGAGAAAGCCAGGAGAGACTTTGGCCCCATCACGAAATTGAACGTTCTCGGCCACGGCGGCCCGGGCAGCTTCGATATCGCTAATGCAGGCGACAACGTCGCAAGGGATTCCGCCCATCCCGACTTGATGGCGAAGGACGCGAAGGTCCGGCTGATCGCCTGCCTCACGGGTTCGGGAGAACGGGGCGATGCATTTCTGGAAACCTTCGCCGACAAGTTCCTGCTGAGGGGCGGAGAGATTGCGGCGAGCCGGGTGCTTGTCATGGGATCGCCGAGTGACGGCATTTCGGTGGAAAGCGGGTGGGACGTGCCCGAAGGACTCGCGTACGAAAGCACGAACCTCGCAGTGAAAGCGGTGCAAACCCCCGTCCGAGTCATGGCCCCGATCTTCGCGGGAATAGACTCCAAAGTCGCCTGGAACGAGATGTTCGCCTGGAATCAAATCAAGCGGGTGAAGCGGAAGGCTCAGTAACTTACTATTTTGTGAGTTGGGGGTCTTTCTAATGGAGCGGGAGACGGGGCTCGAACCCGCTACCTTCTCGTTGGCAACGAGATGCTCTACCAAATGAGCTACTCCCGCATCAGAAAAACCAGCGACCAAAGAGAGTTAGTTCAACCTCGCGACTTTGGCAATGGTTTCTTGCGGCGGGCCGAGGAGGGCTTGCGGCCGCCCGCACCAGCCCATTTATATGAAATCACTAACAAATTAGGCCAACATAGTTCGTTAACCGTCATCGAGTAACATCTGATTACCGCCCAGCCAATCGGAGTCTTCGTATGTACCGCTCTATCTACGCGTTCGCGTTCTTGGTAGTCCTTCTCTGCTCGGGTTTCGCGCAAGCCGAGCGCTCTCCGACCGGAACCGTGGACATCCCGCCGGCCGCCGATCGAATCTACGGCTGGGCCTACGATCCGGATCGCCCCGACGCGAGCTTGGCCATTCACGTGTACTACGGCGGGCCCGCCGGCAGCGGAACCGGCAAGATTTACACCGCCGATTTCGCCCGGCCCGACGTAAACGCCGCTTTCAAGATCAACGGCAACCACGGCTTCAACGTTCCCTTCGACGATGCCTTCCGCACCGGCTCGCCCGTGGGAATCTGGGTCTACGCCATAGATGCGAACGGAAATCCGAACGTCCTGATCGGGACGAGGACCTATACGGTTAGCCCGCCGCAAGTCGCCGGCGGAAAAGTCGGCATCCTCTACCAAATCGCACAGAGCTTCGCGTGGCGAAACAATACATTCGGCGACGCCAACTTCAGAACCATGCAAGACGTGCTTCAAGATCCGAACCTGTCGGTCGGCGACCTATATCCGCCCGTGGGTACGGGGACCTGGCCGTTCGCCAATCCCATCGACTTCGTCACCCAGACGAACCCGGTCGATACCGACGGCAAGTCTCAGCTTTACTGTTTCTTCGACGGTCAGCCGAACCGAGCCCCCTTTTTCAACGTCATTTGCCGTGACGACCGGATGCTGGCGGTAGCCAAGCGTCATGTCCGTCAGCTGACCGATCTCGGCGTGGACTTTCTGCTCATCGACAACACGAACGCCTTCCTCGACAACTTGGATTACGGGTCGGAGGTCACCTACTTCCGTCCGATTGAGGTCTTCTTCGCAAAGTGGAAGGCGGCGGTCGCGGCCGTCCGGGCGGAGAGAAACAATCCGAATCTCCAGGTCCCGAAACTTGCGATCTGGGGCGCGGTTCCCGGCAACTCCACCTACCATACGAGGATGCTGCGCCTCTACGACGACAGCCAATACGACTCCGTCCTTTACCGCCACAACGGAAAGAAAGTCTTCTTCTACGTGGACCCGTCGGCCGGCGATCCCAACGAGAAGCGGTATCCGAGCGCGGGCGTACTCAACGAAATCGCTTCTCATAACATTTTACCCGTTCCTATGTGGACCCACTTCGGCCCGAACGGATTCGACGGCACTGCCACCCACAAATGGGATTTCGTCTCACCCTGCTTCGCCCCGGGCTCCACCACCCGCGCGACGACCAGCGTGGCGAGCGTGACGAGCTGTAACCAGTTCATGTCGACGAATACTCCCATGGGCTCGGTGATCACGGCGACTCCGAGTTACAACATCCCGGGAGCGGTCGCGAGTCAGGCGTTCGGTTCGAGCGGAAGGCTCGGCGGCCTGACGCTGAAAAAGCAGTTCGATGCGGTATTCGCGCGCCGGCCGGATTACGTTTTCATCTCCTCCTGGAACGAGCACGGAGCCGGACCAAGCTTGTCGCCGTCCCGAGGCAGAGCGGTCGGCCTGGGAGATAAACTTCCCGCGGTCCCGACCGCGCAGTACCTGCTCGCTGAGCGGATGGTGAAGGAAGCCGCCGGGGATATATCGGCGCTCATTTACTTTCCCGCCAGCCCGGAAGCGGCGTCTGGACGGAGCAACCTTCAACGCAACTTCGGCGTCAGCTTCACCGACTACGCGGATCTCAACCGCCAATACCCGGTGGAAGCCGCGAGACTGCGCTATTCCCATTACGTCGACGACTATGCCGCGGAATTCTCGAAAGACCTGGAACCCACGAGAGAATACGGAACCGCTTTGTACGAAAAAGCGAAAACGCTGATTCAGCTCTACAAGAGCGGAGCTCGGAGCTGCCCGGCTACGTTGCCGGCCTGCCGAAGCGCTTCCGACTACCGCCCCGTAGCGGCCCTCCGGGATCCGGCGGGACGCTACTGGTACGGCCCGGTGTCGGCGAAGGCACCTCTGGTTTCAGCCGGTTACCGGGAAATCTGCGCTCCCAACGCCTTTCAAAGCGACTTCTGTTCCAATCCCGCCGACCCTTACGTGGCCCAAGGCCCATTCCTCGCATACGAAACGAACCTGCCAGGTACCCAACCCCTCACTCGCTGCCGCAACACCAACAACGGCGCGTATTGGTTCACCGCAAACTCCGCCGAGTGCGGCATCAATCCCGCATACAGAAACGACGGGGTAATCGGATACGTGGCGATAACCAAGTCGAAAGAGATGACCCGCGTTCTCAACCGCTGCTACAAGCCCGGGGGATTTCACTTCATCGCGGTCGACGAACCTTGCCCCGTGGGTACAAACGGGGAAGGCGTCCTCGGCTACGTTCACTGAAATGGAAGTCTAAACCTGAACCCTGGGAAGGCGGAGCACGAACCGGGGAAAGGGCGAACGCTTGTCCAGAAATAATTTCCCGCCGTGGTCCTCGGCGATTCCTTTCGAAATACTGAGGCCGAGCCCGGTTCCCTTGCCCACCGTCTTGGTCGTGAAGAATGGCTCGAAAAGGCGGTCCTGAATCGAGGGGGCGATCGGCGGCCCCGAATTGGAAACGGAGATTTCCACGTAAGAGGACTGCTCCAGAACCGAGAGGCGAATCCATTTCGTGGAAAGCTTGGCCACCGCGTCGTGAGCGTTACCGAGCAGGTTGAGAAGGATTTGCGAAACCTGGATCGCCCGGCACTCCAGGCTGAGCGCCTCGGGAATCTCGTCGGTAAGAAGCCGTACCTGATGAAACGCGAGCTTTTCGGAGCACAGAGTAAGCGTGTCGTCGATAATCCGGCGCAAGTCTTCCTTCTGAAACGAGTCCCGGCTTCCGTCCCGGGAAAAGGCCCGCAGGCCGCTGACGATCTTGGAAATGCGCTTCACCGTGCGCTCGATCTTCTGATTGAACTCGATGATGCGCTCCCTATCGATGGGTTCGGTCATCACGAGATGGGGAATCTTCTCGGAAGCAAGCCCGATGATGGCAAGCGGAGTGTTGATCTCGTGGGCGATGCCCCCCGCCATTTCGCCGAGGGCGGCCATCTTGGACGCGGCGACTCCGCGCTGAAACTGGGCCGCAAGTTTCTTTTCGGCTTCCTCGCGCGAATGCACTTCCCCCTGCAGCCGGTCGCAGAACTCCAGCATGCTGTTCTCGAGACCCTGTTTGAGAGTGATGTCTTGAACCACGCAGACCGTGCCGCGGGTCTCCCCGGACTCCGTCAGCAAGGGCGACAACGCCACGTTGTAGGTGCGCACGAGCGGCGGACAGAGAAATTCGCGTACCTCGATCTCTTTCAAGGACTGCGCGGGCTTAAGAAATCCGTTCTCCGAGAGCAGATCAAAGGGCTCTTTGCCAGGCGAGTCCGCCTGCAGGACGGAGAGAATCTGTTTCGCGGCCGAATTCAGGTAAATGATGCGGTCGTTTTCGTCGGTGATTACCTGAGCGGAGCCCGCGAGCAGAATGGAGTTGCAAGACCCGAGGCTCATAGCGAGCTTCGGGTCCAAGTCCTGGCGGATGAGACTCACGAGCTCGACGGGCGTGATCTTATCCAAAGTCAGACCACGTTCTTTCAGGGAGACCTCGAGGAGCGCCTTGGCGAACAGAGGGGTGATCGTGGAGAGCTTGGTAAGCAGCGACTGGTATAGAGCCTCGATCATTTAACCCGGCCCTCGAAAAGTCCGGCGTGCTCCTTCTTGTAGTCGCGGATGAATCCCTGAAGGCGATTCGGATGCGCCATGATGAACCGGCAGTAGGCGTCGCCCTTCGCACGACAGAGGATTTCCTCCGCCACGAGCGGGACGCCGAAACTTTCCGCGCACCAGCCCGAGGAATAGCCTGCGTTCATGAAGCAGGCGCAGAAGGAAGTCTTTCGTCCTATCGCCAGCCAGGAGTCGGCCTCGAAGGACTGGGGATGATCGTAGAGGAGATAGAAGTCTTCGTCCGGGGTAGGCTTACTCTTCTCGGAAATATCGACAAAGGCCCAGCCGGCGTAGGCGAAATGAACGGGACCAGCCGACAGCTTCGCAATCGGATCCGAGACACCGGTCACGGCGTGAAAACGAAGGGCGTCCGCCCGGCCCATGCTATGAGCCATGTCGAACAACACGATGGACGACGCTTGCTGCGCCTCGCTCTCCACGAGACCGGGATACATCGCCCTGATGAAATCGAAAAAATTCACGGACAGAGAGGCCGCCCGCATGAGTACGTAGCGCTCTCCATTTATGTTGATGGTTCCCTTGGAAGGATCTTCCTGCCTCGTCTCGAAATAGCGGCTCACGAACGTTTCGGCCGTCTGAAACAGCGGCTCGAAGGACGGAGGGACTCGAACGGTCTTCAAATTCATGGTGCTCCCCGGTGCGGGCCCATTTTAGTCCGGGGAATCCGAACGCCTAGTCAATTTTGTCGGAAATGAGTTAGAAAAACTTCAGTGTGACGCGGCGATTCTTACTCTGATTTTCGGGTATTGGCCGGCCGCTTTTATCCCGATTGGCGACCAGAGGCTGAGTTTGGCCGTAGGCGAGAATCACGGTCCGCTGTTCGACTTCCGGAGGAAGGCTCAAGGACCCTAGAACGGACAGAGCCCGCTTCGCCGACAGGTCCCAGTTGCTGCCCACCGAGCTGGTGTGGATCGGAGTGTCGTCCGTATGCCCTTCGATGCCGATGCGGTAAGGAGCCGGGACTTTTCCGAGGGCTTTGGCGAGGGAGCCCATCAGCTTGCGGCCGCGGTCGTGAAGCTGAAACTTGCCGCTGGAAAAGAACACCTGGTCCTTGATCTCGACCAGAAGCTCTCCGCCTTTTCGTTTCACGACGATCTGATCCTGAAGCCCGCTCTTGGTCACCCACTGGGTGACGCTTCCCTGGATGTCGCCCACGGGATCCTTCACCCGCCGGTTTCCGAGGGCGGAGAGAATGTTCATGATGTCGGCCTGCTTCATCTGCTTGGCCGCGAAGCTGTACAGGGTTACAAAGAAGATGAAGAGCAGAATCATCAGATCGCTCAAGCTCACGAGCCAGAGAAACTCTCCGCTTTCACCTTGGCGCCTTCTTCGAAAATAGCGTCGCATCAGGCAACCCGTTTGAGCTTAGGCTTGGCGTCGTCGGCGATTTCCGCCGTATCGGCGAAGTAAGAAGTGGGCTTACGCTTCTCGAGCAGCTCGAGCCAGCGAAGCGTCTGATCGAAACCATGCATTTCGAGAGACAGAAGCTTTTCGATCTTCTGCTGAATCGGCGTCCAGACCGCGAGCGAGAAGAAAAGACCGTAGAACGTGGTGAGCAGCGCAAGTCCCATGGCGGATCCGATTTTGGAGGGGTCCTCCAAAGTCGAGAGCAAGCGCACCATGCCCATGATGGTCCCGAGCATGCCGATGGACGGAGTGAGACGAACCGCGGAGCTGACGACATTTACCGCCTGCACCAGCTCGGATTCCCGACGGCCCTGATCAATCGAAGAGAGATCGCGGATGTCGGCGGTGGGCATTCGCAGAGAAAGCCGCTCCACCACCTTCTCCACGAAAGGCGTGAGCCCTCCGGCCTTGGCCGAGTCGAAAGCCTTCTGGCCGCCGTCGTAGAAACTCTTTCCCAGCTCGTGCAAGAACATCGCTTCTTTCGTCGACTTCTTCTTTAGACGCCCGGGCGAACGGAACATCGCCATTCCGAAAGCACGGAAAACTTCCCCCGCGTCGAAGCACAGAAAAAGAAGGGCGATGGGACCGAGTCCCGTCAGTACCATGGCGGGCCAGTGAAAGAGGCGCAAGAGCCCCACGGCTTCCGAGGTGCCTTCGTACTCGAAGACGATCCACAGACAGGCCACCACTCCGGCAAATCCGAACAAACGCGTAATCATTGGGCCATCGCCTCCCGGATCCGTTTCGTGAAGGTATTGCGTGCCCGCTGAGCCTTATCTCTCGGCGCCGAGCGGGCGGAATTCAATTGACCCTGAAGGAGATTAGCCCGGCGTTCCGGCAGAGAGCCCATGACCACTTCGGCCACGTCGGCGCTGCAGGTGCTGATGGCGAGCGCGAGCTCTTCGTTGTCCATCTCCGAGGTGACCTTCTTGAGGAAATCGTCGGGCAGCGTGGCCGCGTCCTCGAGGGAGAACTTGAACTTCTGCAGCGACGGGGAGATCCCGGGGTTCGTAGCCTCCAGGTCCCGAAGAATCTCCGCCTGTCTCGTCGACTCGCTGAGAACGCTGGACCAGAAATCGACTTGAGAGGGTCCGGGGCCGATGGCATACGCGGGCAACCGGCGGACGGCTTCCCGGATGTCGCGCTCTATGGTCGCGATTTCCGAAAGCGGAATCTGCTGGGCCTCGTCGAGACGGCTCAGCACCGCGTGGCGGCGCTGGGCCGGCAGGCCGTCGAGAACCGCCGCGCATTGAACCGGCTTCATGAAGCGCATCATCAGACAAACGGTGAGATCGCTCTCGAACGTCATCAGGGAAGCGAGCTGCTCGCGAGTGAGCTGGTTCAGGAACCCAAAGAACTGCTTGTCCTGACTCAGCTTCGCGTTCACGAACTCGTTGAACTGCGCTTCATAGGCAGCCGCCATGTCCTCCAAGTCCCCCGAGGGACCGGAAGGTTGTGGGCGATCGAAATGAAAATTCTCCATCAGACTCTCGAAAGCGGGGCCGCCGAGAACGGTTTCAATTTCGCCGCGCAGCTCGGGAGTCAGCATTTCGTAATAGGCCCGAAACGCGTTGGCATTCGAGACGGCTCTCTCGAGAAAGCGCGTGCGGGCGGAGCCCGAAACGGGAGCGGACGGGGCAAGCGCGGCCGTGGCCGCGGCCTGTTGGGGTGCCGGCGCATAGGGCGCGGCCATCATGGGAGCGGCGACCTGAGGCGGCTGGCTCCATCTCGGGCGCGACTGGCTTCTCGCCGGCTTCGGGGCTTCCACGGGGGCGCGGCGGCGCAAGACCAAATAAAGGCCGATGGCAGCGAGCGCGATCCAAGGGAAGTACTTCGTCGCCAAGTCCGCGAGCGATTCCTCTTCTTCCACCGCGTCGGCCGGGTTCTGCGGCAGAACCGGCGCGTCCTTGTCCTTCTTCGGCGCCTTTAGCATCGCGACGTCCAGAAAGCTCAAGCGAACGACGTCCGGATAGTTCGCGAAGAGATAAGTCTGAATCAAATTCTTCGTCTGCGCCGTAACTTTTTGCGGAAGCTCTTGATCGAACCCGATGTTCACCCGTATCGCCGTCAAAACCGGAGTCTCCACGGACCGATAGGTGTGGCGCAGGTGCTTGTCGGCGGCCGGCACCGGATCCGGTGTCTCGGGAACAAAACCTGGAAGCGGATCCGGCGGCGTGATCTTCGCCGCGGCTTCCACGTCCTGGCTTTCCTCGCCTTCGACCACTTTTCTCTGCTCGTCCACGCGGACTTCCGCGTTCACCTGGAGCAGGTATTGATCGGAGGGAATCAACCGGGAGAGCAAGCCTTCGAGATCGGTGCGGACCCGCGCCTCGACGAGATAAGGGGACTCCGCCGCGAAGGCGGTGGAGGCGGCAAGCAACAATGTGATCAGAATCTTCATTGGTATCGGCTAAGGACGCTTTGGACTTCCGGGTTCGCCGGTTCCAGCTCCTGAGCTTTCTTCCAGGCCTTCATGGCCAAATCCTTGTGTCCCTGAACGAGCAGAAGGCTACCCTTCATGAGCCAGCCCCGCGTGAACTCCGGACGCTTGCGAAGCAGCTGATCCACCACCGTAAGCGCTTCGTAGAAGCGGCGGCGGTTGAAGAGCCGGTTCGCGTCCACGACGAGAGAATCGGCATCGTCGATGAGTACAGTCGGAACCTGGGAACCCGGCTGGTTCGGAAGGAATTTTCCCGTCGGAAGAAGCGGAACGGAGTCCGTCTGCCGCGCGGCCTCCGGCGCCTTCGCGTCGGTTTCCGGATTCAAATTCGCCACCGGACCCGCGCCCTTTTTCAGCTGATCGACGGGAATCGAAAGACGGTAAGGCACGTTCTGGCCGAAACCCGTCGGAATGTGAATGGTGCCGTAAGGAGTTTTCAGCTCGACTTGATTGTCCGTCTCGTTCACGGAATAGAAACCGGGGGGCGCTTCCGAATCCGGCGGCGGCACGATGGGCACGATGGGGGTGTCCGCGCCGGACAAACTGACGCCGAGGATGGCCGCAATCACCCAGCTGAAATGTAGAAACGCGCGTTTCATCTTCCCAAGGCCAGCCCTATGTGCACTCCGCCGTAGCCGCTGAGGGTTCCGGCGGGAGCGGTGCTGGGGACGAAAAAGTAGACGCCGTCGACTCCGGCCACCGCCCACGAACCGAGAAAGAGCTCGTAGGAGAATCTGGCGACCGGGCCCTTGAAGCTGCTCAGCATGCCGTAGCCAACCCCGACGTTCACCGACCAGCCTAGAGACGAGTGACCGTAACGTCCGCGGAACGAAATCGTCGGATCAAGGTGGATCAGGGTATTTCCGGGAGCAGAAACCATGCCGAGGTTCAAACCGCCCTTGGCGAAGCCCAGCTCTTCGGCGAGCTGGACGTTGAGAGAAGTGGTGATTCCGCTCTGAGAGCTTCCGCCCGAGTACATGCCGATGCCGGAACCGAAAGTAATGAGTAACTGCACGGAACTGTCGGAGAAGTTGACGGCGGGCACTTGAAACCGCTCCGCGCCCATTAGGCTTCCGTCGGTGTTCGAGTAAAGAGTCGCCTGCGCGAGCAGCGAAAGTTTCGTGCGGTAGATCTCGGCGACGAGCAACGAGTCCGCCGGAAGTTTCTTGCCGGCTTTCTTCACGGCCTCCACGTCGGACGCGCCCTTCGTCACGATGACTTCGTTGCCTTGGATCTCGACCTTCGCCGTTTTGCATTCCGCGCAGGTGGTGACCCGGTGGATCCCCTGCTTGGCGAGATACTTCATGATTTCGGTTTCGATGACGGTGCTGAACGTGCCGTCGAAGGGCTCGTTGGCGTTCACGGAGAAGAGAGCGACCGAGTCGACTTTCTTTTCCTCGGTTTCGAGCTTCTTGATCCAGCGGGCGATGTCCTCGCCGATGACGGCGGCCGCGCCGAACTCGGCTTCGTCGGGAGGCCTGGCGAATGCGCAAGACGCCCACGCGAAGATCGCGCAGCCCGTCAGAACACCGAGTGAGAAGAGGGGATTCCTCGCTGACATATATCCCGTCCGTGGTTCGAAAGCCCTGCGGCGCCTTATGCGTCGCAGCAATGCACACTGGCCCATAGGGGCCATCAGCGATCCAATCGGCCAAAAATGGCGAAACCTTAACATTTGGAAATTACGGATCGGCGCCGATAGGAGGATCGATGCGCTCCCCTCTCAAATGGCTGACGCTTGCCGTCTTAATCGCCGGCAAAAGCTCGTTCGCCCTTCCCGAGCGCGTGCTTTCTTTCGACGTGGGAACGGGATCTCCGGAGCTCGTGTTCGTTCACGGGCAGGTTCAGGTTTGGAAACGCTGGCAGCTCGGAGTGGGCTACTCCTACATCCCCAACGTTCCGCCGCTCGGCCAGGCGATGCAGGGGCCGGCGACTACGCTTACCCTCGCCGACGGAATGGCCTACCAGACGAATCCGACCATCGTGCCGCGGGCGAACTTCATCTCCGCCTACATTAGATATTTCCCGGCGGAGAATAACTTCTACTTCCAGCTCGCCTATTCGTTGGCGCAGATGACGGCTCACGTTACGACGGGACTGGAAAACACCGCGCTCGCCACTTCCCTAACCGGCGCCCTCATCACGGCGGACCTAACCTTCCGCCAAGCCATCCCGGCGCTGTCGATCGGATACTTGTTCACCGGAAAATTCTTTTTCGCCAACATCAGTCTCGGCGCGGCGTGGGTCGGCGCGTTCACCTCCTCAATGACGGTAAACGCTCTTATCCCCGATTTGGTAGGCGGAGCCGCCGGCAACCAGGCCGCCCTCGATCAGCTTCAGCAAGATCTGCAATCCCAGGGCGTAGCGGCCGCCGCCTCGCTGCGCAAACAGTACCCCATCCTTCCCTCGCTTCTGATTTCCTTCGGTTTTCAGTTTTGACCCCCGTGGGTTACCCTTAGCTTCTTGTGATTCAAATTCCCTTCAGCCGACCCGCGGTCGCGAAAAACCAGGAACGCTACGCGCTCCAGGCCCTTCGCTCGGGTGAGCTGGGCGGAGACAAGGCGTTCACAAAGCGCTGTCAGCGTTGGATCGAAAAGAAAACGGGATGCCCGAAGGCTTTCCTCACACCGTCGGCGACCCACGCGCTCGAGATAGCGGCACTGCTATCTAAAGTGAGACCGGGCGATGAGGTCATCCTGCCCTCCTTCACCTTTCCGTCGACCGCGAACGCCTTCGTGCTGAGAGGGGCTCAGCCGGTTTTCGTCGATATCCGGCCCGATACGCTGAACCTCGACGAGTCTCTCGTGGAAGCCGCCATCACGGGGCGCACCAAAGCCATCATCCCCGTTCATTACAATGGGGTCGCCTGCGAGATGACGGTACTGAACGACATCGCCACCCGCCACGGGCTCCTAATGGTGGAAGATGCGGCATCGGCGATGCTTTCCCGGTATCGGGGCGTCCCCGTCGGTACTCTCGGGGATTTAGGTTGTTTCAGCTTTCACGAAACTAAGAACTTCAGCGCCGGAGAGGGAGGCGCCCTTCTCCTCAACCGCGAGGAACTGGTCCCCCGCGCGGAAATATTGCGGGAGAAAGGAACGAACCGCGCCCAGTTTTTCCGAAAGGAAGTGGAGAAATACACCTGGATGGATTGCGGCTCGTCCTATCTTCCAAGCGATTTCACGGCGGCGCTGCTCTTCAGCCAATTCGAGGAGGCCGAACGCATCCGATTCAGCCGCCTTCAAGCTTGGGACCACTACTTTCGCTGCTTGTCCGATCTACCGCTGACGCTTCCTTACGTGCCCGCGCATTGCGAGCATAACGGCCATGCGTTCGCGGTTCGCCTGTCGAGTGCTAAGCAAAGAGCGGATTTCCAGCGTCAGCTCGCGCGCAAAGGAATCCAGACCGCTTTTCATTATCAGCCGCTGCATTCGAGCCCGGCTGGGCGAAAGTTCGGCCGCTTTCACGCCAAGGACAAGTACACGACGGCGGAAAGCGCGAAACTGGTGAGGCTCCCCCTCTATCCGGGGCTCGCGGAAAAAGACCTGATCCGGGTCGTCGAGACGATTCGGGCCTTCTTCCGGCGCAAGACGAAATCAAAAACTTCCGAGCGCCGATTAACCGGTTAATTCTCTTCCATCAACGCCGGCGGGTAGATCGTGCCGTCTTTCTGATTTCTCACCACCGGAATTCCGAAGGACGCCATGGGGTGCTGCTCGTCGTTGCGTACGAAGGAAGCTTCCAAGGGAGAGCGGTTGTCCGGCCAGTCGCTTTGGCAGCTGGCCATGTTGTACTCGAGAATCATCATGCCGGAGACTTTCAGCGCGGGGACCTCAAACAAGGTCGAATATTGAATGAGCGACACATCGCCTCGGGTGAAGACCTGGTCCCCCTGCACTATCTTGAAGGTGGCCGCGCCGCTCGAGTGAACGGGACGGGAGGTGCGGTTGGCCAGAAGGAACTTGGCATACCCGTAGGGTTTCAGCTCGGGCTCGATGACCACCATGCCGAGAAAATTTCCGACGAAGTTGCGAGAGACCCCGATGAAGAAGTCTCCCTTGCTCTTCACGCCCAAACTCTCGAAAAAGCCCGCCTGACTCTCGTCCTGGAACACGGAATGGACCCGCGCATAGTAATCGCAGTCGTAGCAGGGCGTAAGCTCCCGGCAGTGATCGATTCTCGCCAGATACTCACCCGCCCAGTTTCCTGCGAGTAGCTCACTGATTCCTTGGGCCATGATGGTTCCCGGCACGTGATCGTTGCCGTAGATGTGCCCGATCTCGTGAAGCAGCATCGCCTCAAGCCGCCCTTCCCGTTTCCAATCCGGAAAATTGGCGCGAACGGATCCCGCGGGACTCACGTAAATAAAGCCGCGGCCAAGCCCGGTCGCGGGATCGTAGTGGGTGCGCTGCACGAACGCCGTCGGATTGTCGAACTGCCCCTTCGCCGCCTTAACCACCGCGTTTTCGACGCCGAGATAGACAGCCAACTCCTGTTTCCCGTCGCAAACGTCGCTTAGGGTGAGCTTCGTCGAAAGCTTCGGAGCCTTCTCTTCAGGATAGAGATTGTGTCCCTTGATGTAGTTTCCCCATTGGGCGAAAGCGGACTCGAGGATCTTGCGGACGGTTTCCTTGTCAGCGCCGAACTCGGGCCCGATCTCGAAGCACACAGCAATGGGACGGTCCTCCCCTAGAAACCAGGCCGCTAAGTGGTCCTTCGCGTGGTTGTCGCCGCCGCTGCCCACATCCGTGCCTCCGCCCGACATCTGTTGAGCCGGAAGATCGGAAGGCGCGGGAGCCTGAACCACGAGCTGCCGCTGACAACCGGCGAGGACGAGCATCGAAACGAGCCACTTCTTCATGAGCGCCTCCGTCTTTTCGTAAGGGGGAAAACCTGCACGTTCATCTGATAAAGTTCGGTGCACTCGCCACGGGTCAGGTATCTCAATAGAGAACGGCGAAACTTCTGAATCCGCTTCTTCGCTTCCGCGAGACGGGCCGGGTTGATGGCCATCGTCATCCCCGTGATGTCGCGGGCGGCGAAATCCTCCGGATCGCCCGATTCCAAGGCGGCGAGCGCTTTGCCGATCATCTGCCCGTGAAACTTTCGCACGGCTTCGTTGGCTTCTCCCGGAAGAAACTCCGCCTTGGCGTGGGTCTTCTTCCATTTGCCGCGCGAAACCGTGAGCAGCCCGAGACGTTTGAGGCGCGAGACCGCCGCCCTTACCTCTTCCAGCGTGAGACCCAAGCGATCGGCGACCCACCGATCGCTGGATTCGAAGCAATCCAAGGTGGTCAGATCCAAGATGGCGACGTGGTACCACTCGGACAGGTATTTGAACTGGTCGAGACGCACGCTGAAAAACTCTTCGCCGGACTTCGCCTTCGGCTCCACCGGAGACGAGATTTTCCGGTCGAATTGAGCTCGCCGGCAGGAGTCCAGAAATCCGAGGGATGCCTTCTGATCGAGACCGACGGCCTGGCTGAAATGAAGGGCGCGCTTCACCGGAATGGGGCGCTTGCCGCTCAAGACGAGACTGAGATAAGCGTGGCTGATTCCGAGATCGCGCGCGAACGCGCGTAACGAATACGAGGGATTACGGGAAACCCGTTCCACGAGGGCCCGCCTCAAAACATCCGAAGGCGCGGCGCTTTGGGCGGAAGTTTCCATTCGCGCGGATCTACCATTTTGGCGAACGCCGAATCAAGACTTGTAACCACCTCGGCCGGATTTGGTAACAAAATGGTAACCACTCCGAATCGCTGAGGATTGATCCGGAAGTTCGCCGAAAGCTAGAAACCACCCACTTCGGCGGCAATTACGCCGCGAAAAATTGGAGCTTCCCCATGAAGTTTTTCTCTCTCGTTCTGTTACTCGGTCTCTCGGTGAATCAGGCACACGCCACCCCGCCGCCTCAAGACGGACACGGGCTTCCGCCCGGACTCGGGGTATTCGTCCCGCACGGAGGCGGCATCAAGGGAACCGCGAGAATGTTCCCGCTCACGATCGACCCCCAGCCGTGCGACAGAGGGTACCGTGTACAGCTGATCAAGATGCCCGGTATCGCCCAGCTCTATAGAACCATCGTGAAGGAAATCAGGCGCGACGGTTGCACGGAGCCGTTCACCCCCGAGCAAAGCGACTCCGTCCGCACCAAGCTGTGGAAGCTCGACGACGGCACGCGGATGTACGAAGCGGAACAGGGCTCGCTGAAATTGAAGCTCTCCGACAAGACCGGAATGCAGAAAGACCCGCTTCCCACTTGGGTCGCGGAAATCGACGGCGAGCTCTATTTCGCTTTAACGGTCGACCGTAGTGAGACTCCGGCCGAGTGATTCCGACCCCAACGGAAACCCAACCCGGGCCGCCGCTCCCGCGAGCTCGGTGAAGGTTCTTGCTCCCTCCACCAGGTGTACGCACCGGACCCCTTGGTGGAGAGGCACTATCCTGATCCCGCCGCTCATCTGAAGTGGGGCGGCGGGACAGGATTTTCTCCCCATTCCATCCAGCACGATCGTCCCCCGGGTTCCCTCTTCCAGAAAATGACTTTCCGCCGCCTGGGCGGAAACGACAGGAGGCGATTTCAGGCCTTGAGCGGCCAGATAAAACCTCGCGAGCCGGACGTCCCCCTTCGCCTGTTCATGCACGATACGTGCGCCCCCGAAGACGGCGATCTTGCGGTAGGCCTCCCACGTATCGGTGAAATTCTCGGGCGGAACCCGAAGCCGCGCGAACGCTCCTTCCTTCAGAGAAGAGGGAACCGAAAAAACCAGAATCAGAAAAAGCGAGGCGAACGCGAGCGTAGGACGGCGGGACAGCGCCTCGAAGGCAAGCACCACGAGGACCACGAACTGACCGAGAAAGACCGCATGATACCGTTCCTTGAAGGGATAGGCGGACGCCCAATGGAGTAGCGCGATTTCGAGCGGCACCAGAAGAAACGGAAAGAGCAGAAACGATCGGTTTCTCCGCCAACACAGCCAAACCGAAAGCGCGACGAGAAGCCAGGCCGCCGGAAACCAAAACTGTTTCCAGGTTTCCGCCGCTATCTCCAGCCAGCTTCCCTGAGAGAGTGGCCTGGGGTCTTGTGTCTCCGCGGGAAACGCGAATATCAGCTGATCGAGCGCCGGCCAGTTGAGAAGCATCGTGAAGGCCGCCACCAAGGCGCCCGCTTTCAAATCCCGGCGAATCACGTAACCTGCGGCCACTAAAGGCAAGGCGAAGAAATGCGTGTTTACGAAGAGAAGGCTCGCGGCGTGGAAAACCCACGCCGGCAAACCCAAATCCAGAAACGCGACGGAGAACCAAAGGACGGAAGCCAGGGCCACCAGCGTGTAATGACGGCCGCCGGTCGCCTCCCACGCAAGCCATTCGTTTCCGGACAGCCAAGCCCCGACGGCGAGAACGACGGCTCCCACGGCGAACCCCCGGCGGTATCCGTGCCGCCAGGCAACCGCTATCGCAACGACGAGAAGGCAGAGCGCGTAGAAAATTCCGGGAATCCGGAACGCACGCTCGTTCATCCCGAGAAGAGGAAGCCAAACCTTCGCGCGCAACCAGTACTCCAGCATCGGTTGCATTTGCGTTCTCAGTGCTTCGCGAAGGTCCTCTCCGGCGAGAACGGCGTAGTTGTGATTTCCCGGATCCCCGCGCCAGGGACGGGCGAACCAAACCTGGCACCGGCCGAGTAGCCGCAAGCAAAACAGCCCCGAGGCCGCGAGAAGCAGCCAGGAGACCTTCCTCAACCAAGCCTCCGGGCGATGGGTCCGAGGAACGCATTCGGATCGGCTAAAAAGCCGGCGTAAGGAACGCGAAACACCCGGTCCGCGGCAACGAGAAAGAGCTGGGATTCCATCGCCGCCTGAAGTTTCTCCACCGACCGGCGGCAGGCGGCGGCGACATCTCCATCCGGAAAGGTTTCCGGTTTCTCGGTGGAGGAAAGTCCCCACACCCGGTCGTTCAACCCGAACTCGGAGGTGGCACGGGAGGTGGAACGCACCACCTCTTCCAGGTCGCGTTCCACCACGACGAAGATCGCTTTCGGAAAAAGTTCCGCGAGCCGCGCGATGAGAAGGGAATTGCGGTTGTTTTTGGCGAGAATGGGCTGACCGTAAACCTCATGCAGGCCCCGGAAGTAATCCACCATGTCGGCGGCCTGCTCTTCGGCGAGTTTCGGCGGCAGATGATGGCACGGGCCGAGCCACTGATCCCAAATCGCGTAGGTATCGCCGGAAGCGAGCCAGCCCAAACCGTGGCCGTAATAGTTGATGAGCTCCGCTTTGCGCCGGGGCCTCCATTTCTTCAAGAGGCGGTGCACGTAATGGCGGGAATGCGGCAGCACGGACATCGCGGAGTTGAGCGCGACGACCGGAAGCAGACGGCTTAGGCGCTCAGCGACGACCGTCGATCCCGAGCGGGGCAAACCCACCACGAAGAGAACCGGAGGGTCGGACTTGTCTCCCCGGCGGCGGCGCTCGACCACCGACAACATCCTGTCCAAGGGAGAAACGGCGAGGCCGAGCGCGGCGACCCCGAGAGCGAAGCGGGCCGCGCGATTGCCGCCCAGCAGAATCCGGCCCACTACTTTCGGAAAATGGCTCAGGGGAAGAGAAGGAAGGGCCATGGTGTTGGAGAAACGGTGCCCGGGATTCTCTCAAAGGGAAATTTTCGAGTCAAAACACAGTCAGTCGGCCCAGGGAAAGAGATCGAAGTTCATCTGATAGACGTGAGTTTCCCTTCCCCCGGTCGCCAGCTGCTCTGCCCGTTTCACGAACTCCAGAAACTCCGCCTGAATTCTGGCCCGAGTCTCCGGCGTAGTCGAAAACGTCGCCGAAAATCCGTACCGCTTGCCCCTGGGCAACCTTTGAAATTGCTCGAGGCTTCTAGCCCGCATGAGAGTCTGGTGAGGAAGGCATAGGGGCGACTCGTCGGGAAGGTGGCGGGGTTTGCGAACCACCG
>CAZZHG010000013.1:0-22491 GCA_964653655.1 uncultured Pseudobdellovibrionaceae bacterium
GTGAGTTTCGGAAACGTGGTGGTCAACAGCAACCTCAATCAGAATCTGACCATTTCGAACACGGGAACGCTCGCCGGCACCTTCGCGGGTACGGGCGGATTCGGCCTCAGCGGAGGCCCCTTTTCGATCGTCTCCAACACCTGCGGCTGGGTGAGCGGCGGCAGCGGCGGAACGGTTCCCCCGGGCGGTTCATGCGCATTCACCTTGCGATTCAGCCCGGTCGCCTTGGGCTCGGCGAGCGCCACGCCCACGCTGATTTGGACTTACGCCGGAGCTTCCGGCAACACCACGACCTCCAATACGAACGGCCTGTCTGGAACAGGCATCCGGCCCGGCACTTTGGTTTTCTCCCTTCCGAATATCGCGGCGGGCGAGGTCACCGTCGGAGGATACGCGCAGTCGGGTACTCTGAGCCTCACGAACAACGGCGATGCGAACGCCACGCTCGGCAATCCGGTCTTCTCGCCCTTTTCCGGAACGGGCTCGGGAGCTCTCAGCCTGCCGACGAGTACTTGCGTCGCAGGCGGCACTCTCGCGCCCGGCGCGAGCTGCACCCTTCAAATCAGATTCAGTCCAGGTTCCGCGGGCGCGATAAGCGCCACTCTTACCGCCAACTGGACGGCGGTTGGGCTCAGCGGAAACCAGACCGTGCAGCTGACACCTCTCACGGCAACCGGAGTAAGCCCCGCGCTGCTCGCCTACCTTTCCGGCTCCACGTCCCTCGGCATCGGCGGCGGCATGACGGAGTCCCTGCGCGTCCCCTTCACCACTTTGACCGTCAGAAACAACGGCGGCTCGACGGCGAGCAACCTCGACGGCAGCCTCTCCGGGCCCAACGGCCCCGACTTCGGCTTCCCCAGCACGATCGTGTTTCCCGGCTCGCCCGGTAGCTGCGTAAGAGGCGGCTCCCTCGCCCCGGGCGCGAGCTGCACGGTCAGCGTGAACCTGGCCAACGGAAACTGGAACCGCGTCAGCACGGGTTCGCTCTACATTTCCTACAATTCAAGCAACACTTCCACCCTCGCCGCGAACACTTTCATAGCGTCCGTCACCGGCACCCTGACCCGGCCGGTTTACCGCGCCTACGCCGCAAGCGGCGACCATCTCTTCACTTTGACTTATGGGGAAGGCACTCCCACCTACACCTACGAGCTGGGTGGCGCACGAGCTTTCGGCGTGCTCGCCGACGCGTCCCAATGCACCGGCGGAGCGGGCGTGCTGTTGTACCGCTGCACCACTTTCGCCTTCGGCAACCACGTCGTATCGGCGAGAGCCGACTGCGCCGACTTCGGTGGAGGAACGAACGAAGGCGCCTACGGCTACGTTTGCACGTCTCCGACGAGCAATACCGGACGCCTTTACCGGGCCCGGCCGGGGTTTGCGAACTTCGACAATATCTCCACACTCTCTCTCGGCGAGTACAACGCTTTGCTAGCCGGGGGAGGCGTCGACCTGCCGTTCACGAATGGCCTGGGTCAAATCCTGACGCTGTACGCCCCGAACGGCACGGGCTCTTCGCCCGCTTCGCTCGCCTTTTCGGTGGGGTCCTGGGCGGCGGGCAACGCCCTTATCGGCAATCCGAAAACCTCTCCCGTGATCTCACTGACCAACAGCGGACTGTCGGCCGCCACCATGGGAACGCCGGCCTTCGCCATCACTGGCGCCGGCATGAGCGTCGTCAACAACACCTGCCCGGGATCCGGACTTCCGCTCGCCGCCGGCGCGAGCTGCACGTTCCAGCTGCGGTTCAACCCGGTTGGGCTCGGCGCGGTTTCCGGTACTCTGACCGCGAACTGGACCTCTCCCGGATTGAGCGGGAATCAGACGACGGTAATCAATCCCATCACGGGCACGGGCGTGGCGGCTCTCGGCAGCTCGGTATATCGGGGCGTGAATGTCGGCGTCGATCACCTCTACACATTGAATCCGGCCGAAATCTCGAGCCCCTATGCGATCGAGTTCGGTGGCGGGCGGGCTTTCGGAGTGTTGCCCGCGCCCGACCTGCTGCAGTCGACGAACGTGGCACTCTACCGTTGCCTGCTACCCAACGGACGACACTATGTTTCGAACTGGAGTAACTGTGGGGATTTCGGGGGAACCAGCGAGGGACTTCTGGGATACGGAAGCACGGCGCCCACCGCGGGCTACACCCGGCTTCACCGGTGGGTCGACGGAACCACTCTGGACTTCTACGTCCATCCCGAGACCGAAACTCCGTCGTTCAGCACTACATACTACGTGGAAACCGTCTTCATCGACGGCCTCGGACAAATTATCAGTATCTACGTTCCTCAGTAATCGGACCTAGAGCGTCCAAAGCAGTCTTGCCGTCGAGCGAGCGGCCTTTTCCAGCGCCGCCGTGGTCTCCGGCTGGGGTGGGGCGAAGAGCATCTTGGAGCCCAACCAGACCGCCGTACCAAGAATTACCGACGAGAAAAGATAGAGAGACAGCAAGTTCAGCCGGCGCGTCTCGGTTTCCCTGGACCGCCTGCGCAAGAACTTCGGAAAGAAAAATAGATAGGCCACGTTGACCGCGACTGGCCAGATCAAGACCGCGAGACTTCCGACGATGGCAAGCACCGTCAGCACCTCGGATCGGGTTACTCCTTGGGCGGAAAGCACTTCGGCGCCGATCGCATCCAGCCTGCTTACCGAGAGGCGCACGCCGGCCACTGCGAACGGCACGGCCAAACAACTGAGCGCGAAGATGTGAAGAACCGGATTCAGACGAATGTCGCCGAACAGCATGCGCAGGAAGAACCGTCTCGTGGAGATGGCGGGGGACGTTTCGCAGAGCTTTCGGATCGGCTCCGGAGCGCGCTCGGGGGAAACGTAGAGGGTTCCCACGGAGTCCGGCCCGTCGGGAATATGGAAGGCGATTTGTTTGTGCCCGTTGGAAAAGCGAAACTTTGGAGTGACCTGGGAGGGTTCGATTTCGAGCGGTCGGCAACGCCAAGCCTCCCGTAGAGGATAGGCGGCGCAGAACGAGGCCCAGCCAATCGCTTCGAAGCGAGACTTGGGAACCAAGGCGACCTTTGTCGAGGACGCGGAGTTAATTCGCCGGCACCAGGTAGAACGGGTACGCCGACACTTCGGTGACCACCGGCGCTTCCGGCTGCGGGAAGCCCCAGCTCTTCACGCGATCGGTGATGCAGCCGCCGAGGCCGCGATCGCCCAGCGTGCTTTCCTTCACCGACGCCGCCGACACGATACCGTTCGGCTGGATGGTGAAGGCGATCACGATCTTGCCGCGCAGATTCGGGTTACGCCGAAGGGCCGCATCGTAACAGGCGCGTATCTCCGAGCGGTGCTTCTGCACGACGGCGTTGATCACGTCTTTGGGAAGACCGGAAAGTACCTGGACGTTCTCGGAAGCGATGGAGATGGCGTGCTCGCCCTTGATGCCGAGACGGCCCGGGCCCGAGATGCCTTCGCCGATTCCGTCACCGCTCCAGCCACGGCCGAAGCCCTTGGTGGAAGGTCCGTCGATACCGATCGTGGTACCGCCGCCGCCGACCCCGACGCCTTTGAGTCCTTTGCCGCCGGCGCCGCCGCCCTCTTCGAGGGTCTTGCCGCGCAAGCCCGCGACCGCTTTACCGAACTCGTCGAATCCGCCGCCTTCACCCGTACCGTTGGTGAGAGACTTCAGATCGCTCTTGATGCCGCTCTTCGAGAAAGCCTTCAAGAGACCCACGCTTTTCGCCGCGTTCGAATCGACGACCTTGCGGGGGATTTCCTTCGGCTTCGCGGAAACGGTTTTCGGCGTGCCGGGCTCCTTCTTCACCACTTCCCCGTTTTTCGGGTTGATGACTTGGGCCATAGGCTTGTCTTTCGGAAGCTCTTTCTTGCCCGCCATTCCCTCTTCGCCCTTCGCGCGGCCGCCTTCGCCCATGACCGAGCCGCCTTCGACGGACTTGGTGCCGGAAAGCGCCTGGTTCGGGATCTTGGGCTTCTTCTTGATGACGATCTTGGCGAACCGCTCGGGCACCATGTCGATGGTTACCGGAATCGGCTTCGGGATGAAGTTCACGCTTACGAAGAAGAGAATCAGCAGAATCGCCGACCCGACGAACGTGCGGATGAGGAGCACGTCGCGATCGAACATCGGCGGCGGCAGAATCCGCGGAGCCGGCTTCACGTAAAGGATGAAGAAGTTGATCGTGCCGATGCTGAGTTTGGCGAAATCGTCCCGGCGGAGCGCTACGACGTAGGAGTTGCCGTTCTTACGGACGAACTTCTCGCTGGTCAGCTCCTGGACCGAGTAGATCTTGTCGCGGCAGCGGATCGTGCCCTTCATTTCCTCGGTGAAGGAAAGATGGGCGGTTCCGTCCTCTTCGATGGAGACGAGGGGGAACTCTTCGGGAATGCCGACGCTCGGGATGATGTAGGTGTTCTTCGCGTCCTCGCCGACCGTCAGAATCGTCGGGTCGACGTAGTTGGACACGTCGAGAATGTGCTCGCCCCAAAGAACGGTGACTTCCAATTCCTGGGCGTGGTCGGGCGTCGCGAACGCGCGCTCGAGCTCTTCCGGAAGGAGATCGTCGTCTCCCCGGCGGACCCGGCGCTCTTCGATACGGCGCTCGAGGCTCGTGATGTCGAAAACACGGCGATCGGAACGGCGGCGCTCGCCGATGCGGCGATCGGTTTCTTCCTTCGCCCGGCGATCGGGCGCCTTACGGCGATCCTCGGTGACGCCGGCGGGAAGCGTGACGGGGGCTCCGGCTTCAACCGGCTTTCTGCGATCGGTCTGCGAACGTTGCTCGACCCGGCGGTCGCCGGAGCGGCGCTGCTCTAGACGGCGCTCGTCGGGAAAGGCGTCCTTCTTGCGGCGATCCGGCCCACGGCGTTCCGAGCTCTCCAGCATGGAACGATCGATGTCGAGAAGCGTTTCATCGCCTTCGAATACGGGCTTACCTTCGAAATTTCCTTTGGTGACGGACGGCTGGCCGGTTCCTTTTTCGACCTTCACTTCGATGAAGCCGACGCGAACGGTATCGCCCAGCTTCAGCTTGCTCTCGACCACCTTCTTGCCGTTGACGAAGGTCCCGTGGGAGCTCGCCAAATCGGTGAGAATCAGATTTTCACCCCGGACTTCGATGAGGGCGTGAATCCTGGATACCCGCGGATCATCGATCCGCAAGTCCGCCGAGAGAATGCGTCCGAGGACGATCTTCTCTTTCAGGAACTCGGTCTCCATCACGGATTTGCCGTTGGGCCCGAGTACGCTGAGTCTCAGCGCGATAGGATTTGAGGTGTCTTGAGCTTCCATACGCTACCTATTTCACCATTCGGGCCGAGTCGATCACCTCGGCGTCGAAGTTCTTACGGATACGCATGATCGTCTTCGCTTTGACGTCCTTGATGTTCGAGATGTAGGAACCGGATGGCTTGTTGTACAAACCTTCCACGTTCGTTCCCTCGAAATCGTAGGTCGCCTTTTTCTTGTACTTGATCGTCGTTCCGTCCTTGCGTTTTTCCGTCACGAATCCGGAAGTATCGTTGTCTCCGACCTCCGCCTTGAGTTGAGGCTGAGGCTGGGACTTCTTTCCTTCCGCGCCCGCCTGCGACGCCGCCATGAAGACGACGCCTAGACAGACGACCACCAAACTCCGGAGGATTCCGGCTCCTTCGAACATAGGGATTCCTCGCTTCTTTCTTATCGCCATATTTCGATCATTTTTTGAGCACCGGCGGTCTCTTTACCGCCTCGCTCGATGTAACGCCGCATCAACCCTTCGGCATCCGCGGTCTTACCCAACCGGTTCCCCAAAACGAGGGAGCCGTTGTAGAGCACCGAGGTCGCCCCGGGATTGCGGTCGATGAAAGACTTGTATGTGTCCCAGGCGGCGGCGAATTTTCCCAGGCCCTCCTGAGCGCTGCCGAGGCCGAGCACCGCGTCCTCGAATTCCCCGTCCACCTGGACCGCGGTCGAGAATACCTTCTCGGCTTCCGTCCAGTTGCGGCCTTGCAGATAAATCGCTCCGAGGTTCACGTAGGGGGCAGCGATGCGGGGCGAGGCGCCGAGCGCCTTCTCGAAGTAGTCCATCGCCTGAATGCGGTTCCCGTCGCGAAGCGAAAGCATGCCGAGGTTGTTGTAGAGGAGCGACTTCCAGCTGAAGGACTGATCCTTCTCGAGCAGGTTGAAGAAGTACTCCGCAAGCTCCTGCTGGCGCGCGCGCATGTGATGCACGCCGAGCAGAAACACGGCGCGTTTCTCCTCGGGATTCTTGGCGAGGAAGCTCTTGATCTTACCCTCGCCTTCCCGCGGGTTCGTCGCATCGATGATCGAAAGGTACTCGAGGTACTCGTCCGTGTTTTCCATCGAAGGCGCGTCCCCTTCCCAGCGCTTCAGGCGCTGGGCGGCGATTTCGCGGTTCGTTTCGTAACCGTTCTGGTAGTCACCCTCGAGCCAGGCGAGGTGCCGGTGCACCTTGCCGTCCGCCGGGGCGGAGGCCGTCTGGCGGCCGGTCTGAGTCGTCGTGCACGCGGCGAGAGCCAACAAAAGAATCGACGATAAACGCTTCATTTGAACGCCACCTCCACACCAAAGGGACGAGTGCTCCAATACGAGGGCTGGGGCAGAACTCCTTGCGGCGCGGGCGGACGCTTATCCTTGTCCGCGACGAGGCCTTCGTGGCATTTCACCGCCCAGTCGTTGGCGACGTAGAATTGCACGGCGCGCTCGACGCAAGCTTGGGCGATTTCCTGACCGGACTTTTCCAGGGGCAGGGTCACCGTGCTCTCGATGCCTTTCATCGCCTCTTGAATTTCCGCCTCCTTCGCGAACTTGGCCGGAACCTCGACGGAGCGAACGGCCTTGGCGAAAGACATATGCGCCGATTGCTTCTGAGAAAGGGCGGCGACGCCCCAGTCCGGAACGCCGACGGACACGACCTCGTCGTATGCTTTTGAAAGCGTGGCCAGGCGGTTCTTGCGCATCCGAATACCGGTGAGCAGGTTCTCAGGCGGAAACCGCAGCTTGATCCCGTCGAAGTCCGCGCGCTTCTTGTCGATCTCCCGGAACATCGCTTCGGCGACGTACTGGAGGGCGACGCCCGTGGGTTTCGCGCCCTTGTTATTAAGATAGTGGTAGCGGAGCTCCTTCATCACGGCGAGCTTGTCCGTCTGGCGGCCCGCCTTGTCGTACTGGCGCGCGAGCTCTCCGAGATAGCCCATCTTCGCGGCGGTGTTCGGCGCCTTCCACGCGAGACGGCGGTAAATCTCTCCGACCTTCGTCCAGTTGTTCTGCTTCCGGTAAATTTTCGCCTGGCTGACGGCGATGGAGCGCTCTTCATCCGGAGTCGCCCAGCGGTTCTTCACGTAGGTGTCGTAAAGGGTGATGGCTTCGGAGTTGTGCTCCAGAAGCTCCGCAAAGACGGCCGCGTTGTAGAGAGCGCCCTTGGACTCCGTCTCCTTCGGGAACTTCTTGAAGTAATCGGCGTACAGGCGCTGCGCTTCGACGAAGTCGTAACGTTTCTCGGCGAGGTTCGCGAGCCGCAAAGTCAGCTTTTGCGTGCGCTCCGACTTCGGATACTTCGCGATGAAGAGCTTCGTAACCTCGGTCGTCTTCGCATTGTCGTTCGACTTCTCGTAAGAGACGACCGCGTTGTAGAGCGACTGTTCGGCAAGCTTGCCCGTGGGGTTCTTCTTGTACGCGTTGTAGTACGCGTCCCCCGCGTCGGCCCACTTTCCGCCCTTTTCGATGCTCTCTATCTTCTTGAAGCCGAGCTCGTCGCGGATTTCCGCCATTTCGGTCTTGAACTTCGCGTCGCCGAGACCCGCCGTCGCGGCGTACTTTTCCGCCGTGGCATCCAGAGCCGGGTAATCCTTACGCAGGTTGTGGATATCCAGCACGATGTGGGCCGCCGTCGTGGCACTCGAGTGCTTCGGGCTCGTCTCCACGATCTGGCTGAACGAAGCCAGGGCCTTGTCGAAGTGCTTGTAGCGGTAGTAGATGGCGCCCATGCGGAAATGCACCTCCGCAATGCGCTGGCCGTTCGGATACTCACGCAGGTACTGCTCGCCCACCTCGATGAACTTCGCTTCTCCGCCGGGGATATCGCGCGGATTCATTTCGTCGGCGGACATTTTCTTGGTGTCGTACTTCTCGATGACATTGCTCTTCGAAGTCAGCTCGTCGAGGGCGAGAAGCGCGTTGTAAATCGACTCGTCCGCCATCTTGTCCTTGGGCGGGACCTTCGAAGCGGCCATGTACGAATCCGCCGCTTCGAGCCACTTCTTCTGTTTGAAGAGGGCTTCACCTCTATAGAAGGCGATCTTCTTCCTCTCGGGGTGAGTCGGAAGATGATTCATGAGCGAGTTGTAAACGCGGATGGCGTAATCGTAGTAAGCCGGGTTCGCGCCCTTCTGGGCGGCGTTGTGATAGAAGGTCGCGGCTTTGTAGCCCTCGCCCTGAAGGCTCGCGATGGCCTCCTTCGCTTCGTTGGGCTTGTCCTTCTTCATCGTTTCGTACCAGTCCGAGGTCTCGCCGTACTTTTCGATGGCCTTCACGAGGTAGCCGACCGCTTGCGACGGTTTTCCGAGCCGGGTCTGGGACTCGTAGATGCCGAGCAGAATCTGCGGGGCTTCGGCGTTGTTCGGATCCTCTTCTAGAAGCTCGTTGTAGGCGGCGACCGCCTCCTGGTCGCGGGCCTTGGAACGGAGCAGATCCGCGAGCAAACGGAGATTTTTCACGGCGATGTCGTGGCTCATGTTCTCTTTGAAGAAGGACTTCGCCTCCGCGATGGCTCCCACTTCGCCGTAGAACACGACGAGATCGCGCATCGCCTGCTCGCGCAGGTTGAACTTGCCCTTTTCCTCGCTGCCCTTGAGCCGCTGGACGAGACTCTTCAGGGAGTTGAGGCCCTGACGGGCCGAGCCGGTATTGAGCTTGCACCAGGCGAGCTTGTAGTCGGCGTAGTCGCGCATGGAGCTGTTCTTGCGGCTGAAGAGGATCTGATACTTCGAGGAAGCCTGCTTGAAGTTGGTCTTTTCGAAGTAGTAATCACCGAGGAATACGACGGCGTCGTCGAACTTGCGGCTATCCGGGTATTGCCGGACCACGCGCTCGAGATAGCGGACACCTTTGTCCGCGTTCCCGTTCTCCATTTCCACGAAGCCGATGAAGAAGAGAACCTCGTCGATTTTCTGGTGGCGCGGGTACGTTTTTTCGAGGTTGTAGAAGACCTCGAGGGCCTTCGCCAGGTATTCCTTCGAGCGGTCGTTGGCGAGCTTGGGCGCCGGAGCCTTCGGATTGGTCTGCTTGGCGATCTCGTGTTCCTTCAGCTTCGCCGAGAAAACTTCGTTCTCCAGGTAGGACAGCTCCATGAACTTTTCCGCGTAGAGCTGACCGAGCCGCAGAAGCATGTTCTCGAGGTTTTCCTTCATTCCGGCGTCGATTTCCTGCCGGAGCAGCTTGATCGCCTGGTCGCGCTTTTCGGAAAGGAAGGTTTCCTTCGCGAAAAGGAACTGCTGAGTGTCCACGTTCGGCGTTTTCATCTTCACGGACTTGCTTCCGAGCTGAAACTTGTCCGTCTGATACGCGCGCGGCTCCGTCGGAGCGCGGCCCGCGGTATTCGGAAGGTTGAAGTTCTGGTAGGAACTGCGACGCTCTTTCATACCCGCGGCCGAAGCCGCGCTCGCCAGCGTCACGAACGTAACTAAAGTGATCTTAGTTAACACACGCACTCTCCGTCGTATAAACGTAGGCCCCTGATTCGTCGTCCCAGTACTCGCCCTGGAAAGGCCAGAAGCGGTAACCCGCGGCTACGGTCGTTTCCACGTCGACAATCCGCTTGGGCGGAAGGCCTTTCTGGCCTTCGATGAGCTCTTTCTCGCCGGTGACGATTTCCACCTTCAGGTAGTTCGCCTGTTCCCGCTGTTCCAGGAGATCCTGAAGCTTTCTCGCGTGCAGCTTCGCGAGCGTCGCGCCGATCTGCTTCGAGAAGTACAGCTCCGCTTCCTCGATGAGCTTCGACATGCGGCGCATCTGCTCGTTGGTGCGGAACTGGGCGAGGTTCTGCCGCTCGTCTTTGAGCATCTGAACGACCTTCACCTTGTTCGCGATGCCCTGGTCGCGGTTCGCGAAGTTGATGAACGCCGAGCTCAGGCCCTTCTGGGTGACGAAAGCCTGGTACATGGACTCCGGGCTGTTGCCCCGGTTGGTCTCCTGCATGTCTCGGATCACCGGATCGTAGATCTTGAAGAACTGCGCGAGCGTCTGGCGCATCTCTTCGTACTTGCACAGCGTGAAGAGAATGGAGGCGCGAAGCACGTAGCCTTCGCCGACGAGATCTTCCCGGTAGAACGGAGAAAGAATCGTGTGCAGGTTACCCAAGCTCACGGTCGTGTCGTTCACGCGCATGAGGGGCCAGCTCGCCTCGAACAGCACCGTCAGCCAATGGGGCGAGGAGCTGAGAAATTTCGAGTAGTACTCGATGGAGCCTTCCACGTCGCCTGAGGCGTAGGTCACGCGCGCGAGGTTGAGGCGCGCGAGCTCCGCGAGCGGAAACAGCGCCGGACGGCCGCGGACGTCCTGGAGGATCTTCTTGAAGTAGAAGCTCGCCTCCGAATAGTTGTTCTTCGCCGTCGACAGAATGCCAAGGTAGAACAACGCCTTCAAATAGAACTGGCTCTCGGGGTGCACGGACTTGAGGCGAACGGAAGCCTCGTTGATCTCATTGCGCGAGAAGTGGTGGACGCCTATGGCGTAGTGGGCCATGTCGGAAACACTGCTCGGAATGAAATTTGCCGGCAGATTGGCGAGCGCCGCGCCGATTCTTTCGACGATACCGAGACGGTCCGTGATGATGACCGCGTTCTTGATCGCCTTTTCGTAGATCTGCTTGTTGTTGTTGTCGGCCTGTAGCAGCACGTTACGGAACGAGATGTAGCTGGAGTACAGGTAGCCTTGTTCGTACAGGACGAGACCTTGGAAGTAATAGGCGGAGTTGCGCTCGCTCGGTGAGGAGGCTTCCTGGATGGCGCGGGCGAAGAGATCCAGCGCGCGTCCGTACTTGCCTGACTCGTAGGCCCGGCGGCCGGCTTCGAACGCGGCCCCGCGCTTGCCTTCGGCGAAGGCCATGCCACAGAACAAGCAAACTATCAGTAGTAGTCTCATGGGAGTCGTCTCTTAGTTATGCGATCGATTCACGGGCCCCACTCACAGGGGCATTTTCGGAAGCCAGAAGCTGAGCGAAAGCGTTACCGCGTAGTTGTTTCTCAAAGCGGATGCATTCTGCGGCGGATTCGTCCGGGTCAGGAACCGCTCGGTATAGAGATAGTCCCGGAACTCGACCTTCATTGAAAACCATTCCCGGAAGAACGCGCGGATGCCGATCGCCGGATAAAAAGTCACATAGCTGTTCGTTTCCGTCTTCGCGACGCCGACTCCGAAGCCGAAATACGGCTCGATATAGGCGATCCAACGCGAGAACGTCGCCATCTTTCCGTAGATCGGAGTCCACTGAACTCCGGTGGTCAGGAAGTAGAGCAACTTTTGGAAGTCGGGCTTGATGCACGCCTGTCCCGAGCCGCAATTGCCGCTCCCGTTCACGTGCTTGTTGATATCGTCGGTAAAGCTGCTGAAGAAGGTTTTCGTATAGGAAAAATTAAGGCCTTCCCATGCCCAGTTGTCGTTGAAGTGGAGCGAGTAGCTCGCGCCGCCGAGGAGCGTACGCCGGACGGTACCGAAAGGAACGCCGCCGAACTGTAAGGGAGAGAACTCGTGGCGCCAGTCCTTCTTCGTGTACTTGCGCTGAACTACGACGATCTCCTCGTTCTGAATCGTTCCGATGTCGGCGAGCTGCTTCTCGATCACGGTGGTGTCATCGCAAAACGCGCGCACCGGCAGCAAAGAAAGCAGCACAACGATGTAGGTCGCTAGTCGACGTCTCATAGGGTTCGCCAAGTTGTGAAGATAAGCCCCTGGAGCGGTGGAGAAAGGGGCGAAGAGCCGGGGCAAATGTTGTTGTGATTCCTCAAATTTATTATATGGTATGTGCCGTCCAATCGCCACTCTTCGTGTTTTGAGGAATCCATGGCCGGTGAATCCGTAGACGGAAAGTTCATTTGGGTGGACGGAAAAATCGTCCCCTTTCAGGACGCGACGATCCACATCCTGTCGCACAGCATGCAATACGGCGGCGGCATCTTCGAAGGCATCCGCGCCTACGAGCTGTCCGATGGACGCTCCGCACTCTGGCGCGGCGAGGACCACTACCGGCGCTTTCTCGACTCCATGAAAGCGATGGGCTACACCTGCCGCTATTCCCTCAACGATTTCATGAGCGCGACCGCCCAAGTCATGAAGGCCAACAACTTCAAAGCCTGTTACGTCCGCCCGGTCGCCTATATAGATGAGAGAGTCCGCGGGCTGAGCTTGCCGGATCCGGCCGATGTAAAGGTGAGCATCGCCACCTGGACTTGGGGCAAGTACATGGGCGCCGCCGGAGACGTGGGCATTCGCGCCGCGGTGTCGACCTACCGCCGCGCTGAGGTCGCCACCTCGCTACCTTGGGCCAAAATCGCGGGCGGCTACCTCACTTCCATCCTGGCCCGCCGGGAAGCGGCGAAAAACGGAATCCAGGAAACACTGCTTCTCGATCCGAACGGCATGGCGGCCGAAGGCTGCGGCGACAACCTCTTTATGGTGAAGGACGGGGTCGTCTACACGCCGCCTCCGACCTACATCCTGCCCGGCTTCACCCGGGACTGCGCGATGAAGCTCGCGGCCTTCCTCGGTTACACCGTGAAGGAGACCCCGCTCTCCCGGAACCAGCTTTACCTGGCCGACGAGATTTTCATCACGGGAACGGCGGTCGAAATCGCCTCCATCAAGGAACTGGACTACAGGACCATCGGAAACCAGTGCCCGGGCCCGGTCACCCGCAAGATCACGGACTTATTCTATAAATGCACTCGCGGGGAAGTTCCCGAGTTCCGCACCTGGAACACGGTAGTAGCCTGAATCGACTTGGCACCTAGCCAAGTCGTCCCGAGGTCCCGAAGGGATCTTCTCCTTTAATTTATGTTGCTTTCGACGCACCAAACCGTATAACTTTTTGTGTTGATGACTCCCTTCCGCACTCCCTCTCCCGCTCTATGACGTCGGCCCTCCTCTTTTCATGAAGCCCATTACCGTTACACTCCCCGACGGCTCTACCCGTTCGGTCAATAGCGGATCCACGCCCTGGGACGTGGTGAAGTCCATCGGAAAGCGCCTCGAGCAGGACGCGGTCGCCGCCAAAGTGGACGGCAAGGTCGTCGACCTTACCTACAAGCTCGAAAAAGATTGCAAGCTCGCCATCGTTACGCGCTCGACTCCCGAAGGACTCGAGGTCATCCGCCATTCGACGGCGCATCTTCTCGCCCAAGCGATCAAAGCGATTTATCCGGACGCCCAGATCACCATCGGCCCCGTGATCGAGGACGGCTTCTATTACGACATCGACTGCGCGTCGAAGATCGCGCCCGAGGATCTTCCCGCGATCGAAAAGAAGATGGCGGAAATCGCCGCGAAGAATTTGGACGTCACCCGATCCGAGTGGGACAAGCCGAAGGCGGTTTCCTTCTTCAAGGATCTGAAAGAATTTTTCAAAGCCGAGATCATCCAGAGCATCCCCGACAACAACGTTAGCGTGTACACGCAAGGGGACTTCACGGATCTCTGCCGCGGCCCTCACGTTCCGAACACGAGCCGCCTGGGAAAATTCAAGCTGCTGTCGGTTGCCGGCGCCTACTGGCGCGGGGACGAAAAGAACAAGATGCTCCAGCGCATCTACGGCACCGCCTGGGCTACGCAAAAAGAGCTCGACGAATATATTTTCCGCATCGAGGAAGCGAAGAAACGCGATCACCGCCGGCTCGGCCCCGAGCTCGGCCTCTTCACCTTCCTCAACGAGATCGCGCCGGCCATGCCGTTCTACCTGCCGAAGGGCGCGCAGCTCTACAATTCTCTCGTCGATTACATGCGAAAAGAGATCGCCAAGCAGGGCTACCAGGAAGTCATCTGCCCGCAGCTGATGACCAGCGTTCTCTGGCAGCGCTCGGGCCATCTGCAGAACTATTCCGAGAACATGTTCCTCTTCAAAGAGGGCGAAAACCTTTCGGCGCTCAAACCCATGAACTGCCCGGGCCACGCGGTGCTCTTCGGTTCCACGAAGCACAGCTATCGCGATCTGCCGCTTCGTTTCGCCGAGTTCTCGAAGCTCCACCGCAACGAGCGCGCGGGCGTCACTCACGGCCTCATGCGCACGCGCACCTTCGCGCAGGACGACGCGCACATTTTCTGCACGGAAGATCAGATTCAGTCGGAGTCGCGGATCTTCATCGAGCACACGCTTTCGGTCTACAAGCGGTTCGGCTTCAAGGAGATCGTGATCAAGCTCGCGACCCGCCCCGAAAAGCGCATGGGAACCGACGCCGACTGGGACAAGTCGGAAGGCGCTCTCGCCCAGGCCCTCAAAGATCTGAATCTCAAGTTCGACTATCTGCCTGGCGAAGGCGCTTTCTACGGGCCCAAGATCGAGTTTCACATCAAGGACAGCATCGGCCGATTCTGGCAGTGCGGAACGCTCCAGGTGGATCCGAACATCCCCGAGCAGTTCCAGCTCGAGTACACCGATTCGGACAACCAAGCGCGCCGGCCCGTCATGCTCCACCGCGCGGAGTTCGGAAGCCTCGAGCGCTTCATGGGAATTTTGATCGAACACACGGCCGGGCACATCCCGCTGTGGATCGCGCCGCTGCAGGCGACGATCATCAACGTCGCCACCGACCAGGAAGAGTACGCCAAGACGTGGCTCACCCGGCTGACGGAAAAAGGACTTCGAGTCGAGCTGGACGCTCGCAACGAAAAGCTGGGCTATCGCATCCGCGAGGCCCAGGTGAAGAAGGTGCCGCTGATGCTCGTCATCGGCGGCAAGGAGAAGGACTCCGGCACCGTTTCCGTACGGAAGCGGACCGGGGAGACCACGGACGGCCTCGATTTCGAGGGGTTCCTCCGCTTCTTCGAGACTGAAACCAATAACCAGGAGACATGACCATTAAGCCCAAAGATCAAGGCCCGCGCCTCAACCACCGTATCCGCGTTCGTGAAGTCCGTTTGATCGGTTCCGACGGAGCCCAGCTGGGCATCGTGGAAACCGCCAAAGCCCTCGAGCTGGCCCGCCGGGAAGGGCTGGATCTGGTGGAAATTTCGCCCACGGCCAACCCGCCGGTTTGCAAAATTCTCGATTTCGGGAAGTTCAAATACGAGGCGAAAAAGAAGGCCCAGCAGGCCAAGAAGAACCAGGTGGTCAGTCTCACGAAAGAGGTCCAGTTCCGGCCTCAAACCGACCAGCACGACATCGATTTCAAGGTGAAGCACATCCAGCGCTTCCTGAGCGAAGGCCACAAGGTCCGCATCTTCGTCCGCTTCCGCGGCCGCGAAGCTTCGCACGCGGACCTCGGGTACGCGCTTCTCAAGCAGATCATCGAGCTGGTGGGCGCTTTCGGAACCGTCGAGCTCTCGCCCAAGATGGAAGGCAAGATCATGGCTCTGGTCATGATCCCGGCCAAGGCTCCTCCGAAGGCGAAAAAGCCCGAGAAGCCGCCCGAAGCAGCGACGGCCAAACCGGCGGCCCCCGCCGGTCAGCCCCAAGCCCCCAAGTAAGGGGTCGGGACGCCGGGTCAAAGTGCCCATTGCTCAAGCGGATTATTGACTTGGGCGGGCCGATGAGTAAGGTAGAGCACATCTCCGAAGCTGGAGCGACCCAAGACATTTCCGTCAGGTGGTGCGACGGGGTGGCCCTTAGCTTTGATTTTAGCAGTAATGTCCAGAGGTTAGTTGGTTATGAAGCTGAAGCAGAAAACGAAATCGAGTGCGAAAAAGCGGTTCAAAATGACCGCCAGCGGCCACGCCAAGCGCTCGAAGGCGTATCACAATCACATCCTCGAGCATAAATCCGCTAAACAAGGCGCGCGCCTTCGGAAAGCTGTACTCGTGCACGACTCCGACATGCAAAACGTGCGTCGGATGTTGGTGCTGACCTGATTTTGATTTTTTCAGTAGTAGTAGGTTTTATATGCCCAGAGTAAAACGCGGACCCGCCGGACGTAACAAACGGAAAAAGACTTTAGATCGCGCCGAAGGATTCTACGGTAGCGCCAGTAAGCTGGCGAAGATCGCCTCTCGGTATACCGAGCGCGCCATGGTCTATTCCTACCGCGACCGGCACACTCGTAAGCGTGAGATTCGCGCCCTCTGGCAGATGAGGATCAACGCTGCCTGCAGACTTAACAACCTGAGTTATTCCAAGTTTATTTCCGGACTCAAAAACGCGAGCGTGGAGCTGGATCGCAAGATCCTAGCGGACCTCGCCGTTCGGAACCCTGAACACTTCACTCAGCTTGTGGCGCTTGCTCGGCAGCCGCAAGCTGCATGATCGATCACATCCAACGTATCCGCGACGAGGCGGAGACCAAAATATCATCGGCACCTGATATTCAGGAATTGGACCGCCTTCGGGTCCACTACTTGGGTAAAAAGGGTCTCATCACCGGGATGCTCCATCAGCTGAAGGAGCTGGCCCCCGACAAGCGTCGCGAGATGGGCGCCGAGCTGAACAAGATCAAAGAACATTTCGAGTCGGCTCTCCACACCCGCCACCAGACGCTGGAGCGGCAAAACATGGAGAAAGAGCTGACGTCGTCGGCCCCACTCGATCTCACGCTTCCCGGCCAATACGCTTTGAACCTCGGTTCCCTGCATCCGGTCAGCAAGATCATCGAGGAATCGGTGCTGTGCCTGAAACGGGTCGGGTTCTCCGTCGTCAGCGGCCCCGAGATCGAAACGGAGTTCTTCAACTTCGAGGCGCTCAATACGCCGAAAGATCACCCCGCGCGGGATCTCCAAGACACCTTTTATATTCAAGGGCAGTCGCTGCTCCGCTCTCATACGTCGCCGATGCAAATCCGCACGATGATGAACCGCAAGCCGCCCCTGCAGTTCATTTCTCACGGCCGCGTGTACCGCTCGGATTACGACCAGACCCACACGCCGATGTTCCATCAGATCGAAGGCGTGATGGTCGACGAGCACGTGACCATGGCGGAGCTCAAAGGCGTGCTTCACTACTGGGTGAAGTCGCTCTTCGGCAGCCGGCCTTTGCGTTTTCGTCCCAGCTTTTTTCCCTTCGTCGAACCAGGCGCGGAAGTGGACATGCAATGCATCCACTGCCGGGGCCGCGGCTGCCGCACGTGCAAGGACACGGGCTGGCTGGAAATCGGCGGCTGCGGGATGATCCACCCGAACGTGTTCAAGTCGGTCGGGTACGAGCTGGAAAAATATTCGGGCTTTGCCTTCGGCTTCGGCGTCGAGCGCATAGCCATGCTGAAATACGGTATCGACGACCTGCGGTCGTTCTTCGAGAACGATCACCGGTTGCTCGAACAGTTTTAGTCAGGGGCTTTCATGTTTCTGTCCATAAATTGGTTGCGGGATTACCTCGTGAAGGCGGATGCGAAGATCATCCCCGAGGAGCTGGCCGATCGGATGACGATGCGGGGCCTCGCGGTCGCCGGCATCAAGAAAGTCGCCGGCGGCCTCAACGACGTTCTCGTCGGTAAAATCGTCAAAATCGAGCCGCACCCGAACGCCGACCGTCTACAGGTCACCCAAGTCGTTTTCTCCGACAAGCCGGACGCCGAAACGAAACAGATCGTCTGCGGCGCGAAGAACATCGCCGAAGGCGACATCGTACCCGTGGCCCTTCCCGGCGCGGTACTTCCCGGTGACTTCAAGATCAAGGTTTCCGCCATCCGCGGCGTCGAATCCCACGGCATGATTTGTTCCGGCAAGGAGCTCGGCGTTTCCGACGAGTCCGAAGGAATTTTGCAGCTGCCCAAGCACTCGAAGCTGGGCGAGCTCGTCGCGCGCCTTCTCGGCGCCGGCCAGGAAGACACCGTTTTGGAGTTCGAGCTGACGCCCAACCGGGGCGATTGCCTTAGCGTCATGGGACTCGCGCGCGAAATCGCGCCGCTCTTGAAGACTAAAACGCGCGAGCCCAAGCCCGCGCGTTTCCGGATTTCGCCCCACCGCACCTCCTCCATCATCAAAGTGGAAGTGACGGACCCGGTGGCCTGCCCGCGCTACATCGCGCGAGTCATCGACAATCTCAAAGTGGCGGAAAGCCCGGACTGGATCCAGCAGCGCCTTCAGGCCGTTGGCCTGCGGCCCATCAACAACATCGTCGACATCACCAACTTCGTGATGCTCGAGTACGGCCAGCCGATGCACGCCTTCGATCTCCGGCGCATCAAATCCGGCTCGCTGACGATCGCGCCCTGCAAGGTGCCTCAGGATTTCACGCTGCTTTCCGGTGAGACCGTGAAGCTCGAAGAGGGCGACATTCTCATCATGGACGGCGATACACCCGTCGCGCTCGCCGGCATCATGGGCGGCGCGAACTCGCAGATTCAGCCCGACACGACGGCCATCGTCCTCGAAACGGCGACCTTCGATCCGGGCCAGGTCCGGCGCACGGCAAAACGCCTGGGCATTCACTCCGATTCCTCTAAGCGTTTCGAAAAGGGCGTCGACATCGCCACCGTCATGATCGCTTCCGAGCGGGCGGCGGCGCTGCTTCGCGACGGCTTCAACGCGGAAGTTTATCATCCGCCCATCGATACGGCCCCCGACGTTCCGAAAGAGAACATTCTCGCCCTCGACATGCGCGAAGTGCGCCGGGTGATCGGTCTTCCCGACATCTCGACCGATACGGCGGCGGAACTTCTCGAAACCATCGGCATCAGCTCCCACAAGCGGAGCCTCAACATTTTGCAGGTCCGAATTCCCGGTTTCCGCCGGGATCTCAACGACACCATCGATCTGGTGGAGGAAGTCGCGCGGCTGAACGGCTACGATTCCATTCCGCTCAAGTATCCGGCGTCCCCGGCCGCCTACGATCAGATTCCCGAAGCCTCCCTCGATTTCGAAATGCGCTCGAAAGGCGTGATGCAGGACCTCGGCTTCCGCGAGACCATTCACTACAGTTTCACCTCGGCGGAGATTTTCCGTAAGTACGGCATCCCGATGCAGGATACCGTGGAGCTCACCAATCCCATCTCGGAAGACATGAAGGTGATGCGCCAGAGCCTTCTGCCTTCTCTCGTGGAGACATATCTCTACAACAAGAACCGCAAGATTCTGGCCCAGAAGCTTTTCGAGCTCGCGCGCGTTTACTACAAAGACGAGAAGTGCGACACGGGCGTGCGGGAAGTTCCGTACCTCGCGGGCATTCTCGCCGGCGGCATCACGGTTCCTTCCTGGAACAACGAACCGGGGCCGGTGTCCTTCTATCACGCCAAAGGCGTGGTCGAGACTTTGGTCCGCAAGCTCACGACGGTATTTCTCGCGTTCGAGCCGCTGACCAATCACTCGCTCTTTCACCCGCACCGGTCCGCGACGGTGAAGCTCGGGATGAAGGAAGTCGGCCGTGTCGGTGAGCTGCATCCGTTTCTGCGCTCTTCGCTCGTCGGTTCCGACGACCCCATCGTTTTATTCGAGCTCGATCTCGATGCTCTGAAAAAATATGAACGTGGGGTCATCCGTTACAAGGTTCCGTCCAAGTTCCCGGCCGTCGAGATGGATCTCGCGGTCGTCGTCGATAAGAACGTCGCCGGCGGAGGCCTCGTGGACTCCATAAAGCACAGCGCGGGCAATCTGCTCGCCGACGCGTCCGTTTTCGACGTCTACGAAGGCACGAACATCCCCGAGGGGAAAAAGAGCCTCGCCTTCCATCTGAGCTTTCTCTCCAACGAGCGCACGCTCAAGGACGAGGAAGTGAATCAGCTGAAAGAAAAGATCGTCCAGACGCTAACCGAAAAGCACGGCGCCCAGCTTCGGGCATAGTTTTCCTTAGTCTTCGCATACTTACGGTATGCGCGAAAAGCCGAAGTATTCCCGCCAGATTCGTTACTCCGATTCGGGGTGCCCGTTGGGGCACCATGAAGATTCGGAGGGCATCATGAAATCCATTACATGGCTTCGTTTCGGACTCTTTCTGGCACTAACCTTCACGTCCACCTTGGCTTACGCCGCGGAATGGCCGCTTACCTCGGCACAGCTCGAGGAAATCCTGGGGCGTTCCAAGATGAGCAAAGAGGATTCCGAAGCGGTCACCGCACAGCTGGTTGAAAACCTACACATCAAGGCCTCGCTCGCCGCGCGCAAGGAATTTTTCGCACACCTGGAGAAGAACTACGATGCGAAGGCTCCCGAAAAAGACCGGCAAAGGGTGGTCGAGAACGCCAAAGCCGGGGCCTACCGGGCCGCGGCGGCCGAAATCGAAAAGTGGGTCACCAAGAAGGGTAAGAGCGGCAAATCCTTGCTCACTCCGCGGACGCTCTCCGTTAATCTCGACGTCAGCCTCCCGAACAAGGTGCAAATCAAGTTCGACGGAGACGATCGCTTTCTCGACGACGGCGGCAAGATCAATCTCCGCTCGGCCGAGCTCACGGCGATGAGAAGCGCGCCGGAAGCGGAGCGGCCTGAAGCCGATCTGCTTCATTTCGCCGCTTCGAGATTTGAAGGAAGCCCGGCGGAACGAGTGGCCATCGCCAAAGCCAACGAACCGAAGGCCGTCGAAATCACGGAGAGCGAGAGTCGGGCGTACTCGGAAAAAATGCGCCTAGCCGAGGAAGATCGAAAGTATTGGAAACGCACCTACTGTGGCTCGGGCGGCCATACCTGCGGACTCAAGCAGGGAGAAGCCCCCGCCCACCACCCCGAGATGATGAACGGATCTCGCTAAGGCGAATGGGCGGTAGGTTGGCGTTTTGATCTGAAATCACTATAATTTAGGCGTTCCCTTACTTCCGGGAGGTCATCCATGGCCCAGCCTAAAGACGTAGTGATTCCGAGCGACACGGAAAAGCTTTCGCACAAGTACATTTTGGATGCCTTGAAGAAGAAGGTATTCGAGGAGCCCGCGGAAGAAGCGGTCGCCCCCGAGCCGGTCGTGGAAACGAAGGCCGAGGCTGAGCCCGCTCCCGAGGTGCAATGCGGAACCGAGGCGCCGGTAGACTTAGCCCCGCCTGCGGCGGAGCTACCCGGGCTGAGTCTGCCGGCCTCTCAAAAATATTTCCGCGTGAACGAGGTTGCGAAGATCATCGGCGTCGAAAGCCACGTGCTTCGTTACTGGCAGAGCGAGTTCTCGACGGTCCGCCCGAAAAAATCGGGCAATGGCCACTGGGTTTATTCCCGCCAGGACGTGGAAGCTTTCCATCTCATCCGTCAGCTTCTCTACGTGGACAAGTACAGCGTCCAGGGCGCAAAGAAAAAGCTGCGCGACCAAAAGCGAGGCAAGGCGCCGACGCCCCAAAGCCCGCTTCAAGCCGACACTTTGAAATGTGTCGCGAAAGACCTGAAGGAGCTCATTCAGCTCGCCCGCAATGCCCAGGTCTACTAGTCACTGTTTTTGAGCGCCGTTCGTCTGAATGGCATGAAGCTACTACTCCTGTCCGCCTTGTCCCTCGCGGCTTCGCGGGCTTTTGCCTGCGGCCCTCTCGTGGTCCCCGTGGCCGTCGACCTGGAATGCCCGTTTTCCAGGCGGGCGCTTACGGAAACCATCCCGAAGCTCGAAAAGGAATTCGGCGGCCAGGTCGTATTTGCGGTCCGGGCCTTCCCCCTCGCCTTCCATCCAAACGCGAGAATGGCGGCGCGAGCTAGCCTGTGCGCCCGGGAACAGGGGTACGAGCGGGCCTTCGTGAACGCTATGCTCGAGCTTCCGTCCGCCGATCCGAAATCCATCGCGGAAGCTTCCGCTCGTCTCGGCAAGCTTCACGGAGAACGCGGCCAGCCTCTACCGGACACCGTCCCCTATAGTGTCGCGAAAATGGAAACTTGCCTGGCGGATGCCCAAATGGAGACCCGAATCGAGGAGGAAATCGCGAGCCTCAACCAACAGAAGGTTTCGGGAACCCCGGCATTCCTGTTCCCCGCCGAAATGATAGGCGGCAACCGCGTGGAAGAGGTCACCAAAGCCATCAAAAAGGCCTTGGGCGAGCCCGTCGCCGCGTCCGCCCCGACTCGCCGTTAACCCCCAAATTTGAGCCTAAATACCCAAGTTTGTGGGTCAAAGCGGTTCATTGACCCAGGGCGGCCCATCCGCTAATCTCGCAGGTCACCTAATGTCCGGGCGTAGCGCAGGGGTTTAGCGCGCTTGCTTGGGGTGCAAGAGGTCGTGGGTTCAATTCCCGCCGCCCGGACCATTTCAGAAATTAAGGAACTCCCTCAACTCACCCACACCTGACGAGCACTATAAAGGTGCAAATGCGCAGCATTTGCTTACGGGAATTGAAGGGAAACCCCGCTGCGGTAGCCGTGAAATTCAATTAGAGGATCGAGAGCGCGGGGTTTCCCCGGCTTTTTCGGGCCCGTTGGGCCCGAAAAAGAATTCCCGCCGCCCGCGCGCGTGCGTCCGCGAAGCGGACTAGCTTTCTCATTCGCGT
>CAZZHG010000013.1:22591-67263 GCA_964653655.1 uncultured Pseudobdellovibrionaceae bacterium
GCGTCCGCGGAGCGGACTAGCTTCTCATTGGCGTGCGTCCGCGGAGCGGACTAGCTTCTCATTGGCGTGCGTCCGCGGAGCGGACTAGCCTTCCCATCGCGTGCGCGCCGAAGGCGCAAGCCTTCCCCGCTACCCAAGATTGAACCGAAACGGCTCATCCACCACGGAATCCGGCCCCAGCGCCATTCGATCGGTAATGAGTCCGTCCTCGAGATTGATGACCCACCCATGCAACATCGGCGCGCCCACTTCCTTCCAGGCCTTCTGAATCGTCGCCGTCCTGCTCAGGTTCTTCACCTGCTCCTCCACATTGATCTCCACGACGCGTTTAAAAAGCGCCTCGCCGCTGAGGCTCTCGAACTCAGGATGGCGCCGGTGAACCACTTCCTTGATGTAATGGATCCATTTATTGAGGGGTCCGAACGTTTCCCGGGAAAGAGCCGCCCGCACGCCGCCGCAGCCGTAATGTCCGCAGACGATTACGTGCTTCACCTTCAAGGTCCCGACCGCGTACTGGAGCACGCTGTGAAGGTTGAAGTCGGCGTGAATCACGAGGTTTGCGATGTTGCGGTGAACGAAAATTTGCCCCGGTTCCGTGCCCGTGACTTCCTCGGCCGGTACCCGACTATCCGAGCACCCGATCCAAAGAAAATCGGGCTCCTGGGTGCGGGACAGTTCCTTGAAATAACCGGGCCGAAGCTCGGCCTTTTCCCTGGCCCAGGCTTTATTGGCTAGAAGCAGTTTTTTGTAGGATTCCATATTGAGCTCCTTGCGAGTCTAAAAGGTTTAAGTGTGTCTCTTCTTCCGAAAGACCGTTTCCATGTCGACGTCGAGCTCGCGGTTGGGTGCGGTCTCCTGGAACTCCTCCAGCATTTGAAGGATGTCGCTGTCGATGAAAGTGGCCCTCGCCGCGTTGAAAACGACGTGGGTGCCGGGCTCGAGTGCCGCGAGCTCCTTGCGAAGCTTTATCTTGTGAATGAAGGTCACGTCTTTCGTGAAGCGAAAAAGCACGTCGTTGCCTTCCCGCACGACCATCAAAGCCGACGAATAACCGGCGCGAAGTACGAAGATGAGCCCCACGATCGCCCCGATGAACACGCCCTTCAGAAGATCGGTACTCAGAATGGCGATGACGGTCACGATGAACGGCACGAACTGATCGAGACCGCCCTTCCACATCTTCTTGAAGAGCGCGGGACTGGCGAGCTTGTAACCTACGATGATAAGTACCGCCGCGAGGGACGCGAGCGGGATGTAGTTCAGGAACGCCGATAGCGACAGAACGGAAATGAGCAGGAACGCCCCGTGCAGAAAGCCTGATATGCGGGACCTTGCTCCGGCATAAATGTTGGCCGAGCTCCGCACGATAACGGAGGTCATCGGGATTCCACCGATGAGTCCGGCCAGAATATTGCCGGTCCCCTGAGCCAGCAACTCGCGGTTCGGATTGGAGACGCGCTTGAGCGGATCGATCCGGTCGGTCGATTCGATACAGAGCAGCGTTTCGATACTTCCCACGGCGGCGAGCGTGAAGGCGAGCACCCACACGCCGTAACTCGTGATGGCACTCCATTCGGGAAACCGCAGCTCTCCCAAAACGGCGGACGGGCTGGATAAAACCGGCAGCTGAACCAGGTGCCCATTAGCCGCATGAAGGGCGAGACTGGGCCAGCCGGTGTAGAAAATTTGGTTCAGCACGGCCCCGAGAATGACGGCTACCAGCGGACCGGGCACTCGGGAGAGGAACTTGTTGGCTTTGATGAACTTAGTCTCCCAAGCAAGAAGCAACGCCATGCTGACCAAGGCGATGGTCAGCGCGGAACCCTTCAGGTTCACGACGGCGAGGAGGATCTGCTTGACCGTCGATCCCTCACCGAACCAGTTTACGAAATCCATTTCGCTCTCGAAGGCGCCAAACCCTCCCAGCGCGTGCGGGATCTGTTTCAAGATGATCGTGATGCCGATGGCGACGAGCATTCCCTTGATGACGCTCAAAGGGAAAAGGCTCGCCAGCGCGCCGGCCCTGAGAAATCCCATCGCCAGCTGAAGGGCGCCGGAGAGCACCACCGCGACGAGAAACGCGTCGAAGCCGCCGACGCTCTGGATGCCGCCCGCGACGATTACGGTGAGCCCGGCGGCGGGACCGCTAACGCTGAGCTCGGAGCCGGAAAGCAGCGAAACGACCATGCCGGCGATGATGCCGGTGATGACGCCTGAAAAGAGCGGGGCGTCCGAGGCGAGAGCGATACCGAGGCAAAGCGGCAAGGCGACTAGAAAGACTACGATGGAGGCCGGAAGGTCGTACTTCAGATTCCTGAGTAATTGCCTTTCAAAGTAGACGCGCATGACTCGCGGGCCCCGCTTTTCCAACAGCGAGAACGGACTCGCCACGGCCCGCGCGGCGGAGGGTTTGATGCTTTTTTCTTGTCCTGAATCGCGCATGGTTTCACCAAATCTCAAGGGGCAGCCTTCTGGAGACAGACCCAAATAATGGGGGAGTGAGCAAAGGGCCGGCGGAGCCGACCCGCTGACTAGGGAAGTTTTGGAAGGGTCAGGCGAGCTCGGGAGGTTTATGGATGCGCGATCGGACGGTGGACTTCCAGATGGCTACCGTGGAGGAAGCCACCCGGACCAGAAGGACCGGGGGAAGAACGGGGATTACGGTCAGCGCCATATCGCCCGATTTTCCTTCGGAGGAGGAGTCGGACTCGTTCGTCTCCTCGGGCTGGGTGGGCGCTTGAGGCTGGGAGTTGGATTCGTGGGCTTGAGCGAACGCGGGCTCGTCGGCGAAAGCGAAAGCCGAAAAACCAGCATGAACCACCCCGGCTCCTAGAAGGAGCATGGCTAAGCAGCCGAAAAAGAGGGGGGATTTAATGCGCTGGATCATGGTTTTACTTAGGTAAGCAAGCCGATTGGCAGCGATCTGTTAAAGATGATGCTAACAAGATTCATGCTCAGTAAGAATAAAAAAAGGGTCAAAAGCTCGCCACATTCTCGGAAACCGCCGAGATCCTTGGTCTTACGCGAGACGAAAGACCGCACTTTTGTGTGACGTCAAAAAATTGTGGAAATTTAAGGATTCGCCGGGAAACCAGCGTATCAAAAGAAAGTGGGTACCTTTGAGAAAGGTGGCGGCGCTGCTTCGGGCAACCTTAGCAACACGCCCGCCGGCATCACCGCCACCTCTAGCAAGGCTTACGCGGCTTTGACCCGCTTCGTGGCCATGCCGCGCTCGCCAGACACACCCGACGCCTTCCCGCCTTTTTTTACGGTGAAGGAGGCTCGGCCGAAGACAATCCGCTTGTTACCCTCTTTGTCTTCCGTCGCTACGCCTCGGGATTTTGTGATTCTGCCGCCCGCTCCGGCGCCGATGCTTTTGCCTTGCCGGTTCGCTTTCCTGACCTTCTTCGCTGCTGGCATGTACGTTCTCCTTGGTTGTGTATGAAACGGGAAATAATCCGCCGAACCTCGCTACCAGTTGTATCCGTACAGGGTGTAGTACGGATAATAGCCGTAACTGTAACCGTACCTTCCGTATCCGCCGTAGTAGCCGCTGTAGTACGGAGAGTAGTAGCCGTAGCTCGAATAGCCCCAGTAGGGGCGGTAGTAGTACGAATACCCACCGTAGTACCCGTAGTAGGACGAGCCGTAGTAACCACCGTAACCGCGCCAGCGTCCCCACCATGCGGAGGTCGATCCGGCGCCGTCGAGTTCACTTTGAACCGCCGTTACCTTCTCTTCGCCGATCTTGTTTTCCGGCTTCACGATGGTTTTCAAGAAGGCGTCCACTCGGGCTTTTCTCTCCGATTCGGAGAGCCCCCGAAGTGTGTCCGGATGTAAGGCGGAGTCCACCTCTTCCACCCGATAAGAGGTAACGACACCATTGGTGGGATCCAGTTTCTTCACGACGAGTTTCGGCGCGCCAATCGAGTCGAGCTCGCTGCCTCCCGAAGCGAAGGCTGAGCTGGGCACGATTGCCAAGCAGCACACTAAAGAAAACAGTATTCGCATAGGAAAGACCTCCTGTGTACGAACGTTTCTCATCGCATTCCTAGCAAGTGCATTCGTCATGCCCGAACGCTCCTCCGGACCTGCATTTTGAGTGCCTACGCGTTGTCGGCGATAAATCAGTGGAAAAAGTGCCTGCGGTTAGAAAAAACAAAATCCGTTCCCCGGAGGAGAACGGATTTTGTGCAACCGCAGTGGAGGCTGAATAGGGAGGATTGCAACAGATCCACCTCCCGTCGTCCGCGGTCTAACTTGCCCGTGAATAGGCCGTGCGGGTAGCAATCTCTTCCACCGCTTCGGGTTTGAATTTTCTTCCGGCGAACGCGAGCGAGATCCAGGAGGCGCCGGTGAAGATCATGTCAATACCAACGAACGTTCCGATCAGGCTGATTGCGGTCGTCGGTAAATTGGCCATCACGTACCCTCCGAACACGATGTCCAATACTCCGGCGGCGAATCCCCATCCCCAGCTCGGATAGCGTGCGCTGATCGAAAAAACGAGACGGAACATCCCGGCCGCGAAGAAGTAGGACGCGATGAGCGCCGTCAACGTCATCGCTCCCAAGAGAGGCCTGGTGAGCATCATCGCTCCCGCGACGCCCGAAAGGATTCCCACGACCAGATTGAGCAGGAAGCCGTGACCGAACTTGAATTGAAAAGCATGAACGACTTGCACGGCGGCGGCCACGATGAGAACCGATCCGACGAATACCGTCGAGGCCCACGTAGTGAAGCCCGCGACCGCAATTGCCGAGCCCCCCAAGAGACACAGGCTGATTCCAAGCGCCAAAAACCATCCCCAATTCTTGTTCAAGTACGTCATCCATTCGCCAATTTCGTTTCGAGTTAAGAAAAGCAGTCGTGATTTGTTCATGTGTAGTTCTCCCTTTCGAGTTCCCCTCTGCATTTTCAATTCCAGTTTCCGGAAGGGCGGCGGTAAAGAGAACTTTCTTTGATCTTCGCGCCAGAGTTATCGAGTATGCCGCGTCGTTTCTGGTGGAGGTTCCGTTGCGCGCCTTTACCCGGGCTCATTTTGCCTTTTCTACTCGGCCGAAGAACCTGTTCCCACTCCGATCAGCGCCTTGAGGCGGCCACGGCGTTAGTATTTCTTACTAACCAAATAGTTATGTAGTTTGAGCGATTGGGGTTAGATCTGTCGGCAGGGGCGCTGTTTTCCAATTCAGAAATATCAGAGCTGAAATTGCTGAAAGTCATTCCCATCGCATGCCATGACGTCCTCGAGAAGGAACGGGCTAAAGAGGCTCTTCGCGAGGCTGAAATCCGTCTAAGTCTCGCGATCGAGGCATCCAAACTCAGCGTGTGGGACTGGAACCTCGAAACAAACGAGCTCGTTTGGACGGACAATACTCGGGCGCTGTGCGGGCTTCACGCGAAGGCTCCGGTCTCTTACGAAACTTTCCTCAGAGCGCTTCACCCCGATGATCGGGAGCGGGTAAACCTGGCGATTGCGAAGGCCTTGGATCCCAGGGGCGATGGCCGCTACCAGGAGGAATATAGGGCTATCGGTATCGAAGACGGAGTAGAGCGCTGGGCGGTCGTTTGGGGACAAGCGTTCTTCGATGAAAAGGGTAAGCCGTATCGCTTCCTCGGCATGGGAATGGATATAACCGAGCGCAAGCGGTCCGAGGCCGCCCTGATTCAGCTGACGGAAGAGTTGAAGGCCAAGAGCGAGAAACTGGCCCTCGCCACCGAGCGCCTGGAAGAGACCAATAAAAAGCTGAAGCACACCGTCGACGAGCTTGTGCGGTCGAACGAAGATCTCGACCGATTCGCTTCCGTGGTGTCCCACGATCTGAAGCAGCCGATTCAGACGGTTTCTCTGGTTTCCGACCTTCTCATCCGGCGCTTTGCCGACAAGCTCGACGAAAAAGGAAAGAGCTTGCTGGACCAGATTCGCAAAGGCTCCGCGCGAATGGGGCAGCTCGTCGACAGCCTAACCAAGTACGCCCGCGTGCAACACGGGGAGAAACCCTTCGCGTCCGTCGATATGGGCGAGGTCCTCAGACTCACCATGGAGAGTCTCTTCATGAATATCCAGGAGACCGGCGCCACCTTTGAGCTGGGAAAACTGCCGACGGTGACCGGAGATGCCGTGCGGTTGGGTGAACTTTTTCAGAATCTTGTGTGTAACTCCTTGAAGTACAGAACGGCGGGAATCGCTCCCAAGATTTCCATCACTTGCCAGGAGCATCCGTTGGAATGGGAGTTTCTCGTGGTGGACAACGGGATAGGCATCGACCCCGCCCATCACGAGGCCATTTTCGGGATGTTCAACCGGCTGCATTCCCAGGCCGCTTACGACGGGACCGGCGTTGGCCTTACGATCTGCAAGAAAATCGTCGAGCTTCACAAGGGGCGAATCTGGGTGGAATCGCGGCTGGGCGAAGGGTGCCGATTTCATTTCACGCTGTCCAAAAACCTGGAAGCCTCGCCCAAGCTCGCCTAAAAGTCCGTCGCCAACTTTCCTTGAGATCCCGGGGTAAATCCCTTACCTTCCCCGAACACTTTCGGGAGATTCATGTAAGCCAAGCACACCTTGATCGCGGTTGTTTTTGTTTTGCTCTTGGCCGTCGGCTGCGACGACAAGGAGAACCAGGCCGCGGAGCCGCCGATGGATCCCAAATCCCTCTGGAGCGAAGGGGCCATCCAAAGTTATATCGGCTGCGAGCCGGTCGACTCGGCCCTCTGCAAATGCGTGATCGAAAAGATCACCGCAGTCTATACCCCCGAGCAGGTACGCCAGAGACCTCCGATGGTTGCCGCCGACTTACTCGCGGCCCATGGGAAATGCCTGTACCCGTCGACCGACGAGCCGGTGCCGCAAACCGCGCCGGCTCAGCCGACCACCATGCCGAAGTTTCCGCCTACGTGAAGGACTAGCCCCGCAGCTCGGTACGGATGCGGGTCATGTTCCCGTTGACACTCTTCGTGATGGCCTCGCGGAACAGATTCTCCGTCTTGTTGGAGAGGTCCATCTTTCCGTCCTTGATGTACACGGAGGAATTCGCTTCGTACTTCTGCATCTCCGCCATCGCCGGCGTTCTGAGCGCGTAGTCGCCGTCCTTGTTGATGATGTCGAGCCGAGTCGCCGCTTCCGGGCGAACGCTGCGGTGGCCGGTTCCCCAGGTCCACATGCTTTCGTCGAAGGAGCTCTTCACCTCGATGACCGCGACCGCATCGACCTTCAAGGACTCGGCTAGATCCTTTAGTTTCAGGATCGTCGAGTTGCCGCCGGTGTAGCTGCCTCGGTTGTCTCCTGCCGTCAAGTCGATCGCTTGAGTGCCGGGGAGAGTCACGTAGTTCCTCTGCACCACTTTGCCCAGAAAGCCGACGATGCTGTTCAAAGTTTCATTACCCATCGAAGGCGGCGTCGCGGCTTTTTTGTAAGCGGGGTGCTTGGCCACGGCTTCGATCGGCATCACGCTCCAACCCGCCGCCTTGAAGGCGTCGGCGTAGGATTTCGCGGTGAAGGTAACGAGGCGGATGCGCCAGTCGGTCGTGGGATCTTCCCGGCCGATGATCTTGTTTAGCGCGGCGTTGTCGTTACCCGTCGACTTGCTGCCCCGATCGCCCTTGATCTCGTTGCCGGAGAAAACGCTCACGATAGCAACCTTCTTCACCTTGTCGACTTCCGGGTGCTGAACCCATTTACCCGCGCAACCAGCCAACATAAGGACGATTACCAACGCCGAAAAAGCTCGCATGCCGAAGCCTCCATGTGGGGAAAAAGGAAAAATTTTATCATCTGGAAGGCCTTGGGCGTAAGGAAAGGAATTCTAACGGCCCGCGCGCCAGCAAAGCCCCAGGCCCTTCCTTATATAGGGGTGGTTGCGCCCAGCTTACAGCCGCCCCGGCCCCAACCACTCTCTTGTTGACGCAGCGCTTCTATTCATGGGAAGAATTCGCGTTCATTGAGAGATCTGGTTTGAATTAAGTAATCGTAACTATTACTTAAAACCTAAAGAGAGTTTATGAAAGTCAATACGGCCTGGGCGAAATACCGGGCAAATCTGCGCTACGACTTACCGGCCGCCCTGGTCGTTTTCCTCGTCGCGCTTCCGCTCTGCCTGGGCATCGCCCTCGCCTCCGACGCCCCCCTCTTTTCCGGCATCATCACGGGAACCATCGGCGGCCTCGTGGTCGGGCTTCTTTCCGGATCGGAGCTGAGCGTCAGCGGGCCCGCGGCCGGCCTCACCGTTATCGTCGCCTCGGGCATCCATACTCTCGGCTCCTTCGAAATGTTCCTGCTCGCCCTTTGTCTCGCGGGCTGCTTTCAGATTCTGCTCGGCCTGATGCGGACCGGATTTCTCGCGACACTCTTTCCCAACAGCGTCGTGAAGGGAATGCTCGCCGCCATCGGCATCACGATCATTTTGAAACAAGCGCCCCACGCGTTCGGGAGTTTCGGCCGGTTCGAAAGCGACATGGCGTTTTGGGATATCTTCACCGGCCACCGCACGATCGATACGTTGCGGCAAGCCATCAACTCGGTGCACATTTCGGCGGTACTGATTTGCGCAGCAAGCCTCGCGATTTTGGCTTTCTGGGACACGAAAACCATCAAGAGCCGCCCGTGGCTCGCCCGCATTCCCGGGCCTCTTGTGGCCGTCGCTTTCGCCTCCGCCGTGAACCAGATTTTCGCGATCGGATTTCCGAGCCTGGAACTGCGCGCCGAAAACGGCCACCTGGTTCAGCTTCCCGGAATCGATTCCTGGAGCGCGCTCGTCGGAGAATTGCGGCACCCGCACTTCACCCTCGCGGCCTTGATGTCGCCCATGGTTTGGACGGTCGCTCTCACTCTCGCCGCCGTCGGCAGCGTGGAGACGCTTCTCTGCATCGAGTCCACCGATAAGCTGGATCCGCTGAAACGCATCTCGAACACGAACCGAGAGCTGATCGCTCAAGGTGTCGGTAACCTGCTCGCCGGCCTTGTCGGCGGAATCCCGATGACTTCCGTCATCGTGCGCAGCTCGGCGAACCTCTACGCCGGCGCGAGGACCCGCATGTCGGCGATCTTGCACGGCGCGATTCTCATGACGTCGGCGGTGGCCATCGGATCGATTCTGAACATGATTCCGCTCGCGGCTCTCGCGGCGGTGCTTCTGTCGGTGGGCTACAAACTCGCTCACCCGAAGCTCATGAAGGCCATCTATAAGGAAGGCTACAGCCAGTTCATTCCCTTTTGCGTGACCATCGCCGCGATCATCTTCACGGACCTCTTGAAGGGTGTCGCCATCGGCCTTTTCGTCGGGCTCTTCTACGTCGTGAAGGCGAGCTACCACTCGGCCATCCGCGTGGTTCGGGATCAGAACGACGTCCTTATCCGATTCAGCAAAGACGTAACGTTCATCCACAAGATCAAGCTCAGCCAGGTTCTGGCTGAGATCGACACCGGTTGCCGTGTGCTCATCGACGCCACGCCCGCCAACTTCATCGACCACGACGTGTACGAGTTGATCCGCGACTTCGCCGCGACCGCGAAGGAACGCGGAATTCACGTCGAAATGAAAAACTTCGAGGTACGCCGCCGCCACAAGCGGCCGATCCCCCCGATTTTGGAAAGAGGACTAAGCCATGGAATCGCACAAGAAGTTGCTGCTCGCAAACCGCGCTTGGGTGCAAGACAAGCTAGAGCTGAAGCCTAATTTCTTCGAGAGTCTGGCGGCCGGACAGAAGCCCGAGTTCCTGTGGCTCGGATGCTCGGACAGCCGTGTTCCCGCAGAAGAGATCACCGGCGCGGAGCCGGGGGAGATCTTCGTACATCGCAACATCGCGAACCTCTTCATCCGCTCGGATTTCAGCGCGATGAGCGTGCTCCAGTACGCCGTCGAGGCATTGGAAATCAGACACATCATCGTCTGCGGCCACCACGGCTGCGGAGGCGTGCGCGCCGCCCTCTCCAACACGGACTACGGCAGCTTGAACAAGTGGCTCTTCTACATCAAGGAGAACTACACGCACCACGCCGAGGAGCTGGATAAGCTCCCCTTGGAAGAGAAAATCGACCGGATGGTGGAGTACAACGTGAAGGAGCAGGTCACGAACCTCGCGAAGACCGCTCTCATTCAGAGAAGCTGGCGCAAGCGCAAGGCGCCGCTCCTGCACGGCTGGGTGTTCGGTCTGAAGGACGGGCACCTGCGGGATCTGATCAACGTCGGACCGGAAACGCCCCTCGATCCGATTTTCCGCTTCGAGTGAGATTACATTCGGACGCCGAAAAAAACCTGCGCTCCGTAGTTCACGTTCACTAACAAGGTATCCTTGGTTCCTTCCGTGAAGGCGTCGGCATACACGTTCACGCCGGTCAAAATCGTCTTACCGTTGTGTCCGACCGCCACTTTCACGCGACCGTTCACTCCCAAGTAGAGATGTTTTTGATTGCCGGCGGCGAGGCTGTAGTCCACCCACTGCGGGCCCGCTTCCCCGACGGCCGCGATGGAGACGAAGAAGTCCGACTCGACCAGATGGAGTCCATAGCCAATCCCAAGTCCCAGAGTCTTCATCGAGATCCTACCGAGCGTCCCGTCGGGACCGAAGTCGGCTTGCTTCACGGCGGGAATAAGTTGCCCGTCCGGACGCAGCTCCTGGTAGCGGAAACTTCCCACCAGAAAGAACGAGCCCGCCGAAAGGAGCTGCCTTTCCCCCTGGGAAAAGGAAGCGCTCATGGAATAGCGTTCGGGGGAAAGCACGCGGTAGAGAACGAGGCCCGCGCCCGCGTTCACGAGATTCGGAAGCAGATAGTATTTTTCGCCGCTCGTCCCGGAAACACCGTCGATTAGGTAACCCTTGCAGTTGGAATAGTTCAGCTCGACGCCCCATTCCCTGCCGTAGAAGTTGATGCGGTAATCCTGAAAGGTCGTCGTCCCCTCCTCGGATTGAAAGCCCGCGATGAGCGGAAGGTGAAAAGTAAGACCGCCGCTCAAGAGCTTGTACTTTGCGTTCACGCCGAATTGGAGCCGGGTGGCCGGGCGATAGTTGAGGCTGGTATCGACCCCCAAAGTGCCGTTGGAGCTGGGAACGAGGGAAAAGCCCGCGCCGGGAAGACTCAGCGAGCCACCCAAGTAAAAGGGAGAATCCACGGACGTATAGAATTTGCGCGAAGAAGGTTCCGAATCGGCAAGAGCAACGGCCGAAAAACAGATGAGCGCGCAAAGGAGCCGGTTCATGCCCTCATTATACAGAATTGCTTAGCTGTTGGAGGACGGCCGCACCCATTCCACTTCGGTCTCGATCCGATACTCGAGGCGGTCATAGGCTTTGAGGTTTTCCCGAATCTCCCTGGACCAGGTTCCGTCGGCGTCAAGCAACGTTGCACGGCGCTCTTTGGGGATTGTTTGCGTGAGGCCCTTCACGACCAACTGAGGAACGATTTTCCATTCGACGCTGATGTGATCCTCGTCGTGCTCCGTGAGCACGAAAACGTAGTTCGTCAGCGCCGGCGACCAGATTCGCGTGAGTCCAAGGGACCCGCCCCAATAGTCGGAGCCGATACCCGTGAAAACTCCAGGGCGCCCGGGCACCTCTTTCAGCTCGATTTTCGTGTAAGCCTGTCTCGTGAAGTCGAGCTCGTAAACTCGGCGGCCATCGGAGGCCCGGTGCCTGGAAAGGGCAAAGGAGGCCGAAGCGGTCGAAAGCGCCTGGCGAACGGCGTGGTCGATTAGCTTCAAGTCCCCGGGCTTCACCAGGACGCCCTTTCGCTGGGTACCGGTGATTTGGTGTATGTCCTGGCCAAGGGCTTTTTGATTCAAAATTTTTGCGTCCCCGATTTCATTCGGGCTGAGAGCGGCCGCCGTGCGGACCACCTCGTCTTCCCAGGAAACCGAATAGGAGACTTGAGAGGTGAACGGAACAATCTTCACGCCGGAAGCTCGCTCGAGGGAATCGCGAACGAAGAGATTCAGGAAAAACACTTGGCCCGCGTAGTTCAAATGGATGTCGTCGCCTCCGTGCTGAAACAGATCCGCGAACCGATCGTCCACCTTGGGAAGGACCATGTCGTTGAACGACATGAGCGAAATCTTTCCGGGATAGCGCTTCACGAGAACCGTGAGGGCCGCATTCACGACGGAAGCATGGCGGCCGGTCCCGTCGGCGGCGCCAAGCCCTTGCGAAAGCCGTTTCAAAGGAAGGGCCTTATCGAAAAGCGTCTTTTGATCGTCCGTCATCAAAGAGGGATCGAAGAGACTGCCCACCACGATCTGACAGCCGGTCTTCAACGCCGTTTCGACGATGTCGTTCACGGCGGCGGTCAGCTCGGCATCGGTGACGTTGGGGCTGGCGAACAGCGGAAACGCGGTCGGAAAAAATCTATCGAGCATTACTCCGACGCATTGGCGGCGAGAAACCATTGCCCGGATGGCTTCCGGATGGCGGGTGGCCAGATGGTGAAGGATGCGGTCCCGGACGCCGAAGCGAAGACCGAAACCCGCCGTGTTGCTCGCGCCGGAGGTGAAGAGAATTCCACCGGACGCGGTAAGCTCGCTCCGGAGCGTAACAAGCGCCTGAGAGTCGGCCGCGGCCTGAACGGCCACGGACAAAAGCAGTCCCGCGAAGAGAGAGAGGTACTTCATCGGCAAACACCCTTGGGTTAGGAAAAACCGGATATTGCCGGATTCGTGTGGGCCGAATAAAGCGCAAAGTTCGTCCCTTTGCGCCATACCCCCTCAAGATCGCAGGCCTATTGGAGATTCGACCCACGGCTTTCGTGGAATTTCTTTTCCGCCACGGGACCGGGAACGGGCAAAAAACGTCCCTGGGATCGGGACCGCCGCCCATGCTAAAAACCGCCCCTCACACGGAGGCACGCTTTGAAGTTTGGAATCGTTCTGTTGGGGCTGGTGATCGGTACCGTCTCGTTCGCGGACGAACCGCCCGGCTACGACGAAGAGATGCTTCACAACTCCGTCCACGCCTTCGTGGAAGCGATGGAAACCCCGCGGGTGTTCACCTTCGCCCCTGAAGACACGACGAAGTTCCGCGAGACCTACCAAGCTCTCAGTAAAGCAGTCGACAACGTCCACGACCAACTCGAGGAACACGCCGGTTACCCCGCGATCCGCAAGGCCGTCGTGGACTTGGAGATTCCTGCCCAGGCGTTTTATCGCGCAGCCCGCGAGAATCAGATTAGAGCGGGCAACAAACGCAACTTGCACACGAATGACGTCTTCACGTTCATGGCTTTGCAGGACGAGCTCGAGTTCTGGACGACGCCGATAAATCCGTAACGGGGAGACGAAAGTTTCGACGCCCGTCGTCTTGGAGGAACGATGCTAAGATGACCCTCTAGATGGGACGCCGAACCGCCTACCTTTTCAGGAGTTTCCTGCTCCCGTTCCTAGTGTGCCTGACCGCGACGTCTTTCGCCGACAAGCACGCCCGCGAAAAGGAGTTCGAAGCGGCAAGAAAAGAACACGAGGAAAACTACAAGCGCCCCGTCAGCTACCAGGACCCGAGAGAACTGAACAAGAGTCTCGCCGGGGGCCTTTGCACCTACCGGGGTTTCTGCCGCTACTTCGCGAAAAACGCGCTCAAACCTTTTCTTTATCAAGACTCCGCGGGATTCAAGGTACCCAATACGAACTTCCTCAGAATCGATGAAACCCTATCGGCCTGCCTGACCCATAAGAAGGAATCCATCCTGGAGCCCCTTCATCGAATCGCGGCGGAGGACTACGAGAAGTTTGAAAAGACCCTCGATAAGGGCGAGCGAAAACGCTACGCAAAACTCTACGCTTGGGCGCAGGATAACCCGCCAAATCCGGATGCCGACGAGTTCAAGGAAGACTCTTTAGAGGAAAGCCTGGTCGCACTTTCCGGATACGAAATTGCAAAGAACGAGAAAGTTTTCGACCAAGCTTCGAAAGACGCCTATTTGAAATACCTTCGCTCCATGGAGCAGCGAACCAAATTGGAGACGGCCCCGTTTCCGGAATGGGAGATTTTGGCAAACGACTATCTCGTGAGCCCAAGCCTTTACGAAAAGACCAAACCCCCTCCCGACTTCAAGGACCACACCGACAGGGCCGCCTCCGTATTCAAGTCCGCCCAATCCGATCTTCTGGATCTCTTGAAAGAGCGCACGACCGGCTCGAACCGGGCGGCTATGGAGGGTTTGGCCACGCGACTGAAACTGATCAAGTTTGCCGTACCGACGCCGGGGTCTCCCCTGCCCTCGACTTGCTCCTCTCTCAATGCCTACTTTTCCCCGGATATCCACACCATCGTCGTTTGCCCGCAGTATCTGCGCATGCCGATACAGGCCCTCAGAAACGTAATCGGCCACGAGCTCGGGCACGTCATCGATCCCTGTCGGAACAGCTGTCCCCTGTGCCAGCAGAAAAAGCCCCCGGTCCAAGCCACCGAGGTCGTCGTCAGCGAAGCCGCGCCGACCAGCCACTCCGAGCCTCAATTGACCACGCTCGCGGGAGACAGCGCCGAGAGCTACCATTCCCCCGCGGTCGCGGTTGAGTTTCGCAGCAACGGGGCCACCACTTTGGAAGGCGAAAAGATCATGGCCTACGCGGAAAAGGCGAGCGACTATCCCTTCAAAAGCGTTGTGGACTGCCTGGGAGGCTTCTATTCCGTAAAGGCGCGCACGAGAGACGCCAAGAAAATTACCGCCGCATTGGGCCGAGCCTACCAAGACCTCGTCCGTTCGGGGGCCAACCCGAATGGTTCGGACGCGACTTTCCTGGAAGACGTGAAAAAGAACGCCCCAAGATTGCTCGCGGAGAAGGGCCCGTGCAACTTCGTGGTCGATCTCATGGGGGGCAGGGAAATTACCGGGGAGGAAAAAGACCAACGAACGGAGGCATTCGCGGATTGGGTCGCGAAGGAGCTATCCCGTCGTCACTTCAAGAACAAGGTCGCCATGATCACTTCGGACGGCAGCCAAACCGGCTCCGCGGTGGAACTACTTTCGTCTTTCGCTGGAGAATGCACTGAGGTGAAGGAAGCGGTCCAGGGCTACTTCGCCAAGCTCGCGAAGAAAGTGGGCTGTGAAGATTATGTTCGTCCGGCTAGCTCCGCCATGGAGTCGCAGCTACTCAGCTATCTCGACTCTCACCCGACGGATATGGATCGGTACGAGCGGATTTTTCTGTCCAGTCCGGACATCGCAAAGTCCATGGGTTGCCCGGTGACTCCCGATACCAAGGATTGTTTATGAAACAGGTAGCGCTCATTTTATCGATAATTTCAATAAACGCGGCGGCGGTCCCTTCGCCAAGAATCGAAAGTAAACTGGACTTCGTTCTGCACGGAGGAGAGGCACGCAGCTTCAGTGTGAGCTGGCGGGACGGTAAGGTCTACGTCGGAGATCGCCGTCTCCCCGGCACGGGCGCCATCCTGGGAAGACGTGCGTTGGCCCAAACCCTGAAAGTTCGCAGGCTCGGCGGGCCGCGGCCCGTGTGCGCGGCCGGAACGTACTTCCACAAAGTGGTTAAGGACGGAGTGGAGACCGCGGAATCTGGATGCGTGACGGAGTCGTCTTTCGATCCGAAGGTACGGGCGTTTCGAAGGCTGGTGAAGCTGGCCTGGTCTCTTCCGCCGGAGAAATGAGACGAGAAGGCCCGCGAGAATCAGATCCCCGCGGGCCCCCTGCCAGACGATGCATTACGGCGTCGGCCGCACGAAGCTCTTATAGACCCGATCGGCCAGTTTCGGCCCGATCGAAGTCGTCATCCACCAACGGGCAAGACCCGCCGCCGGATTGCAAACCTTGCTAAGGAAGGTCCACTCGATCAAAGCGCGGCATCCGAAGTAGGTTCCCCAATAAGTCACCACCGAAAGAAGCGGAACAAAGTGCTTGCGGTACTCGGCGCGATCCCACTGGTTGCTCATCGGGTTCATGACGACGGGAAGCGCCAGGTTGATGATGTTCAAGTCCGTCAGGTAGAGCCGGCGCATGGCGCTCTTGCCCAAAAACTTCTCCATCTTCACGTAGGCGTTGCGGAGAAAAGGAACGAGCGCTTTGTGATCGCCGATATCCCAGCGGCGGGCGATAAACTGCCAATCGTTGCTCATCAAATCCGCTTCGGCCACGTGGCCGCGGACTTTCATTTCGTCGGCGCCCTTCGTGAGCAGGCTCTCAATCGCGATCTGCATTTCCTCCGCGAGACCGCCGTCCTCGACGGAACGTACAATGCGCTCGACGTCCGGTTTCGGATCGTATTTCGGCTGTGTTTCCGCCTGAGCGAAGGAGACGGACCCCAAAAAGAGTAACCCGGTGATCAACCTCATCTCTAACCCTCCCGTTATGTAACCCAATTGGCATATGAGACCTAACGTTCCGGGGTACCGTCAACGCCGGATTTTCAGTTTTATCGTCGATTTCGCGGGACCGAGCGCATTGACAACTGAAATCCCGGTTCAAGAATACGCACAAGGGAGGGCTTCATGCTCACACGTTCACTTGCTCTGGTCGCAGTATTGCTTTTTGCAACGAAGTTGCGCGCCGCCACCGTCACCGATTCGATCGAGATCGAAAGTCTCTTTCACACCATCGAGACCAACTACGGTCCGCTCGAGTACAAACACCGCCAAATCGGGCTGGATTGGAACAAGACGAAGGACAACTACCGCGTGCTCCTTCAGAACGCCGCCAATACGACGGAGTTCTACCTGACCGCCGCGCGGCTTCTCGGCGAATTGAAGGACGCCCACGTCCATTCCGAGCTGCCGACGAGCTTCGAGGCGAAGCTGCCCCTCCAGTTCACCCACGTCGAGGGTAAGACGGTGGCAAACTACGTTTCCGGAAAAGTCGTACGGTTGAAAACCTGCCCCATCGCCGTAGGCGACGAGCTGGTCAGCCTGGACGGCCAAACTCCCGACGATATCCGCCAGAAGCTCGGCGCCGTCCGCGGCCTCGGCAACGCCCGCTCGGACCTGGCTTTTCTGACAAGGGCCTTGACGTCCCGCGCCGAAAAGAACGGATTGCCCGTTCCGGCCGGAACCAAGCCCATCGCGAAGCTGGAGCTTCGCAATGCCAATAACCAGCTCTACACCTGCGATATCGCCTGGGACGTGAAGGGATCGCGTCTGGTGGAGCTGAAACCCAGCGGAAGCGAGTACCTCAACTCCACCTGGGGCGCGCGCACGGACAAGCCACTGAAGACCTTCATCGAAAACCTCATCCTCTTGCAGAACAAGCTCGTGCTGCTGCAGGCCCCCTTCCCGATGGACGGGTTGCTCGCCGCCAAAGCGGATAAGGACGAGAAGGGTCTCAAGATCGACATCGGCCACAAGAAACCGTTTTATCCGATGCCGAAGACCTACCATGAGTTCGAAGCGCCGGCCCTCATGAAGACGCTCATCTCGGCGAGCGGCATGCAGGCGGGAACGTTCCTTCATAACGGCAAGACGATCGGTTACCTGCGCATTCCGGATTACGTAGCGGGACACCCGATCTTCTCGCAGTTCGCGCTCCGCTACATCATGTACCGCCTGGAAGACGAAGCCCAATGGCTGATAATCGATCAGATGAACAACCCCGGCGGCTACGTCCAGTTCAGCGACGCTCTCGTAGAGTCTCTCGTCGGGAAAATCGATACGAACCGGCACATGAAGTTCGCCGTGAAGCCCACCCAGGACTTCCTGCGGATCTACGCCGAGATTCTCTCGCTGCTGGAAACATCCAGCGACGACGATACTTTGAAAATTCCGGCGGCGTTCAAGGCGAAGTACATCCCGCTTCTGCGCCGCGAGATGGACAAAGTGGTCAACGCGTATGCGGCGAACGATAACCTGAGCGAGCCCATCGACTTCTATCTGATGAGCGAGCTGGTGACGGAGCTCGTCGATACACTGCTCGTCCGGCTCATCTCGGAGGAATACCCGAAAATTTCCGGGCTCCTCAAGTTCGCCGCCCGGCAGCTGCTCGGCATCGATCCCGGCAAGAAGTACAAGTTCACGAAGCGGGTGTACATGCTGACCAACGAGCTCGACTTCTCGGGAGCGGATGCGACCCCCGCGGTGCTGAAGGACTACGATCGGGTTACCCTCGTCGGCGTGAATACGGCCGGCGCGGGCGGCTCCGTCGGAATGTTCAGCCACCACGTAAAGAACCCGTTCAAGTTCTCGCTCACGCAGAGCCTGATGATCCGAAAAGGAAACGCGCTCGTGGAAAATGTCGGCGTCAAACCCGACATCGGCCTCGAAGTGAGCCTCACGGACATCAAGACGAACTATAAGGGTTACTTCGATCGCGTCTTGAAGGCGATCGACTCTCAGAGACCCTAAACGGCACTTCATGGCGCGGGTCCGGCGACGGACCCGCGCCTTTTCATTTCCGATCCGGTTTCCCCCAATTTTCCGCGTTTCTCCACGAGGGGCGAATTTCCGCCCCCTTATGGAGGATACTTTCATGAAATTCTGGATGGCAGCATTTGTCGGGCTCATGCTTACCGTGGGCCCCGCGTACGCGAACGATCAAACCTCGGCCGAGGATCTTTCGGTGGGTGAGAGCGAGTCTCTTGCCCTCGATACGACGGAGACGTTCGGGCTGGAGGGCGACACGTTCTCCCACGGTCAGTTTCTTTGTTACGCCTCTTCGGCCCTTTACGGCGGCTACTACATGGGACGCGATGAGAACCTGTATCGCGCGAAACTGAAGGCACTCTTCAGTTGCTACAAGCGCACTCACCAGCGCTGCAAGATACAGTTTTGCCGGAAAACCTTCGGCTGAAACCGGAAAGCCGGTCCCCGCGGGGGGACCGGCTAGGCGGCCAAAACCGGGCCCATGACGCTGGACACAAAAAGCGCTGGACGGACCGCCTTTCCCCCCTTACTTTGCGGGCGGTTGAGGGGGATTCTTGGGAAAATTTCTGTTCGCTCTTTGGCTTTCGGTTTTCTCGGCGAGCGCGCACGCGTGGAACCGTGACGAGGTACTTCGCGAGATGGAGCCTTGGATTTCCTCTTGTGTCGCGCGCACGGACACGACCCATCCCGTCTTTCACGGATGCTGGGACTGGCACTCGGCGGTTCACGGCCATTGGGCGCTTTTTCGCATAGCCAACGCCCTGAACACGACGAGCCGCCATACCATGCTCGCGGAGAAGTCTCTCTCCCCCGCACTATTGAAGTCGGAAGAAAAGACGCTCGCGACTAACCTTCTCTTCGAAAATCCCTACGGCCGCTCGTGGTTTCTCCGGCTCGCGATCGACTTCGAACGTTGGGCGGACGCCAACCGGGTAAGCGACGCGGGACGGCTGCGCTCTCTCGGCGATCTGGTGGCGGCGAGCCTTCTGCAATATTTCGGCTCGACTCCCCCGGTACCGGATTCCCCTGAGTACGACAACGCTTCGTGGGCTTTCTATCAGCTTCATTCCTATTTCGAGTTCACGGGAAATCAGGCCGCCCGCAACGCTCTCGAGAAACTGATCGAGGCGAAGTTTCTGGTAAGCCCGTCGAAAGTCACCTTCGCCTCCGATGGCTCAGGTTTTTTCTCTCTATTCGGCAATTGGATTTATCTCGTCGCGAAGTCTCTGCCTTCCGCGGCCCTCGGAGATTTTCTGCACACGCATCCGGTCACGCCCGGCTCCCTGAATCCGATTCCGGTATCGAGCGATCACAGTCTCGGCCTGGTTTGGAGCCGAGCTTGGGCCGTCTCGGCGCTGGAACGCTCCGCGATCGAGCCTTCCCTTACTCCGGTCTGGCGCCAAGCCTTCGAGGCGCACGTCGCCCAGGGACTCGCCAACCATGCCGCGAAAAAGAGCGACTACCGCGCGTACGGACACTGGGTCCCCCAGTTCGCCGTCTACGCGCTCACCGAATCGCTCGATTAAGGCTTAACGCTGTCGATGCAGACTTTGAGCGAGCTCGGATCTATCGCCGTCAGAGTCTTCGTATCGTTGTAGAAAACCAGGTTGTTGGGTCCCGACTGCATGTTGTGAGCCGTGTCGATCGTGGTACGCAACTTCTGGCAGTGCTTCACGGCACCGACAGAGGCGTAGAGAAGAAACATGCCGGTCTGGCCGGGAGCGATATTGGCGCCGAGGTTGTAGCCGCCTACGCCATTGGGACCGTAGAGCGAAGCATTGGCGTTCACTAGGGACCCAACGCGAACTCCTCCGCGGGACCGCTTGATTCCGAGGGTACCGACGTTTTTGACCATCAAAGAGATTCGAAGCACCTGGCCTCCGCTCACATCGTCTCCGAGCACCTTACGGATATTCAAAGACACTGGAGTGAGATCTTGCGTTGGACCGGCGAGATCCTCGTCGGCCTTGGCTTGGGACGTCATCGAAGCCGCCAGCATAAGGGCGGTTACTAGCAATTGGTTTTTCATGGGCGAACACCTCCTTACAGGTTCACGCGGAGAAGCTCGCCCAATCGGCTCATTAGAGGAGGCGGCCCCGGCCGGGCAGGCCGGAACCGCCGTTGGGATCAGAACTCGATGGAGTAGAGACCGTCCGCGGTGTAGGTGCCGCGGTACTTGGCGCCGTCGAAACGCGCCGATCCGTAACGCACCCCGGGAACCGACTCGCTGCCTTTGCGGCACGCCCGAAGCTCGATGCTCATGTCGGCCGGGTACTCCCAGGTCAACTTCAGCTGGCAGCTGCGTTTTTGGTTCTTCACGTACCAGACCACGTTGTAGACCGCGGTGTCCTGACCGGCGGAGAGTTTCGTTCCTTCCATGACGAAGGAAAAGTTATTCTGACCGCCCTGGGCATTCACCGTCAGAGCCGTCGGAAAAGCGCCGAACGCCGAGCCGGCGAGGGCGAGAGAGGCGAAACAAAGAGCCAATTTACTTTTCACGGGTATCCCTTTCGGGGCCGCCGTCATGACGGCCCATTTGAAAGGGGCAAGTACCACGCCGGCCGGAACCGGCACATTTCTCATTTGGTAAAGATCAGGCGTGATTGATGGCCCAGATGGCGAAGGCATTGATGGCGACGGAGAGAAACCCCAGTACGGCAATGAGAATCCGGCCCCACTCCTTGTCGGGCCTGAGCCCCAAGAGAGCAAGCGGAATGAGAAACGGAAAGGCATCGGTCCAATAACGGGTTCCGTACTGGGCCATCCCCGTACCGATGAAAAAGAGGTACGGAGTCATGATTCCCACGGCCCCGATGGTAAGCGCCGCAAGTTTTCCTCTCGCGAAATAGATCCCTGGAACGGCACCGATGAGAAACGGGCTGAGAAACCAAAGCGACTGGCCTTCCGCGGGGAAAAGCGCGTATGGAAATCTCGGAACGAACAAAGGCAGCGTGGAGAAATACAGCCTCAGGTTACGGAAGAAATACTGCGTCCCGAAAGGAAACGCTTCGAGCCCCCACGAACGAAAGATAGCGGAGTACGGAGTCAGCAGAGCGTCTCCGGTCATCGCGTGGTTGAGCGGCAACGTCACGCCGTACGGAATGGCGGCGCCGGCGAAAAAAACGGCCACCGCCTTGACCTCCCCCTTCTTCTTTTTCGCTTTCCGGAAGTAAGTCCAAAACAGAAAGAGAAACGCCGGCAGGGAAAACAGAAGCAAGGGACGGCAGCAGCTCGCGATTCCGAACGCCAGGCCCGCGAGAAACGGCCACCGCTTTTGAAACGACAACAACAGAGCGAGCAGGAGGAACGCGTTCCCTTCACCGTGCATCAAACGCCAGACATCGCCTTCGCGCACGGAGTGCAAAATCATGGTGCCGAGCAGGTAAAGGAAGGCGCCCGCCGGAGCCGCCTTTTTCAGCTCGGGAATCGTATTCAACAGATGAAACAACAAAAAAGCCGAGGCGAGATAAAACGTCGCCGAGGCATAGGTCTGCGAGAAAGTCTCGGAGGTCAACGCGGCGAAAGGAAGCAGAAGAATGGAAGCCATCGGCGGGTAGCCGACGTAAAAACGCCCGTGCCTCTCGTACATCTCCCACCAGGAGATTTTTTGAGTGAAATAGAGCTTCCCCTCGAGCATCCGCCGGGCGAGCCAAAGGGGGGCGTCGTAAGATCTGTGCTCGGCGAGCAGATAAACGGTGGCGGCAAGAAGCAGAAAGAGCGGAAGGTCGCGGGCGGGCTCCGGGAAAAGCCGCGCCGCCAGTTCGAGAATGGCCTCGTGAACGTTCACGAGAAACCGGCTCGTCGAAGCCTTCCAGGATTTGAGCTTACCGTGTCGAGCGCGCATGATGCCGAACTAGATTCTACACGAAAGCCCGGTGGCCGCGCCGGGTCTATCCCGCCGTCGAAGCCATCGGAGACAGCGCTTGCCACTGCCTCCGCCGCTCGAGCAACTCCCTTAGCCGCTGATTTCCCGCCCGGCTGATCTGAACCAGAGTGAGAAAGTACTGGCTTTCCGGTTCGCTCAACTCGAGAAAGACCGCCACCTCCGAAGCCTGTTCGGGAGTGAGATCTCTCACTCCGCGGAAAATCTGGCTGACGAGAGTGGGGTGGACGCGAAGGTGCAGCGCCATTTTCTGGTACTGCCCTCTTCCGGCCCGGGCCATCTCGCGGATTCGGTTACGAACGAAGAGTTTGTAGTCGTTATATTCGAAGATACCCATGAAACCAGTTTAGGGAGAGATCCTTGCCGAACTGTTAAAGTCGGGAAATCGGCAATATTACTATTGGTTTCAATTACTTATAGTAAGTAGCCCGGCGGCCGGATGGCCGCCGGGCCAGACGGGATTAGTTTTCCGGCTGGTTTTTCTTCACAGGGAGCTTACCGCCCTCCGGTTCCGAGATGCTGCCCAGGAACAACAGCGCGCCGGTGCGCTTGCACCGGATACCGAACAGGTAAGGCCGGTTCACTTCCATCTGGAAGTCGTACTGCGGAATGGCGGAAGCGCCGACGGAGATGGAGGTCACCGCGGCGGCAATCGTGCCTTCCTCGAAGACTTTCACGTAAGTCTTCTGCAACACGCTGGTCACCGCCACATTTTCGTCCGTAATGGAGCTGAAGTCGGCCTTGTTGAAATCGAAGGCCTCCTTCATTCCGAGCGCCTTCAGCGAATCGTCGAGCGCCGCTTCCATGGAGAACTCGAGGCTCGGCAGCGAAAGGGTTCCGAAAGATCCCTTCGAAGCGTCGAGACCGGCGAGAATCTGCTGCCAGGCCGCGCCCGTGAGCGAGGCCTCGAATTTCGCGAGATCCGTGGGAACCACGACCACCATGTCCGCGTCCTGGGCCTTGCCGTAAGGAAGAGAGATGGCTTCGTAGTTCGCGGTCTTCACGTGGTGCGCGGCCGAGTAAGTAGTGTTCATGAAAGGAACCTGAACCCGCGTGCCATCGGCCTTTCGGAACTCGGAGTCCTGGGTGTAGTTGGGCTCGAACGGTTCCGTCCATTTCGCGTCGAAGTAGGTCGCGTTGATGAGAATGAGGCGAAGGTCCGGAGGAAGCGGAGACGCAACGATGGAGTCGATCTTGTTGTTGGTCTTTGCTTTAACCCAGTCGTTGATCGTCTGAGGCGCGATCGGAAGCGAGAAGTCGAGCTCCTCCACGGTCGCGCTGTAATTCGTCCGCAGCACGTTGGTGAAATCCTGCTTCAGATCGTAGCCCTTTTTCCCCCAGAGGGAGTTGGCGATACCGAGAGTGAAGTCCCGGCCGGTCTGAAGCTTCGACATGAGAAGCAGGTTCGCGTCGTTCAGCTCTTCGCGCGTGATGCCCGCGAGAGCCAGCGTCGTCTCAATACCCGCGCGCGTGGTGCCTTCCGCTCCGTTATCGAGCATGGATAGAGCAAGGAACGCGGACGTCGGGGAGAGGAACTTGTTCCCCTTCGCCGAACGGGCCGTGCTGGCCTTGAAGAGATTGACTCCGAATTGATTGTTGGCCCGGGCCGCCGTGCGCGCGTCGATGGCGAGCGCCGAGGTTCCCACGGCAAGAGCCGCTAGAACCGAAAAGAAACGTTTCATGTTACCTCCTAAAAAGATCGCCGAAGGGCGAGTGCAAACGAACGCTAGGTTTGCCTACCTCCCGCGTCAATGGCCGAGTGTCTCGGGAGTGACACGAGATGGTGAAACCTTCCCCACGCGTCTCATGCACGAGACGGGCCGACGAGTTTGTAGAGCTCGGTGTAAATCTATTTCCGACTTCGTGAGACGTTTTGAGACTTTTTGAGAGGGGGATTGTCGATGTCGACGAGCTCAGCCGTGCAAGGAGCGACGGTCCATCAACAACTGTGTGGTACGCGCCGGCCTTACTGAAACTTGAGCGTACCGAACCGTTTCGGATCGTGAAACTTCGTTACGATGGGGCTCCAGGTCCAGTTGGAAGTTCCTTCGTCGTAATCGATCCGATAGAAGTTGGCGCGCCATTCGGACCCGGCCGCGGGCGGAACGTTTTGAAGGGGGCGAAACAGATCGAACGGCAAATAGAACTCCGCCGTCCACCCGCCCGCGGGGCTTCCGGTCTTCTTCTGACCGCCCTGGACGGTGGTCGCTTTGCGTGCCTTTCTGCCTTCCTTGTATCCCCATGGCAACCAGCCCTGGAATTTTCCGTCGAGGTTGGGAACGAGCATTGGCAACTCCCGTCCCAAGGGAGAGATCGCGTATTCCAGGTAAATCGGAGTTTTCTCGTCGGGCCAGAAGAAGGCCTCGAACACGTCTTCCAGCCAGAGCTCGGAAAAATCCTCGGTCTTCGAGGCGGTGACTTTCTTGTCAGCCCCCTGAAACAGAACGTAGATTCCCGTCGTCGAATAGAGAATCTTGAACCGGGACAGCTCCGGGCGCCGGCCCGCCGCCGTAAGCGGCTCCCAGGACGCTCGTTCCCACGCGGCTTGAGTCCCCTGCCCGTTCAGATCGAAATCGGCCGTCTTGAAGACGGTCAGAGTCTTTGATTCCGCGAACGCAACTCCGGCGGCGAGCAGCAACGTCAAGAACAGGGGCATGGATCTCCTCCCGGCCATCTCAGGTCGTCTTCTTTTTCGTGGCCCACACATTATAGGCTAAGATGTTACCGCTTGGTTCGTAAGAGAAAGAAACCGGATTATCGACGATTGGCGCTCGCGGCGGCGATCCTTTCGGCCCTCGGCCTGGGACTCGGCGCGTTCAGCATTCGTCCCTTCACCAAGCTTTACCTTCCGTGGATCCTGGCCCGGCAGTGGACTCGGGTTCATTTTCAAAGCCCTCCCAATCCCGCCTGCTTCGAGGAAATGAAACTCCGGGGAATGAAGTACGAGCCGCTCACGCTCGGGCCGCAGCACACGGGGATGGGTTGCGCCCTCGATACGGGAGTCAGGGTTTTCTCGGGGATATTTACCAACCTCAACGTCTCGGTGGATCCGCAGATGCCCACGTTGAGCGGAACTTGCGCGATGGCCCTTCGCATCGAGCAGTTCAACTCCGACGTCGTCGTGCCGCTCGCCCAAAAGTACTTTCAGGCCAAGCCCACCGTTTTTCACAATAAGGGCGGATACTCCTGCCGCGCCCAGAGGACTTTCTTCTCGGTCATGAGCGAGCATGCGTTCGGCGAGGCTTTCGACATCGGTGGGTACGTCTTCGAGGACGGCCGCAAAATCGACGTGGAAACCGACTACGGAAAAACCACTCCCGCGGGAGATTTTTTCAAGGAGCTTGCGGCCGCCGCGTGCCGTAGCTTCGGAACCGTCCTCGGCCCTCCTTACGACGAGGCCCACAAGGATCATCTTCACGTCTCGATTGGCTTTCCCAGGCTCTGCGTTTACTGAGGGCCGCCGGCGGAAAGTTCCCGATCCAAGCCGCATTCGGATCTGAGATACGCTTCCACGGGCGGAATATCCTTCAAACCCAGATTGAGCGTGCCTTCCCGGTTCATTCTCTCCTCGAGAAAAACATTCGCGCTGCCGGCCTGGGAGGCGTCGATTACGCCGGCTTTCTGAAGCTGACCCAGCAAGCGATTCTGAACGCCCATCGCCCGAGCCCGGTTCGCTCCGGTCAATGGACTCTTGGGGGCCGCGAGAAGGCTAGCCAGAAATATTGCTCCGCCGGCATCCACTTGAGAGGGACTCTGGCCCAAGTAGAGACTCGCCGCCTCGGTCGCCCCCCAGACTCCATCGCCCCACTCGACGACATTCAAATAGATTTCGAGGATTCGCTTCTTATCCAGCTCCGCTTCGAGTGCTATCGCCCAAAAAGCTTCCCTCCCTTTGCGAAAGACCGATCGCTCCGGCCCGAGGAAAAGATTACGGGCGAGCTGCTGAGTGAGGGTGCTGGCGCCCCACAGTCTGCCGCTTTCCAAGTTCGACGAAACGGTTTTTTGAACCTGACTCCAATCGAAAGCGCCGTGGCGAAAGAAGGCGCGATCCTCGGCCTTCAGAACCGCGCAAACGAGATAAGGAGAAAAAGCGGAAAGAGGGGTCCACCGCTTGAGCGTGCCGCCCGGCGTCTGCTTTTCGAGAAAGGCCGTCGTCTTGGGACTTTTCAACGCAAGTGGTCTGATTTGAGATCGAAGCACCGCGAAGTAGACGCCGAGAACCAGCGTCAGAACGCCCACGCCCAAACCGGCGAGGAAAAGCCGGGGCCGCCTTGGCGGCCGTTTGGGTTTCTTCTTGGATTTCAAAGCCATCGACGCCCTATGCTACTATTGGAGTCCTATGAAAACAAAAGCCCGGGCGGCCCGTGTGAAGTTCGCGGCGGCAGCCGGGTTTGCCGCCTTGGGAATGCTCGCGTGGTATTGGCTCCGCCCCCGCCCCCTTCCCCCCGCCGCCGATCCGAAACGAGCTCTCGTCGAGTCCTATCTGGCCCAGGTCTACCCCGCTTCGCTCTCTCTTTTCTCCGACGGGAACCGGATCCTTCTACGGAGTAGCAGCGAAAAGGGATCGGAGCTCATCGTACATGACCTCCACAAAAATCAAGCGATCACATCGCGGGCATCGGAACATTTGCAGATAAACGCCTTCCCGTCCCCCGACGGAAGGAAGATCGCCTATCTGGAACGGCTCGCCGATAAAGACGATATGGCGCTGCGGATATGGACCCCCGCCGACAACGGCCTACTTTCGCCCCTGATTCCCTCGACCCGCACTTCGAACATAGCCATTCGGTGGAGCCCGGACGGGAAGTATCTAGCCCTCTATTGCGGAAGCAGCGGGTCCACGCGGCTGTGTGTTTTGAACGCGGAGAGCGGCACGCTCGTCAGAACTCTCGCGGCGGGACGTAACACGGATTTCGCCTGGGAGCCCGGGCGGCCTTCACTGGTTTGGCAAAACCGCGAAAGACCGGGAAGCCTCGAGATAATCGACGTAGAACACGGCAACACTCAACCATTGGATGTAGAGAGCGGGGCGGAGATTTCCCACGTCGACGCCACGACGGGTGACTACCTGGTGACGGCCCGGGGAAAGAACGACGAGTATTTCACTCTCCGCCGCATCCAATGTAAGGAAGGACGTTGCCGTACCCAAACCGTGCGCAAAGCGGAAGGAGACATCCTCTCGCCGAAATGGATCCAGGGCACGAAGGAGTTTCTCTACCACGTGGCCCAGGCGGACTGGAAAGAGCCTTGGACGACGCTCTGGCACAGCACGCGCGGGAAGCTGGCCGCGGACCAAGCCGGAGACATGAACTGGCTGGGAACCTCGCGGGACCGATTGGAGCTCATGGTTCAGTTTTCTTCGCTCCGAGGCATTCCGGAAGTTCGAACGCTCGATATCGAAACCGGAAAGACCCGCCTCGTCTACCGTACGCCTCAAAAATCAGTGGGCCATCGTACGTCGCCGGTGTTCCTGCAACTTAAATCGGCCGACGGCACCAACGTTCCCGCCTTTCTTCACAAAGCCGATCCAGACTCGAGAACTTGCCGCTCATCGGTGATTCAGATTCACGGTGGCCCCAAAACGAGAGAAACGCCGGCCTGGAAGAGAACTACTCAGCTTCTCGCCGACGAAGGGATGGATGTCCTCACGGTGAATTACCGGGGCTCTCAGAGTTTCGGGAAAACCTTCGAGAATCAAAAGGATCTCAAACCACAATCCGAGGACATAGCGGCGGCGGTCGCTTACCTTCGGAACGAGAGAAAACAGAAAACGATTCTACTTCTCGGACATAGTTACGGAACCTTGCTGGCGCTCAGACAAGCGGCGCAAGGCACGGAGATCCCCGTGCTGGTTTCCATAGTGAATCCCGACGGGGACGACGGTTATTGGAAAACGAAGACGATTCCAGGTCCGGTGCTCGCCTTTCAGGGAGGGCTCGACGTCGGTTTCTCTCCCAAGGCGGCGCTTAACTGGCTTTGGGCCCGCATGGGAGAAAAGCCGAACTCACTCGATTGGAACGAGTACCCGGCGGATGGACACTCCTTCACTAGGTTCGATTCAGTCATCGACATGTACACCAAGCTACTGGCGTTACGAAATCGGAGCTGCCGGTGAAAAAGCGTTTGGAAACGGGCGAGCTGTGTTTTTACGTCGTGGCCGCTTGCCTTGGTCTCGCCGTTTTCGGGGGAGACTATTGGGTGGAAGGCACTGGGCTCAGCCCACTTGCTTTCACCGCGCCGAAGGAATGGCTGGTGGGGCTTCTCGCCGCGCTCGTTCCGCTCGCGGTCCTCTTCTCGAAGGAAAAGAAGGTCAAGTTCGTGTGGCTCGATGCCGCCGTCGCGGCGGCCGCGGGTCTCGTGCTTCTGTCCTGGGCCGTGAACGGAGTTTCCTTTTCTCTCGCCTTTCCTTTCTTGCTGCAGATTTTAGTCTTTCTCGCGCTCTACACCGCCGGAGCGCAGCTGGCGAGAAACGCCGGGCGGGCCCGGCGGATCGACACCCTTCTCATCTTTCTCGCGGTGGCCGTAGCAACGGGCGCGCTGCTGGAAAGCCTGAACGTAATTTCTTCGCTCGCTCCGACGAGAAAGCCGGCTTCGTTTCTTGGAAACCGGAACTCCGTCGCCGCCTTCGTCGGCGCGGTCTTGCCGATTCTCGCCGTTCGGGCCTTTCTGAAACCCTCGCGCGTCTGGCTCGCGGCTCTCGTCGTTTGCGAAATGGTGATTTTCGTCTGCCGGAGCCGGACCTATTGGATGGCGCTGCTGGTGACGGCCACCCTCGGAATCGCGCTGGCCAGCTGGCGTTCCAAAGAGCGCAAGGACATGGACGGACGGCCCGTGGCCCTCGCTCTCTCGCTGGGACTTGCGTTGCTCCTTTCGGCAGCGCTTCCCTGGTCCGGCCTCGACTGGAAGGAGAGCTCCCCGCTCGCCGCCACCGCCAGCCGCCTCCTCGATTACACTTCTGGAACCGGCAAGGACCGCGCGGATCAAATTCGTCTGAGCGTCGCCATGTGGCAGGACAACCCGTTCCTTGGCATGGGACCCGGTACATGGAGAAGCGAAGCACCCCGTTACGCGCGAAAGGTTCCCGGAGTCGGATTCCCTCAGGTCAGCGGGCTTCGCTCGGCTACATCCGATTGGATGCGCCTTCTCGCCGAAGGGGGGATTCTTTCGGTTCTGGTTTGGATGACCGGCATCCTGTATCTGATGGAAGCGGCGATGAAGCCGTCACGGAAATTCGAGCCGGAATCGATGGGGCACGTCCTCGCTCTCTTCGTGCTCTGCCTCGCCGGTTTCACCGACTTTCCCCTGCTTAGAATGCCGACGTTCGCGCTATTTGCCGTTCTCATGGGAATGCTTCGGCGGTACGGAGAGCCGCTGAAAGCGGTGAGCTTCAATTTGCCGCTGAAAGCTTTCGCGGGAACGGCCGCGGCGGCCCTGGTGGTGGTTTCGGTTTTGAGAATGCTCGCGAGTCAGGAAGTGTTTCACAGACCTGGACTGGAAACTCCGCCCCTCGCGAAACGAGGCATTACGCTTCCGTACGAAAGCTCGCTCCTGGTACGGCAGTGGCTGACGAGCGATCGATGCCCGCAATTGAACGGGGAAGTCAGAAACCTTCTCGTCGATTATCCCTACGAGCCGCCGTTGCTCGTCTTTGCGGGAGGATGCGGACTGCAGGCGGGGTACAGCGAAGCGGCGAAAATGTTCTATGAGCGCGCGCTTGAGATAAGTCCCGGGGACGAGAGAGCCCGGGCGGCGATGAATTTCCTGGACCGAAGCCGAAGCCCGGCCTCTCCCTAAAGTTTGTTTACACCACCAAGAGCGTAACCGCGCACAACCGCTCACGAAAAATTCCTCCTCGTCCTTAGTCAAACTTGCCCTGCACTCGATGTGGAAGGACCCCTCCACGCTTTGGGTCTCGAGTCGTTGACGCTGCGCTCTCGATTTACGTAAACACCCCGCAGTTCATCGAAGGGTGGTACCGATGCGCGCCCGACTCGCGCTCGCGTTTTCTCTCGCCGTGTTTTCGGCCGAGCTTTTCGCTCGGGTTCCGGGGACCGGTGAGTTTTACGCCGAACAAACATTTCAATCCCGTCAGCAACTTTTCTCGACGAGCCTTCGCGCGCGCCGGTCGTTTCTCGAAACGCAAACGCTCGCTCCGGTCCTTTCCGTTGGCGCAGAGCTGCAGAACTACCTTGAAAGCGTCCACGCCGGTCCGGGAGATTCCTACGTTTACGCTTCGCCCGGACTGAAAGCTTCCTTCGGATCGCTCTTTCTTCTCACCGAGGCCCGAGCGCGCCTCTTCGCCGATTCGAACGCGGCCGACCCGGCGGGCGACTGGAGGACGCTTCTCGTTTTCGCGAGGGGCTACGAGAGCCCGCTTTCCAGGGGCCTTCTCTTCTTCAACGAAATTTACTCCGAAGCTCTGCTTTCCTCCGCCGACGGCTGGAACACGACGGCGAGCGGGTTCGCCCGCCTGGGAATCCGGCACCGCTTCGGCTCCACCTTCGCCGATGTATTTATGGAACCCTTCGCGGCCGTCGATCGGGTCCGGCATTACTACAATAACCGCGCCGATTTGAAACTCACCGTCCGGGTCCAGCGGGAGACCGAAGGCCTGACCATCGGCCTGCAGGCAAGCTGTGTCGCAAACACCTATTTCACCCGCGGAGACTTCGAGCCGAATCCTTTTTCGAAGAGAAGCGTCGGGTGTCGCGTTCTCGGCGTGATCGGAGGCCTGTGGTGAGCGAGAACCTCCTCTCTTTGTCTTTGGCCGTTCTTTGCGGGCTTTCGATCGTTTATCTCTTTTCGGGACTCGATGATCTTTTCATCGATCTCTACTCGGTCATTCATCGGCTGGGGCCCAAGCCCATCCCTCCCGCCGAATGGAACCAGGTCGAAGCCCTCCCAGAAAAGAGGATCGCGGTCCTCGTTCCCGCCTGGCGGGAAAGCCACATCATCAGCCGGATGCTCCTCGGAAATCTGGATCAGATCCGCTATTCGAATCTGCATTTTTTCGTGGGCGTTTACCCCAACGATCCGGACACGGTCAACGAAGTGATAGAAGTGGAAGCGGCCAATCCGAGGGTCCACGCCGTCGTCAACGCTCTCGAGGGCCCAACTTCGAAGGGGCAGATTCTCAATGAGGTGCTCGGGCAGATCCTCGCGCACGAAGCGCGCACCGGAGAAACTTTCGACGCGTTTCTGCTTCACGACGCGGAGGATGTCATCCACCCCGATTCCATTCGCCTCATCAACCGGGAGCTGAACGAGGCCGACTTCGTTCAGGTACCCGTCTATTCGTTTCCCGTCCCGATAAAGGCGTTGGTCGCCGGAACGTACATGGGCGAGTTCGCCGAGAGTCATACCAAGGACCTCCTGGTGCGAGAGCATCTCGGCGCGGCAATCCCATCGGCGGGAGTAGGCACCTGCCTCTCCCGCCGGTTGGTGCTCGCCGTGATGGGCGAGCAAGGCAAACTACTGCGGGACGGGGCTCTTACCGAGGACTACGAGCTCGGCATCCACGCGCATCGTCTCGGCTTCCGGCCGACAGTGGCCTGCCGCTATTTCGTCCGGGAAGGAAAGCGCGACTACATCGCAACACGCGAATATTTTCCGCGCCGTCTCTCCCGCAGCATCCGGCAGAAAACTCGTTGGACCATGGGAATCAACTTGCTCGCCTGGTCCGAGCTCGGGTGGCCCGGCACCTTCGCGAACCGCTACTTTCTGGCCCGCGATCGTAAGGGCCTCTTCACGGCGGCCGCGACGCTTCTAGGGTACGCGGCGCTCGCGGTGGCGTTCGCTCTGGGATCGAGCGCGCGAGTTCCCGAGAAGATGCGCCCGCTTTTCGCCTTCGCTCTGTTTTTCATGGGATACCGCGCGCTCTGGAGGGCCTACTGCCTCGGGCGAGTGTATGGACCGGCACTCGTTCCGGCGGTTCCGTTCCAAATGGTCGTCGGAAATTTCGTCCACGGCGTGGCGAGCTACCACGCGGTCAAAACCCGCGTACTCGCCGCATTCGGCGCCGCGAAAATCCGCTGGATCAAAACGGAGCACGAGCTTCCGGTTCACTTCGGCCGCCCGGTTCCCGCGGAGGCGAAAGCATGAAGAATGTCCTAGCCGTTCTCTTTCTCTTCTGGCTCTCTCCCGGCCTCATCGCCGATCCCCATTGCGTTCAGCTCTATTACGACAAGGGCGGCGCCGATCCGAGCGAGCCGTACCACTTTGGCAGAGTCCACACGCTGTTTCTTCAGAACTTGCTCGGCCATTTTCCGTCGTGGCAGCAAGTCGTGCTTCCGGTCCGGAACTACCAAAAGGGAGATCTGGAGCGCTGCCCGGTCAGCTTTTACATCGGAACCCACTACCAAAGCCCGGTACCCGCGGCCTTTCTTCAAGACTACGTCTCGACGAAGAAAACCGTGGTCTGGATGGGTTATCCGATCTGGTCTCTGGGAGAGAAAACCCTCGCCGACCTGTGGGGCGTTCAGTTCAACGGATTGTCGGTTCTTGATTCGGAAAACCCCGACGGTGAGGGCTTCCCCGGATTCTTCCGTTTCGTCGACTACAAGGGCGAGCGTTTCGAAAAGCTCGCCCTTTGGGACAAGGCCCGTTTCCCCAAACCGATTGCGGCCTTCGAGCTCGCCAAACTCAAGCGGTTATCCCCCCTAGCCAAGAGTTACGAGCTCGCGACCGCCGTTCATTCGGTCTCCGGGGAAACGGTGCCCTACGCCCTTCGCCATTCCAATCACTGGTATATCGCCGAAAGCCCCTTCGCCTTCATGACCGAGGACGATCGCTATCTCGTATTCGCGGATCTCCTGTTCGACATTCTCGGCGAGGCCCCACGCCATACGGGCAAGCGCCCCGCTTTGCTTCGCATCGAGGACGTGCACCCGATGTTGCCGACGTGGCAGCTCGACCGGACCGTCGACGCCCTTCACAAGCTGAAGGCGCCCTTCGCGGTTTCCTTCATTCCGCACTTTCTCGATCCCATGGGGTTCGACAGTTTCACGCCAGCCGAGCGCGATGTTCCGATCACCGCCGCGCCCGCCATGGCAAAATCCCTCGACCGGGCGATGAAGCTGGGCGGAAGCCTCGTGCTTCACGGCTACACGCACCAGTACGGAAAAACGCCGAACCCCTTCAGCGCGGAGTCGGGAGACGACTTCGAGTTTTGGGATCGGGTGAGGAACAAGCCGGTTGCGGAGGATTCCGTCGCATGGGGGCTCGACCGGCTGGAGGATGCAATCCATCTCACCTCCCGCGCGAACCAGAAATTTGGAACGGGCCTGCAGCCGGTGGCCTGGCTGACGCCTCACTATCAGGCGTCCCCCCTCCTGTGCGCTCTCTTCGGCCGGCTCTGGACGTGGACAATCGGGAGAAACATCTACTTTCCATCCAAAGTGGAAGGCTCGGGGCTACCCGCCGGTCACCGCATGGACCGGTCGGGCCCCGCCGCCCGCTCCGCGCGCGCGGCCGCGCTCTCCAATCTTTCCGTCCGATACGAACCGGTGGCGCAGCCGAACGGACAATTTTTCCCCTACGAGATCTTCGGCGACGTGTACGGCCAGCGAGTGATTCCGGAAAACCTGGGTAACCTCCAACCCTACCTCAACGAGCAGGTCCACAAGACCCGCTCCGTCGCCAAAGTCATTGCCGCCATGAAACGAAACCGCGTGCTCCGCGATGTTTGGGCCTCCTTCTTCCTGCACCCAGGCATGACGGACCGCCGCGAGCACGAAGGGCTGGGCGCCTTTCCCGGAGATACGAAGTCCGTCGAGGATCTGGTGAAGGCGGCGCACGAGTACGGCTACGAGTTCATTGACCTGAAAACCTGGTCGCAAAAGCGCGAGCCCGCGCTGCGGCCCGAACCTCTGGAGCGAGACCGATGAAAACCTTCTCTGCATTGTGGCTTGCCCTAGTTCTGTTCGCCCAACCGCTAATCGCCGACACCATCCCGGCCCCCGAGGAAGTTCTCGCTCGGGCGAAGGAAGGCCGCGCCCCCCTCGTCGAAGCGGTGTCCGATCTCACCCGTCTCATCTCCGATGTCGATAACGAGACGGACCTCTTCGGCTATCTGCGGATGGTCGGGCCCCTCGAGGCCATCGCGAAGGAGTACGACTTCGCCTCCACCGGAGCCGACCCGGTGAAGACTCTTTCCGTAGTGATCACCCGCCAAGGAGCCAAGTGGATGTTTCTCGATAGTGCGCCGTGGGATGTGTTCGAGTTTTTCATGCGCCGGGCGGAGGACACCACTCGCTACGAAGTGATTGGTTTTCAGACAAACCGCATTCAGCGCGAAACCGACAAGGCAAAGCTGCTCAAGTGGCACGCCCAGGTCGGAAAGCTCTCTTCTCTCGTCGAAACACTCCGCTCGACGCTTCCCCTCGTGGACCGCGTCGACGAGCTTCAGTCGCTGACGCTCAAGAAGATTCTCGGGCTGAAGGATCTCACTCAGGCGGAAATGACCCGTCTCGTGCGGGAAACGAAGACCCGGACCTCGATCTCCGAAGCGATCGCCTCCCTGGGGCAAAAAATCCACCAGTCGAAGGATGCGAAGGAGCTCGATTCCCATCTCTTCTGGATGACCCTGCTCAAGGGGAACCTGGAAGCCATCAAGGGCTCGATCTCGAGCGCCGCCTACCAGGAGCCGGGCACTTGGATTCTGCTCGCCGTCGAACGGATTACCTCGGTGGGCAAAGCGCCGGGACTCGTGAACGCGTCCGAAGTAGTCGGCGCCCTTTCCGACTCCCAGGCCGGGGAACTTGCCCAAACTCTGAGCTCACTCTTTTCCGTGGACCCGCCGGAGCCGGGAGCCTTCGAGTTCGTGTGGAGTCTCAGCGTCCGTCTAGCGGAGCGGTTCGAAAGAGCCGGAAATGCGCACCGGCTCAAAGTGTTTCAGACGTTTCAGCAGTCGCTCGCTGGACTTCGCGTGGTCAACTCCGAGGTCTTCGAAGGCACCTACAACGTCACCATCGGGGAAGGGACGCCGGTCGACCCGAAACAGGAAGCGATCCTTACCCTCGCCGCGGTCGGCTCGTCGAATTTCATTCTGGGCCTCAATGTCCTGTTCCCCAAGGCGATCGGATCCCAGTACGGGCTCGACTACAACTTCTTCGACGTGGTGTGGGACGTGAAGAACGGCCGCTACGTCGCTCAATACCGCGCGGTCGAATCGCCGAAGTTCCTCTTCCGCCCGGAAGACCATTACCAAATGAAGTTCACTCTGGAACGCACGCCCGACGGCAAAAGCCTCATTCACGGAACCTTCTTCGACGGCTCCGCGCCGGCGCGCTTTCGCAAACTTGAGGGCGAGCTATTCGAGGCCTACCCGACGTACACCCAGATGACACTCCCCCAGCCCCTCGACGATTTCACGGGCATCTTCAATGCCGCCAAAGGCTCGCCGGAGCCCGACGAAGTGATCGTTACGAAGACGGGCGCCTCGGTCGGTGGAAAGTACTTCTGGGATCCGTACCTGTCGGACGTGCCCTTCGAGTGGGGTTACTACAACGCGCTCCGGAACACGATTTACCTGACGACCGGGGAATTCGCCGGCGCCCGCAAGTGGACTCACCTGCGCGGCCAGCTATCGGCCGACGGAACCCGATTCGAGGTGGTCTACGTCATGAGCGGACGCGGCATTCAGAAACGTTTCGAACTCGTAAAGACTAACTAAGGAGCACTCCGATGAAAAAGATTTGGTGGGTCGTTCTCACTTTGGCGGCGGCGATTCCCGCTTTCGCCGGAACTTATTCGGTCAAGGGCTTCAGCCTGACGGAAACCTGGAAATACGGCGCGTCGGATACTTCCGTGGTCGATGCTTACGACGCCACGGTGGATCCCACCCAGCCGAAGACGGCGGCCCAAGTAATCGTCGACAAGCTCCACGGGCTTGGCGTCCGGCGGATCAATCTTTCTCCGCAGGCGAACATGCGCGATCCGAGGGACTCCTCCCTCACGCCCAACACCTCGCCCGGACCGGAACGGCGCAAGGAGAAGGCGCGCTACCAGCGGCTCATCCGCTACATCCATTCGAAGGGGATGACGGTCGGCCTTCGCCCCATCTTCTTCGTGCTCGCGAAGGACGGGACGCCGAACTTCGTCGAGACCATCGGCGGAAAGCCTTTCCACTGGTGGCACGGCAACATTCAGCCGAACGATCCGAACCTTTGGTTCGAGTCCTACAAGTCGTACCTGGCCATCTACTACCCGCTCGCCCAGGAACCCGGCGTCGAGGAGTTCACGATCGGCGCCGAGCTCTACTCGCTCACGGTCGGCATCGAGGATCAGTGGAAGCGCCACCCTTACGGCTTTCCCGGAGAATGGGTGAAGGTCCTCAAAGAGGCCCGCGCCAACCTGCCCTCGCACGTGCGCATCATGTACGACATTAACTTCACCGACGATCGCACGGACACGGCGAACCTCAGCCAGTACGGCGGGGAGTTCGCTCGGTGGTACTACCGTCTCGCGGGATTTGCGAAACCGGACCAGTCGCTCGCCGATTTCTGGAACGGGCTCGACGCCATCGGCATCGACGTCTACCGCTCGCTCGCCACCGATCAGGAAGCGGCTACGCTCCCCGCGAACTACGACGACCTGGTGGTGCTCCTGCGGAAAAAGAGCGATCTCTACGCCCAGCAGATCGATCAATCGCTGGAAAAGATAGGCGACAAGCTCGGCACCGGCTTCAAGGACGTCGTACTGAAGGAGCTAGGGTTCGCAAGCCGCGATCTCGGTTTCATCCGGCCCTTCGAGTACTCGAAGACAGCGAACGGCCAGGCGAACGTGCTCCATCAAGCAGCCGCGTATGAAGCCATCTTCCGATCCTTCTGGAGCCCCGGCTTCGAGTGGTTCCGCGGAATCGTGTTCTGGGACGCGAGCGTGAACGAATCGCTCCACGGCCCGACCGATCACGGCTTCAGTCCCTTGGGTAAACCGAAAACCGAGCAAGTGCTCAAAAACTACTGGTGAGGTGTTTCATGAAAACGATTCAAATGTTTATCGTCACGGGTCTTCTTCTCTCGGGCGCCGGCCAGGCCGCGCCGCTCGACATCAACAAAGATCCTTACGTCGTGCTCTATCAGCTGCGGGTCGACATGTCGGTGGCCGCCGCCGATAGGGCGAAGGCCGAAGTGGAGCTCGAAAAGGTGCGAGTCGGCATGGCCGAATCCCTTTATCCGAAACGGGCCGTCAGCTTCGAGGAGCTTTCCATCCGGCGCGCGGCCTACGAGGTTGCCGCCGCCGACATGAGAGTAATGCAGGCGCGGATTCGGGAGATGGAGGGTGTGCTCTCCGTGGTGAAATTCCTGCGCACCGCCGGCCGGGACGTCCCCCTCTTTCCGGGACAGAACTGAGCGTGGAAAAGGTTTTCCACAGACCGTGGAAAAGCTGTTGAATGCGCTGAGTCAAACATGATTAATACCGGCCCATGGCAGTCGCCCGTGAAAATTCGGCTCCTTTCTACCGCACGACCCTGACCGCGGAGCTGGCCCGCCGATGCGCGTCTAACCCCTCGTATTCCATGCGGTCTTTCGCCAGGGCCCTGGACATGGACCCTTCCCTGCTCTCGAAAGTGCTTCGGGGCCGGGCGCCTTTATCGCCGAAGGCCGCCGTACGGGCGGTACAGATCATGGACCTGGAGCCCCAGGCGAGCCGGCTTTTCATCGACTCGGTCGGCGACGAAGGCAAGATGAACCGGGTGGGAAAATTCCTGCCGGAGGCCGCCGCGCCCCGGGAAACGGAAGTCGAGATCGACGAGGAACGATTCCGGATCATCTCCGACTGGTACCACTACGCGATTCTCGAGCTCACCTTCGTTCCGGAGTTCCGCAACGATCCGGCCTGGATCGCCCGCCGGCTCGGCATCTCACCCGCCGAAGTGGAGCTCGCGGTGCAGCGGCTTTTGAAGCTGGGCCTGCTGAACGAAGTGAACGGCAAACTTAAAAAAACCGACGCCACGGTCACCACGAAGAACCGCGCGCTTTCGACGCCCGCGCTGAGAAAGCTGCAACGGCAGGTGCTTCAAATGGCGCTCCATTCGCTGGAGAACGATCCGATCCAGGAGCGAAGCCACACCTCCATGACCATGACCATCAACCCGGACAAGATCGAGCTCGCGCGCTCGCTCATCTCCGAGTTCAACCGGCATCTGTCACTCGCGCTCGGTTCGGGGAAAAAGAAAAGAGTTTATCACTTGGGAATCAGTCTCTATCCCGTCGAAAGGGCCAATCCATGAAATTGCTGCTTCTCGCCGCGCTCTTTGCCGCTTCCTCTCTCCACGCCGGAGGCTCCGAGGGCCACGGGGCCGACACGGAACGGGCGAACGCCTGGTACACGGGTAACGAGCAACCGGTTTACTACTGCTCCGAATTCTCTCCGGCTTTTCTCACCATGCGCAGCGAGTCCGAATGGAACACGCTCATCGAGGGCACCTGGGTCAAATGGGTGAACTACATGGCCACGAAGCAGGTGGAGGGACCGCTCCTGCCGAAGTGGGCCCGTTTCCGTAAGACGCTGAAGAAAGGCGAGAACGGCTGCAAGGGAGTAGATCTGAAATTCTCGTTCGGAGTCTGCAAGACCCGCACGATGCCCCGCTACGACACGCGCCGCCTCGTCGCCCGCGCCCTTCCTCCCATCCCCAACACCCCCGGACTCATCTGGTTCGCGGACCCGGGAACCGGAGTTTTCCGTTTCGGAAAAGCGGATCACGCCATCGACTGGAGCCAGCCCGGAATTCTGGAGAATGCGCTTCTTCACGAAGTCGGCCATATTTTCGGAAACGATCACGTGCGCGGCACCGTGATGGACGAGGATCTCATTCCTCAGCTCATGAGGCAGCACCTGACGAACGCTTCGCCTCGCCCGGCGGAAATCGACGGAACCCGCGAGCTGTATGTTTGCGACGATTGCCTGCTCGAAAATCTCGCGGGCGAGCTGGGCTGGCAAAGAAGCGAACTGCCCGCCATCTGGAAGCAGCTCACCGGCCGTGATGTGGGCAAGGATCCGCAAGTCACTCTGACGTTGGAACGCCGGTTGCTCGCGCGCCTCGTCCTGAAGGACTCCTCGGGGGCACCACCCACCATTCTACCGATCGAATTGCCGCTCGCTTCCGCCTCGGTTCACACGGGCGAAGACGTCTTCCGCACCGAGATTTGGCCGGGCTACCCGATTAGCCGGCCCCACACCGCTTCGGTGCGGCCGGGCGTGATGACGGTGGGAACGAAACGGCTACGGGTGGCGTTGGAGCGCAACATGCAAGCGTCCGAGTTCGGCCGCCTGAGCCACAAAGTCATGCTGTACGAGGTGCCTTCTAATCCGATGGTTCCGAAGAAACTTCTGTTTCACTCGGGCCCGGCGGGGGGATACGCCCTATCCGATCGTCCGCCCACCACGCCCTAAAGCGGCGGGAGCGGAACGAACCAGTCTCTGGGAAAAGCGGCGTCGAAGTGGCAAATCTTTTTCGCGTGGGCTCGGTAGTCGAAGGTCTCGATCTCCGCTTTCAAGGAATCCAGCACGGCAAGTCTCGCCCTTCCTTCGGCGGTCTTCGAGTAGTGTTCCAGCGTGAGCCGAAGGCCAAGAATCCGCGTGAGAGCGGCGTCCTTCACGCCTTCGTCGTCGTAGTTGCAGTACCACGAACAGAAATAGACGGGATCACGGACCCATCGGAAGGCCGCAAGGCCCCCTTGCATTCTGAACGACAAAAGGGGATCGGTCTTGCGATCGTGATCGAGGGGAGCGGGCGCTCCGACCGCGTGGGAAGCCTCGTGAAACATCGTCGCAGCCTGGCCAACAGCCTCCTGCTCGAAGAATCCTTTTCTCAGATGGATATAGGGAGACTGATAGTACGCCGTCGAGTGCGGGGAGACGCCCCGGTTCTCGTCCGTGCGGCAGATGAGAAGGGTTTTGCTCTCCAAGCGGCGCTTCAAAGCCTTTGCCCATTTATCGTCGAGTACCGACTGGCAACGGGGGGCCCTGAGATTGACAAGGGCAGCCGACACCGCCGCGTTGGCCTCGGCCGCGTGAGCCGCGTCGCATTCGGTGTCTTCCCTGGGAATGGCCAGATCGGATGGCTTTCGCGACGAGGACGGACCGCCGGCTCCGGCGATGGCAGGAATGAGAAAGAGGAAAAGCGCCGCTAGTTTTCTCATTCCGTCCTTCTTGGGCTGGCCACTTTCCGATCGGATTCGGCCGTGGCCGCGCCATAAACATAATACCGCTCGTCGCCATACGCCCAAATCTGGGACTTCGTATTGAACAAAAGCTCGTAGCCCAGTGTTTCCGCATTCGCGATGGGGCGGTTGAAAACCAGGATGGGACCCGAGCTCGAATCGTTCCAATTCGGAAAGTGCTTTTTCACGCGCGCCACCGCGTCTTCGTCCTTCACGTAGTAGGCCCATATGTAGGCGACATCCCACTTGAGGAAGGAACCCCACTCTTGAATGCCCGGATACCAGAACTTGGTTCCCTTCGGCAAAAAAGCGAGAATCGGCGCGGTCATCGGCATGAGATGGCCCACTAGCGGTCTACCGGCAAGCTTGTTGTCGGTGAGAAACCCCGCGAGTTCCGACGCCCCCGAAAAGGCGAACTGATTTTCCTGCCGGATCATGGCGGACGCCGAGGAAAAGGAAGCAAGACAGCAAAGCAACAGACAACCGAAGGCGGGCCGTAAGCGGATCTCCCACTTGGGAAGGGCTCTCTTCACGGCCGGAGCGGAGATCCAAAGGCAATAGACGAGCGCAACGAAGAGCACCCCGGCGTGCCGGGCGGCGGTGTAGTACTTGTAGCCGAAGACGTAACCAATCCCGAGCAGCATCAGCACCAGCAAACGAAACGCACGTCCCCCCCGATCCAAACAACCGGCCACGAGCAGAACGAGAGCGGCACCGAGAACCGCGGGCAAGTCGGTTGCGATCCGCTGAAACTCGTGGGTCGGGTACGCCAGATCTTTCAGAGCGAGAAGGAGCCGGTCCGCGCTGAAACCGGGAAAGAGAGCTCCCGGTAGCTGCCCGCCCGGCCGAGGCCAAAGGATCAGCACACAGCTGACAATTCCCGCCCAAGCGAGCAACGACGGCCCGACCGGACGGTTCTTCTTCTGTCGGAAAGCTTCGAGGGAAAAACTAAGGGCAATCGCCGCCGAAAGGAACAGGAAATGAGCGCTTACGTGGGCGAGAAGGCCGGTGAGAAGGCCGTATCTCCAGGGACGGGTCAGTCTCGTCGCATCCGCGCTGGCCAGAGCGAAGAGAATCAGCACTCCAAGGCCGTAATTGCGGGCGACGACGGAGTACTCGAACAGCAGGAACTCGCTTGCCACCACGGAACTCTTCACCCACCAGGGAAAGGGAGAGCGAAAAAGAAGCAACCAAACCGCCATCCATACGAATCCCAGATTGAGATAACCCTGAAAAGCGACCGGAAGTCCCGCCTTGGCGAAGGGCATCTGGGCGAAATACCAAAGGGAGGGAGTTCCTCCGTTGGGAGCGATATGGAAAATCTCCGAAACGGTCCCGTCCCGCGCGATCAGCCAAGCATCGGTTTCGTCCCGCCAGGGCTCATGCCACGAGCGAGTCGCCGCGGTCAGCGCGCAGTAGGCCGCGAATATCCAGATGAGCGGATTTCTGATCCACTCCCTCATGCGGTTTTCCCCATCCTATCCTTCGGGGCGGATATGACCGGAAGCTGGCGAACGGCGGCTCGGGATCGGCAGACGAAAAGAAATTGAAAAGCGAATACCGAAGGCCAGATACGCGCGAGCCAGCCGCTGATTTTCGTCGCAATCACCCCCAGCGAACCCGGAAGGGCCAGCGTCGCGGGGGCTCCAATCGGGATGCAGCGCTGAATCTCGTAACCGCAGTTTTCCAAAAGGCCGCGCAACGAGCCGCGCGTGAACAATCTCTTATGATCCACGTCCAGAATGCCGCGCTCGGCGTAGTTGAATCGGCCAAGGAGCAGGGAAAGCCGAATCGGCAGAAAAGCTACGTTCGGAGTGGAAACGAGCACCGTGCGGCCGTTGCGAAGGGAGAGGAGCAACCGCTCCGGGCGAGACAAATGCTCGATGACATCTAGAGCGGCCACTACGTCGAACTCGGCGGGCTCGACCGGAAAGCCGTCGGACTCGAGATCGTGAGACTGAAAGCGGACACCGTCGGCCGGAAGGGGAGCCTCCCTATCGACCGCGGTCACTTCGATACCGAGGGCCGCGCAACGGGCCGCAAAATGCCCGGGGCCGCTGCCCACGTCGAGCAGCTTCGTCGGCCGGAGCTTTCGAATCACCGACAGCGCCTCGGCATGGCTCGACCCCGGCAAGGACGACTTGTCGAAGTACTTCAAAGTGGAACCGCGGCTGTATTTCAGCGAACAGAAGACACCGCTTCGGTGGAGCCGAAAACCCATCTCCGATTTCAAGACGGACCATCGATAACCGGACGGCGTCTCTCCCTCACCCGAGAGAAGTTCCTGGACGCGCCCCCCCGAGTACTCCACCTGAAAACGCAGCTCCACGTCGAAAGCCGCGCCGTCTTCGGCCAGCTCGAACGGGATGTGCCTGAGGATTTCCGTTTTGGCCGCGCCGAAGGAGGGAACGCGATCGAGTCTCAAATAGTCCGCGCCGTTACGCAGAAAGGCATCCACCCGTTCCACCACTTTCGCGGGGTGGGTATCCCAACGAGGATGAACGGGCACGAAGCAGTCGAATCCCTGATCGACCGCGTAACGGGCTCCGAGTTTAAGGCCGGCACCATGGGTCAGCCCCGGCTCGCCGAGAAGAAACACGGCACGGGGATGATCCCGGAACAGGCCGGCGATCTTACGCAGGGCGATTTCGTCGTCGCCGATGCCCAGAAGAAAAATCTCAGGCCGGCCTGTTTCCTGGCGCGTCCACTTTTCCAATCGGGAAATCAGGACGTTGTCGGCGCCCTGAAGCGGTATGTAGAAAAGAATTTTCATTTCATCGCGCAAGACTTCCCTTCTCTATCGGTCTAAGGGAGGCGAGACTCCGTGAAGAAGAGGACACAATTCGAATGTGCAGGGTTGAGCGATCCAAAGTTGAGAACTCAAGAACTTAACGCAATAAGCCGATAAGCCGACTGAGGTTGTGAAGTCTAAATGACCAGTGCCTTCGAACAGATCCTTCATTCCCTTCGAACCCGGGGCGGAGTTGCGCCCTGGCTCGGGCTCACGGCCGTCGTGTATCTGGCATGGCTCTTTCTCGGCGACTGGCTCATGCCGAAGCCCGAAGATATGCGGAACATGTACGTGTGGCTGGTAATGGCCCACGAACGGGGGCTTGGAGCCGTCTATCAGTGGAGCGACGCCGAAGTGGAAGCGCGCTTTCTCGCGAAGAACACCGAGTACCCTCCGCTGGTTTTCGTTCACTATTATTTGGCGCAGCTTCTTCCGGATACCTTCTGGACGATGCAGTGGCCTTCGGCGACGGCGAAGTATCTCTTCCGCCTTCCGAGCCTCGCGGCCCAATTCGGGCTAACCTACCTCATCTTGCGCCCTCTGGCCGACGGGGCTTCAAATCGAAAATTCAGCCTCGCCCTAGGTCTCCTAATTCTCAATCCGGCGCTTTATCTGCTCGGAGTGACCGTGGGACAGTACGATATCCTTCTTGCGCTTCTGATCTATGCGGCTCTCGATCAATATCGACGGGAAAACACCAAGACATCGGCCCTGATGTCCGCCGCCGCCCTGCTGTTGAAGCCGACCTCTCTCCACCTTTTCCCGTTGATGGCGCTCGTGTTCTGGGAACGGAAAAAACCAAGCGCCATTTTCGAATGGGCCGCCGTATTTCTCGCGGCGGTCTGCCTTTTCACTCTTCCCTGGACCATTCCGTCGGGACTTTCCTGGATGACTCAGGGATTCCGGCTTGCTCTCGATCCGGAGTACCTCCAGCCGGCTCCCTCGGCGTTCAATCTTTGGTGGCTGGCCCTGACCGTCGTGGGACAAAGCAGCCGCGAGTTCCCTCCGTCCATCGTTCTACTTGGAACCGTTTGCTTTCTGATTTGCCTGCTCTACCCGCTTCAGTCCTTCCTGGGGAGCAAGGGAAGCAAGAACGCGCTGCTACGGTTCGCGGCCCAATATTTTCTGCTCTATTTTCTCATTTGCACCAACGTGAACGCGAAGCATCTGGCTTACGCGATGGTCTTTGCCTCGCTGCTCGCCATCGAGGAGGAACGGGCGATCTGGCCCGCCTTGGCCCTCATTCCCTTGAGCATCGCGGGTCTGCTGAAGAATTCCGTGGATGGCTCGGGCCGGTTTCCGGGCCTTTTCTCCGGCGGAACCGGAATCACGTTCGGCGCGCTTTGCTGCCTTGGAACGCTCGCAGTCTTTCTGAGCCTCTCGCCTCGGGAGGAATCCGCATGAAAACGATTAAACGCAAATCCAAATCGGTGCGCGCATCAAACTGGAAAAAACGCTCGGCATGGGGCCTTCTCTCTCTCATCTTCGCGGGTTTCCTGATTCCGTCGCTAATCGGTGTCGACTTCGGATCTCATTGGGACGAAGGCCT
>CAZZHG010000014.1:0-67010 GCA_964653655.1 uncultured Pseudobdellovibrionaceae bacterium
GAGCCGGGGCGCTGGCTCGTCGGCAACGCCGGCATTCTTCTCACGCGCGTGATTGGAACCAAGCGCACTCCGCTCAAACCCTTTCTCATCGTGGACGCCGCGATGAACGATCTCGCGCGCCCCGCGCTCTACGAAGCTTTCCACGGAATCATCCCGGTGAAGGAAAACGCCTGGACGAATGAAAAGGGCGACGTCGTCGGCCCCATCTGCGAAAGCGGAGACTTTCTGGCGAAGGATCGCCGGCTGCCCGACGCGAAGGCCGGCGACCTGCTCGTCATCGAGTCCTGCGGCGCCTACGGCTCATCGATGGCTTCCCGCTACAACTGCCGGGCGCTCGCGCCCGAGGTGCTCGTGAACGGCGCCACCTACCGGGTTGTGCGGCCGCGGGAAACGGTCGAGAGCCAGTGGGAATCGGAAAAGCGCTGCTTATGAACGGAATCGTAGTACAAAAATACGGCGGTACCTCCGTCGGAGGAGCCGAGAGAATTCAGGCGCTGGCCAAACGAGTGGCCCGCCAGTACCGGGAAGGCCTGCGCAACAACGCGGTCGTCGTCAGCGCCATGTCGGGCGAGACGAACCGGCTCGTGGATCTCATGCGGAAGGTGAACCCCTCCGCTTCGGCCCTCAGCTACGACATGGCGGTTTCTTCCGGCGAACAGGTGAGCGTCGGCCTGGTTTCGGCGGCCCTCGAAGGCGAAGGCGTCACCGCGGTTCCGCTGCTCGGTCACCAGCTCGGCATTCTCACGGACGGCTCGCACTCGAGAGCGCGGATTCTTTCCATTCAAAGAGAAGCCATCGACGAGGTTTGGGATAGCGGAGCCATTCCGGTAGTCGCCGGATTTCAGGGAGTGACGGGCGAGAACGCCATCACCACTCTCGGCCGAGGCGGCAGCGACACAAGCGCCGTCGCGCTGGCCATCGCGCTTGGCGCGGATTATTGCGAAATCAATACCGACGTGGACGGCGTCTACTCCGCCGATCCCCGCTCGGTTCCGGAGGCGCGCCACATCGCCCGTCTCGACTACGATACCGCTTTGGAACTCGCTTCTCTCGGGAGCAAAGTCCTTCACCCCCGCTGCGTCGAGCTCGCGTCCAAGTACCGCATGCCCATCATCGTGCGCAGCAGCTTCGATCCGGATCACGCCAGGAGAACGTGGATTATGAACTACACGCCCCAAGAAGCCATGGAGAGTCCAGTCGTCACCGGAGTCACGGTGGCCAAAGATGTCGCCCGCCTTACGGTGGAAGGCTTTTCCAGGGAGACGCCGGTGCTGCGCGATCTGTTCGGTAAAATCGCCGAGAACGGAATCAACGTGGACGTCATCGTGCACGACCGCCACACCGAGGGACACCTGCAGTCGGTGGGCTTCACCGTGCCCGCCGAAGACGTCGCGCGCACGCTTGCCGCCGTCGAGACGCTCAAGGGCAACCCCGGTTACGAGGCCCTGAAGGTCTCGAAGCAGACCGGGCTGGTGAAAGTTTCGGCAGTCGGCGTCGGAATGCGCAGTCATTCCGGGGTCGCGAGCCGCGCCTTCGCGGCGCTGCAGGAAAACGACATTCCCGTTCTCATGGTCACCACGTCGGAGATCAAGATTTCCTGCGTGATAGCGGATTCTCTCGCCGACAAAGCGGCCCGCGCTTTACACGGGGAATTTTTCTGACGCTTACGCGTTGACACCGCGCATACGCCCTCGAAGAAGGCCCAAAGGCGTTCCCCTGTTAAGCCTCTCGACACGAATCGACGAGCCCCCTCAAGGACTTACGTCCTTAATCCGATACGCAAATTGAGCCGGTGCTTTTTCAATAGGCTCCGAGATCCGGGCGCTTATCCCGGAGAGTCCCCGCGGCAAGTCGGCACTCGTCACTTTTGGCAGTGCCTATGCAAGTACTACCGCGGGGGCTGAATCGAATAGGCCATGAAACTTTCGACCGTCAAAAATATTCTTCTAGTCTTCACGACGATAGCGGTTCGCGCCGCTCTCGCCGGAGAGGTGGACGTTTCCGCCGACACGAATTTCGTCGCCAAGCCCAAAGCGCGTCCCGCCGCCGTGAAAACGGAAAAAGCGGCCGCCGCGAAGCCGGTTCCGCTCGTCGGACCGGTACCCGCCCAGACCCAGTGGGTGCAAACGATGGAAGCTTCCATGGGCCCTTTGTCGACAAGAGGCACCGCCGCCCTCACCGAAACGGGGGCCAATCCGCTTCTGCTTTGGATGGGATGGGCGTTCGCCGTGCTTTTCGGCGGAGTGCTCCTGACCCAAGCTCTTCGCAACCGCCGGCGCAATGTGGAGATGCTCCGCGCTGGCGATCGCGATGCCTTCTTTTTTCCGCCCCACCGCCGCCGCTGACCGACTGAGATCGATTCATCCGTAACTCGCCTAAACGAAGCCCACTGAGAGAATACGTGTGCTATCGAGGCCCCGGACTCGGCAACCTCCTTGCACTCTGTTAGTGCGGGGGTAGTAGTTTGCTTCACGGTCGCTTCATAGGACTTGTCTTCCTTTTCGCCGCCGGCTCGGCGTTCGCCGTCACGGATGCTGAATTCGAAGAGATGATCAGGAGTGCCGGTCCGATTACGCAGCAGCAACGCGACTTTTTTCAGAGTGTCCGCGAATCACTGCCGGAAGATGGGGCGAAAGAGCTACTGGCAATCATTACAAAGAGCGGCGCGAGGACGCCGCAGCAGTTGTCCGAGCCGGATCACGGCGCCGTGCCCGATGGGGCCGGAAACCTACCGCCCGCCGAGGAACCCATAAAGCCGGAGCGCGAAGCGCGCAGGGAACCCGACTCCGCCGTGAGAGCGGGGAAGCCGGAATTCGCCGACCCTTCCACTGGACTGGAGCTTCCTCCTGCGGAGGGCGTAGCCGACGACCCGGGAATTCCCCCGGAGCAGGTTTTCAGCGGAACCCGACCCGGCGGCGAGACTCCCACGGCGCCTCGAACACCCGCTTCGCTAACAGTGCCACAACCGCGAAGCAATCCAGTAGGTCAGTCCGGTCCTTTCAGCGCGCCTCAGACGGTTTACTCTCAAGGAGCGGCACCCGCGGGCGCGCCGCCGCAAAGCCCGTGGCAAAAACAATTCGATCAGATCATTCGCTCGGCACGCAACCGGGCGGCCACGAGAGCAAAGACCCGGGGAGCCGTCTCGACGGCGCTCGGCAAGGTCGAAATCAAAGGAAGAGGCTTAGATCATAAAGTTCCCTCGGCGGCCGCGCCCGAAACGATCTTGCCCAACTCCCGCGCCGCGGCCCCGGCCGATCCGGCCCGCGCTCCGACGGCGGTCAACGCTTCGCAATCGACGCCGCCGGCTCAGAGCTCTCAGCCGGCGGCGGCTCAACCCAACGCCAAGAAGGAAACCACCACCGCAAAGAGCGACACTGCGAAGCCGGGCCAGGCCGCTAGTTCCTCGACGACAACGCAGCCGCCGCAGATCTCCCAGCAGACCTTGGTGGCTCTCTCCGGCAACCAGACCTTCATCGTGCTTCCGCCGAAAAACGCGGGAGCGGAGACGCCGTCCTTCAACCTCGCGGAACCGAGTACCGAGGGCGAGCAACTGGCTCCCGAGAAAACCGACACTTCCCTTCCCTCTTCGGCGACGATAAATGCGATTTCCGAAACCGAGCAAACCGGCGAGGCGATGAACGAAGGCTCCGAGCAAACGAACGATCTCGCGGTTCCGATCAACAACAAGGCGCTCTGGCTGCTCGCCATAGTCGCGGCCTTGGGACTTGCCGCCAGCGCTCCGTCGTCAAAAGCAAAAGATGAGGCCGCCGTATCGGCCACCGAGGAGAGACCCGCCGGAAAAGACTTCTTCGACGAGTGGCCGGAAGCCCCGAAGCAACGCTGGGGCTTGCGCCCGGTGAACTTCTGGTTCCAGGACCCGCCGCCGAATCAAACGGCGTTTCACCTCGTGCTCTCGCTCGCCTGGACAGCGACCATCGGTTTCGTGGTCTATCTCTTCTCGCTCCTTCGGGGCGAAAAGCCCAAAAATTAGTGCTGGAAATCAAGCGCTTCCCCTCGAAAAGCCTACGAGGTCATAGGCAGGTGTTGCGGCCTTGGCTATGACCACCGAAAGAATACTCCCCCGCTCAGGCACGAGCCGTGCGGGAGCGGGTCTTGCAAAGACAAGCAGTGTTCGGGGGGCCTAACAGTGAATGCATCTAAGATTAGCTTCTTGTTATTCGGCATCGTGTCTCTCAATTTTTCCGCCGTGGCGCAGGAGATAGTGCCTCACGAGCCGGGCCTTCTCTCGCCCGATCAAAATGTCGGCGCGAAGCCCATACCCAAAGTGCAAGTTGTTCGAGACGTCACCGCCACCCGTGGAGACGTCGTAAATGCCTACCTTCAAGTCCCGGTGGAATCCGAATCCGTCGTCGACGCGGGACCGAGCACTGCTTCGCCCGCCACGCGCCTTCCCATCGATCAGGTCATGGCCAATCCGGAGGCCTATCCCGATTTTTTCGAGGAAGCTCGACCCGGAGAGACGGGTGAGTTTGTCACCCAAGCTTCGAACGGTCATAAGCCTCGCCGCCTCAAGGACAAGGTGAAGGCGTGGTTCAAGCGTCTTGGGAAGGGATTCACCGGTACTCTGGTTCCGTTGGTCCTTCCGGCTCCTCCGGTTACCGGCGGGCAGCAGGCGGCCACAGAGGAACCGGCTCCGAAGAACGCGCCGGACGCCGCTTGGAAGAAGCTATTTTCGCAATTCGCTCAGACGTTAGGCCGCGGCCTGCGCCAACAGGAAAAAGTCCGCAAGTCGGTCGGCACCGTGCTGCTCTCCTTCGAAAAAAAGAAGAGCGCTCCCGTTCACAAGAGCGGCTCGATCGAAAGCGAGAAACCCCAGCCGAAAAATCCGATTCAGATTTCGATCGTTCAGAATTTCGGACAGCCCAAGCAAGCGCCGCCCGAAGCGGCGCCGGGAGCCGGAACGTCCGGCACGGTGACTCTCGGAGCAATACCGAGCGCCGTCACGGCCACGGTCCCCACCCTCGCGGCGGCTCAATTCGAGCCCGTGGCGGTGAAACCGATTTCTCAGACCTCGTTCGCGCTCCCATCGGAGAACGCGGAGGAGACCATCGACTCGCTCGCTCTCCCCGGAGAGTTCGGAGAGCTCGCGGCCGGAGAGATGGACAGCGAAATGCTCCCGGAATCCGCTGCCGAAGCGGAAGAGGAATCCGGCGAAAATGCCGCGACGATTTCGACGACGAAGAAAACGGCGTTTCTCGCGGGCGCCCTTCCTTTCGCCGATCCCGCGCTTTGGGGGCTCATCCTCGCCGGCGCGGTCGGCTGGGCGGCGACGAGTCCGAAGCGAGGCAAAACGAATTTAGCGACGAGACACGCGGCTGGTGCAGCTACTCCGTACGAGGGAGGCTCCCACGGCAAGGCCGCTCCGCAAGTGGCTCGCCTCGCGCAGAAACCGCGCCGCCGCCGTTTCCTGCGACCGCGCCTCGACCAGCTCACGGTGTCGAGCGGCGTGTACCGATTTACTTTAGGCATTGCTTGGGGCGCCACCGTAGGCCTTGCGGGCTACGTTCTGGCGCTCCTCCTGGGCAAATCGAACGAAGCCCGGGAAGAGAATCGCGAATAAGCGGAACGTGTGTTTTCTGAAAGGGGACGACCCAAAGACCGGCTGTCCATGGACACCGGTTCAATCCTTGGGCACCCCACTTTCGGAATACGGGCATGGCTACGCAGGCACGCCCGGGCTTCGGATTTGCAGATGCTAGTCGTGTTCGGGGGGGTCGGTGTCGAGGGGTGCTTTCCATATCAAGTCAGTCCTTTTGCTTTGCCTGCTCTTGCCTGGAGTGGGCCGTAGCACTGAACACGACCAGGACCGAGTCGATAACATCAACCGGGCCATTGAAAAACGACTCAACGACTTCTCTTTCAAGCAGGGCCCGGCAAACCCTGCAACGAGCCCGATACAGATGAACCCCGCGGTCCTGGCGGCTCTGTTGGCCACTGTGAAGGCCTCGGTCACCCTAACTCCCGAAGGGCTCGGAAACCTTCTCGCGGAAGTAAGCCCAGATGTCGCCGACAAGGTCTTCAAATTGACCGATTTCTCCGGATTGAATGAAGCCCTCCCAAAGGGCTCGCCGGCTAAAGGGCCGAACGGCAAGCCGGTTGGCCAAGTGGCCGCGAACTCGTCCGGCACGATAGCAAATGCAGTGGTCGAAATTCTCAACAACGCTCCGGATGTAGCGGGTGACTCGCGGAGCACCGGCAACCCCGGAGATCAGAATGGTACTCCCTCCGCGAAGTCGGAAGCCAAACCCGTTCCCGACCCGAATTCCCAGATTGTATCGAGTCAACCCTGGGTCCGCGCTCCGGAACGTGGGGCCGCGAGGAACTACACGCCGGTCGCTTTTCCGAATCAGAGTATCTCGCAGTCCCAAGGCGTACCGTCCGCGGGAACGCCCGCAACCGCCTCTCAAACCGGCGGTCTTTCGCCGACTGAAAAGCGACTCTCGCAGCAATTTGCACAAATGGTTCAGGCAGTCGGGCGGGGCATACAGCAACGCAGGCAGGTTCGCGCGGCGGTGGGTACTTCGCTAGGGTCGTTCGAGGCCAAAACGAAGGCCTCCCACCGTGAGCCGGCGACCATTTCCGCCGACTCGGGCAGCTCCGCTCCGAGAGTCGCTTCGGGAGTCCGGGCGAATCTTGCGCCGACCACGCCCGCGACAAACGACATCATCAAGGCCCAGGCCGCTCTCGCGGCCATGGAGAATAAAAAGATTTCGATGGCGCCGGCGCCGAAGGCGCAGGCCGGTGTGACGGTTGCTCCTAAAGAAGCGCCGCCGAAAACGGACGCTCAGGCGCCCGCGGCTCCGCAAAACCAAGTCGTGTACGCCACGGTTTACTTGCCGATGCCAAAATCCATTCCGGCCACCACGCCGGTTGAAATCGGTTTGTCCGGAGATTTCGGCGATCTCGGCGAAGGGGATTCGGGAACGCTTCTGGACAGCACGGAGCCCGAAGCGTTTCTCTCCGAGTCCGAAGAAGTTCCTACCGTGGCTCCGACCACGCCGAAGACCATCACGACGATGGCGGGGCCCTTGATGGATCCGGCTCTGTGGGCCCTCGGAATGGTGGGAGCACTGGGTTGGATCGCGACCGCGTCGCCGAAGAAGCGTTCCCGCCGGCGTTTCTCGCTGCACGCCTCCAGCTCGAAAGAGGCGGCGGCTCCGTCGGGAGAAATTTTTCAGGATTGGCCGCGTCAGCCCCGGGGCGCCAAGGCGCGCATGCCCTTCTCCATCGGGTTTCCCAAGCAGGAGTTTTCCAAAACGCCGTTCAAAGTGGCCTTGGGTTTCGCTTGGTCGGCGACTTTCGGGTTCGCCGCCTACGTGGTTTCCCTCGTCTTGCGGCGGCGTACGACGCCCCTCATTGTGTCGTCTTCGGAGAAAAACGAGCCGAAATATTGAGCCCGCGGATTAGCGCCCGCAAGAGCCAACCGGCGTGAAGGGAAAGCTTCGTGAAAATCCAGCCGTGCCCGGTGACCACCCGCTCGCGCTTCCTGGCGATTACGGCGCTCGCGATCTTCCTCGCGCACACGGGCGCCGACATCTGAATGAAGGCCGGCACCTCGTCCTTGAATCCCGAGTGCCACACTCCGCGGTTGTCCACGCGGCGGATTTCCGTCGAGATGAATCCGGGCGCGATGTGAGTGACCGATACGCCGTACTTGCGCACTTCGTAGGTGAGCGAATCGCACAGCGCCCGCACCGCGAACTTGCTCATTCCGTAAGGGGAGTTTCCGGGGAGCGCGACGAAGCCGTTCACGCTGCCGACGATCCCGATGCTTCCCTTGGTTTCCTTCAAATCCGGAAGGGTCGCTTTGATGGTGCGGAGCACGCCGAAGATGTTCGTCTCGAACTGGCGGCGGTAATCCTCGAGGGAAAGCTTTTCCACCGGCCCCACGACTCCGAACCCGGCGTTGGCGATCGAGATGTCGATGGGCCTACCTAGTGCCTCGCGCCCGGCGGAAACGGCCTTCTCCAATTCGCCGTCCACACAGACGTCGGCCTGAACGCAGACGACTTTGGTGCCGAGGGCGGAGAGCTCTTTCTTCAGGGCCTCCAGCCTATCGAGGCGGCGGGCGGTGAGAATGAGATGACAACCTCGGCGCGCGAATTCGCGCGCGAGGGCTTCGCCGATGCCGGCGGAAGCTCCGGTAATGAACACGACCTTGCCTGAAACGCTCATGGCGAGGTCTTACCAGGGAATGAAGACTAGGGGAAACGGATGATGAAGCCGGCGGTCGCTTGGTATTGCGCTCCGAGCAGACTCGGGAAGTCCGCGAAGATGGTCGTGACGTCCGCGCGGAAAGCGAGGTTACGCGCGAGGGTCGCCGTCAGCCCGGCTCCGAGGTACGGCTTGTAAGTGATCGGCTCGACGGTCGTCGTGCTCACCCCGGCGACGGTCTCGGTGTGGCGGTTCTTTGTCGCCTGAGCTCCTCCGCGCAAAGTGAACGCGAGAAAGCGCGCGAGGTTCATGGAGAAGCGAAGACCGGCCTTCGCCCGATCGGTCACGTCCTTCGTGGACATGCCTTCCGCGAGGAAAGTCTCGTTGTCGGTGCTGTTCAAATATTCCACTTCCGCCGCGACCCAAAGGATTCCCATCGTGAGACGGGCGCCGTAGAGAAGACGGTCGTGGGAGTGCGGAGTCGGGACGAGCTTCTGAACCCGCTCGTATCCGACCACCGGTTCGACCTCCGAACGGAAGACCGCCGCGCGAGCGAAGTTACCGAAAGGGCCCAGTAGGGCCACCAAGAGAAGACCGAATTTTAGGGATTTCACGGAGTTCAGTTTACCACGGGGTCCGAAGGCAGCTCCTAACCCACTGGAACCATTGCTCAACTCGCCAGAGCCGCCGCGGCGGGAAGTGACGTTTTCCGCGGCCGGTTCCACCCTTGAACCGGCCCCGTGCGGTCAATATAATGCCACGTTTCCTAAGACTTGGAGGATCCCCGTGAACGCCGATGTGACCCAGCTCCTCGTTCGTTACAGTAATGGCGAAGCCGATGCGCTCGAAGCGCTGCTCCCCCAAGTGTATGACGAGCTCCACAAGCTCGCCCAAAGCTACATGCGCCGGGAAAACCCCGCTCACACTTTGCAGCCGACCGCGCTCGTGCACGAAGCGTACTTCAAGCTCGTGGATCAGCGCTCGGTGGAATGGAAGAACCGCTCCCACTTCTTCGGAGTGGCCGCGCAGCTGATGCGCCGGATCCTCATCGATCACGCGCGCCAGCGCCTTGCCTCCAAGCGCGGCGGCAGCCGGGCCCGCATCACTTTCGAAGACGCCTTGCATGGAGACAACGCCACGCCGGACCTCATCGATCTCGATGACGCCTTGAAGAAGCTCGCCGAGATGGACGAGCGCCAGGCGAAGATCGTGGAGCTGCGCTACTTCGGAGGCCTCAGCATCGAGGAAACCGCCGAAGTGCTGGGCGCCTCGCCGGCCACCGTGAAGCGGGACTGGACTCTCGCGCGCACCTGGCTGTATCGGGAGCTCAGCGGAAATGAATCTCCGCCCACTGAAAACTGAAGAATGGAAGCAGGTCACAAGCCTCTTCCACGCCTCGCTCGATCTTCCGCCGGAAGCGCGCCGCGCCTGGCTTGAGAAGCAGGCGGCCGACGAACGCATTCAACAGGAAGTGATTTCCCTGCTCGCCTCCCACGAGGAGAGCGACGGGTTCATGGAGAAACCGGCGGCGCCCCGCGTGTTGCAGGCCATGATCGGAACCTCCGCGGTCTTTTCGGCGGGAGACGTCACGGGGGACTTCACGATCGAGCGCGTCCTCGGCGCCGGATCTTTCGGCACGGTTTATCTCGCCAAGCAAAATTCCCTGGGCCGGAGAGTCGCGCTGAAAGTCTCGCCGAACCTTGGCGAAGAGGCGCAGACGATGGCGAAGCTCACACACACCAACATCGTCAGCGTTTTTTCCGAAGAGCTGCACCCTAAAGCGCACCAGCGCTACATCTGCATGCAGTACGTACCGGGCACGAACCTGGAAACCTTGCTGCAAGAACTTCCGGATAAGGAAATCACCGGAAACGAAATCCTCGCCACCATCGACCGCCACGCGGCCGGAGACAGCGCCTTCGATCCGAACGCCCTGAAGGATCGCGAGATACTCTCGAAGCTGGACGGCGTGGAAGCGTTTCTCTGGATGGGGGCGAAGCTCGCGGGGGCACTCGCCTACGCTCACGAGCGCGGCGTGCTTCACCTCGATGTGAAACCCGGAAACATTTTGATCGGTTCCTACGGCACTCCCCTTCTCGCGGATTTCAATGTCTCCCGGCAGGGAACCGAACAGGGCCCGCCCGGCGCGCAGCTCATCGGCGGAACCGACCGGTACATGCCTCCCGAGCAGCGAGTTCTCCTCGATGGCCCCAAGGAAAAACGCCGGCTCGAGACTCTGGATGGACGCGCGGACGTTTACGCCCTTGGCAAAGTTCTGGAAGAACTCTTCACGCGGACTCTCGGTGCGGAGGGGCTTGCCCACGATACCGAGCTTCTCTATCTCATCCACCGCTGCGCGGAACCGAAACGCGAGGACCGATTCCAGAATTGCGGACAGCTCGCGGCCGCCCTCGAAGGTTGCCTCGAGCGCCGGCTCATCTGCCGCGAGCTTCCGAACAACCCCTGGCTTCCGAGTCTGGAGCGAAACCCCCTCGGGGCGTTTCTGCTTTTCACGCTGCTTCCCCAAGTGGTCGGAAGCGTCGTGAACATTTCCTACAACTCGCTTCGCATCGTGAATTTCCTGACTCCCGAACAGCAGACTCTCTTTCATTGGCTGGTCGGCGTGTACAACGTCGTCGTTTATCCGGGCTGCATCCTTCTCATAACGGCGAAGATTAACGGCGTGCTGACCTATTTGAGAAAGCCGAGCCGGGCCGCGAAAAAGGGAGCGCCGCCGGTGGAAGTCATCCGCGCGCGCATTCTAGATCTGCCGTTGTGGGTGGTCGCCGCGATAACGATGGGCTGGATGCCGGGGAGCATCTTTTTCCCCGCCGCGATTCACGCGGGCGCGGGTCCCATCCCTCCGAACGTCTTCGGCCACTTCTTCGTGTCGTTCACGCTTTCGTGGCTCATCGCCCTCACTTACTCCTTTCTGCTCGTTCAGTTTTATCTGCTCCGCTGTTTCTATCCGAAGTTCTGGTTCGGCGCGCCGAACATCCGCGAGACCGCGCGCCGCGAGCTCGCGGTTTTGAAACCCACGCTGAAAGTTTTCCCCTACATGGCGGGATTCGTTCCGCTGGTCGGCGCCATTCTCATCACGCTCATCGGCCCCGACGTTTCTCACATGACCGTGTACCGGCTTCTGGTCGGCGGGCTCATCGGCCTCGGCATGGCAGGACTTTGGCTCGCCCTCGGCGCAAGCCACCTCATCGGTCAAACGGTGTACGCGTTGACCGGCGTCTCTCTCGGCCAGCTGGGCTGCGAAAAGAAATCCGAAAAAAAGTGAGCCGATCCTCCGCGAATTCGCGCGTCCCTCATTGAACCAGTCCGAGGAATTTCATGAGGTGTGGGTTGGGCAACGAAACCACCTACTGGGCGTATCTGTGCACTTATTACCTTCTGCTCGCCGCGCTGATCCTGGTGGGGGTATGCTTAAGGTGAATGCCTAAAGCGCTGTCCGTGGTCTTCGTGGTGGGGTTCTTCCTGCTCGCGGTCGAGTACGGTCCGGCGGGCTCGGTGCTTCCCTCCGCACTTTTCATAATGGTGCCGCTACTGGGAATCTGGTTCCCCGAGGAGCTCGGCGCGTGGCTGGGCGGGGAAGGTATCGGTCTACTGAAAGTCTCCCGTCCCACTTTATGGGTGCAGCGCATTGCTTGGGTACTCCTCCTTCTCTCTCCGTTAATCCCCGCCCTCCTCTAACGAGCCCCTCTAAGGATGCCGATTAAACTAGGCATGGTCTCGTTCTCTAAAATGCTACGCGTCATCGCCGGCCTCACGGTCGTGAGCGCAATCGCGGCCACCGATCGGGATCCCGCGCCCGAGCCGTGGCGAAAAGCCTACTCCGAGCTTCACGTCGAAGTTACGAAGCTGGGCGAGAAGATCGAGCGGCACTACTATCCCGAGTTCCTGATGATCAAGGGTTCCGACGTCGTCGCTTCGGTTTCCATCGACGGCTTCGGCGCGAAAGTGCTCAAAGAGGCCGACGAAATTTTCCAGACCTACCGCGAAGGGCTCATGGCGTGCACCGACAGCCACCGCACCGAGTACCGGCCGGCCCGCGCCTACAGCTTCGAACGGTTCGCCTGGTTTCTCGACGACTACGTGACGCTCGTCGTATCGACCATAGGCGAGCGCGAGGAGCCGAAAGCCGTAGAAGGCGTGCGGGAAAAGCGAGTTGCCACCGATCGCGCGCTCTACGCTTACACCCAACTGGGCCTCTCGTACCTGCGCGAGAAGATGGCGCGGCAGAAAGCCAAGGGCCTCGAGGACTCGGCCGAGAAAAAGATGGAAGCGGCGTTCGCGGACATCGGACGCCGGGTGTTCCGCCTGGATCTCACCCAGAAGTTCGACTACCGCGAACTGGTCGAAAAGGGCGCGCAGTCCCAGCCCGTCTTCCGCAACCTCGCCACGGACGAAAGCAAAGCCCAGCTCGAAGCGGGCCTGGAACCTCTTGCCACTCTGTTGTCCAACGGCGCCGAGGAACCCTCCTGTTCCGTCTCCCTCACCACCGACAAGCCTTGACACCCCCCCTAGGGGCGGACGAAATTTATCCCGCTCCATGAAACTATTTTTTCTCTTTCTCTCTGTGTTTGCTTTTCTCGCCGCGCCCGTTCGCGCCGAGGAAGAGCCTTTCGGCAACAACGAGTTCGCGCCGGGCCCCTCGAATTTCGAGCGCCGCCGGGAAAAGCGCCGCATCCCCGTGGAGGCTCAGGAGACCCGCGAAGAGCGCGACCGCCGCGAGCGCGAGCAGGAAAAAGAACGCGATCGGGAGCGGGAAGAAGCGCAAAACGCCCGCCAAGGGACGCGCCGCCTCAGAGACGATTCGTTCTTCGGAAAAGAAACACCGTGGTGGAACGCGCGGGCGTGCACGGGAGCCCTGGGCTTCGAGGCCTCCTCGCCCGGCTCGACGAGTTTGCTCGGATCGGGCTCCGTGATTTACGGCTCATGGTTTTCCGAAGGCGTCGGAATGGATTTTTATTTCGGCGTGTCCCGCACCGCGGGAACGGCGACCGCGACGTCGACCGTCGCCGAGAACTTAGCTCTGAAAACGCGCACGACCACCACCGTCTATTCCGGCCAGAACAATCCTTTCAACTTCACCATCGGCGCTTACTTGAAGATTCGGCTTTATTCGAACCCCTGGTTCGCTCTCCACATGGGACCTCAGGTGGGAATCAGCCCGCCGGCCAAGTCCAGCACGACCACAGGCACGGAAGTCATTTCGGTCCCGAACACGGACGACGGCGACGACTACACGACCACCCAAACGACGTTCGGCACGATCGACACCAATCGAGGTTTTCTCTTGAGCGTCGGACCGAAAATGGGCGGGGAGTTTTACCTCAAGTGGATTCCGCATCTGGCGATCGGAATGAGCACCGGCATTCTCGCGGTAGTAGGTGGCACGACCACGACCACCACGACGACGTCGAACAAGACCATCACGACGACCAACGGAGTGCCTTCGGACCCGGGCCAGGTCCCCACGACCACTACGACCGTGAGCACCAGCCGGGGAGTCGAGGCCAATACCTTCGGGCTCGGCGGAACAACGTTCAGCCTCGTCGGAACCTTCACGATTCGTTATATTTTCTGAGCGGCTTGCGGCGCCTACCCTCTCCTGCTAGGCTCCCGGGCCGATGAAGAGACTCGTCATTACCGGAGTGCCCTGTTCCGCCGAAGCCTGGGAAAGCTTTCTCGGGCCGCGTGAGAACCAGCGCATTCTTCCCTTTCGGGAAGTGCTCGAGAACAGCTCGTCCAGCGATCCGCGCGAGCTATCCCGCTACGTCACCCGGCAAATCGAGTCCTTCCGTCCGGATTCGATCGTGGCCCACGACATGGGCGTGCCGCTCACCGTGCTAAGCCTTCTGCGCTTGAACAAGCGGGGAAAGTTTCTCGACACGAAGGTCACGTTCTTCAACGGATCTTTCCGACGAGTGAATCTCCTAAAGGCCAATCATCCCTTCCGCGTTCAGTTCATGACTCAGAAACGCGCGATTCGGGAAGTGGAGAGCCGGGGCGGCTCCGTCGATTTGGGGCTCGCCAAACACATGGGCCGCATCCGCGCGATGTACCGGCTCATCATGCTTTATCGTCTCGGCGAGAGTCTCGGTTCTTGGATCGGACTCGACGAGCTCGTGGGCTTCGCCGATCGCTCGCACCTGAAGGCTTCGATTCAGATCATCGCTTCCCGAAACGATCCGTACATTCCCTTCGACGCTGTCGAGGGACTGGGCCGCGATGTTTCGGCGGTTCGCTTCGTCGAGCGTGCCTACGGGCACTTCCCCTACTCCGCCGATCCCCGGTCGCTCGTGCCTCTCATCGAGAGTTTCGAGCGGGAGTCCCTCGACCCGGAATACGTCTTCCGACCCCCCACGGAAGGGGTCAACCCGGCGATTTCCCTCTGAGATCCGCGCTGACTTGCCCGTATACAGCTCAAACGCACCCTCGTGCGGGAAAGCCTTCTTTACCCGGGTTTCGGCTAGTTCCGTAGATTCAATGACTTATGTCTTTTCGGAGCCGCTTCCGGCCGTCTATCCCGTGGACACCGGCAAAAGCGTCTGCACGGTGTGCAGGGCTTGGGCAAAAACTAGGGGATCTCCCTGCGGGCGGAGTCGGCATGGGCGTTGCTCTATTACCTTCAATACAGGGGTCTCTCTTCCGGACCATTTAGGGGGGTATCGGAATGTTCCGCAGCAAAACGCGCATACAACTTCGAAAGACTACATCCGTGCTTCTTTGCGCGGCGATGACCATGTCGCATGGGGCACTCGCTGCCCCCCTGACTGCAGAACAGCAGCTCTTGCTGCTTCAGCAGCAGCAGGCCGGAGCCGCCAGCCGCACGGAAGACGCTCGCCTCAGAGCCGAGGCGGACGCGGCTCGCGCAGCGGCGGACTCCAGAGCGAGAGCACTGGAACAACAGGCCGAAGACCTTCGCGCGAAAGCGGAAGCGATTCTGGCCAATCCGAAAGAATCCGGCGCTCGGCCTGCGGACTTCTGGGCGGAGCGGAGGCTTTCCGTGTTCCGGCTCGATCCCATGACTTCCGGTTCCGTCTCCTCGGAACCCGTCGCCGACCCTAGCCTTTCCTCGCCGACTAAACCCGAGATCACTGGCGCGGTGCCGGGATCTAGAAATTTCGCTGAAGGCCGAGGAGCGGATGAAAAAGAGGCGCCCAAACCTGGCGCCACACCTCCCAAGGCCGAGCAAAAGCCCAGCGGACCGGTTTTCATGAATTATCCGGCCGCGCTTCTTCCGGTTATCGTTCGCCACATTTCGACCAAACGCATCCCGTGGGTGGAGCAGTACATCAGCCTCGCCACCCAAGTTCAGGGTCCGGTTGCGGGCGGGCAACCCACCGGAAATGGCCAAGTGTCAGCGGACAAACCTCAGCTAGATAGCAAACTCGGAATCTTGGATTATCCCTCGGGAGTGTTAGACACCGCAAATACCCCTGCTTTGGTCCTGAGAACGGAACCGAAAACCGACTGGGAGAAAGAGATAAAGAAAATCAGTGAGCCGGTCGGATTGGGCGGACGCCCGTGGTCCGCTGTCCAAATGCACCTTAAAGCCACAGACGGTGAAGTCAAAAAAGCTCAGGGACAAATTACAAATGCCACCTACGGTCGACTGAGTGAGGCGGAAGTCTTCGATCCAGGAAACCTCAATGAAACGCACGGCCGCGTCGCGGTCCTGCCGGATAGGGGAGAAAAGGCGAAGCTTGCCGGAGCCGCGATTCCTCTGGACGGTTTTCTCGCCAATGACATCGCCGAGTCAGGCCGGGGCACCGTGGACGTGCTCAATGACGTCCTTTCAAAGCTAAAGCAGGCACAAAGACTTTTGAACCAAGCGGCGGCCGAACGCGCCAACGCGCCTAACGGCGGCGGTGGCGGCGGCGGCGGGCAGCAGCAGCCTCAAACCGGTGGCGGTGGCGGCGGCGGCGGAGCCCCCAGCGCTAACAAGGGTGGTGGCGGCGGTGGTTCGGCGGGAATCGTTCCCGGACCCGGTGGAGCCGGCGGCGATGTCAGCCGTGCTTTCGCTCAGCCCGACGGCGGCGATCTCGGCGCGGTGGCGGGAGCGAGCCAGTTCCAGCCGACCAATGGCCCGAAGTGGGAAGGTCTCGACGGTAATAAAGTAGTGCCTCCGGCACTTCGCGCGACCAATGCGTTTCCGAGCTCTCAGACGAGCGGCACGCCCACTCAGACGGCCGCGAACAGTTTCATCCCGGGCAACATGAGTCCCGGTAGCCCAATCGATAGAAGCATGTTCGCCCAAAACGGCGGCGGCGGCGGAGACGGCGGCGGAGACAAGCCGGCTTCCTTCGGCGGCGGCTCCACGGGCGGAACTTCCGGCGGAGCTTTCGGCGGCGACGACGTGGGCCGCGGCATCGGACCTTCTTATGGAGGCCGCGCGGGCTTGAACGATCCGGTGAAGCGCTATGAAGCGGGTCCGGGAGGCGGCAGCGTCTCTTCGGAATCTTCGGGCGCGACCGTCGCGACGGGAGCCGACTTCGGCATTCCTCCGGCGCTGATGGGACAGGTTGCGACCGGCAAGAAGATCAAGGACGGAGCCGGAAAAGGCGGCCTCGGTCTGATGGGCCAGGTCTATACGCTCTTGCAGGCGCAGTGCGGAGACCAGACTCAGCGCTCGAAGTTCGAGTCGTTCTGCTCGAATGCCGGGGCGGTGGCGGTGAAAGCCGCGATGGCGAAGGACGAGAAGGACACGAAGCTCGCTTACTCCGAGGATCAGCGCGGGCGCGCGGCCGGGGATCGGGCTCCCGCTTCGTCGTCGAAATAACGGTACTGGACGTACTCCCGGTACTGTTTCTCGGTGATGTATTCCTGATAAAGCATGTCTCTGAGCAGGCGATCTATGCGCCGTCTTTTCGCGCGCGTAAGATTCTTGTTCTCGTAAATCTGAAAGTAGTGGCGTCTCGGCGACGGCAACATCTGCGCAAGCAGAGCGCCTTGGGCCGCGTTGATTTCGCTCGGGTTCTTCTTGAAGAACGCACGCGAGGCGGCATTCACGCCGTATATGTCCGGCCCGAACTCGGCGATGTTGAGGTAGACCTCTAGAAGCTCGTTCTTCGTGAATTTCGCCTCTAACTTGTTGGTGAGGATGGCCTCCTGGAGTTTTCTCCAGATGGTTTTCTCGCCGGTCGTGAAGAGATTCTTCGCAAGCTGCTGGGTGATGGTGCTGGCGCCGTAGGCGGGCCGCCGCTCTTTGATGTTCTCGGCGACGGAGTCGATCATCGCTTCCAGATTGAATCCGTTGTGCTCGAAGAAGGTGGCGTCTTCGCTCAGCACGAGACTGAACAAGAGCTCGCGGCTGATGTCCTTGATGCGAACCCATTTGTAGCGTTTGCCCTTGATCTCGAGCCGCTTATGAACGACGGCTTCCCCCATTCGCTGAAGATCGTCGGTCGTCAGCTTGTCCACGTTGGGAATCGACTTGAAGAACTTGTGGACGTAGAGGCCCACTCCGGCGCCGCCCGCGATAACGCAAAGCCCGATGCTGAAGCAAAAGATTTTGAAGAACTTCCACGGACTCAAAAGAATGCCGAGCCCGTCGCCGAGCAGCTGGGTCGCGCGCTGGCGGGTGCGTTCGCGCGCATTCTTTACCTTGGCGGAAGCCCCTTCGCTGAAGAGCTTCCATTTCTTTTGAGTTTTGTCCTTCATTCCGCTTCCCATACTCTTCGGCATTTCCGTACAAATCCTTAAACATTTCTGCTAGCTGCGCCGATAAGGAGGCGATGGGGCAACCTCGATTTCAACACGACGCCACGGCGGAAAAGAGAGGCCTGGATAGGACTCCTGGAACGGAGCTCCTCATTCCACTGCGCTTTCGCTTGCGCCTCAAAGACGAGACCTATCCGGCCGAGGCCCTGAACTATCATTTCAAAGGAGCCTGCCTTCGCGTCGACAAAGAGGCCGCGCGCCATCTGAAAACAGCGCGGTTCAGCCAAGTGGGGCTCGATTTCTATCACGGCAATAAATGTCTGCGCCGCTTCATCCCGTTCAGAATCGCCTGGGAGAGCCTCGATGCGAATGGACTCATCGGCGTCGAGTTCATGGTGCCGATCAGTTCTTTTCTCCAGCGCCCGGATCGATTTCCCAGCCACCCACATTTCCCTCCGGTCGTAACGGCGAGAGACCCGTTCAATGCGAATCGTCTGCTTTACGGGAAAGTTCTGAACCTTTCCGCGAACGGAATGCTTCTTCTATCGTCGCTGACGAACCGTCACCTCATGCCGGGTCTCGTTCTCGAAGGCGCCACTCTGAGCTTCCCGGGGAGCAAACCGGTCACCGTGGATCTGAGAATCGCAAATCTTCGCCACGACGAAACGGCGGACGGCATGCAGATAGGCGTCGCCTTCCAAGACTGTCCCAAAGTAGTAAGAGACGCGCTGTCCAGATACCTCTCTTTGCTTTCCCCGATGACGAAAAATCCGGGCCGGCTTGCCAAGCTCGCTGAGAACGGACTGCTGTCGAAGCAACTACGCGAAGGACTCTCCTTCCGGCCCGTGGCCACCGACGGCGAGTACGAGGAAGTCTTGAAACTGCGGTTCCTTGCTTACGCCGCCCATGGAAAAGTTCCTGAGGGGGCAACCTGGCGGCAGCAAGGCGAAGGCAGGGATAGAGAGGGCCTGCTTATCGGGTCCTTCCTCAACGGACAGCTCGTCGCCTGCATGGAGATCCGATTTGGGGCGGGCCCCCTTCCCTTGAAGACCCTGGCCCTCATTGGGCGAAGCGATGTTCCGGGCGTCGATCTCAAGAATGTCGTCGAGGTGAATCGCCTTGCCATTCATCCTTCGGTTCAAGGATCAGACATAGTTCTCGGCCTTTTTCAGCTCGTTCACGCCATCCTCGTGAATCGAGGAGGCCTGGACATTCTCATCATGGCGACGGACAAACTGAGCTCGCTCTATGAGGGAATCGGAGCGAAGTCCTACGGCATCCGAATTCCGCATCCATTCTTAAAGGGAGAGCATTTAAACCTGCTCGTTCTAAGGAAAGACGTCTACTTGAAGGCGAAGGGTTTGAACGCCCTCACCTGGATTCACATCTATCGCCAAACTCACAGAGAGTACGAAAAAGTTGGACTGGTGAAGAGGATGAAACTCGGGCCGATTCGCATGGTGGAAGCGGCCGCCTTCGGTCTGATTCGAATGGTACAAAAGGTCAATAAGCGTATAAAGCGGCGGCGTAGCGCCTAGGCACTTTGCTTCAGAGGAATCTCCAAGTTAGCGAACTCCGCTTCCCGCCGGCTAAGACGCTCCAAAATCTCGCGTATCCCGTGCCCTTGGCGCTTCGCCCATTCCTCGGCCGAAGCCGCGTCGATGAAACAGGTCTCGATGCCTTTATCTCGTCCCCGGATCGAAACACTGCCGATGCTCTCGGCGGACACGTTGAGAGAAGCGGACTCCAGCGTGGCCTTCGTAACGAGGATAACCCCGCGCCACGCCGACTCGGTCTTCTCCCGATACTTCTTGGAGAGTTCCTGCAGCCGAGCCGCGACGTTCACCGTGTCGCCGACCGCGGTGTAGTCCAGCTTTCGATCGCAACCCATATTGCCGACGACGGCGGGCCCCGAATGAATTCCGATTCCAACCGCGGCCGCTCCGAATCCGCGCGCAAGAAACTCCTCATCGAGTTTCTTAAGGTCCGCGAGAGTGAAGAGCGCGGAAATCAGACCAGCCCGATTGAAGGCGGCGGTCCGGTTCACATCCATCGGGAAGAAAGCGTTGATTCCATCTCCCACCAGCTTATCGATGATCCCGCCCGCCTCGGCAATCCGTTCGGTCACGTAGCTCGTGTAGAAATGCATCATCTCCACGACTTTTTCGGGCGGGAGATTTTCGCAGCGGCTGGTGAAGTCGCGCAGGTCGACAAACAGAGAGCTCACGGTATTTGATTTGGGAGCCAGCGTGCCGGTTTGAGGTGCAAGATTCTGAATTCCCTCGAGCACCATCGCCGGCACGTACTTTTGGAAAAGAGTACGCAGGTTCTTTTCCGTGTCGAAGTTGCGAGCGCGCTGGAAGGAAAGCGACAGAAGCTGACAGATATTCTCGATCATGTTCCTGTCGTCTTCGTTCAGACTCCTGTCTTCAGCCGTGGAGCCGACCACCAGCAAGCCGTATTTTTCATCTTTGTCCTGGATCGGAGAAACGATGAGCGCCTGTACGCCCAGGAGATCGATTAGGGCTTGGTTTCGTTCTTTCAACTGACGCTTGAAATGACCGACGTCGAATACCGCCCGCGTCGTTCCCGATTCCAGAATGTTGGCGAAGAGCTGAGGGTTATCCTTGTCCGCCGGATATTTGAGGGAAAGCGAAAAGATCTTGTCCTTGTCTTTTCCGAAACCGTTCGCCTCCGCGGTGTACAGGGTCTTTCGATCCGGCGAGAGAAGAAGAATGATCGAACGGGAGTACCGGAACCTCATATCCAGCTCCGAGAGACACAGCTGGAGAACGTCCTTCGGAACTACCGTCTCCCCGAGCTTTTCGGAGAGCCCTCTCAGCAAAAGAGACTCGTTATATTTCCGATCCAGTTTGATGTAGTTTTCGTGAAGTTCCTGCGCGCGGTTCCGGCTCTGTTCGTTGTACTGCCGGATGTATTTCAGGACCGAATAGTAACGTCGTCCAATCGAATAGGACGCCACAAGCAGGCCGTATGACAAACCGAAGAGAGCCTTGACCGGAGTGGTCCAGTTACCTTGGCCGCCAAACTTGTGCAGCGCCAAAAATCCCAGCCCGCCTATTCCCAGCAACCGGCCGATTCCGAAAACCTTCCTCTTCCAGAACCCGGAAGAGTCGTACTTCACGTCGAACTCGCAAACCTCATCGCCCTTGTGGATGCACTTGGTGTGAAGAACGGAAATCTTGTCGAGCCCAAAGAACCGATCCGTAGCGGACAACATTCCGACGGTGTTCGCACACACGTCGACGTGAGCCGTAATCGCCCCTTTGGGTTTGACGTGGTAGCGAAAGGAACCAGGTCCCCATTTTCTCAGTTTGATTTGGTTGACGTTGTTATAGCGCCCGTACTGGCTCGGCACGGCCAGATAGAACAGCGCCGGAACCAACAGAGCTTCGTTGATGGCGTACTCGACCGGATTGATCACTTCGGGACTGATCGAAAATCTTCCGAATTTCTCAGCAAGAGATTTATCCCCCGTGAGAGAGACGAGGCGCTCCATCAGGTCCCGCAGGAAGCGATCGGATACCCAGTTGTCGTCCGCCAGCAGAAAATCGAGAGGCATGCCCAGCTCGCGGCACACCTCTTCAAACAAAGTCTTGTCATGAAACTTGGCGATGAACTGGTACTGCGCGCGAAATAGCCGAGTGCTGTAATGCGTTTCGCGGTAGTAGGCTGGTACAGTGCCCTTCGTCATCTTGTATCTTATCGGAATTTAGGGGCAAAACCTTCATTCCCAACTCCGGGGCTCTAAAGTCTTTGCTCAAGGATTCCGAAAAGCCTCAGGAACCAGTAGGGAGTGAGGCCCGACTTGCTTTCCCAGCGCATAGCATTCACAACGCCGGACGACAGCTTCGACGAAGTAGCCGAAGTAATTCGCGGGGTAACGCGCGAATTCCCTAGCAATCCGCTGTGCCGCCGTCTCGAGGAGGGAACCTTCACCATGAAGGACTACCACTCGATCCTGCGTGCCCTCTTCCACCAGGTGTATGCTTCGTCCGGTTCCTTTTCTCTCGCCGCGGCAAACTGTCCGCCCCACCACACCGATATTCGCGATTATCTGATCAAGCATTCGGAAGAGGAAAAGACCCACTGGACCTGGATCCTGAATGATCTGAAGAAGACGGGCTACAAAGGCACGGATCCCAGGACGGAATTCCCTTCGACCTCGACTCAGGCCTATATCGCTTTCAACCACTATGTTTCGACATATCATCCGATAGCGAGACTCGGAATCGCCCTGATGCTTGAATCGGTGGGAGCGGCATTTGGAAAACGCTACGGAGAAAAGCTGGTGAAGACCCTGAGCCTGACCCCGGCGCAAGTCGTCTTCTTTTTCGGACACGGCGATACCGACGTCGGACACACCGAAGAAATCTGGCAGATGATCAAGAACGCCACGCTGACTCCCCCCGAGATCGGCTGGATCTGCCACGCCATTCGAGTGGCCTCGAAGCTCTACCAGCAAATTTACGAGGAAGCCGCCCGGTGATCTGGAACATGCTCCTGGTCGCCGCTTGTCTCGTGACGTTCGGCAGCTCGGGCTGGGCGCTGAAGAAGTTCTTCGTGGTTCCCAAGGAAGGCCTCCCGAAAGCTATGCGCGCTTTGGAGCTCGTCGGGACTCCCGCGGTTTTCGTCAATCTGTGGGCGCTGGCCACGCAGCCGATTCAGCCCCCCGCCGCTCTGGTGGGTCTTGCGCTTTTCGCTCTTGGCTCGTCGATATTCTGGTGGGCCCTGAAAACGAACCGCCGCAACCCGCTCAACATTGCCTTCACCGAATCGCAGCCTTCGCACTTTGTGAGCGAAGGACCTTACCGTTACGTAAGGCACCCCTTCTATGCTTCCTACATCTTCGCGTGGTTCGCCGGCCCAGTCGCCACGCAGATCTGGTGGCTCTTTCTGCCCGCAATCCTTTTCATCCCCGTCTACTACCGCGCGGCCAGAATGGAAGAGGGCTACTTCTCCAAATCCCCGCTCGCCGACAAATACCGCGCCTACCGAAAGCGGACCGGTATGTTCCTGCCCAGACTATTCCCCAGATAAGCCCTAGTCCTACCCGGATTTTTCAGTGGAACAGCTGATAACGCCAACTCCACTTCGCCCAAGGCGACCATTCGGCCCATGCTAGAATCGAGCTTGTCAGGTAAAGTTCTAAGCTCGCTTCACAGCTCTTTTTCCCAAGAAATTTAGATTCCCTTTCGGAGGCCTTATGCAAAAGACCCTTGCGGGTTTGTTTTCACTCCTTTGCGCGTTCTTCGCCTTTTCGGGCCAGAACGCCGCGGCAGGTTCACGGCTCATCAACGGTACGCCCGTTCCCGCCGGAACCTGGAAGGAGGTCGTGCGCATCCGATCCGACGGGGCAGGCTGCACCGCGACGGTAGTGGGGCCTCGCGCCATCATCACCGCCGCTCACTGCGCGAAAACGGGCGGCACCGCCACCTTTACCATCGACGGCGTGAACTACAGCGCCGTCATGACCCGCAGCCCGGTTTATCCGGGACAGGATCATGACGTTTCGCTCGGTATCGTCACTCCCGAGATCAAGGGAATCACGCCGGCTTCCATTGGCGGTGCGGCGACGACCGGAACGGGCATCACGCTTCTCGGCTACGGCTGCATCAACGCCGGCGGCGGCGGCGGCAACGACGGAATTCTCCGCATGGGCGACTCCGCCATCGTCGAGTTCGCGGGCTTCGACATGGTCAGCCGCAAAGCGGGCGGCGCGGCCCTCTGCTTCGGCGACTCGGGCGGCCCGGCGTTCGTGACCGTCGGCGGAAAGAAATTGCTCCTCGGCATCAACTCCAAAGGCAACATCCAGGACACGAACTACAACGCCCGTCTCGATCACGACGAGAGCAAGAAGTTTCTGCAGAACTACACGACCCAAAACAACCTCCAGATTTGCGGCGTGAACTTGAACTGCGGTGGCATCGATCCCGTGGATCCGGCTCCCACCTGCACGCTCTCCGCGTCTCCCTCCACCATTAAGGTCGGCGAGAGCACGACGATCGGAATCGTGGTTTCGGGCAAGGCGACCTCCGCGAAGATCAACAACAAGACGGTCACCTTCCCGACGGGTTCCACGACGGAAGTCGGCACCTCCGTGGGCACCTTCTCGGTGCAAGGCGAAGTCACCGGCCCCGGCGGCACGACCACTTGTTCGGCGAGCTACAACGTTCAGAACGGCCCCGGCCCCACGGCCCCGTCCTGCACGCTGACCGCGACTCCTTCGACCATCAAGAAGGGGGAATCGGTCACGCTCGAAATCAACGTGGTCGGCTCAGCTACTTCCGCCATGATCGAAGGCTCCTCGGTTTCCATCCCGAAGGGACAGAAGATCGTTCAGGGCACGAGCGCAGGCGTCTTCACCGCTTCGGCGAACGCCACGGGCGCGGGCGGAACGGGAAGTTGCACGGCGACCTACGAGGTAACCGACGGTGAAGACCCGGTCGATCCCTCGGCTCCGAACTTCTCGATCGTTCCGTCTTACTGCGGACAGAACACGCTCACCGTAACGAAAGTCACGAAGGTGTGTCTTGCGGTGGTGAAGAAGGATGCCTCGGTCGGCGCGGTCCGCGTCGCTCAGGCGCTTCTCGTCAGCTACTACAACGATCAAAACCAGGAAGTGAAAGAAGTGCTCCCGATCATCGCCGTCGCCCAGCGGCCCAAGAATCCCGGCGAGACGTCGACGAAAGAGGATCTGACCGTGTACACGAACACGCTGATCCCCGCGAGCAATTACCTGGTGATGGACACGCGTAAGGCGGTCCTGACGAAGTACAACGGAACGACGCCGGTCGCGGTCGAAGGCCGCACGTCGACCGGCAAGTACTTCATCGTCGAGCAGCTCACGCTGCCCGGCGTGGTCCACACGCCGACGGTCACCGCCGGCTATTACAACTACTGACCCGACTTCTTGAGATTGTGAATGGCGTCACCGTTCGCTTCCGCCCAGCTCTTGCGGGTGTGGATGCGCTCACGGTACTCGACCAAGTTCGGCCAAGTGGTGCGCTGATCGGCGCGGGTTCCCCGCAGCATGTTCAGCGCGACCCCGATGGAGCAGTCCACGAGACTGAAGTCGGAGCCTAGAATGAAGGGCTGCTTGGCGAAAACCTTCTCCAGACCATCCAGAGTATCCTTTAAGGCCTCGAGCGCCGCCGCCGTCCGATCGGGATTGGGCTCGGGCCGGCCGAGAACCGGCGTCACGACGTCGGCCCACCAGATCCGTCCGCAGAAATAGCTGAGGTCGCAGCTTTCGAAAAACAGCCACTGAAGCGCCAAGGCATCCTGATTCTTGGGCCAAAGGGCTTTGCCGTACTCCCGCCCCAGGTACGCGAGAATCGCGTTCGATTCCCGGAGCGTCAGATTGCCGTCCTGAAGGACGGGAACCTGCCCGAAGGGGTTCACCCGCAGGAAGCTTTCGAGGCGCTGCTCGCCCTGAAACAAATTCACGGTGGATTTCTCGTAGGGAAGACCAAGCTCCGCCAGAGCGAGTCTCACCTTTAGAGGGTTCGGACTGGAATCGAAATTATAGAGCTTCATGGGCCATTTGATTACCCCAAGCCCAAGTGATTCGCCAACTTGACTCTTCGCTCACTGAAACCGAGAGTTACCCTTTTAAGGAAGGGCAATTCTAATGAAAAAACTCGCTCTGGTTTCGCTCCTGGGTCTTAGTTTGTCGGCGTTCGGAACGAACGCCAACCACTTCATCGGCCTCTCCCCGGCGAGTACCGCCATGGGCGGCACCGGAGTCGCGAACTTCACCAACTCCCTGGACGCCCTTCTAAAGAACCCCGCCCTTCTGAACGCCGCCAACCTCGGCAAGAACGTGAACGGCGAAGTTTCGTTTCTCTACATTAGAAACAGCGCCGCCGCGAGCGCGGGCAACACGAGCGCCGGCACTCTAAAGGAAAGTACCGCCAAGTCGAAGTTCTCACCGAGCCTCGGCGCCGCGTACGCCTACAACGAAAACCTTGCGGTCGGTCTGGGCCTTCTCGCCTTCGGCGGCGCCATCGCCGACCACGCGGGCAGCCCCGAGCTCAACCAGCTTCAGACGAAGAACAGCCTGATCCGGCTCGTGCCGGCCGTCGCGTACCGCCTCAACGACACCGTGGCGTTCGGTTTCTCCCCGTACCTTTCCTACGGATCCCTTTCGGTGAACCACTCGAATCCGCCCAGCTCCGTAGGTACCCCTCAGACGGATCGGGCTCCCCACGCTTCCGTAGGTTTCGGCGGACAGCTCTCCACGGTGATCACGCCCGCCGCGGGCCTCACCTTCGGCCTCGCGTACAACTTCGAGTCCAACATCACTTACAAGGAAGTGATGAACCTCGATGCCTTCGGGCCGGCGGCGGCGAACACCGCTCTCGCGGCTCTGGACGACATCAAGGCTCAGCAGCCGGCGGAGCTCGCCCTCGGCGCGGGCTACGAAATCACGCCCGACTTCAAGGTGACGGCGGACTACCGCCACATCGCCTGGCACCAGGCGAGCGCTTTCGCGGAGCTCGGTTGGCAGGATCAGGACGTGATTGCCCTCGGCACGCAGTACAAGATGGACGCCTGGAAGTTCCGCGCGGGCTTCAACTACGCCAAATCCCCCATCCGGGATGCCTCGGGGGAAACGGGGCTTACGTCCATCGTGAACTTCCAGAATCACTTGGTTTTCGCTCAAAGCATCACGACGCTGAACCTCGCGGCGTTCCCGGCCTTCACGGAGTCCCACGTCACCTTCGGCGCGGGCTACGACGTCACGCCGACCTTGCACCTGGATTTCGACGTGATGCTGGCTCTCAAGAAGTCCGTCACTCGTTCCGGCACCGGGCTCAATCCTTTGACGGGCACGCTCGGAGCGTACACGTACACCGGCGAGGCTTCGCAATTCGCGATCGGTCTCGGCGCGGTCTACACGCTGTAATTACTTCTTTTCGGGGATTAGATTTTTCTTCGTGCGGGTCGATCCGCCCACGATGGCGCGGTTCATTTCGAGGGCCTGCTGAAGCGAACGGGTGATGATCACCGGTCCGCCGAAGTTGGGCGAAACGGAGCCCTCTGTCACGCCGGCGCCGAATAGGTTGAAAGCAGGCGACTCGGTGTTGGGCTCTCTGTCGGAGCCGCCGGCGGTCGGCGCTCCCTTATTATTGATTCGAATATTGCGGCCCGGGAACGCGGGCGGCGGCGGAGCCTCGACTCCGCGGACGTTCGTTTGCCCCGGAAGATTCGGCGAGCCCGCGACCGCGCGGCCGGGCTGGGCCGGAACCCCGCTACCGAGATTGATGCCTAGGCCCGAGTTACTCGGGTTCTGCATGCGCTGAGCGATAGTTTGATTATTGAGCTGCTGGACCTTCTTGTCGGCCTCCGCCTGGCGCGAATCAATTGTAGTGCGAGCCTTGTCGTCAATTTCCTGATTCGCTTTGATCCGAGCCGCCGCATCCGCGACCAGCTTTTCCTGCTGTAGCCGTGCGTTCTCATTGATACGCGCGATTTCCTTATCCGTATCCGAAATCTCGGAACCCGGCGCACCCTTCTTCTCTGCATTCATTTGCGCGAGAAGATCCTTCTGCTCCTGGATCTGCTTCTCCAATTCCTTATTCTTGTCGTCGTTCGTCGCCGGTCCGAGCGCAGCCGGAGGCGGCAACGGCGGAGGAGGCGGCTGCGGAGGAGGCGGAGGATTATTGGGCGGCGGAGGAGGCGGCGGAGGGGGAGGAGGAGGCATCATCATGGGCGGAGAACCACCGCCACCTTCATGACCGCCACCGCCGCCGCCACCTTGCTGGGGCGGAGCCGCGTCCGCGACTTTCGCCGAGTCGGCGACTGCGCCGTTCATCTTGCCCATTTCACCAAAAGCTTTGCCGGCCTCGGATGTCGCTTTCTGCTGATTCGCTTCGTAGCGCCGTTGCTGCTCATCGGCCTGGCGCTTGTAATCGTCCCCCATGCCTTCCAGGCGCGACGCCTCTTTTTCGGCTGCCGCTACTTGCTCCGGCGTTCCACCTTTCGCGTCTGTCCGCGCCTTCTCGGCCGCGTCGTACTTTTCCTGCCCTAAACGCTTGAACTCGTCCCGATTCGCTTGGTTTTCGTCCGCCGCCCGCTGGGCCGCCTCAGAGCTCGCCTTATAATCGTTCGCGCCCTGACCGTGAGTGTTCGCACGGTTCAAATGCTGATTCTTCAAATCGCCGCCATTCACTGGAACATAGGACGTGGAAGGCACAAAAGGAGCTGCGTTGAAATTCGTGTAACTAGGCATCTCCTTGGCGAACGCCGGAGACGAAACAAGCATCGCACTGGTGAAGATCACCAGGGCTATCAGGCGCAGAAGAATTTCGAAACGCTGCTTCATGTTGACCGTCTAGTTGACACCAAAAGGACCCAGCCCATGCCTGGCCATAGTCCTAGCCCAGTATGAAATTGCAGGTTCCCGGCCAACCCGAACGGTACAAACTATTGAAATTACTAGGTCAAAATACAGGGGTGTAGACAGCCAGTGTTCAATGTTTGGTGACCGTGCCTAGAACAAGTCCAAGCCCTTGAAACCCCAGGCGATCCCACCGCCCATCCTCTGGCCATCCCGGCCAAGCATGTAACTCGCGGAGAACGAGAATTGTCCGACGCTCGCCAGATTTATCGACAAGAAAATTATCCGCGTACACCCGGTGACTTTTCCCGCCGCAATGTATGCCCGCGGTAATCGGGCAAAACCATCGGCGCGACGCTTGCAAAGTTCTCTCTCGATTTTTTCCGCCGCGAAATTTTCGCGGCTGTTGATGCGGAGTAACTCATGCGGATGCGTTTTTTCTTTCTCGTCGTCGGTTTCACCTCGCTCGCCCTTTCCGGCTGTAAAGTGAAAGTGCCCGAGACTTCCAAGCCCCATTGCACCGCGGTCGCGGACGTCGGATCCGTCGACGCCGACACCGCCTTCAACGTGAAAATCACCGCGACCGGCGGAGAAGCTCCTTACTACCTGCAAGGCCAGGTCGGAACCTTCACGAGCGAAATCACGATTTCCAGAAGCTACGCGAACGAAACGGGCGCGGATAAGCACATCGAAGAGCAAGTGCTCGTGAACGACAACGTCGGCCTCACGGCCCAGTGCTCCTTCGAAATCACGGTCCACACGAAAGTGGTCGTGCCTCCGACGGCTTCCGTCGACGCGACGGCGAGCCCCTCGACGACGGTGCTCGTCGGCAGCAGCATCACGCTCCAGGCGACTTCGACGAACCTCGGCGCTACCCCGACCTACACGTTTGCGATCCAGGGATCGAGCACGGGTATCTCGAAGGTCCAGACCGGATCTTCCGCGGTCTTCTCGGTCACCGACAGCCTCGCTCACGATTTTGACGTCCTCATCACCGGTACGGGAAACAGCCAGACGGCGACGAAGACGGTTCACCTGACTTTCTCGGTCGCGGCCCCCGGCTCCATGGCTTGCACCATCGGCCACGACAAGAGCTACGGCGTAATCGACGAAGAGATCAAGTTCACGGTCACCGCTTCCACCGGCGAAGCGATCACCATCCTCGAGTTCCTCCCCGGCACGAGCGGCACCGTGGTGAACACCACGGACGGCGTCGTGAAGGTGAAGTACTCCTCGAACGGAACCAAAACGGTCTCCGTGCGGGCGAAGTCGAAGACGCGCAACGTGATCTGTAACAACAACATCTCGATGCTCGATGCGGTCTCGATCAACAAAGCTCTTGCTTGCGTCGCCAAGACCGACGGAACCCAGTACCGCGTGTGGTACGGCGCCTCGGCTCCGGCTTGGGACGGCTACCTCTGGAACTCGGCTCTGGTGTGGGCGGAAATCGCTTCGGACTCGGGCGTCGGCTCGAAGAGCGTGACCGGCATCAACACGATTCCGGACCTCAACGGCTTCTATCAGGCTTACCAGAACAACCCGATCGCGAAGGAAGTGTTCTTCTACGACGCGGGTACGGTGAAGCTCGAGCTGACGGTGAAAGATTCCGTCGGCAACACCACGAAGTGCACCACGAGCGACATCAACGTTTACTACTAAGCCGATGCGGAACGTCGCCGAGTACCTGGAGGCCCAGGCCTCCACCCTCCTGAAAAAGGAGGAGAGCTCCGGTGTGTGGACTCCTGAAAAAGTCCACGAATGCCGGGTGGGCACGCGCCGCGCGCGCATGTCGCTCTGGTGGCTCGAGCAAGCGTCCAAGCAAACCAAGAAACTACGTAAAGCGAGAAAGCTTCTCGGCGATTTCGGCCGCGTGCTCGGCGAGCGCCGCCAATGGGACGTTCTGCTCAAGGACGCCCAGAAGTACGGACTCGATCCGCAGCCGCTGGAAGCCGCCCGCATCAAAGCCCGGGAAGCGTTGCAAGCATTTCAGGACTCGGACAAGACGAAGAAGATAGAAAAGAAGGTTCTCAAAGCCGTCGAGAAGGCGAAAGAGCTGAGCGAGCTCGACGTATCCCGCCCCATCAAGAAGCTCAAAAAGCGTCTTCAGCACTGGAAGGACCTGCCTCCGATGACGGAGACCCAGTTCCACGAGTGCCGGATCGATCTGAAGAAAACGCGCTACGTCCTCGAAGCGCTAGGTCTCGACGTCACGGAGCTGAAGCGCATTCAGGATTGGCTGGGCCAGGCCCACGATCTCGAAATTCTGCAGCAGACCCTCGGCAAGAACGACAAGGTATCCAAAGACGAAGCCATGGCGCGCAACGCCGCCCAGGACGCCTTGCCCTCTACCCTCACGGCCACCATCGAGCGGCTGGAATCCCTGGAAAACTCTAAGGCCGATAAGAACTGACTTTGCGTTTCGCCCCGATGAGGGCGTCGAGCGAAAGCCGGCCCGGGCCGGTCAGCGCGAGCACGAGAAAAGCGATCATGTAAACGAACGCCATCTCCTTCTTCGTCCACGGGTCGATGCTGTGAACCACGAAGAACGCGACCGCCATCGTGATGAAGGCCGGAATCGCCGCAATCCGCGAGGCAAGCCCCACCGCGACCAGGGATCCGCAAACCAGCTCCCCGAAAACGGCCAGGCCGAGGCTCATCTTCGATCCGACGTGAAGCGGATCGGGGAAAACGGAGGCGTACTGCGCCCACTGCTGCAGCTTCGGAAGGCCGTGCTGAACGGCGAGCAACCCGCCGAAGCCTACTCTTAGGATGAGAATACCGACGTCCAACATCATGGCGCGAACTCCTTCACCAGGTCGTCTGCGTTGTAGATCTTCAGCACCGCCTCGCGGATCGCACTGGAGTGGACGGAGACCGCCCGCGCCTGCGTGTCCGTATAGATGTAATTGGAAGGCAGCGATTGAATGTTGCCGTCGAAGATGAGCCCGACGAGCTCACCGGCCTTGTTGACGACGGGGCTACCGGAGTTTCCGCCGATGATGTCCGCCGTCGAAACGAAGTTGAAAGGCGTCTTCAAATCGAGCTTCGCCTTGGTGAGGTGCCAGCTGTCGGGCAACTTCCAGGGATCCACGCCGCCGTGGGCCTTCTCGTGCTCGTAAGCTCCACCAAGGGTGGTGAACGCCGGAATGGTCTTGCCGTTCTCCTGGTACCCCTTCACTTCGCCGAACGCGAGGCGGAGAGTGAAAGTGGCATCCGGATAATTGCTCGTACCCGAGATCGCGAAGTGCGCCTGAGCGACTTGCCCGTAGGCCTGGGCTTCGGCCTCCTCCACTTGTTCCTCGTACTTCGTACGAATCGCGCGGCTCGCCTTATCCACGTCGAGAGCGAGAAGGATCATCGGGTCCGTGCTCTTCTTGATCGCGGAGAGGCCACCCTTGGCGATCAGCCGGCGAACCTTGGGATCGAAGAGAGAGGTGCCGTCGATGAGGCTCGTCGCCCGCTCCTCCGGCTCGTCGCCGAAAAGCGCCTGGCGGACCGTCGGGTCCTGCTCGCCGAGCTGCTGCATCAGAAACGACAACGAAGCGCCGAGCTTCGCCGCCTCGAGCTCAGGATAAAGCGGAGCCTCCGAGAAAAGCTCCTGCTCCAGGGAAGCCCGATTGCTGTCCCGATACTCGGAGAGGCGATCCTCGTTCTTCTTTTTGTCTTCCGCCGCGAGACGCACGAGATGGCGCGCGATCTTGAAGACCCTCGAGTCGAATCCGTTCATCTTCTCGAGCAGCTGATAGCGGAGGAAAAGCTTGCGCTGGGCTACCTGTGCCTTCGCCACCGCATCCCAGGCGCCCGCGAGCGCCTTGAGAGCGGGCGTGGACTCGACCTGAGCGCGGAGCTTGTACTCCGCCTTTTGCTTCAACGCCATTACCGACGGATCCTGGAGGCCCTTGAGCATGCCGAGGTTCGCCTTACGGCTGTTCTGCACTCCGAACAACTCGTCCTTCGCCTGCCGCGCGTACTCGTCGCCGTTGGCGCTGTACTGCTGGAGCACGATCTCGCGGTGCCGGAGAAACGTCAGGGTGAAGGGAATGCGGAAATCCCGCAGCAGCACCAACGCATCCATGGTGAACATGCGGTTCGTCTTGCCCGGATGGCCGGACACGAACGTCAGCTCCCCTTCCGCGGCCCCGTCCTTCGACCACTTCAGATAGTCGTTCGTCGCGACGGGCTTGTCGTTCTCGTAGACGCGGAAAATCGCCATGTCGAGGTCGTACCGGGGGAACTCGAAGTTGTCCGGATCGCCGCCGAAAAAGGCGGTGGCCGCTTCCGGCGCGAAGACCACGCGGACGTCCGTGTACTTCTTGTAGCGGTAGAGGTGATAAGCGCCTCCCCGGAACAAGGTGACGACCTCACTGCGCAGGCCCGTCTTTTCGAAAGATTCCTTTTCCACTTGGGCGATGACCGTGCGCCGGGCGGCGGCGGCTTCCGCGACCGTCATCGAGGGCTTCACGGCGGCATTGACGCGGACCGTGACATCTTCGATGGAGAGAAGCTGGTTGAGCTCCAGATCCGGGGCTTTGATCTCCTCGGCTTGCGTCTTCGCGAGAAATCCGTCCTTCAGGTAGTTGTTCTGCGGAGTGGAAACTTTGTGGAGCGTGTCCGCGGCCACGTGATGGTTCGTGAGGACGAGCCCGGTGGGGGAGATGAAGGAACCCGAGCCGCCGCTGTTGAAACGAACGGAGGACTTCATCAGGTGCTCCGCCCAAGCGTCCGTCGGCTCGAAGCCGTACTTCGCTTTCAGCTGCGCCTTGGGCAGCTGGTTGTAAATCCACATGCCTTCGTCGGCGCGGGCGGTAAGTACCAAGAAAAGAAAACTAAACAGCGCGATGGGCTTCATCGATCCCTCCCCTAAGTGGACCGTTGTAACCAGCGGATCACAGGCCGCCAATCTTTTTTCGGCTTCCCCTTGCCCCCCGCTAACGCCGGGGTTAACAACGCCCGGAGTCTAACCGGGAGGTTGTTCGTGAAACTTGGACTTCTGCTGTTGGGTTTCGTGTCCCTGTCGCTTCAGGCGGCGGACTATCAGGAATTGAAATGCGCGGGCGAAGTCCGGGACGGCGAAGGCTTCGCCGCCGCCGCCGAGCTTACCCTGACGATCAAGCACCCGGCCGCGATTACCTACCGCAATCTAGGTCCCAAGAAAGCCGCGGCACTCGTCAAGCTCGCCTACCCCGGCTATCGCTCGGTTCGCGTAAACACGGCGGAAATCCGGGACTCGCAGTTTCTCGTGTCCGCCGGTTCCACACAGCAAAAGGTCATCCTTCAGATGCCGCTCAAGAAGCTCGGCAAGAAGGGTTACTTCGGCGTGTTACAGACGGTAGTGCGCCGGGACGGCACCGGCTACCTCGGCACTTACTATTGCCGCTCGGTTCTCGGGGAAGATTAGTCGCTCGCGGACGCGGCGACGGCGATGATCTGCGATCGGCGGCTCACGCTCACCGTCCATAAATAGGTGCCCCACCATTCCCGGCCCATCGCGAAATACTCCGTCTGAGGAGCGTTCCACTCGAACAGCCTGACGGGATCGGCGAAAGACGCGAACAATTCCTTATTGAGGCTTTGAAACAATTTATCCGCGCTGGCGAACGGACAGGTCAGCGGGTACGGAGGATCGGCGAAGGCATAGGCGAACCCCCCGGAAACTTCCCGGCTCTGCGGGCGTTCTTTCAGGCCAAGCGTTTTGAGATTGCCGTCGCTCCCGAGAAACTCGGCGACTTTGATCGCCTTGCCCGCTTTCTCGTCCAGAACGATGTTCGCGGCGCAGTTGGGATCCCGGAAAATGTCGGCAGGTTCCTGTTCGGGAAGTTCCTGAAAGGCCGAAATGGCCCGCGCCGCCCGAAGGTGAAATTTCTTGTCGAGCACGGCTTCCGGCGCGACGGCGAACACGGCGAACTCCACCACGCAGCCGAAGGCCTGAGCCTCGTCGATTCTTGTTAGGCCGGGAAACTCGGTGAGCAGTTCCACCGCGGGTTCAGTTGACCGCGGTCGAATTGGAAGCGTCGATGAACGCTTTGCGATCCCCGGCGAAGGCATCCTTCACGAAACGGTGCACTTCCGGAAGCTGGGCCTGAAGCTCCTTCGCGGTCAGGTGCTCGGCGATCACTTTGCCGTCGGCTTCCTTCACCGTGTAGAGCGTGCCCTTGTCTCCCGCCGACACCGTTATGTGGTAGTTGCGGAATTGAATGGTGACCACCGGCGGAGCGGTGTCGTGAATTTCCTCGCCGGCGAAAGTGAGGGCGGGGGTAAGACCGGTCAGACAAAGTGTAAGCGCGAACCAACTGCCTTTCATGGGGACCTCCGAGGAGCGTTCATTTTATCTTACTTGGGAAAGCCGGTGTAGTCGGCGGTAGCGCTGCACAGCGTCCCGCCGTTCGCGTCCGTTAGCTTGGCTTTCAGGTTCAGCACGAGCACGTCCGTATCGAATAAACCCTCGCCCACTACCTTCAAAGTCTTGCCCGCGTTGACCCAGGATTTTTCGACGCGGATGTCGCCCATCCCGCCGTGGTTGCCGAGCAAACTCTGCTTGTGCAACGCCCCGCCGCCGCCCGTGCCGTCGAAATAGACCACCGCGGTCAGCTGATTGGCTCCCACCGCGAAAACCCGCGTCGAGTAGGTAACCTCTTTGAAAACGAAATCGCAGTCAGGGCCGGAAGAAACGACGGAGGAAAGCTCCCCGTCGAAGTCCCACGACGCGCCCAGGACGGGCATGGCGGCGAAACAGGCCAGGCAAAGCAGAAGTCTCATGGAGCCCCCTTTTTCGTTAAGAGTACTCAACCTCATCCCCCCTGACAAAGCCGTTGGCAGCGATCTTTCCGGGAGGTAGAAGGCCCCATGCTCTCTTACGACTTCTACAAATGGCTCCATGTCACCGGCGTGCTCGCCGCCATTCTCGGTCTGGGGGGAGGCTTTCTCACCCACCTTTCCGGAGTTCTCCCGGCTGGTCCGGGCCGGCGGGCGATAGCCATTTCCCACGGAGTCGGCCTTGTTTTGGCCCTGGTCGGAGGCTTCGGAATGATCGCCCGGGGCGGCATCCCCTTCCCCTGGCCGGCGTGGATTTTCGGTAAGATTGCCATATGGTTCGCCCTCGGCGGCCTCATGGCACTTCCCATGCGAAACCCAGCCCTTAGCCGTAAGGCCTGGTGGGCGCCCCTGCTGCTTGCGACCATCGCGGTTTACCTGGTCATCTACCGCCCTTGAAGCCATGCGTTAGATCCGCTAAATAGGCGGGATGAAACAAATCGGCTTTGGGTTCTTGGCGTTGGTTTTGGCGTGTCTCTCGGGCTGCTCGGCGGGTTCCTCCGACTCGAGCTGGGCCCGGCTCCTCGGCTCCCCCGCGGAAGAAGGGGCCCGGTCGGTCGCTCTTGCGAAAGACGGAACCATCGTCATCGCCGGTTCGAGCCAGGGAGCGGTGGACTCCACTCCGAATCGCGGCGGCAACGACATCTTCGTCGCCAAATACGACACCGAGGGGAATCTCAAATGGAAGCAGACCTTCGGAACCCCCCAAAACGAAGAAGCCCGCGCGATCACCGTCGATGCCGAAGGTAACGTCTTCGTTACCGGTTACACGAGCGGCAATCTGGACGGCTCCAACGCCGGCAACGACGATCAGGTTTTCGTGCTGGCCCTCGAGTCCGACGGCAAGACGAAGTGGACGAAGCTCTACGGAGAAACCACCGCCGTCGCCATCAATTCCGTGAAGGAATCCGGCGAAGGCATCGCCCTCACCACCGACGGCGGAATCGTCGTCGTGGGTTACACGGTGAACAGTTTCGGCAAAGCGGTCGGCGAGAACATCGAGCGGGACGCGTTTCTGCTGAAGCTCGATAAGGAAGGCGCGGTCATCGATTCGAAACGCTACGAATCGGGGCGCAATGACGGCGCCACTTCGGTCACGGTCGCCGCCGACGGCGCCATCTTCATCGCCGGCTCCACCGAGGGAAGTCTCGGCGGGGATCAGGGCCAGGTGAACTCCAAGGAAGGCGCTTCCGAAGCGTTCGTCGCCCGCATCGGAACCACGCCGGAAGACACGTGGATCCGCCTTCTCGGAACCACCGCCCACGAGACGGGTGAAGCGGTCGCTGCCGATCCCACGAGCGGCGCCGTCTATCTCGGCGGCTCCGCGACGAGCGGACTCACCGGCCAGCAGGGACTCGGCATGGGCGACGGTTACGTCGCGAAGTTCGACGCCGCCGGAAAACTTCTGTGGCAACAACTCGTCGGTAGCGACAACATCGACATCATTCAAGGACTCGCGGTCGGAAGCCAAGGACAGCTCTTCGCGACGGGCGTCACCTGGAACCAGGGCGGCACCGACGTTTACGTGTCGCAGCTTTCCCCCGACAATGGCACGCGTACCGGGCATTTGCAGCGCTCAGGCAGCACCGCTTCCGCCTGGGGATTCGGCATCGTGTCGGACGGCCAAGGCCGTCTGGTGGTCGCGGGCTGGGCCGGCGGCGACGTCGACAAAGAGAAGGGCGCGGGCGGTCTCGACGCGCTACTCTGGAAACTGAACGAGAAAGACCTCGCCCCCAAACGATAACTCAGAGCGACACGCTTCCCTTTGATAGAATAGTAGGGTTGATGTTTCAGCCATGCCCTGCCGTCTAATCGCCCTCTTCTGCCTGATTCTTCCGCTAGCGGCCAAAGCCGCGGAGCCGAGCTATGTCCTTGAAGGCGAGCTCAATCCGACCGCGCTCTCCGGCCTGATGGACGCCTGGGACATGGATGCGTTTCAGGAAAAAACGGGGCTTCCGGCGAACCTTCGGTTCTCGACCATTCAGGAATATTTGGTTGAGGCGGCCCAGCTTCGGGAGCTGCCCGAAGACATCGCCCGCGAAGTGACCGGCTCGCCTTTCGTTCCCGAAGGGTTGCTCGATGGCGCCGCCTGGAAAGGCATTCACTCGCGCTGGGGCAAGCTTCCGCTCGCGAGGAAAATTCCGCTGCTCAAGATTTCGCATTTCGATTCCGGGGATCAGGCCCGCGCGCTTATCTGGGGGCTCAAGAGCGGGGCTTCCATGCCGCCCATTCGAAAGGCCGCGGCCCAGGATCTGAAAGACCTCGTCGCGCAGTTCGATTTCGAGGCGGGAAAAACGGGCCTGAAGTTCCGCTCGAACAAAGAGACAGGCGACTTCGACAAGGTACTCGCGACCGTGGAAGCGCTACTTCAAGCTTCCCGCGACGAAGCGGATCTCAACTGGGTCGTCCACACCGAAGACCGAAACGTAGGGGAGCTCGCCGAGCGGTACCGTTTTCAGATCCGGCTGCAGACGGGCGAGGATTCTTTTCATATCGTCGACAAGAATCGAATTTCGCTTTTCTGGCACGACACGGACATTTTGGAAGGCTGGCTGGCCCTCATGAAACTTCCCGATGAGGAAGCCTCGAAAAAGCTCGCGGACTCCCTCAAAACTTCTCTCGGAAAGCCGACCATCGAAGAGTGGACTTCGTTTATCAATGACGCTCAAACCCCTCTCGCCGTTCTTGTCGATTCGCTAGAGTATTTTTCCCAATGGCCCGCGCGGATACCGGAGAGCCAGGACTTCGTGACGGCATACGCCCGCGCGATGCAGTCGCGGCTTCGTCCCTTCAAGGTTTTGCAGATGGGGCCCAAGACGGATGTCGTTTCCCTTTTGAAGGGCATTCAGCTGAGCGCCTCGCTTTTGCCACCGGAAGAACGAAAGATCACGCTGGCCCACGGCGCCTTTCCGCTCGCGGTCGAGTACCAGATGCATCCCGAGCCGGAAGTGCTCGCCCAGGCCCTCGCCCTTCTCTCTCCGGAAAATCCGAAGGCGAGAAAGTCGGCGACCACGCGGCTTGCTTCCGACGATCGCGCGCTCGCACTCACCCTCATCGAGACGCTCTCCCCCCTGAACCTTCCCGACCCGGAACTGAACGCGGCCCTCGACGAAGCGATCACGAAATGGCAGTGGACCGCCGATCGGGATCTCGCCACCACCGAGCCCGTGAAACCACAGCTTCCTTACACTCCCAGCCTGTGCGAAATCAGCCTGAACTCCCTCGTTTCCGAAAATCCCTGAGTATGGCAAAACAATAGGGTGCGAAGCCCTCTCCCCAGATGCCTTCCGCCGTTTTGGGCCAAAGACGCCCATTCCCAAACGATTCTAAGCTATTTCCTTCCTCCGCCTCCCCCACTCACCGGGGGGGAAAGAATCGAAATCGAAACGACGGACGGAGACAAGCTCGTGGGTTTCCTCCATCTCGGCACCAAGCCCGTCGTGGTGGCCGCGTTCCATGGACTCTCCGGAAGCTCCGACTCCCGTTACATGCGCCGCACGGCCGCCGTTTCCCGGCGTCTTGGTTTCAGCTGTCTGCTCGTGAACCACCGCGGATGCGGCGACGGCAAAGGCCTCGCGAAAGGACCGTACCATTCCGGCCGCGGCGAGGACGCGAGCGCCGTTTTCGAATTTCTGAAAGATAGATTGCCCGGCCACCGCCGCATCGGAGTGGGCTATTCCCTCGGCGGAAATGCCCTGCTTCTTCTTTTGTCCGGCGGACGCGGCACGGAGTGTCCGGAAGCGGCCCTTGCCGTGAACGCTCCGATCAGTCTCGGGCGCTCCGCCGTTCAGCTCCATCAGGGCATGAACAAAGTTTACGATTCGCATTTCGTGCGCCTTTGTCTGCAAAGCGTTCACGAACGCCGGGAGGCGGGCCTCATCGGCGACGAGTACCGTTTTCCGCGCAAGATGACGCTGATGGAATTCGACGATTACTACACGGCTCCGGCCGGAGGATTCCGCGATCGCTACGATTACTACGACAGCTGCTCCACCTCGGGCCGCCTCGACAAGATAAACGTGCCGACGGTCCTTCTTACTTCAAAAGACGATCCGTTCGTCGACTACCGCGACTACGCCGACGCGAAACTGGCGCCGGGCGTGCGCCTGCACTTGGAGACCTACGGCGGCCACATGGGGTATCTCTCCAAGGGCCCGAATCTCCACTGGCTCAACCTCGCCCTAGAGCATTACCTGTCGGATCTATCCGGCCTGAGCTAAGATAAGGGCATGCGGCTTTGGAAAGTCCTTCCCCTGGCCTTTCTCGCGGCACTCGCCGTTGGCGGAACCGTCGCGACCCCACGCACTCAAATCGTAGTCGGGCTGCGCCAAACTCTCTTCCCCGAAAAAGACGATCTCGCACGGCTCAGCCAGTCCGGTAAGAAGGACGCGGCCAAGCGGCGAGCCGTTCAGAACTCGGAACTCGCGAAGAAGGCGAACGAGCTGTTCGAGAAGATCGATTTATTCAAATCCTTTTCGATTTTTCTGCTTCCCGTTCTGCACGGAGCTCCCGAGGGGCGCTCCCTGCTCGAACAGGTGCGGGGTAAAACTCCCGCGGATACCCCCGGGCCTTTCGCTCAGATTGCCGTGCTTCCCCTTCCGGAATGGCAGGCACTCAAGAAAGATTTCCCCGAGCTGGAAGCCATCGTTTACGAGAAAGCGGACGGACGCGGCGGGGCGCTGGCGGCCGTGTACGAGCCCGCGCGTCTCAAAGAGAGGCTCGCGGTATTCGATCGAATCGATAAGCTCACGGAAAAGTATGCCGAGGATTTGCTGACGGAGAAGCTCGGGTTTCACCCGGCCGAGACGAGCGAGGTCGCAACCCGCCTGAAGGCGCAAGTGCGCCAGACGCTTTCCCAAAAGAGCGGGGCTCTAAAGGGAAAAGACATGGATCGGGAATTCGTACGGGCTCTTTCGGATAAATACGTGAAGGAGACTCTTTCGCCGGAACTCAACGGCCGTTGGAGCGGCCACGATCCTTCTTCGACCGTGACGTCCTCCCACAAACCCGGAGAGCGTGAGACCGCTTCCGGGGATGGCGGACATCAAAAAGTTCCGACCACCATTACGCCGCCGGCCACCAAGTAGTTACTTGGGAGGAGGCGCGCCGCCGAAACCACCGTTCTGTGAACGGGCCACGAGAATCGTTTTCACGTCGATGAGGTCACCGCGGCGAGCGATGAGCACGAGCTGGCAAGGCGCCTGCGCCGTGCAGTTCTGGCCGAAGCCGCCGCCGAACTGATTCGTCATCGCCCGGAAGCACTGGGCCGGGCCGTAATTGCCAGGCGTACAGGTCAGCTCACCGGGGAGCTGTTCGGCTCCGCGCACTTCGATGGTCGTGTTCTGGTAATCGTTATCCGCCAGAGCGACCTGAAAGTTCGGCGTCTGATCCAAGAAAATCTTTTGTCCGTCGGCCGGCGAGCTGATGACAGGAACGCTCTTGCCGCAACCCACAACCAACAGAGCCACTACGACCGAAAATACACTTTTCCGCACCACGGTAATCTCTCCTACAAAGCCCGCGCAAACCACGAGCCGAGGACTGCTTGAGCAATCCCCGGGCCACTCGCCGTATGCACCCGCGCAAATCAATTCCCGCACGCGACAACTGGTGGTGGACAATCTACGACAGCCGCGTGTTTCGTTCTTATGCAGTCGGCGAACAAAAATACTGGGGTGACACTTTGCGGCCCTCTCGCGTATAACGCTTTCATCCCAAACCCAGAGAAGAGAGCCTTGGCTAAAGCGAACTCAAAGCTACGCGTGCTTCTACTGACCCATCCGGACCTGATTCCCCCCGCGGGAGTGGGAGCCGGGGAGAGCCGTCACGCGCCCTGGAACGCCGAGTTCGACGTATTGAAGGCTCTGAAGACGCTCGGCCACGAGGCCCGGGTCATCGGCCTCTACGATTCCATAAAGGAACTGAGAGAAACCATCGAAAGCTGGAAGCCACACATCGCTTTCAATCTAATGGAGGAGTTCGATGGGTTTTCCTCCTTCGACCAGAACGTCGTGGCGTTTCTCGAACTCGCTCAAGTTCCCTACACCGGGTGCAACCCCAGAGGGCTGATGATGGCGCGCCAGAAGGCACTGGCGAAGCTGGTACTCGCCCACCATGGGGTGAGAACTCCGGAGTTCGAGGTTTTTCCAAAGGGATCACCGGTGAAACCGCCCGCGGATTTCTCGCGCCCCTGGTTCGTGAAGTCTCTAACGGAAGAAGCGAGCCTCGGCATCTCCCAGCACTCCATCGTCCGCACGCCGAAGGCGTTCAAGGAACGGGTGAAGTTCATCCACGAGAAGGTGGAGTCCGGAGCGCTCGCCGAGAGATACCTTCCGGGACGGGAATTCTACGTCGCCGTCGTCGGTAACCAGCGCCCGGAAGCCTTTCCCGTGTGGGAGCTCAAATTTCGAAAAGCCCCGAGGGATTTGCCCCGCATCGCCACCCGTCGCGTGAAGTTCAATCTCGCCTACCAGAAAAAGTACGGAATCACCTCGGGCCCCGCCGTGGGGCTGAAAGCCGAAACGAAGAAGCGGCTTCAAGCTCTCGCCAAGCAGGTGTACCTCGCCCTCGGCCTGAACGGTTATGCGCGCCTCGACTTCCGCTTGGACGAGAAGGGCGAGATTCACTTTCTGGAAGCCAACCCGAACCCCCACATCGGGCGCGAAGAGGACTTCGCCCAGAGCGCTCTAAAGGAGGGGCTAACCTACCCCGCACTAATGGATCGCCTTCTCAGGCACGGTTTAGCCTGGCAAACCCGTAGACTGGCGGCCCTGGGGTCGAAGTCCATCCCGCCGAATCTGCACGCGAATCCTTCGTCCCGGGCACGACCGGGCGAATACGCCGCTGCGTCCAAGAACTGACCAAATCATTCGCCCGTTCCCGCGCGTACTTAGTGGGTCTCCGCGGGCCTTTGAAAAAACGATCGCCAATTCCAGTCCGAATCCCTGCGGCCAGGCTTGGCCGGGCCCATGCAATCTTATCCTTCGGGGATTTCTCTGGGGGGCTTTCCGTGAATTACTCCGTGTGCCGACTGCTGATCCTTTTGTGCCTGGTCTGCTGGAATCCAATCAGCACGGCCACCGAAGAAGAGACTACGAAACCCGATGAGGCGGCGACCGCCGAGTCGGCCGAAACGTCCGCGGCGGTAGCGCCGGACTCCGCCTCGACGGAGAAGCCCGCCGAGCCCGCGAAAAAACCCAAGAAAAAGAAGTTCTCGAGGGGCCAGACCGAAACGGCTCTGCACCAACGGCTTACTCCGGCGGAAGTGGAGAAGTGGGTTTCGCGTCTTCCGAAAGTTTTCGACAAAAAGTTCCGGGAACAGTACCGGCAGTCACTTCTGAACGGAGACGTTCCGGCGGAACCCGGCAGCGAGGAAGAGATTGCGCACAAAGTGCCCGAAGCCGACGGCCTCCGCGTGGATCTCGCCAACGCCGATCGCCCGGTGGTTGCGCCGAAAGACACGATGCAGGAGCGCATCGTGAACATCGTGGAAGTGCCGTCTTCCAACACCCGTTTCGTTTTCGTCGAGCGCCGGGCCGAGCCCTCGCCCGCTTCCAGCAAGAAGGAAGAGACGCCCGCGAATCAAAGCTCCAGCCAGAAAACGGATTCGATGCAGGCGAGCCAGGCGAATTCCGCCGGCGGTTTGCCTACCATCATTTCTTCCCGCTCTTCGAGCATCCCGGCGTGGCAGCTCGCCGGAACTCCGGCCCCGAAATGGGACACCGCCCGCGCGGAACGCGGCTTCAAAGCTTTCGACACCTATCTTCCCACCGCCGGTGCTCCGGTCACCGCTCCGGCGGTTCCCGCGGTTTCTCCGGCCGCAAAGCCCGAACCGAAGAAGGAAACTTCGAGCGGCGAGTGGAAGGAACAGATCGTCTATATCGACGATGAGCCCGCGGACGAACCGCGGGAAAAGGATAAACCCACTTCCGGCCGCGAAATCGCCACTTCCTCCTGGGAAGCGTCGGTGCGGGGAGAAGAGAACTCTTTCAGCCTTCTCGCGCGCGATACCTTCTATTCGCTCCGCAAGAAGGCCTACACGACGCCGATCGCCGGCATTCTCGTGAACCTCATGCTGATGATCACGGGAATCGTTCTGATGTTCCTCATGATGGCGAAGCGCCGCCGTATCGCGACCATCGGCTATCCGCCGGCGGGCGCCGCCCCCCGCCGCTCCACCGAAACGGCGAGGCCCGCTCCTCCTCCCATGTCGTATCCGGCCGTCGTGGAACAGCAGGTTCAGTACTCCGCGGGGGATTCCTACGTGGACCACGTCGATCACGACTCAATCGACACGAAAACGGACCTCACCGCCCATCCTTCGATGAGCGACGACATCCGCGTGGTCTTCGATCCGCACGCCTGCCGCTGGGTCTTGAAGCGAGAGGAATACGGACGCCTAAGCGGCGCGCTCGCGGAGCTTCAGGTCGGCACCGTGGTGAGGGGAACCGCCCTCGGCACCAACTCGCCGGCGAAGCGCTATCGGCTCTCCCTCACCAACACCTGGATTCCGACGACCGAGGAAGAGCAGATCATCATCGCCCTCAAGGCCCAAAATTTCCGCTCTCGGGCCTGATTTTCAACTAGACTCACGCCGATGGAACGGCGTCGGCTACCCGTGGACGGGCATATACAAGCGATCTTGGAATCGCTAAGTAAGGCGCCGTCGCTCGTTCTGGAGGCGCCACCGGGCACCGGTAAAACCACCCGCGTTCCACCCGCCCTCCTCGACGCTCCCTGGAGAAAGCCAAGCGATCAGATCCTCGTTCTGGAGCCCAGGCGGCTCGCCGCGAAACTTTCCGCCCGCTTCGTCTCCCAGGAACGCGCAGAGCCCGTCGGCGAAACCGTCGGCTATCAATTTCGTTTCGAAAACGTGGGAGGCCCCCGCACGAGATTGCGTTATCTCACCGAGGGAACGCTCGTGCGCTGGCTGCTTGGAAATCCGACCCTGGAAGGAGTGGCCGCGCTCGTACTCGATGAGTTTCACGAGCGCCATGTGCACACCGATGTAGCGCTAGCCTACGCGAAGTGGCTGCAGTCCACCCGTCGGCCCGATCTCAGAATCATAGTGATGTCGGCGACCCTCGACGCCGCGCCCATCGCCAACTACCTCGGCGGATGCCCGAGAATGGCCATCGAAGGCCGCGTTTTCCCCGTGGAGATTCGCCATCGGGCGGGACCCCTCGCCCGCACTCTGGAGATGGAAGTGAAAGCTTCCGTTTCGGAGTTTCTCGCCGCCCAACCGGAAGGCGACGCTTTGGTTTTTCTTCCCGGCATGGGCGACATCCGCAAGGTGGAAGGCGTCCTTTCGGATCTTTCCCGTTCGGCATCTTTCGATGTCCTGACGCTGCACGGAGACCTCACGCCCGCGGAACAGGACAAGGCGGTCGAGAAAGGCCCGCGAAGAAAAATCATTCTCGCAACGAACGTCGCCGAGACTTCCCTTACGATCGAGGGCATCACGGGTGTCATCGACAGCGGCCTGCATAGACGGGCGAGCCACTCGTGGTGGTCCGGGCTTCCTTCCCTGAAAACCCGTCCCGTTTGCCGGGCCTCCGCGATTCAACGCGCGGGCCGCGCCGGCCGCACCGGCCCCGGCATCTGTCTTCGCCTCTATACACAACACGACTTCAACCATCGCCCCCAAGCGGAGGTCCCCGAGCTCCACCGTACGGATCTCGCGCAAACGCTTCTAGATCTTAAAGCGACGGGGCTGATTTCCCCCGCCGAGATTCCCTGGTTCGAGCCGCCGCCGGCCGATTCGGTCGCCGCCGCCGCGGAACTTCTCTACCGGCTGGGCGCCCAGGAAACTGCGTCGGTGGATTCTCCGCTCACGGCGATGGGACGGGAAATGGCGAAACTTCCCGTGGCGCCGCGGTTCTCCCGCCTTCTTCTCGAAGCCGAGCGTCAGGGAGTCATCGAGGAGGCCGTGAATTTTACGGCGGCGTTGCTCGCCGAGTTCGACCCGCCCAGAGACGCACTCGCCGCGCGCCCGGAGGAGCCTCGCACTTTCACCGGCAAGAAAGTGAAGTCGCAGATTCTTGCCGCCCTTCCCAAGCGAAAGCCTAATCCGACGATAGCAGGCACTTGGGAAGACAAGCTCGCTTTCTCCTGGCTTACGGGATTTCCGGATCGGGTGGCGCGAAAACGGGAAGCCGATCGTACCCGCTCCCGGACGAAACAAGGCGAAGCCGAGCTGATTTTCTCGTCCGGAGGTTCGGCGCGCGTGGAGGACAAGGGGGCCGTCTCCGAGGAAACGACGTTCGTCGTGCTCGACGCACAGGAGCGCCAGCGGCCTGGCCAGGCCCGCCCCGAAGTTTTCGTCGATTGCCTCGCTCCCATCCAGGAAGAGTGGCTCTTCGACATGGCCCCCGTCGGCGTCACGGAACGAACGGAGCTGAGCTGGGATTCGGCGCGAAAGCGGGTCGCCGCCGCAAACCGCCTCGCTTACGATCAAATCGTTCTCGAGCAAACCCAGAGCGACCCGCCCGCGAACGACGAGACGGTGAGATTTCTGCTGCGGGAAGCGATCGGCCTCAGCGTGAAACCTGGCGAGCGCCCGGAGATCACCGCGTGGATAGATTCCCTCGGGCGTTTCATGGGCCGCGAGGAAGCCGAGAGCCTGTTCGCTCGCCTTCAGCTTCTGCACAAGCAGTTTCCCGACAAAGCCGCCGATCCGGCGGCGACCGATCTTTTCGAGCGGCTCGCCCCGTCTCTGCACGGAGTCTTTTCGCAAAGCGATCTCGCCGCCTTTTCGTGGCCGCAGCTGCTTGCCGAAGCGGTGGCGGGGGACATGGCGAGAAGGCTAGAGAGCCTCGCGCCAGGAGAGCTCACTCTCGCCCGCGGAAGGCGCGTGAAGATTCAATACCGCTGGAATCAAACTCCGTGGATCGAGTCGAGGCTTCAGGATTTCTTCGGCATGCGCCAGGGGCCCGCCCTTCTCGACGGTAGATTGCCCCTGACTCTACATCTGCTGGCTCCCAATCACCGAGCGGTTCAGGTAACGACCGACCTCGCCGGCTTTTGGACCCGTCACTACCCCGAATTAAGAAAAACCCTCAAGATCCGTTACCCGCGCCACGCCTGGCCCGAGGATCCCCACGGGCCCCCGGAGCCGGGCAAACGGTAGTTTGCGATTTGGCCCTACGGACGGCTAAGTTGTGGGTGTACACCACGTGTCCACGGTGCCTGGCCAGGCCGGAATGGCCGTTGCACTGAACCGGACCGATGAGAAGGGTCCTATTCCTGATGCTGGCTCTAGCTTCCATAATGGCCGTGGGCGAAACCCCGCAGGCCCGCCGTTTTGAGAAGCCTTTCTCCGCTCTGGAATCGATGTTCGCCTCCAACGATCCGGTCGAGGTGGTCGAAGCTCTCGCCAAAGCCGGGCGCGGCCCCTTGTTCCAGGTGGAAGGTCTCGCGCGCCTCTATCAAGCCCAACACCCTCCGAAGCTGGGCGTTTTGCGGGAACAATCGAAGTGGCTCGAGGACCGCGTCGGAAAGCTCGTCGATTTGGGCCTTCACATTCAGTTCGCGAAAGACGTCGGAGCCCCTCTGCAAACGATCGAGGTTCTGGAAAGGGAGCGGAGGGAATTCCGGGACAAGCTAGCGCGTAAGCTCGAAAAGAAGGGTTGGGTCGGCGACGAGAGCTCGATCATCGCGAGCTGGCGGCAGACCCTCCAGTCGCTTTCCTGGGCCGAAAACGATCGTGAGTTCGTACTCGATAGACTCATCGAGCTCACCGACGAGCTTCGCAAGGAAAAGTGGGACATCCGCGAGCTCCAAACCGGCCTCCACGATTTTCGCCGCCGCGTGCGCTGGCTCCTGATTTACGTGCAGGCCCTCGGCAACTTCGTGAGCTTCGACGGACGCCCGCTTCCGGCCTATGCCGAAATTCTGCAAGATCCGGTCGCGGAGGGAAAATTCGGCCAGCTTCCCGAGGGAAAGCGCGTGAAGTTCCCGGTTCTCATTCCGCGCGAAGTCTATCTGGAGCTGACGAAAGCGGTCGATCGCCTCGGAATGGCGAAAGACATGGGAGAAGCGAAGTACGAATGGCTGAAGCACGCCCTATATAAGAGCGGCGCCGCCGACTCGAAAAAATCGGCCGAGAAAATGGCCTCCCAAATGATCAAGGAGCACAAGGACTACGTGCCCATCTTCAAAACGGCCGAGAGCGTCTACGAACACGTCCGCGAGGAAGACAAACGGATCAAAGACAAGGAGGCCCAGGGACTCCTCCTCGCCCTCAAATATCGCCTTCAGGAACAGATTGATTGGACGATCGCCGATTGCCGCCGCGCCATGCGCAGCCTCTAGACAGACGAATCCCCCGCTTAATTCTCGAGGAAAGATTTCGCCGGAAAACTTACGATCCCGGAGCGCCTTCGGCCGGAGCCGGAGCGGTTTCGGAACCAGGAGCCGGAGCCGCCGCGGGAGCGCCACCTTCCGGGTTCGGAGCCTGAACGGCCTGATCGGGGGTGGTGTTCGGGGCCGCCTCGTCCTTCTTCGTGCAAGCGAAGAAACCGAGGGACAGACAGCCGACGATGGCTACGGTCAAAAAGCGTTTCATTCAGAGCTCCATTAGATGCGACCTTACTCAGGTCCAGTTTCAGCTTGAGGCAGACTGTACCCGGGCCTTCTCGGGATTATCAACGGGTTTTTAACGGGATAGGCCTTCAAAAGCTTTGCGGAATCTACCGACGATGTCTCCCACGGATTCCACCCGCTCTACCCCGGCCACGCTCTTGCCAGCCTGCCAGTAGTCCTTCGTCGAAAAGCCCCGGTGGACGGAACGTTTCATGCTCCAGAGGGCGTGGAGGTTGTAATAGAGCCTCATCCACTCCTTCGTTTGGCGGTGCTTAAGCAGAAACCGGGCGATGGGGCCCGCTTTCGTGCCGACTCTATCCACGTAAGGAGTTCGAATGACGGCGAGCGGAATGCCGGTGACCCGTTCGGTGTGGACGATGTCGTTTTCCTCGGCCCCCACGATGGCGTCTTTGTAATCCTGATGCGACCGGCATTCTTCGGTCGCGATGAAGCGGGTTCCCATCTGAACGCCGGTGTAGCCAAGCTGGATCATTCGGGCGAACGACTGTTCGTCTCCGACGCCGCCGGCGCAAATGAGCGGCAGACCCAAGTCTTTTAACTCCGCGATGAGCTCCTCGGGCGATTTCCGTCCGGCATGGCCGCCGGCCCGGTTGTTCACACATATCAGGCCGTCGACCCCGCCCTCTTTCGCTTTCAAGGCCCACTTGCGCTCGGTCACGTCGTGAAAAAGAATCCCGCCCGCCGCGTGAACCTGCGCGGCCGCTTCCTTGGGATTTCCGAGGGCCGTGACGAAAAAGCGGCAACCTTCCTCGAGCGAGATGTCGATCCACTTGCGCATGCGGTCTTCGTAAACGCGCGAAGTCTTTTCCAGGATGACGTTCATGCCCCAAGGACGCTTGGTGAGGGACTTGATCTTACGCACGCCTTCGCGGAAATCCCGGCCCCATACATAAGCGAGTGAAATCGGCTGGACGATTCCGATGCCGCCCGCCTCACTCACCGCCGCGACGAGTTCCGGGTTACTGCAGGGATACATCGCCCCGCAGATGAGGGGCACTTCGATACCCACTTTATCGACGAGAAAATTACCCTTCACGCGTTCTTTCTATCGAGGGTCCAGTGGGCTTTCGCCCGGCAGACGACCGCGCCTTCGCTGTCTTTGACTTCCACCGGCACGATGAATTCCGTGCGGCCTTTGATCTCGGGGATCTTCGTGCGGCACTCGGCGAGAAGCCTTCCGCGGGCCTTTTTCACGAACTCGATCTCGAACTTGGTGACGATGCCGCGCTCTTCTTCCTTGAGCCCCGAAATGAGGGAAAGGCCCGAGCTCATCTCCGCGAGGTTCATAAGCGCCACCGCGTGGATGGACTTGAGATGGTTTCGCACGGACGGCTTGTCCCGCAGAAACACCCGGCAATGCCCGGGCTCTAAATGATCGATATAGGCGCCGATGGATCCCGAATAAGGCGCAAACCTGCCGACGGCTCGGCTGAAGAGATGTTTTCCTCCGGGAAGCGGCGAGAGCCGGTTCCACCATTGCATGATCATCGTTTGACTCCTTCGCGGTACTCCAAAAACAGCGGGTCTCGGTGGCGCTGGGGAACCGGATACCCCGAATAACCGGTCGCTTCAATGGCCAAAGCCAGCTCAGTCGCTTCCTCGTCGAAAAACCGCTTGAGCGCCTCCAGATCCTCCTGGATGTCGTCTCGTTTGGCCCGGGCCGCGGAGCTATCGAGGAGCTTGAACGCCAACCCTTCGAGCGCTTCCCGGGATCTCCCGCGGAAAAACTCTTCCCAATGCACCGGCCACAGTTCGGGAAGCCGGCGGAAACCGAAGAGGTAGGAGCCCTTTTTCCCCTTGCCGAGTGTCTCGCACTGGCCCCGCGACAGCGGAGTCCCCACGAACTTCAAAAGGCGCATAAGGGAAAAGAAAGCTTCCCCCGCGACGTAACGGGAGCGGAAGGCCCCGTGAAAACGGAACGCGGCAAACTCTTCGGGGCTGCGGGTGAAACAAAAGAATAGATCCTCACCCCGGGAGAAGAGCCCGACGAAGGGATAAAGAAAGGGAAAGGCGCCGGCGATGTTCTCCGACGGAGAAAGACTTTGGATGAGCCGGATTTCCTTGAGGGACGCCTCGAGCTCGTTCTCGCAGACTTCGAACTCCAGACGGGTGGCCTTGCCGACGATTCCTCGTGGCTTCTTATGCTTTTTCAGCCGGTTGGTGGTCCGATACTGCGAGAGCCGGCGGCGGAGATCCTTCGCCTTGCCGACGTATAGAAGCTTCCCCGACTCGTCGTAAAAGCGGTAAACGCCTGGCGAGCGCGGAACGGCCGCCAGAAACTCAGGACCGAATTTCCGATCGAACCGCTTCAAATTGGGTTTGGACCGAGACTTCAGCCCGTCTTGGATTTCAGCGCCGTATCGTTGGCTTTGATGAAGTTACGGATCTCGTCGGTCATGTCGAGAAGCCGGCCCCATTGTTCCTTGTAGAGAGTGACGGGGAAACGGCCAAGACCGTAAACGGACAAGGCTCCCTTTTCACTCACCTTCAGGCTCAGCCCTTTGGCGCTGGTTTTCTTGAGAGCCTGGTTCTCGGCCCGGAGACGTTCGAGTTCTGCCTGCATGTCTTCGCTCATGTATCCCCCTAGACTAGGGCCTCAGTATAGCCGCCGAAACTCGGCAAGCAAGTGTTTCACTTCTTCAACTTGTCGCAACGGGCGAACAGCACGTGCCGGTGCCGCACCTCGGTGAAGCCCATTTCCTCGGTAACCTTCTGTTGCTGACTCTCGATCTTGGGATCGTGAAACTCGAAAATCGCTCCGCAATCGAGACACACGATGTGATCGTGGTGTTCCTCGTCGTACGGTTCGTAGACGACGGTACCGCCGGCGTCGACGAGGGTCTCCTTGAGGATCTGCGCGTCGCACAAAACCTTGATGTTGCGGTAAACGGTGGCGGCTCCGATTCCCGGGTACGCCTTCACTACTTCTTTCACTATTTCCTGGGCGCTGAAATGGCCCGTGGACGTCAAAATCTGTTTAGCGATCTTCCAGCGCTGGTCGCTGTACTTCAGCTTCGCCTTTTCGAGGTAGGCCCGGAGCTGATCGTGCCACCGATCGAGCTTGCGCTCACCGCCGGTCCTCATCGACACGGGCGCGGGGCGGCCGCACGGAAGCGCCTTCTGGGCGGGGCCCGACGTTGATTTCTTGGAGCTATTCACCGCGCCACGATAATGAGGGACATGCGTGAATTCAACAAAAGGAGCGGATCCTTCGGCAGACGCCTCAGGATAGTTTCGTGGAATTTGGAACGAAACTACTTCTTAACCGCTTCACAGGTCCAGCTGGACCAGATGCGGGCGCCGTCGCGGCAGTTCTTGAGAAGGACGTTGTCGAAGATCTTCCAGTAGGTCTGGCGCTTCGTGCCCCGGACTTTGAGATCGCCGGTATCGAGGTAACCGCCGGAGGAACTTTTCACTTTGGCGCCGACGTAAGCGGTGAGCCGCTCGTTCTTCGCGCACACGTGACCGGCGACGGAAACATCCGACAAACCGACGGCGTAGGACCAGCCCGTTTGCTCGCGATCCCGGTACACTTTCACTTTTCCGACGTGCACGCCGTCATATTTCTTATCAAAAGTAAACGTGCACACCCGCTCCCAGCCGAACGCTGGATGCGCCGCGATAATCAGAGCAATCGTGAATGTCTTCAGTGAGTTCATTTTTGACGCAGCTGCGCTAGCGTTCGGGACCCTACAGAACTTGTCGCTCTGGGTCAAGGCATTGCCTGAAAGTTGACGCTCGACGACTTGTATTGGTGACACGTGGCCGCCAATGTTTCGCACCAGGGGTTACACTGTGCACTACATTCCAATCAGAATCAGGGGGTTACTGGTATGAGAGCGCTAGTCGGCATGGCACTACTATCTACCGTTTCGGCGTGGGCGGCACCACGCACGATTTCTATCACCGAGGCCACTGACGCGGACGGCATCACGAACATTCTCCAGGAAGTGGAGACTCCGTCTACGGTCATGAACGCCTATGAACGTTCCCAATGGGATGCTCCGCCCATCGGCAACGACATTCTGGATCCGATTCCTCGTCCCGACGATTTCAATCTTCCGCTTCCCATTCCCGGCCCCATCGGCGGGAACGAGACGCTGGTTCTGATCGAACAGATCGTGAACCTCGGCGAAAGAATCTGGAAGTTCGTCGCCGACAACAAGCCCGTCATCACCACCAAGCGCAACTACGCCAACGCTCTCCCGAAAGGTATCCGCACCTCGGAAGATCTCGATGGCTGGAGCGCGCTCCAGTACCGCAGCTACCGCATGTTCGGTAAGAACGGCTTCGGCGCTACCGTGTACGACACGACCTACACCTTGGTCCACCGGTTCCAGGGCAATTACGAAGGTCAGGGTCAGTACATCGAGAACGCCACCGTCCTTCCCCACAAGGTGGAAGCTCTGTGGGGTTACACGGTCGAAATGGGCGTCGACAACGTCGGCGCGGTCAACGTGGGCAGCAAGACCGCTCCCGTCGGCGACCTGACCATGGAGATGTATTTCAAGGTTCAGACGATCATCAAAGCGAGCGAGTTCCGCTCGGTGTACGAGTTCCGCGGCGATCGCGCGGACGTCACGACGATCCGCCAGGACAAGCAGCCCGGCTACATCGTCAACTGATTCGTATAAGTTCGAAGAGGGGGGCGGCGAAAGCCGCTCCCCTTTTTTTATTTTCCGTATTTCAGTCATTCTCGATCGCATTCTCATTCACGCTCTTTCCCGACGGAAAAAAGCAAAGAATGAGAGCGAGAATGGGTCTTAGAATGAGTGCTCGCCGCTTATTGCGGCTCGGCCAGGTACGCGATCTCGTCGGTGGTCGACTCGCGTCCTAGAACCGTGTTGCGTTTCGGGAAGCGGCCGAACCGCTCGATAACCTCGTGGTGCTCGATGGCGTGATTCAGCACTTCGTCGATGAAGTCCCAGTGCGCTTCGCTCACGTCCTGAGCGAGGCGGATGAAGAACTCCAGGCCCTTCTTCTGAACCTGAAGATCTTCCGCGTGCACCATGGGGAAGTAGAAGAACACTCTCTCGGGGGCGTCGAACGTACGATCCCAGCCGCGATCGATGCCGCGCAGGCAAAGACGAAGCGCCTGAGTGTCGTTCGAGAAAGCCTCGGCCGAGTTGCGGTAGATGTGCCGCGAAAACTGATCGTATAAAAGAATGAGCGCGAGGCAGCCTTCGGGGGAATCCTCCCAATCCTTCAGCTTTCCTTCACGGGCTCTGGAAAGAAGAGCGGCGAACTTGCTCTTGATGTCCGAGTCGGTGGACGAATCACCTTTGAACCAAAGACGGGTGCGATCTTCCGGAACCGCATCGCCCGTATTTCTGCTGCCGAACCAAAATTGTAATATTTCTTTAGGCTGTTCCAACAGTTACTCCCAAGTTCTCGCCATCGTCCCTCATCCCACCCCGTGAGTAAACGGGAAAATCCCGAGTATTGATTTTCAATCCCCCGGAACTCCCATAGACTTTCCTACCAGTGAGAACGACTCCACGCGAAACGACTTTCCAACTCGACTACGGCAAAGTGATGGGCCTCGAATGGGGGCCCCCGGACGGGCGTCCCGTGCTCGCCCTTCATGGCTGGCTGGACAACGCGAACTCCTTTTCCACCCTGGCCCCCCTGCTCCCCGAATGCCGGATAGTAGCCGTGGACCTACCCGGGCACGGAGCCTCGGATCACCGCCCCAAAGGGAACACTTACCACCTCGTGGATGGGGTGGCCGACGTACTCCAGATAGCCGATCAGCTGGGCTGGGCAAAGCCAAGCTGGCTCGGGCATTCCATGGGGGGCGCCATCGCGGTCCTGGCCGCCGGAGCCGTCCCGGAGAGATTCGAAAATCTGCTGCTTTTGGAATCCCTGGGTCCCATCGTGGATGGGGCCGCCACCGCCCCCGACCGGCTGGCCGCCCATCTTAAGGATCGCCGGGAGCTGGCCGGCAAAAGACTCCCCGTCTACCCGGACATAACCGCCGCCGCCCGGGCCCGAAAAGTGGCCGGAGACATTTCCGAAGCCGGGGCCCGGCTACTGGCGGAACGAGGCACCCAGCCCACCGAAGGGGGGATCACCTGGAAAAGCGACCCACGCCTCAGGCTCAACTCCCCCGTCCGGATGACCGAGGAACAGGTTCTGGCCTACATCGGGCGCATCACCTGCCCGACTTTGGTGGTGGCCGCCGAAAACGGACTCGTTCCCCTTCGGTCGGTTCTTCACGCCCGCTTCGCGAAATTGAAAAAAGGCACCCTGGAATCGGTGGCCGGCGGGCACCATGTTCACATGGACGCCCCCGAACGGGTCATCCCAAGCGTCCGAAAAATGCTCGGCCTGCCATGAAGCTCGATCCCTTCACCCTCAAACGGCTCGCCCGTTTCGCCGAAACTTTCCGCGACAAGAAAGCGCAGCTCGCGACCCTCAAGGACTTCGAGGCCGAGGGGTTCGAAAAGGCCGTGGTCGACCAGGCGGTGAAGGATGGTTTTCTCGTCGAGCTTTACGTGACGATGACCACCGGCGCGGTCGTCAAAGGATACAAGAAGAAGGACTGATTTTTTCGAGCGTCCCCAGGATCTCGGGGAGCGAGGAGATGCGCTTTATCTCGTCGAAGCCCTTGAAGCTTCCCCGGCGTTCCGCCTGGCCCAGCCACTGCTTGATCCGGCGAGCGGCGTAGTTTTGCGTGGGGGACGAGTCGGAGCAGAGAGCCGCGAACCGGCTTAGCACCGGAAGCCAATCGGCCGGACGGGTCCCGCCGACGACGGGCGCGCGGTCCGGGACCGGAAGGCCCAGCTCGCGGGCAATCCACGCCGGGAAATCAGGGTCGGCCACCGCCCCCCGGCCCACCATGAAGTGCTCGAGCCCGGCCTCTTCCCGGCAGCGCAGAAAATCCTCCCGCGACCAGATATCACCGTTCACGAGGACGGGAATATTCAAAGCCCGGCTCACTTCCCCCACCGGCTTCCAAAAAACCGGCGGAGCGTAGCCCTGCTCCTTCGTTCGGGCGTGAATAGTCAGCCAGCGGGCGCCGCCGCGGACCGCGGCCTCCGCGTTGTGGTGAATGTCGTCCCGGCACTCCCAGCCAAGCCGAAGCTTCGCCGAGACTGGCAAATCGGGAACCGCCGCGCACACCGCCGCGACGATGGCCTCAATGCGATGGGGATACTTCAGAAGAGAAGCTCCGCCGTCATGGCGGTTCACGGTTTTCGCGGGACAACCGAAGTTGAGATCGATGGCTTTGGCGCCGGCCCCCTGGGCGACGAGGGCCGCATGGCCCAATCTTTCCGGATCGCCCCCAAGGAGCTGGACGGAGACCGGCGTGCCGGAAGGGGTGACGGCGCCTTCCTTTAGCTCGGGTACGTGACGATAAAACACCTTCGCCGGCGGTACCGTGTGGCTGACCCGGAGAAACTCGGAAACACAGAAGGTAAAAGCACCCGATTCGGTGAGGATGGCGCGCATGGGCGCGTCGGTGACCCCCTCCATGGGAGCCAGCACGAGAGCGGGGGTACCGAACCGAATTACGGGGAAACTCACCCGCCCAACCTACTGCATTGTGGGCAGAAGAATCCAGCACCCCGAGATGGGCCACCACAGGCCCGCGGCGGGCGCGCATTGACTGCCCAAATGGCCGCTGGCACCTTCGGGAGCTTCACACTTTTCCTTCGGAGCCCTGGAGTAACCGTGTCGCGGTGGTGCGAAAAACTGAACCCCGAGCAAAAGGAAGCCGTGCTCCACAACCACGGCCCCCTCCTGATTCTGGCGGGCGCCGGCTCGGGGAAGACCACTGTTTTGGTGAACCGCGCGGGACGGCTCATCGAGGAGGGGATCGCCCTCCCCAAAGAGCTGTGCGTTCTTACCTTCACTAACAAAGCCGCCCGGGAGCTCAAGGCCCGAGTCGCGACCAAACTCGGCGGGCGCGGCGAAAAAATCTGGGCGGGTACGTTTCATTCCTTCGGGCTCTTCTTGCTCCGCAAGTATTACAAGAAAGCCCGGCTCGCGGCACAGTTCGGGGTCATGGACTCCAGCGACGCAGGTTCCCTGCTCAAAGAATTGCTCCGGGATTTTCACAACGGCGACAAAACCGCCTACGACCACGAAGAGCTCCTTTCCATGATGAGCGACTGGCGCGCCCGTGGCCAAACCAAGGCGCTCGCCGATACGGAATACGACGAAGCCGTCGAATGGCTGCTGCCGAAATATCTCAAGCGGCTCGAGCATCTCGCCGCCGTCGATTTCGATAGCCTCATTCTTCGCCCGGTCGAGCTGATGGACGAGTTCCCGGACATTCGCAAGGAAGTTCAAGACATCTTTTCGCAAGTGATGGTCGACGAGTTCCAGGACACGAACGAGAGCCAGATGGCTCTCGTCAAAAGACTGTCGGAATCGCACAAGAACCTCGCCGTCGTCGGCGACGACGACCAATCGATCTACGGCTGGCGGGGCGCGAAGGTGGAAAACATCCTCCATTTCCCCCGTTTCTTCCCCGGCTGCAAGGTAGTGAAGCTCGAGCGCAATTACCGCTCCTCGCCGCAGATCCTGGAAGTCGCCAACATGGTGATTTCGAAAAACACCGAGCGGCACAGCAAGATTCTGCGCGCGACTCAGGTGGATGCGGGCAAACCCGAGGTGATGGTGTTTCAGGACGAGACCGAGGAAGCGGAGCTCGTCTGCACCGAAGTGAATTTTTTCATCGGCCAGGGTCACAAGAAAAAGGACATCGCCCTGCTCTACCGGTCGAACAGCCTGGGCGCCTCGCTCGAAGCCGAGCTTCGCAAGAACGCGATCCCTTACTCCATGAGCGGCGGAACGGCGTTCTTCGATCGTAAGGAGACCCGCGACGTGCTGGCGTACCTTCGTTGCGGGCTGAAACCCAACGACGTCGCCTTTCGTCGCGTGTTCAATACGCCTCCGCGGGGAATCGGCGAGAAAACGATCGACGAGCTGATCAACCACGTCAGTGCAAACCACATCTCTTTCGTCAATGCCGCCCGCGGGTGGGAGAAGATTGGGCTTGAGCCCAGAGCCGGAAACGCCATCAACGCTTTCTTCGGACAAATCGAGTCGCTCATCCCCGCGATTCTCGGCAACGAGACCTCGACGGTCGGCGCCAATCTTTTGAGTTTCCTACGGACCATCGGGTACCAGCAGTATCTCGAAAAGACCTCCGCCGAGGCCTCCCAGGCCGCCCGCCGCTGGAAGCATCTCGAAATTTTCGCGGACGTGCTCGATCGATTCGTGCAGACCACGGGCCGAAACGAGGAAACACTGAGGGATTTCATCGACAAGATGGAGCTTCGCGATCCCGTCGAGGAAAAGGACGAGGACAAAGTCCAGCTTCTGACCCTCCACGCCTGCAAGGGACTGGAGTTTCCCGTCGTTTTACTCCTCGGAGTCGAAGAGGACATTCTTCCTCACAAGACTTTGGGAACCGACGTCACGGAGGAGCGCCGGCTGTTTTACGTGGGCGTGACGCGGGCGGAAAAGCATCTGATCCTCGCGCGCACGCTACGCCGGAAAAAATTCGGAAAGTTCGTCGAAACGGTACCATCCCGGTTTCTCCTCGAAATTCCGGAGACCTTGCTGGCGAAACGAGAGGGACAGCGGCCGGTCAGCGAAGAGCGGCGCAAGTCTTTACTGGCGGATCTCTTCAAGAAGCTCGACGCCATCCCTACCTGACATGGGCGGTAAACGTTTTTTCAGCGCACTTCTCTTACTGTTTCTCGCGGCGGGCTGTTCCAATCTCCTTTATTACCCGACCGACACCCTCTATTCGGATCCGCGCAAGACCGGACTGGACGTGGAGAGTCTTTCGCTTCCCCTGAAGGACGGCGAAACCAAAATCCACGCCTGGTTGCTCAAGTTGCCGGAAACGAAGTCCCCGAAAGGCGTCGTTTTCTTCTTTCACGGCAATGCCGAGAATCTCAGCTCCCACTATTTCAACTCGGTGTTTCTCGTAAACGCGGGCTACGAAGTTTTGATTTTCGACTACCCGGGGTATGGGTCATCCACGGGGGAAAGCGATCCGGAATCCACCGTCGAGGCGGGAGCAGTCTATCTCAAGTGGCTCGCCGAAAATCGTCCCAAGGTCCCCTGGATCGTCATAGGCCAGAGCCTCGGTGGGGCCGTCGCCCTTCGGGTGATCGCCGACGGCCCGAAGGATCTCCCCATTAAGCTCATCGTGGTCGATTCGTCTTTCTTGTCCTATCAAAGAGTCGGGCGCAAAACGCTGAGCCGCGTGTGGTTTACGTGGCCGTTCCAATGGATCGCGTGGCTCGTCCTAAGCGATCGATGGGCGCCGGAATCGGTGCTCTCCGCCATACCTCCGCGCCCCCTGCTCGTCATTCATGGCACTGAAGACCAGGCGATTCCTTTCGAGCTCGGTGAGGAACTATACGAAAAAGCGTCGGAGCCCAAACTCTTCTGGCGGATAGAAGGTGGGCAACATATAGATGTGTTTCGTAGGGAAAAGGGCCGTTATCAGAAAGAACTTCTGGATCTAATCGACCAAAAACTACGGGGCGGGCGATGAAGCTTTCTTTTGTCGCCGCACTTCTCTGGCTAGCTCCGTCGCTTCATGCTTTCGACACGGAACAATGGCTCTCCAGTCACGAAAAGGAAGTAAGGGAGGCGAGCCAAAGCCGCGAGTGGAAAAGAGTCCTTCACTACTCGCCGCATTGGTTTCGCCAGGAATCGAGCCTCGTCGACGGCCCCGAATATTTTTTCTCGCCGAATGGCCAGCACGAGCCCTTTGAGGAGCTCGTGGCGAGCATCCGCCGCCTCAACGATCCGGCCGCACGCGAAAAGAAGGCGGGAAAACTCGACCAGCCCCTGCGTTGCGCCTTTCCGTTTCGGACTCAATGGCTTTCCCGGCGGTTTCAGCTGGATTTTCCTCCACTGGGAAAATGCGAGCTTCTCGAGTCGTTTCTGGCCAAATCCAAAGCCAAATCTCTCTCCCTGATTTTTTCGAGCGCCTACGCGAACAACCCGAGCTCGATGTTCGGGCATTCCTTGCTGAAACTGAACGCGAAGGGGGAGAGCGAGCTACTCGATTACGGAATCAACTTCGCCGCCAACGTGTCCGACAACGAGAATCCTTTTGCCTTTATTTGGTTCGGCCTGACCGGCGGCTACCTCGGCCAGTTTTCCATGGTCCCCTACTACGAAAAAATTCGGGAATACGTCGATTCGGAGAACCGGGATCTCTGGGAGTATGAGCTCAACCTGACGCCTGACGAGGTGCGATCGCTCGTCCTTCACTTGTGGGAACTGGAAACGGTTACCTGGTTCGATTACTTCTTCGCGGATGAGAATTGTTCCTTCCATGTGCTTCGTTTGCTCGAAATCCTTCGCCCCGAATGGAAACTGACGGATAACGGCGTTTTTTCCGTCCCCGGAGAAACCCTCAAGCGCCTGAACCGAACACCCGGAGCCGTCGTCGGAAAGCATTACCGTCCTTCCTTCCGGCAGATTTTCTTCCGCCACGTCGAGCGATTGAGTCCGGAGCAGGAAAACTCCTTGAAGGAACTGGCCGACGCGGCTCAGAACCCCAAGGATGTAAAAGATGCGGAGACTCTCGAGGCCTATGCGGCGTGGCTGAAGTACAAAAAGCCCAAGCACCCGGATGAAGAATGGGAACGAAAGTTTCAGCAGACTCTAATGGCCCGCAGCCAGCTGGGCGGTAAAACGCCCGATCTGAATATTCCGGTACCCGTCGATCGGGAGCCCAACCAGGGCCACTCTCCTTACCGCCTCAGCGTGGGCGTGGGTCTCCTGCGGCTTCCGCAGACCGTCGGCTATCAGCAGATTCAAGTCCGGTTCCCGTACCACGATCTGATCAACGACGATCGCGGCTTCGTTCCCTTCTCGGAGATTCAGGGGATCAACGCCGTGCTGCGAGTCAACAGCCTGAGATCCGCGGGCGAGACTCGATCGCTCGTGACGCTCGATCGCTTTCAGGGGCTGGCGGTGACGTCCCTCGCTCCGGTGAGCTACTGGGATAGGCCGCGTTCCTGGAGGTTTAATCTAGAGTTCTTGCAGCGCCACGAGTTCGGCTTGGCCTCGGCGCCGGGCGTGAAGCTCGAAGGAGCCTTGGGCTGGTCGATTGATTCTGGTTTCTTTCGAAGCCGATTCGCGGCGCTGTTCGGAGCGCGCGCAGAGCTGGGTAGCCCAATACACCGGCTAGGCCCTCAATTCGAAATTCTGTGGATTGCTTCTCCAATCGTCGGATGGAAGTGGAAGTTCCGGCTCGAAACTTTCTACAACGTCTCCGCTCAGGGCTATGCGTCGCTGTGGCCAAGTCTTCAGTGGGAGCATGCCTGGGCGCTTCAAGAAAACTGGGAACTGCGCGCCGGATGCGCGACGACACTCTTCAAAAATACCGGCAGACCTCGGAGCCAGTTGGATTGCTCCGTGACCGGAAACTACTACTTTTGACGCGGCACTTCTCGCACGTCTACTTTTCTTTGAAGTTCAGGAACTTGTCGAATTATAATTACGGCGTTCAATAAACGCGGGCTTTTGCCTACAAAAAAGGACGACAGAAATGAAGATGCTACTTGTGGTTGCTATCGTGCTCGGCTTCAACAGCTTCGCTTCCGCGGCTCCTGCCTCGGGAAACCAATATTCCCCCGGCGGCTCGGACGGCTGTGGTTTGGGTTGGCAGGTCACTGACAAGAAGAGCTTCCTCGCCACCACGACGCGCGGAACCACCAACTCTTTCGTGCCGCCCACGTTCGGCATCACCAGCGGAACGATCGGTTGCGAACAGCACAGCTTCACGAAGGTCGATTACGACTCGGCTGTGTTCGCCCGTAACAACATCGACACGCTGAAGATCGAAATGGCGGAAGGCAAGGGCGAGACGCTCGAAGCTTTCGCCGCTGCGATGAGCTGCGATAGCGCGGCGTTCGGCACCGTCATCCAGTCCAACTTCTCCAAGTTGGACATGACCTCGCCGATGAGCTTCGTTCAGAGCGTGAAAGTTCACGCCTGCAACGGCTAAGTTAAGTATTACGGAAAGCCCCGGGGGAAACCCCGGGGCTTTTTTTATTTGTCCGAAACTTTAAGGAAGAGCCTGACCCTTCAGGCGAAGACTGACGATCGCGGTCTCGCCTTGCGCGGGAAGCGTGTCCCAGGCGACCGAGTGCCGGCCGGAGTCCATCTTTCCCGGCGGAGTGACTTCCTCCAGAGTGGCGGCGGGATCGGCGGAAATAAACTCAAAGGCGAATGATTCGGCCTTGAAGGCGCCCTTCGGTTCGAAGTGAAATTCCAGAACCGGGTCGGTCCGATTGCCGGGTTCCTCTTTCCAGCCGGCGCGAACCTCTTTCCAAAAGTACTGGAGCTGAGTGAGGGATCCGAACTTCCCCGACAGCTTCGCGTCGTAGACACCCTTCTTCTCGCCGACCTTGAACTCGGTTTTGGCGCCGACCGTACCGAGCCCCGCGAGCATCTTCACGTAACGTTTCGCCATTTTTTCTAGGTCGACGAAGCCCGCTTCCCCGCAGTCCTTGCCCTTTTCCTCGCAGGTCAGGCCGCTGAAGGTCTGTACGAAAGTGCCAGAGCCTTTCCTGGGGTCGAACTTCACCGTCAGTTTGTGGCTCTTCACGCTCCAGCAACCAGAGAGGACGAATAACGCCGAAATCCAAATCAAGAAGGTCTTCATGGAGGAATCGTAACATAGGAGCGAAAAGGTCAGCCGCCGATGATGCGGAACTCGACGTCGGGGTTCTCTCGCTGGGCGTAATTGAGTTCCCAGTCTCCCTTGAAAAGAATGACCGAGCGGTTGTAGGCGTCCTGAAGAATCTGGAGATTTCCCTTCAAACCGTCGGTGCGGGACGGCCAGCGCGCGCGGGTAAAGGGAAGGGTTTCGAAAGTCACTTCGAGGCCGTACTCGTCTTTCAGACGATAAACGAGCACTTCGAACTGAAGAACGCCGACGACGCCGAGGATCGGATCCTGCCAGCCGATGGCCGGGTCGCAGAACATCTGAATGGACCCTTCGTCCACGAGCTGACGAAGTCCCTTCTCCATCTGCTTGCGTTTCAGGGCGTCCTTCACGGTGATGCGCCCGAAATGTTCCGGAGAGAACCGAGGGATGTTGTCGAAGTGAACTTCTCGGCCTTCCGAGACGGAGTCGCCGATTTGAAAATTCCCCGTGTCGGTGATGCCGACGATATCGCCCGCGTAAGCTTCCTCGACGGTCTCCCGCTCCTGGGCGAGAAGCTGGTTCGCGTAAGCGAGGCGGATTTCCCGCTCGAGCCGCATGTGGCGAACCTTCATTCCCCGGGTGAATTTCCCGGAGCAGACACGGATGAAAGCGACCCGGTCGCGGTGCTTGCGATCCATGTTCGCCTGAATCTTGAAAACAAAACCGGTGAAATCCGGGGCCAGAGGCTCGATGACTCCCTCGCGGGAACCCCGGGCCTGGGGAGGAGGCGCGTGGGCCGTGAAAAGGTCGAGGAAGATATCGACGCCCCAGTCCTGCTTCGCGCTTCCGAAGGTCATCGGGCTGAGCTCCCCCTTCAGGAAGGCGGCCTGGTCGAAGTCGCCGAGCACACCCTCGAGAAGTTCCAGCTCCTCGCGAGTCGCTTTATAGAGGTCCTCGCCGACTTCCGCGCGAAGAGCGGGATCGTCGAAGGAAGAGACGTCCACGATACGGGCTTCGCTCGAGCCCTTGGTGAAAAGATAAAGCCGCTTTTCCAGCCGGTGGTAGATACCGCGGAAGAGCCCGCCCATGCCGATCGGCCAGGTGACCGGGTAGCAATTCATCTGCAGCGTGTTTTGCACGTCGTCGATGACATCGAGGGGACTCTTACCTTCCCGATCCACCTTGTTGGCGAACGTGAAGATGGGAAGTTTCCTGAGCCTGCAAACCTCGTAGAGTTTGCGGGTCTGGGTCTCCACGCCCTTCGCGGCGTCGATGAGCATCGCCGCGCAATCGGCCGCGATTAGGGTGCGGTAGGTGTCTTCACTGAAATCTTTGTGGCCTGGAGTATCGAGAAGATTGACCCTGAGCCCCTCGTAGTCGAACTGCATGGCGCTGGAGGTGATCGAAACACCACGCTCCTGCTCCATTTTCATCCAGTCGGAGGTCGCCGCCTTGGTACCTTGCTTACCTTTGACGTCACCGATCTCGCGGATGACCCCTCCGTGGAAGAGGATCCGTTCAGTGATCGTGGTCTTACCGGCATCGGGATGGGAGATAATCGCGAAGGTTCGTCGGCGCTGGATTTCGCTGTGGAGGTCGGACATTCCGTCCGGTTTTAGCTGGCTTGCCCGGTGCTAGCCACCTTTTTCTGGATAGGCAGCCCATCGACCCATTGGCGAAGCTTAGCCGTTTCCTCTTCCTTTAGAGGGCGGGTGGAGTAGAGGTCCCGGTGGATGGCCTCGTCCAGCCTGGTGAGAGAGAACGCATCCCACCCTTCCCGCTTCAGCCGTTCGTGAAAACGGCGGAAAGTCTCGCCCTTTTCCCGCAACCAGCCGGCCGCCGCCAGGCGATTGAGGAAGATTCTGTAGTAGGGTGGAAGCCCGTCGAGGGTGCCCCGGCGCCGCTGGCTCAGTAAACGCGGGAAAAGCCAAAGCACGATGCCGAGGCCCACCCATTTGAAGAAGTCGAGCAGGACCTTCCACTTCGGGACGTCCTGGAATCGGTGCCCCCGCATGAGGGAAATCTGCATCCAAACCTGTTGCTGGGCGCTGCTGTCATAGTGAACCACGTAGCGGTTGAACCAGAATTTGAGGGCGTTGTAGTAATTCGAGGCCTGGGCGACCAAGCCATCGTCGTCGCCGAGCGGAAACGCCGGCGTCGGATCGTAGCGGTACCACCGTCCGCGGCCGCCGTAGATCTCCACCCAGGCGTGGGCATTTCGCTCCTGAACTTCGAGAGTCTGGGAAACCGTATTGAAGGTTCCTCCGCGGTAGCCGAGCACCACGCGAGTGGGAATCCCTTGAGTCCGCAGGAACAAGGCCGCGGCGGTCGCGAAGTACTCGCAGTGGCCCTGACGATCCTTCGACAGAAACCCCTCCAGAGCCGTCGCCGCGGAAGTAGCGTGAACGAGCGAGGCGGTGAAATTGCGGGTGAAGTTCAAGGTCAGCATCGAAACGATTTTCGCGACGTTGGTCGGGGCGGCGGAGCCCATCACTTCCTTCGTCCAGTTACGGAAGTAGTCCTTTTTGGCGATTGATTCGGGAATCTCCAGATAGCGCAGAGTCGGAACCACGCTGCCCGGTTCCGACCTCTCCCGCTCGCGGCTCCAGTCCTTGGCGAGAGTAATGAGATTGACGTCGTCGTCTCGCAAGTCGGCCAGATCGGGCACTTCACCGACCATGACTTCGTAGGCATAGCGAAGGCTTCCCGAGCTGCTGCGGTATAGGCTTCGGCCGGTATCGTATCGGGCTCCCCCAAGAAGTCCCTCCGGGCCGCGGAAATACAGGAGCAGCCCCGGATAGAGGATCGCGCGCGTCGAGTGGGGCTCGCGGTAGATCTTCGCGGCCACTTTGCCCTGGGAGTGGGTCATCGTGTAGCGAAGGTCTTCGCCGATTCGATAAGGCCACCTGTCAAGCTCGCTGGGTACCCACTGGGTTCCGTCGAAGCTATCGAGGGTATTGCCGCGCAGATAGAGCGTTCTCGAGTTCTGAATGAGCCACGAGGGGTCCGCTTCGACAGTGGCCGCGACGGTCGCATCCTCACGGATGGTGTTGGTGGACTGAAGAGAGATCTGCCCGGTGTAGCCGGTGAGCGATTCCCTTTCCCGCAAGCCCCAGGGATTAGAGAAGAGCTGAGAGCGCGGAAAAAAGAAGAATACGACGGCGCCGCCGAAGAGCCCCCAGGTGAGCGCCGGAACCAGCTGACGGAAGTAGAGCGCGCTGAGCCTGTATCGGCTTGCTCCAGAGGTGCCGGCCAAAGAGTAAAGGTTGTTCGCGTTCAGCGTGAAAACAAGGTTCAGGAGAAACAGCAGAAACGACAAGTGTGTGTAGAACTCCTGCTTCACGATGACGCTCATCAAAGCAATGAGTCCCGACACCAGAAGCGCTATCCAGTGACCGAAAGTGCGCTGTTTTCGAGGAACGAAGATGAGAAGACTCGCCCATAGCAGCGTTCCGAGGAGGCCGGCCAAATCCTTGTTGTGCGCATACCCCGAAGCTCCAATGCCGACGAGCCCCAGGATGGCCACACCGCGAAGGACCGGAGGAAAGGCTTTCAACCTTCGAAAGAGCCCCGTCGGGACCAGGGACCAAAGCGTTCCCGCGAAAGCCAGAAGCAACAAAGGAACGGCGATGAGCTCGGACTGCCAGGAAAGCAGTGCCGTGAGCGAGAGCAGAGACATCCAGCTGTAATGATAAAAGGCGGAGAGGGTAAGCCGTTTCCCGTTCATGCGGCCCTCCCCGGCTCTCCCCATGCGATCCCGGAAACCGTGACTTGTAGCTTGAGCTCCCCGTCCCGCGCCGGGCCGGCCTTCGGACCCGAAGCCCGTAGTGCAAACCGTCCTTCGAAGGAAGGAGCCCGCGCGAGCCAGCGGTGAGCGTCCGTCAGGTCGGAGGCGACACAGACGCCGTCCATTTCCAATTCAAAGGGGCGATCGGAAACGTACGCGACCTCGAGAGCCGTACGAAGATCGGCGAGCCGTTTCTCGTAGGCCGCCGAGTCGGGGCTCGACATCAGAAAACTTGCGGAGCTGACCACGCGGATGCGTTGCTCGCGGGAGCGGGACTCGAACACTTTCACCACCCAATCCGAAGGCGGCCTTCCGGCGGAGCGCCGCCAGTCGATGAGCCTCGTCGAATCGAGGGGATTGCGGTGGCGGTGGCAATAGAACTCCCGCTCCGCGTCCGTCCGGGCCATCTGATGCCGCAGCTCCTGATTGAGCTTCCGAAAGAGCTCTTCGTCCAATGCCGGCAGCACGGAGATTTCCGTCGAGAGCTGGGCCACTTTGAATTTCGTGAGCAGCCCGAAGGGATAGAGAGTCCGCTGAACGGCGTACAGCTTTTCGTAATACCCGCGTGGAAGCCCGGAACAGGTTCCGGAAACCGTGGCATTCTCCTTCGGCTCCAACATGAAGGTGTGCGCCCGCATTCTCGGCTGGGGCTCTTTCGCGAAGAAAGGAAACTTCGGAGGGTTCTCGAAAACCAGGCACTCTACTCCGTAGAGGATTTGCCGGCCGTCGAGGTTTCTCACCTTAAGCTCGAGCGTGAAGGGCCGACCCGCGTCGCCCGATGCCCTGGCGGCGCCGTGGATCTCGAAATGTTTCATCACTTTTTCCGAGAGAAGTCCGGAGATGATGAGAATGGCGATGCCTAGACTCAGGGACAGGTAAATGCCGTTGTAACCGGAGGCGATGGCGATGAGGCCGAGGGCGAGGACGAGCGCAATCGTGTAACGGCCGGGAACCGTGGTGTGGATTCCACGATTGACGCTGCGGTAGTACATGTCAGGCGACGTCGACGGAGTTGAGAACTTTCTCGACCAGCGAAACCGGATCGTTGCCCGGCTGGACCACGATACGGTGGGCAAGCGCATAAATGCCCATAGAAATCAGATCGTCCGGGGTTACGAAGTCGCGGCCCGCGAGAAACGCTTTGCCCTTGGCCACTCGAAGCCAGGAGATTCCGCCGCGGGTGGAAACTCCGCGTAGAATTTGGGGGTGGGCCCGGGTCGCTTCCGCGACTCGGGTCGCGTAATCGACGACGGCCTCCGAGAGGTGAATCTTTTCTACCTGCTCCTGCAGCTGCTGCAGCTCTTCCGTCGTCAGCACCGAGGCCGGCACCGAGGAGAGCGGATCGAGCGTGCTATGGCGGAAAATTTCGCGTTCCTTTTCCGGAACCGGGTAACTGAGCTGGAGCCTTACCGTGAAACGATCGAGCTGGGACTCCGGAAGCGGATAGGTGCCGAGGTGCTCGTTCGGGTTCTGAGTCGCAAAAAGCAGAAACGGGATGGGCAGAGCGTGGGTCACCCGATCCACGGTCACTCCCCCCTCGCCCATCGCCTCGAGGAGCGCGGATTGCGTCCGGGGCGAAGCGCGGTTCAACTCATCGGCGAGCACGAGGTTCGCGAAGATCGGTCCCTTGTGAAACTGAAACCGGCCGGAAGTCCCTTCGTACACTTCCACGCCGAGAATGTCGGAGGGAAGCAAATCGCTCGTGCACTGGATGCGCTTCATCTCGAGCCCGAGAAGCCGCGCGATGGCCTTCACGAGAGTGGTCTTTCCCACTCCGGGGACGTCCTCGAGAAGAATGTGACCGCGCGAAGGCAGCGTGCTCAGAATCGCTTCCGTGTCGGCTTTCGTAAGTGAGCCGATCGTTGTCAGCCGCGCGGGGTTGTTCCATTCGTGATTGAAGAGGCGGACGTTAGCGTATCTCCCACCGCCCTCGCTGACGCTTCGGGTTACAT
>CAZZHG010000015.1:0-65404 GCA_964653655.1 uncultured Pseudobdellovibrionaceae bacterium
TATTCCCTACTGCTGCCTCCCGTAGGAGTCTGGACCGTGTCTCAGTTCCAGTGTGGCTGATCAACCTCTCAGATCAGCTAACCATCATAGCCTTGGTAAGCCGTTACCTTACCAACTAGCTAATGGTGCTTAGGCCTATCCTGAAGTGATAGCTTATAAATAGAGGCCATCTTTAACCCCTGAACCCGCAGGCTCTGTGGTCTCATTCGGTATTAGCCCTCCTTTCGGAAGGTTGTCCCCATCTTCAGGGCAAGTTACCTAAGTATTACTCACCCGTCTGCCACTTTACTCATGGCCGAAGCCACTTTCTCGTTCGACTTGCATGTATTAGGCACGCCGCCAGCGTTCGCTCTGAGCCAGGATCAAACTCTTCAGTTAAATAATGAACCTGAAAGATTGCTCCTTCAGATCCGTATAACTATAGACCGCCGCCACTCCGTTAAGAGATCGGCGGTCGAACTTTTTTGGACCCGTACTCGACGTAACTGCTGTTTAGTTTTCAAAGACCAGTAGAAACAGGAAAGAAGGGTTTAAATAAATTAGGGGTTTCGGTCAACGGGTATTTAATTTTTTTTCTGAAGAAAATTTCGAGCGATGAGTTTGAAGAGCAAAGTGCCCGAAGTGATTAGCGTAATCCGTAGATTGCTTTGCGCACGCGTTTGAGTAAACTCCAAAAAATCATGTCGGAAATCATCGTAGTCGGCGGCGGTATAGCGGGTCTTCTTGCGGCGGAAGCCCTTAAAGATGCAGGGTTTTCCGTCATCGGCCTGGAGGGCTCATCCGAATTGGGGGGCCGCATCGAAGTCGGCCACCATAGAATTCTCTCGGAACAGGGCCGGGACAGCCTGAAAACCCTGGATGAGCAGCTAGAGCTCGCCGAAATCCAGGATCCGCCCCAAGTGCGCTCTAAAGGAGAGTGGGAAACCCTCGGGGAGGCCGGCGATTTCATCGAAGCCGAACAATTTTATCTCTCGCCGCATTACTGGACTCCCAAGGACGGCTACGACGCGTTTGTCGCACGGCTCGTCGACAAAGTGGGTCCGCTGTTTCAAACGAGAAAGCTCGTCACCGAAGTTCACGCGGCCGACAAGAAGATCGTCTGCGAGGACGGAGTGGAGAATCCGTACCAACGCCTCGTGTGGTGCTCGCCGCTGAAAACTTTGCGCGCGGCGTGGAGGGGCGACAAGAGCGAGCTGAAGGCGCTTGCGAAATTGCCCGACCGACGCGGCGGAATTTCTCTCGAGATAGATCTGAAAGAACCCCTTTTCTCGTCGAAAAACACGGTCGTTTTGCCGTTTCGTTTCAAGGATTGGAAACTTCGCGCGCTCGGATTCGGAAGCACCTCGGGCGCGCCGCGCGTGCAGTGGATTCTTTTTTTGGAAGACGAGATCCTGGACGACCGCGAGGAAGTCGCCAAATCCGTACGCACCCTAAAGCGCGAGATGCAGAAAGAGTTCCCCGCCGTCGCCGAGCTCACCGTCAAAGAGAAGCTCACTTACCTCCCCGTTCTGTCCGGAGAGACTCCGGTGGAGTGGAAATCCATGCTCGTAACCCCGGATATTGCCTATTTCGGGCCGGAAACCAGGCTCGAAGGAATGGACGAATCCTGGCGAAACATGGACCTTACGCTAGCCAATTACCCGGTTCTCAAGGGGGAATTGGCTAACTGGAAAAATACTGTTCCGTAAGCAACCTCCGATAATCACAAAGCATTAACACGCACTGCAGCATTTTGCCCTTACCCCCTAGGCAAAAGATTTGAATTCAAAGGAAAAGGCGTGTTAAGACCAACCCAGGTTTTTGGGCGGGGGCTCACTAAATCAGGTAACGCATTTTGATTTTCAGCCATTTCTCGGGCAGGAGAAAAGGTGGAGAACTTAATAGAAGACACTGCACCAAATTTATTCGATTACTTCGATTATCGTGAGTACCTGCACGACTATTACGTCTATCACAAGAATCGAAACCCGGCTTACAGCTACCGCCTGTTCGCGCGCAAAGCGAAGCTGGGATCTCCGAACTATCTCAAACTGGTAGTCGACGGTAAGCGGCGGATCACCGACCGCACGCTGTTTCAGTTTGCCCGCGGTCTCGGACTCAGCCGCGACGAAGAAAAGTATTTCCGCGAGCTCGTGATGTATCAGGAGGTCTCGGACCCCGACAGCAAAGAGCTGCACCTCCGATCGTTGCTGAAATATCAAGAAAAGCAGCGCACGCCGACACCGCTCAAAGCGGATCGCATCAAGTTCGTGCTCGACTGGCACCACGCCGTCATCCGCGAACTCGTGCTCTCCAAGGATTTCAAGGAAGACGGGGCTTGGATCGCCAAGCGGCTGGGCAACAAGGTCACCGAGGCTCAGGCCAAGGAAAGCCTCGAGCTGCTCGTCCGCCTCCAAATTTTGAAGCGCAATGCGGAAGGCCGCCTCGAACAGTTCGAACCGCTGCTCACCAGCTCCGACGAAGTTCCGTCGCACGTGCTGCGCAGCCTGCACCGCACTTACTTGCGCAAAGCGATCAACTCGATTTTCTCGGTTCCGCTCGATAAGCGTGAGCTGTCCGGCCTCGTCCTTTGCATGCCGCAGAATCGGCTGAAGGAGATCAAGGCGGAGATCAAGGAATTCAGAAAGAAACTGAATCGTAAATACGGGCTGGAGAAAGACGGTGACGAGGTTTACTTCGTCGGCCTCTATCTCTATCCCGTCACTTCAAGAGGAGAAAGCACATGAGGCAGGTAAGTAACTCTACAGCCAGGATGCCCTTCGCGTTTCCGGCGAAGTTCGTTGCGTTGATCCTGGTAGTTGCCGCTTGTGTGAGCTACGGAATCGATGATGAAGACGATCTGCTCGAGATTCCCAAAGTCTCGAACGGGATCACCGGCCCGCTCTTGAACCACATGATGGATATCGGCAACCGCGCCGGTTTTGAAATCGGCAACGGCCGTAAGCTCATCAAGAACGAGCCCGGCAAGTATCTGATGAAGATCTACGACAAGTGGGAAGTGGGCCAGGCGGATGCGTTCACGGAAGTCACCTCTCCGCTGATCGAGGGGGTTCCGCGCGCGCGTCTCCAGATGAACGTCGTGAACGGAAAAGAAACTCAGTCGATCCAGGATCTCTACGAGAGCCGCAAGGAAGCCAATTGGATCCCGATGGCCCTCGGATCGCTCCAGGGAATCCAGCTCGAAAGAGTGCTCGCCAACGGCGTGCACGAGATGGAAGTGCGGCTGTTCCGCGCCCCGGGCGAAGTGGTCGTCATGCAAATGGACGGCAAACCCGGTACGGCGGAACTCACTCCGTTCGACAAATTGATTAATGCTCTGACCACGTTCAAGGGCACGACCGCGCTCCCCTAAAACGAAGCCGGCCGCAAAAAAATGAAACCCCCTCTTTTCGGGAAACCGGAGAGGGGGTTTTTCTTTTTTTGGAGGGTCAGTTTCTTTCGAGCTCGGCGAAGTGAAGCCCGAACTGAGCTTTCGCCCCGGGATCGGCAATCCAGGCATTGAGATCGGCAAGCAGCGCCGTTTGATTTAGAACCGGGCCGTAGGCCCGGACCATGACTTCCGAGAGGAGCAAAAAATAGGTGTAGAAATCGCGCAGGCCGGCTTCGCCGGTGCTGGATACCGCGAGCTTTTCACTGACCCGCGGGCGAAGCCCGTAGAGAGACGCCCGGCGATAAATCTTCTCGGCGGCGGAACGTCCTGCGCCGGTCTTCTCCTGCTCGGAGGCAAGGCTCTTCATCAGATTGTCCAGCGTCGGGATCGGCGGCTGCCAGCCGAGAAGCGAATCGTTCGAATCGATGATGAGAAGCTTTCCGTCTTTGGAAAGGTAGTCCTTCACCGTATCGATGAACAAGCCGAGCTGAGAAACTTTCTGAACGACCACCCGAAGAATCAGGCAGTCGAATGTGGAAAGTCCCGACTGCTTTACCTGGGCCGCGATGTCCTCCAAACAAATCCTAGTCTTGGTTTTGGCTCCGAGGATGTCGCGGGTCGGAAGCGAAACGTTCGTGAATTTCTTGTCGGGAAAAAAGGGCGCGAGACCGCCGCTGAGTTCCTCATCCCCGTAGCCGATTTCCAAAACCGTCCTGGAATCGGTCAGACATCCGCTTCTATAAAGAAAGGGAAGCTCGGTGGTTTTGCATAGACCGTACTGAAGATCGAGAAGGGCTTTCCACAATACCGGGCCGTCGGCCATCTTCAGGACATAAAAGATGTCGCGCTCCTCGAGGTTAGGACCGACGGAAAGCACCTGTTGGACCGCTCGAATCGAGCCCAAATCCCTTGTTTTTGGAAGCCCCACGCCTTCGGATCGGCCTCTTTTTGGTTCATCTTTAGCTGATCTTGGACGAAATTTGCCGCTTCCCGGCCCAAACTCGGCAGTCTCCCCCTGCCCATGGCTCCGATTACGCCTCTAAGGGCTCGTTTCAGCTCAATATTCAACTTTCAAAAGTGTGAACAAACCCCGGCCCAGCGCTTGCAAATGACGACCTCCGACGCCACTCGGGGGCCCTCAGGGCCGCTTGGCCGTTCAACTTCGATGGAAGTTAAGCGGACATGAACGGCGCCGTTTGTTGAGGGGAAGATGAGTACACAAGCCACCCAGCCATTTTTCTGGACCAATCGGGACAACAAAGCTTTTTACTCAAGCATCGGAGTCGCCGGTTTGCAGCGGAGAGCGGTTGAATGCGGGCTGACGGAGCATCCCGACTTGAAATGTCTCCTGAGCTATCTGAGGCGCGAGTGGGCTCTCCCCGAAGCGCCGCGGATGATGGAAATCGGCGCGGGTTACGGCCGCGTCGCCGAGGGCATGCTTCTCGAGTTCCCGAAGTCTCACCTAACCCTCGTGGAGCTCAGCCCACCGTCGGCCACCTTCCTTCGCGCGCGCTACAAGTACGACACGCGGGTTTCTCTGATTGAAGGAAGCCTTCTCGAGGTGAAGCTGCCCCGAGCTTTGGATCTCGCACTTTGGATGTGGGCGGGTTTCCTGGACTTCACGTTGAGCGAGAAGAGCAAAGCGCTTACCAAGGTCGCCAGGAGTCTCAACCCCGGTGCAAGAATCGCCGTTGAGATCCCAAGAACCGTCGGAACCGAGGTGCGCCGAGACGGCGGGAACATCGTCCTCGACATGGCAGAGACCCGCTACCACGGACATCTGCCGGGGAAAGCCGAGTTGATTGCCCTTTCAAGGACAGCCGGGCTCGAGCTGGAGAAGGAATTATTCTACGAAACGAAAACCGGCTTGAAGCGCACTATCTACCTTTTCCGTAAGCAACCATAAGGGGGAAACGATGGTAGTTTGAATCGGATAGACAAGACCCCTCTTTCGGCGGCGCCGGGAGAGGGGTTTTTCTGTTTCAAAGCGTGGGACCGTTGGGACGAAGCAGGACGAAGCCGCCGTCTTCCGCGACGGGGTGGTGGGTTTTCAGGATGAACTCGTCCAGTGGGGTCGGGGAAACGGGGTTGATTAGCCGCCGATCGTAATAGAGCTCTTTCATTTTGACGACGAGGTTGGACGCCGAGAAATGGCGCGAATAGTCTTCGATCGCCCGCTGGCACTTTTCTCCGTACCAGCAGGCGAGCCAAATGGCGTCCGTCGCCGCCCTCATGTTGGTCATCAAGAAGGCGGCCGGAAGCTGCGGGTAGACGAAAAGGCCGCCCCTTGAGTCCTCGGCTTTTTTCATTTCCCTTTCCATTTTAGAAATCCAATCGTGCTGATGGCGATTGGTCTGCAGACCGCGATAAGGTCCCGACCGAAAGCGGACCTGGGGCTCTTCCGTATGGGCCAGACGATTGACCTCCCGGCAGAAGAATACCAGCATCAAACCCTGAAACGCGGCGAGCGGAATAAGGGCGGCCCGGCGAGAAAGCGGACCCTTATCCATGAGAAGCCCGAGAAATAGGCTCGTCGCGACTGCGCCCGGAAGTGCGCCGGCGCCGAAGTTACTCACCCCCCCCCAGATGCTCCCCCAAGTGAATGCCGTACCGGCAACCATGCTCGGGATCCAAAAAAGATAGAAGACGGCCCGGGAAAACGGGGTTTTATCGACGAAATAGTAAAGGGCCCCGCCGATGAGGCTCCAGTACGTCAGATAGAAACCGCTTCCATATCCGAAGCTGGAGACGATCCAAAATATCCATAGCGGAGTGACGGCTAGAAGCAACGGAGCCCACTTCCACTTTTGGAAAAGCGCCCAGCCGAGAAATAAGGCGGCTGAATAGTGAATCCACTTATTCGGAACCATCGCTAGGTTGAGGGCGCTTTCGAAAAAATTGAAAGTCGGCGCGCCGTACCCCGCCCACACGGCGAGATCCCGGATGCGCTCGAGGTTTCCGAACCCGAGATAGATCAGAAAGAGGGCGCCGACGAGAACTCCGCCTCCGACGAAAGCGCCGAGCCGCTCCCATCTATTGCTTTCGTGAAAAAGAAAAATCCAGATCAGGCCTACCACCGCGCAAACAGCGATGAGGGGCGGATAAGCAAGAATCGCGAGTCCCCCGAGAATTCCGTAAAGAAACGCATATCGAACCGGCCTCGGTCCAAGGGCGTCGCTCACCAAAGTAAGTAGAAGCAGGAACAGAAGTCCACTTCCAACGAAGTTATAATTCACGCTGGGCCGGCCGTAACCCAAAAGCGCGGGCGCGCAGGCGAGCAGCACGATTGGAACGCGCGCCCGCCTTCGAAGTACCAAGAAAGCCGCCGCGAAAATTCCGAGGCGAAAAAGAAGGGCGATCATTCGGCCGTAGAAAATGCCGCCGTCCAAACTTCCCTGAACCTTCAAATAGAGCGCGAGAAAGGGATAGAGCAGAACCGCGGCACCCTGATGGACCGAAAGCTCGTCGATGAAGGGCTTGTCTCCGAACCAATACCGGTAGGACAAAGCGAGATGATAGGACTCGTCGAAAAAGTCGACGCCCATCGTTAAAAGCCAAAAACCGACCACCAGCGTAATCCCCAAAACCAGATAGGTGGCGGATTTTTCCAAGTCTCGCAAACGGCCCCCGTATGGTGTCCGGTGCTTTGGCGTTCAGACGCCAGAGGTGGTAAACTTGAAGAGTAAGTATAGCACCCACCCCAATGTCCCCCCTCAAGGCCATCCCTTTTCAGGCACTACAAGCCGAGTGGGCCGAGATCCGCTCGGACGCACTTGCGGCGGTGGACCGCGTCGGAAACAGCGGTCATTGGATTCTAGGGGAACAGGTCGCAAGCTTCGAAATGAAGCTCGCTGAGTTCTGGGGATTGCCCCACGCGGTGGGGTGCGGGAATGGACTCGATGCGATTGAAATCGCCCTTCGAGCGCTCGGCGCCGCGCCGGGAGATCGGGTAGTCACGACCCCCCTGAGCGCCTTCGCAACCACCTTGGGAGCGCTTCGCGCCGGATGCGTTCCGGTTTTCGCCGATGTCGACGAGTCGGGCAACCTGGATCTCGCTCAAGCCGAGCGCGCGATTCGCGAGTCCCGGGCGACGTTTCTGCTGCCCGTCCACCTCTACGGAAACCCCATCGACCTGGGCCGGCTCGCGGACCTCGTGAAGAGCACCGGCGTTCGGCTGATCGAAGACTGCGCTCAAGCCATCGGCGCCCGGTTCGGCGGGAACATGGTGGGCTCGGTCGGCGACATGGCGATCACGAGCTTTTATCCGACGAAAAATTTAGGCGCCATTGGAGACGGCGGCGCTTTACTCACGCGTGACCCGGCACTCGCGGCCAAGGCGAAACAGATTCGGGATTACGGTCAGTCGGCCAAATACGAGCACACGATGCTCGGACTGAACAGCCGGCTCGACGAGCTGCACGCGGCGATGCTGAACAGCGCTCTGCTCCCGCGCCTGAACGACTTTACGAGCCGGCGGCGCGCCATCGCCGGCCGCTATCTGGCAGAGTTGCGCTCCGCCCATCTTAGGCCTCTGAAGCCGAATCCGAAGGCCGAGCCCGTGTGGCATCTCTTTCCTCTTTTCGTAAAGGGCGACCGGGAAAAATTCCGCGCGCACCTGAAAGAAAATGGCGTGGACTCGGCGATTCACTATCCCAAGCTCATTACGGCGCAAGCGGCGCTGATCGGAAAAGACGGCGCGACCCGAGCGGCCGTGCCCAAAGCGGAAGCCATCGCACAGCAGGAAGTTTCCATTCCCCTGCATCCGTATCTGACCGACGGCCAGGTGGAACAGATCATCGGGGCCTGCAACTCCTGGAAGGGCTGACACGTGTTTTCACTCATCATTCCCATCTACAAGAACGAGGAGTCCCTCAGCGCGCTGCTGTCCGAACTCGCAAGCCAAATGGGGCCTCTAGAAGGGAAACTCGAGCTCGTTTTTGTCGTCGACGGAAGCCCCGATCGGTCCGCGGAGATTCTCAGAGAAGAACTCCCCAAGCAAAATTTTCCCTCGAAGCTGATTCTGCTCTCGCGAAATTTCGGATCTTTCGCCGCCATCCGCGCCGGCATGCGCTCTGCGGAAGGAGACTATGTAGCCGTCGTCGCGGCGGACCTTCAGGAACCCCTGTCATTGATTCTCGATTTCTTCCAGGCCCTCGAGCAGGGAGAGGCCGACATCGTCGTGGGCAAACGGCTCTCCCGAAACGATCCGTGGCTAACCCGCCTGTGCTCCAACCTATTCTGGAACCTTTTCCGCGCCATCGTCTCGAAACAGATTCCGGCCGGGGGAGTCGACATCTTCGGCTGTACGAGCGCCGTTCGCCACTCGCTGCTGGCCCTTGAGGAATCCAACTCTTCGCTCATCGGCCTGTTGTATTGGGTTGGGTACCGCCGCAAGGAGTTCGGCTACCACAGAAAGAAACGGCCTTTCGGCAAGAGCGCCTGGACCTTCCGCCGCAAGCTCAAGTACCTGCGCGACAGCATCTTTTCCTTTTCGGATCTGCCGATCCGCGCGCTGCTGAACCTCGGCATGCTGGGACTCACAATAGCCGTGGGCCTTGGACTCGTGGTAATCGCCGCAAAACTCGACGGACGCGTGCAAGTTCCCGGCTACACCATTACGATGATTACGATTCTGTTTTTCTCGGGCCTCAACTCCCTGGGGCTGGGAATCGTCGGATCCTACGTCTGGAGAGCTTTCGAGAACACGAAGCACCGGCCGCAGGAGATCGTAAGTCTCTCACATTCCTTCAAAGCCCTTCGCGCCAGTAAGCGAGCCGCCAGCTGATCAGCCGACGAGGGACATGAATTCCTCGTACTCCCGGATGTAATCCTTCGGATCGTAGTAGTCGGAGGCAAACACTAGAAGGGCGCAGTCCTTTGAGTGCTTGTATTGGGTGAGCCACGTCATCGGGGGCACGTACAGGCCCTTGTGGGGGCTATCTAGAACGAACTCCTCGCGGTTCTTTCCGTCGTCGAGAACGATGGAGCAAGAGCCGGCGGTACAAACCAGAAATTGGTGACACTTGTGGTGGGCGTGCTGTCCCCGCACGCTGTCGCTCGGAACGCCAAAGACCAGAAAGTAGCGTTTCGCAGCGAAAGGAATGTCCTTGTCGAACTCTCCCACCGAGAGATTTCCGCGCAGGTCCTTCACGTAAGGCAGCCGGTGAAAGATCGCCTTCTTCACCTTCGAGTCTCGCTTGGAACGTTCTCCCTCGGGGGAGACGGCTTCCGGCGCGGGTTTCACCATGTCGACGTAGCCGACGATTCTGGCAGGATTGCCGACAACGATCGCCATCGGGGGCACGGAATCAGTCACCACGGCTCCGGCACCGACCATGGCACGGGCCCCGATTGTAATGCCGGGAAGAAGGGTGGCATTGGCGCCGATGGAGGCGCCGTCATGAACGTACGTCTCGAGAAACTTCTCGGGCCGGTGCTTGCTGCGGGGAAACCGATCGTTCGAAAAGGTAGCGTTCGGGCCCACGAAAACGTCGTTACCCAGCCGGATTCCGTCCCAAAGCTGGACCCCGCATTTCACGGTGACCCGGTCCCCGACCCGCACGTCATTTTCGATGAAGACGTGGTCGCAGATATTGCAGTCCCGCCCGATGACCGCGCCCGGTAAAACGTGGGCATAGGCCCAGACCTTGGTCCCGCGTCCGACCGACTTCGACTCGCAGATTCCCTGGTCGTGCACGAAAAAGTCGCTGGGAACCTGTGAGATTGGTTTGGTTTTTCCCATGGCGCGAGGTCTCCCTGACAGGGTGGGCTGAAAGCTGCTTGTTCGGGAATTAAAGAGGAGAGCAGGTAACAGATCTATTGTACTACCCCGGTGAGATGGGCCAAAACGCCTCGCGGCACCATTTGGCCGTGCTATCCTAAACTCTCCCCTCCCATGAAAACCCTTCATCAGGCCTTCAAACCTGAGCACAACTCCCTCGGCTGGATGCGCTTCGTCCTGTCTCTTTGCGTCGTGCTGAGCCACGCCTTCGTTCTCGGGTTCGCGACTTCCAAGCCCTTGGAACTTTTCTCCGGCGGGCAGACCGACATCGGTGTACTCGCGGTGGATGGCTTTTTTCTGCTCAGCGGATTTCTGGTGGCGCGCAGCTATCTCAACTTGGCTTCGCCCGCGCGCTACGCCTGGCACCGATTTCTAAGAATCTTTCCCGGCTACTGGACCTGCGTTCTCGTGTGCGGCCTAGTGCTCGCTCCCGCCATCTATTTCTCACGGTACGGGGCCGCCGGACTCTGGGAAAAGACGGGGGCCTCGATCGTCGATTTCGTATGGCGCGGCTTTCAGTTCACGGCGGAGACGGCGTGGATAATGCCCACCTTCGAGGGACTTCCCTTCGGCGGCCCGTTGAACGGCTCCGTGTGGAGCCTTCCCTACGAAGTGAAATGTTACGTTTTTCTGGGATGCCTCGGTTACCTGGGCGCTCTGAAAAACCGCGGGTGGCTACTGGCGACGGCCGTTGTCTTTTGGATGCTTTGGATTTCTCCGGACGGATTTGGGATCGCAAGTGAGCGCACCTCCCGCCTCGGGGCCTATTTTCTGTGTGGCGCGGCCTTCTACCTTTTTAGAAAGCAGATCCCCTTTCATGCCGGGCTTGCCGCAGCGTCAGTCTGGCTACTGATCCTCGGTCTGCGCACCAAAATGGCCTTCGTCGGCCCCGCGCCGCTTTGTTACCTTTTGCTTTTCGTTTCCATCAAAGCTCCGTTTACCCGCTTCACCGAAAAGAGCGATCTCTCCTACGGACTGTTTCTCTATTCGTTTCCAATCCAGCAATTTCTGTCGGCGATGGGCGTTCCAGCATGGGGGAAGACTCTCTATTTCATCGCCTCCGTCGCGCTCACCTTGCCCCTCGCCTGGCTCAGCTGGAACGTCATCGAGAATCCCGCCCTCGGATGGAAGGGCTGGACGCCCAAATCCAAGGTCGCCCAGAAGAGAAAGACCGCTCCCGCCAGACGGAAAGCTTCCTAGCGCCAAAATAAAAAGCCCTCTCCCCGGCGAGGGAAGAGGGCTTTCGAAAGGAATGGACGTTTGCGCTACTCGCGAACGACCCAGACCTTCGTGTTCGCAATGACGTCTTCGAACACGCGCACGGGAACCGTGTACACGCCGAGCGCCTTGATGGGCTCTTCAAGAAGAATGTCCTTCTTGTCGATGGTGAACCCTTCGGTCTGAAACGCTTTCTCGATATCCTGGGTCGTGACGGAGCCGAACAACTTGTCCTGTTCGCCGACCTTCTTCGAGATGGAGCAAGAAACGCGCTCGAGCTTCGCCTTCGTGGCTTCGGCGTCCTTGCGGGTTTTTGCCCGCTTGGCGTCGAGGAGCCGCTTCTCATGCTCGAACTGTTCGATGTTGTGCGGGGTCGCGGGGATCGCGAAGTTCCGCGGAATCAGGAAATTGCGCGCATAGCCGCGCTTCACCTGCACCACGGTACCGACATCACCGAGATTCGGTACCTTGTCTCTCAATATTACTTTCATGTCCCTTCCTCCAAAGTTTTCAGCGTCGCGAGGGACCGCGGCCGCCTACGAAAAAACCAAGGTCCCATCACTCCCATGCCGACCAAGGCATAAAAGCCTAAAAAGATGGAGACCAGATAAACGAATGTCCGGATCCGGGGAGCCACTTGGCGCAGGTTCATGAGATTGGACAGCACCACGCAGCCCTGGATGAAAACGAGAGCCCCGACGAGACGAAAAACTCCGCCCCAGACTCCGGCGCCACCGGCGCCCGCCTTCATCGTGTAAACGAAGAGCACCACGAATCCCGCGCTCACCCACGACGGCAGCTGAAGCTGCCGAAGCGAAGGCGCCGAAAGCGCATGCCCTTCCTCGAACCAACCCAGATGAGCGGCCACTCCGGCCGACAGCCAGAACGAAAGAATCGCTCCGGAAAGAACCAGAAACGGACCCTCGTAAAAGAGGATCGCCCGGACTGCGTCCCACTGGAAGGCGGCGTCTACGGTGACAGCGGTTTTCAGCTGGGCCACGACTCCGTCCACCACCTGGCCCCAGTAGGGCAAAGCGGCGACTCCTTCCATGCGGGCGGCGGCCAGTAATCCCAGCCCCCCGAGCCCGGCCGACAGAAATACCGTCTTGCCGAGTACTTTCCAGAAACTGTCTCCGGCGGCCACCGCTTCCGCGACGACCAAACCGAAAACGAACGTCGCAAGGACAGGTCCCACCGGGGCGCGCAGCACGGCGAGCGCGAGAACCGCGCCGAAAAGGGCGGTCACTCTCGGCCACGGCTGCGCGAGCCTCAGCTGGGACAGGATCATGGGCAGGGGACCCAGGAACACCGAAGTGATTCCCAACGCGCTTAGCATCGAATGGGAAATCACCGCGAAGAATCCCAGCTCCGGCGGCTGCTCAGTTTCCTTTTTGTCGTTCACGACGAACATAAATCAGACGTTCTTGCTCCAGATCTGCGCGGCCGAGTACGGGATGACCGCGATGTGGCGGGCCCGCTTCACGGCCAAGGCCAGCTCACGCTGGTGCTTGGCGCAGTTGCCGGAAATACGGCGCGGAACGATCTTGTAGCGCTCCGTGATGAACGGCTTGAGCAAATAGCGATCCTTGTGGTCGATGATGATCTCGTGGTCGGCGCAGAACCGGCAGCCGCGGCGCCGGAAAAACCCGCGCTTCTCACCGCCGTCCATTCCCATTCCGCCGCGATCGTCGCCGCCGAACTTGTCGCCGCCGCCGAACTTATCTCCACCACCGAATTTATCGCCTGCGCGATCTTCCTTAATCATTAATCCTCCTAAGAGCCTTTAGATTCTTTTTCCGCCAGCTCGAGGCTGGCGCAAATCACTTTGGTTTCGTTGACCTTCACGCCTTGCCGGTTTTTGTAGCTTCTTCCCCAGAGCTGCCCGCGGATGGAAATCCGCCGTCCTATTCTGAGGATCTGAGCCGAGTCCTCCGCGCAATCCCCGAAGAGAACCACTTCGACGTAACCGACCGAATCCGAGTCGAGCACCTTTTGGGAAACCGCCAGCGTGAAGTCCAGTGAAGGTTTCCCCGACGGGGTGTACTTCAGCTGGCTGACGCGGCTAACTTTCCCTACGAGGGCGACTTCATTCAAAAGCGCGACCGTTTCTCGGCCCGCATTTCCTTGGCCGCCTTCGCCGCTTCTTCCGCGACCTTCATCTGGTTCTTCACCTTGTTGAAGTCGTACTCGGGTTCCGTCTTGACGGTCAGAAACCGCATGACGTCGGCGATGATTTTGAAATGGCGCTCGATCTCTTCCACCACGCCGCCCGTGCCGTTGTACTGGATGACCACGTACCGGCCGTTCGTTTGATCGTTGATGGGATAAGCGAGCTCTTTCAGGCCCCAATCTTCGCGGCCTTTAACCGTTCCCTTAAACTTCGCGATGACGTTGTCGACCTTATCGTGAATGGTCTTGGCGTCGTCGTCGGAAAGGGAAGGCTTAAGAATGTAGACGGTCTCGTAGGATTTGCTTGTCGCAAGCGACATTCTATCTCCTCCTGGTCGTGGGTTTCACGGCCCTTCAAACCAGATGAAGGGCGAGGGATCCACAAATTGTGAGGTCAGGGTTTACCAGGGGGGCGAATTTATTACAACCCGCTTGGGGGATGCAGGGGGGCCCCCTCGGGGACGTAGGTCGGCTGGGTCCGCTGGAATAGGGTCACCAGGCGGTCGAGAGCGTTTCCGGTGAGAGAGCCCGGCTCCCAGCGAAAGAAGCCGGTTCGGGTCCCGAAGTGGGCTTGAAGATCGGAGGACTCCCATTCTCCAAGCAAGCATTTCTTCCCGATATCATTGAGGGATTCGGTGGTCCCGAGGCGGACGCACCGGCGCCGGACGAAGTGAAAGAGAAGAGCTATCCCGCGGTCCGCGTCGCCCACCCACACTAGGCTTAGCTCGAAGGCGGCGAGCTGGGATTCCACCCCGGCCCAAGCGGCCCCCAAGGTGCGTGCCTCGTGGCCCTCTTCCGGAAGAGCCCGGAAGGGGAAGGGAAGCAACTCCCGCCAGAGGGCTTGGGGCTCTCTAAAGGAGGAGATCTTCAGATGGGGGCCCAGGGAGCCGAAATCGAACTCCGACTCTTCCTCGGGTTTTGCCCAGCACGGACCCGCCGAGGACTTCCACCTTCTAAGGATCTGCCCGCCGCAACTTTCCTCGAGACCCCAGGGCGCGTCGTTCAGCCCAAGCACCTTGCCGATGCGGGAACGCTCTTCGTGAGTCAAAACGGGAGTGAAGTAGCGGGAGAAATCCTTCATTGGGCGGGCTCCTCCATGAGAGCCGCTCTCCAACGCTCGAGGCTTTCCCAAAGTGAGTCCTCTAAAGGAGGGGGCGTTGCGGTGGATAAAATTTCTCCCTTCCCGAGCGCGATGCGAATCGCCGGGCCGAGAGCGGTCTCACCGTAAGAAGTGGGCCCTTCGAACGCGTTGTGGGAAGAGAGATTTTCGTCGTACTTCGGAAGGCCGAACGGAAAAAACAAACGGGCTCCGGCGCGAGCGGCGGCCGCGAGACTTTCCGCCTGAGCGCGGGCGAGAAACGGGCCACTCACGACCGTATGGACCGCGTAAGGAGGAACGGAATCGGACAGAAAATAGACGGGCAACCGGGCCTCGGCCGCGCTCTCCATTAAGTATTCCCAAAGCCGGAAAGCGGTGGCGGCGGCACCGTTGACGAGGCCATTGGGTAGCGACGGACAGCCGCCCACCCCTGTACGTCCTTCCACCAAAGTCGGGTCGAAACCGATTCCAAAGCCGAAAAGATCCGGCTGCGCGCCGGGCGCCGAGGAGCAACGAAACAGCCCCTTCAGCCGCGGGTGCTCGAGGACGAAAGTTTCGAACGCGCCGAGCCGCCGCGAGCGGCACCACTTGAGATCGTAGGCGGCTAGCCACGGGCGCTTGTCGCAAAGTACCCGCACGCCCGTGGAGGAAACCGCGGAGGCGAAATCGCGAAAGGCGGTTCCGTAAACCCGATTGAGCCGCGTGATGTCGCCGTATCTCTCGCCGAGAGACTCGCGGTACAAGCGCTCGTCCCCCACCGAGACGTCGTGAGCGAGAATTCCCAAGTCGAGGCGCACTTCGCGCACAGGCCCTTCCGGCGCGAAGTAGAGCCGCACGATCCGGTGCACTTCCTCGAGAAAGCCGACGAAGGCTTCGCGGATTTCCGGCTGACCGAGCGAAGGAATCTTCTTCAGGCTCACCGGCCCGCGCTCACCTTCCCAAAGAGCCAGCGGCACGAGCGCTTGCGGTTCCAGCGGATGAGTCCACTGCGGAAAGCTTTCCGGATGAGCGGGAAATCCCAAGGCGAGATCCACTTCGAAACCCTTCTCCTGCGCCGTCGACAAAAGGCGCTCGAGACGTAGACGGGTGGGCTTGTAAAACTCGCGGATACCGCGCAACTGTTCGTGCACGCCCCAGAGTACGGGAACCGTCACGCGCGATACGCCTTCGGAACGGATGGAGTCGAAGCGAAGGCCCCACACGGCGGGCGCAAGGGCCGAATAATCGAAGTAACCGGGGTTTGAGGTGGATGGGACGGCGTCCAAGTCGGTGCTTTGCAACCGGGGTCAGACTTCCTTGACCGGATGGGTCCTAGTATAGAAGTGCGATCCATCAAACTCAAGGTAGGTGAAGTGGCGCACCCAATCACCCGTATTGATGTAGCGGCAGGTCCGGCCGTCCACTTCCGCGCGGTAATCGTCGGGAATGTGCGTGTGGCCCATGAGCACGATGTCGTAACCTTTTCTAAAGAGATGTTCGGCGGCCCGGCGGTACGTCTGGCGGATCGCCTCTTCCTTAGTGGGAAAATGCCCCTGATACTTGCGGCTGAGCTTCGAGCTGTTCAGGCCGAGCTGAAAGACCCACTCTTGCGGGAAAAAGTTTTTCACCATATGAAGCGTGTCGCGCCGGAGAAGGTAGCGTAGCGCTTTGTAGCCGACGTCCTTGGGATTGCCGAGATCGCCGTGAACCATGCAAACCTTCTGGCCGTTCCACTCTTCCGTGATGGAGTCCGTGTAAACCTGAATGCCGAGGGCGTCGGAAAAGTAATCGCCGAGATAAAAATCGTGGTTGCCCTCGAGGTAATGGACCGAGTGGCCGTCTTCCACGAGTCGCTTCAAAGTCTGAATCACCGGCTTGTAGGTTCGGACGAGGTGGGCGCTGGTGCCGGGCCACACGTCGAAGAGATCACCGAGAATGTAGATGCGTTCGAACCGGGAGGCGACCTGCTGAAAGAACCGGATGACCAGCTTCGTTTTGACGCTGCCGGCATCCCGCAAATGCACGTCTGAAAGGAAGATCGCGGTCACAAGACGAGTTACCACGGATCATTTGGGGGCAAAACTCTTTATTCCGGACGGCCGGACTTGGGCTGGCCCGTCGGCAGGCGATCTTCTTTGGCTTTTTCCTTGGGAACCTTGGCGAGAGCGTTTTCCATCTCGAGCAGCTGGTTGATGGCGGGATCGACCGCCTGGGCTTCCGCCCGGAACGAGGAATTCTGGAAATTACGGTTCGGGGAAGTCAGGGTCGCGCCCTGGTTCATCATCATGTAGGCCGTGAGTAGGACCCCCATGAAGACGCTAATCGTGTACGCGTATTGAAGTTTGTTCTTCATATTGATGACGCGTAGTGCTTAATTACCCCTCTTAAAGCCGGACCCCCGCACACTTTGCGCAGGGCATCAGATAGGAACTTTACAAGTTCCATGCCGCGGGGCTAAGTCCAAGTAGTTGATAGGATTGGGAGTTTTTTTGAGTTCCCAGCCCTTTTTCGAGGCTAATTGCTCACTGTTTAGGCAGAGAGTGGTTAAGTCCTTGGGGCCACGTACCTAACTGGCGGACTCCAACCGGGTTTGAAATTTCCTTACGGGGTGAACAGTCCATGGCCGCCCGACCAAAAAAAGAACGCCTTTTCGCCCCTGGGAAACTGAACCTCGGTCTATGGATCGTGGGCCGCCGAAGCGACGGACTTCACCGCCTGGAGAGCCTCTTCTGGCCCATCGACCTCGGCGACGACATCGAGCTCGAATGGGAAAGCGAGAACCCCGGGGTAACCATGGAATGGGCGCCGGATGCCCCCATCCGCACCCCCTTGCCGGAGGAAACGGTCAATATCGTCGGGAAAATCCGGGAGAAGTTCCCGGACGCGGTACCCAGCGACCTCGCCATCCACATCCGAAAGCGGATTCCGATCGGCGGCGGAATGGGCGGAGGATCTTCGGACGCGGGGACCTTGCTCGCGCGGCTCGCCGCTTCCGACGAGGAACTGAACTCGAAAGCCGCGGAGCTAGGAGCGGACGTTCCGTTCTTTCTCACGCCCAGGCCCACGTGGGTTACCGGCATCGGCGAGAAGAGAAAGGTGCTGCGGTTTTCTAACTCGACTCTCAGCTCGCTTCACTTCCTCGTCGTGTGCCTGCCTCAGCCGACGGCGACCGCCAGCGTGTTCCGCTCTCTAAAGGAATCGGGCTTCAAGTTCTCGAAGGGACGCCATCCGTTCCCGGCTCCGTCGGTACGCCGCGCGGCGCTCATCAACTACCTGGGTTGGTTACGCAACGATCTGGAAGCCTTCGCCGCGAAAAGCTATCCGCTAATCGGGGAAGTGCTTACGGAGCTGCGCAAAACGCCCTGTCTTTTCGCGGGGATGTCGGGCAGCGGCTCGACCTGCTTCGCCATTTTCGACAACGCCCTAGACCGTGAGAAAAGCGCTAAAGGACTCAAGAGCTTCTTCCGAGAAAGAAGTTGTACGAGTTTGCTCATCGGAACACATAAAGCGCAGCGAGAAAAACACGCGTCAAGGAGCACAACATGGAAATCACGGAAGTCAAAGTCTTCCCGGTCAACGAGGACAAGCTTAAGGCGTACGTCACGATCATCTTCGACAACTGCTTCGTCGTCCGAGACCTGAAAATCATTCACGGCAACACGGGCCTATTCGTCGCCATGCCGAGCAAGAAGCGGAAAGACGGTACGTTCCGCGACATCGCTCACCCGCTCAACAGCGAGATGCGCACCAAGATCGAGCAGATCATCCTCGCCGAATATAAGGGCGAGCTGAAAAAGATGACTGAGTCGGCGCAGAAGAGCATGGAAGAGCTGGACGCTCCCAAGCGCGACTACGACGACGAGAACTGAGCCTATCGTCGGGCCGTCCATCTGAATTCTCTTCGTAATCGGGTGTCGGATTCCCGACGGTGGATACCGACCCGAACGAAATCGCGTTTTCTCAATCGTTCCGCCACCCCTCAAGCTTCCCCAGCCACTTAGCATTCCTTTGTCACAAATTGCTACCTGACCACTGCGGGTGAGCGCGGCCTCGCCCCTCCGTGGCACCGGCGTTGCACTGTTAGCCATCAACGGGTTGTGAATTCTGTACGTTGGCTAGGAGTGAATATGGTTCCGGTACCCCGTAAAACCCTCGTTTTCCTGGTTTCTCTTTTCTTTCTAATTTTTTGCTATTGCTCCAGCCACACGTTCGGCCAAACCCAGCACGACGACTCGGGCTCGGGCGGAGATCTCGTGGTGCGCCGGCTCGCGCCCGGCGAAGAGCTCACCGACAGAAAGCTCGCGGTTCTCTCCAAAGGATTCAGCCTCGATTCCACCTTCCTGAAGGATCGCTACTCGTATCGTTACAACGCCGCCGTCTCGGAAGCCTCTCGGGGAAATTTCAAGCCGATGGCCTCAATCGCCGCCGAACTTTTCGGAACTCTCAATAACCGCCAGGTCGAGACCTTCCTCGCCGATCTCAAGGCGGAAAAGGAATCGGAACAGAAGAAGACGCCTCCCGACGCCCGCTTTCTGAGCTTCCTCGATATTTTCACCGCCGCCGCCGAACGCGTGCTCGATCCGAAATCGGAAGGCAAAACGCAGGAGCAGGTGGATTTTCTCAACGCCTTCGATCCTGAGTTTACCAAGATCAAGGAATCGAACGGACGCTTCAACGAAAAGGTAAAGCAGGCCCTCGAAGGCAACAACGCCGCGAAGGAGTTCCTGCGCAGCCAATACGATCCGAAGGCTCTGCTATCGTTCATGGACGCCCAACGCGCGACCGGAAACGAGGAACTGGCGAGAAACCTCGCGAAATCCCTCTCGGAATTCGACGACTCGGGCAACCACTCGATCGACTTCAACGGACCCGCGGGCAAAGAACGCCTGACGCTCGGAAAGAGCGATGCGGAGATCGACAACTCCTTGAGCCAGTTCTCATCGAAGGAAGGCTTCGGCGGACGCAGTTTCTCGCCGACCCGCCACGCGGCTCCGGACAAGACTTTCCCGCTCCCGAGCGCCGGCGGAGAGCCGGCTACCCAACAGCCCTCGGGCGACGCGGGCTCGGCTCAACCCGGGCCGCTCAAGGAAGATGCGACTTCGAGCTCGACCACGAGCGGCGCTCCGCCTTCGGGCGGTAAGCCGGCTACGGCGGCGGCGTTCGCGATGATGAAAGACGCTTGCGTGAAATGCCACGGCCCCGGCAAGCGGCAGGAACAGGCCTTCTCGCTCAACGAGGACGGCTCGCCGGCCAACAAGATCGACGGCCAGTCGGTTTCCGCCGTCGAAGCCATGACTCGCGTGCTGACGCGCACGCTCGTCGATAAGGACATGCCCCCGACGGGCGAGCTCAGCGCTAGCCAGCAGCAGATACTGCGCGCGTGGGCCGCGGAACAAAACGTCGCTATTCCTAAGTAACCCGGAGATGGCGCTTATCGAGCGCCAGCACACCGTGGATGTGATCGATCATGAAGGTGACCACCTGCTTGATGTCCAGCGAAGTCGTGTCGACGAGAATGGCGTCCTTCGCGCACTTGAGCGGAGCCACCTTGCGGGAGGAATCCCGTTCGTCTCTTTCCTCGATTTGCTGAATCAACTCCTGAAGCGTCGGTGCCTTCAATCCCTGTTTTTGGAGCTGCTCCCGGCGCCGCTGCGCCCGCGTTTTCGTGTCCGCCGTGACGAAGAATTTGAAGGGAACGTCGGGTAGCACGACCGTGCCGATGTCGCGCCCCTCGACGACTATCGGGCACTTCTTGCTCCAGCGCGCGGCGATGGTGCGCTGCTGTTTCGTGAGAACCTTGCGCACGCCCGGTTCCTTGCTGACGAGAGAGGCCATGTGGCTCATGCCCTGGCTGCGAAGCTCGCTTCCCAGGTCCTCGCCGTTGACGAGAATTTTCTGGGAGTCCTTCTTGAGATCGAATTTGAGGGTTTGGGCGATTTTCTCGAACTCTTTCGGTGTCTCCGCCCCATCGCGCATCGCAAACGCCGCGACACTGCGGTACATGGCTCCCGTATCGAGGAGAACTCCGCCGAGAGCTTCCGCGAGCTGCTGACTTACGGTGGACTTTCCCGCTCCCGAGGGGCCGTCGACCGCTACGATGATTCCGGTGGCTATTTTCTTAGACTGCGGCCTTTTCACCGGACTCGAGCTCCCATAGTTTCGCCCATTTCAAAAACACCGAATAGGCGGCGGATACCGATATGATCAACCCCGGATACCCGTCCAGAAAGCCGAGCTTCAGAACGTAGGTCTCGAGGAACTTGGAAAACGTCTTGAGCGAAAGCCGGAAAAACGAAAACGTCACACCTTTCGTGCGCAGTCCCTTCGCTCCGAGCGACGAGTAAGTGTTGTTTCGGGCGACCTGGTCCGCCAGATTGCGGAAGGAATAGTGTACGAGATCGGCTTCGATCCGGCCCAGGCTTCCCTCCGTATGCCAGTACTCGTGAACCTCGTCGCCGCGCCACTCGCCCCGATCCTTTCGGAACAGACGCACGAGGCGGTTCGGATACCAGCCGCCATGGCGAATCCAGCGCCCGAAGTGGATGGTCTTCCTCGGCATGCAGTAGGCATCGAAGGCCTTCGGAGACGAAATAGCGGCGAGAATCTCCGCCCGAAGCTCCGGGGTCACTTCTTCGTCGGCGTCGATGGACAAAACCCATTCGCAACTAGCCGAGGCGAGCGCTTCGTTTCTTTGCCGGACGAAACCCTGCCAGGGCATCACGCGAACGAGCTTGGTGTAGCGCTCGGCGATTTCCCTCGTACGGTCCGTGCTCTGGGCGTCCACCACCACGATCTCGTCGCAAAAGGAAACGCTCCGCAAACACCTTTCGATGTCGGCTTCCTCGTTACGGGTGATGATGACCGCGGCGATCGCCATTACTTCTCCTTGACCTCCACCAGAGCTCCCCTAAGGGAACCGATCTTCACCTTGGCGTCAAATTTGACGAGGTAGCGCTTGGAATCGTCGCTGAGCCACATGTAAGACTCGCCGGTCTGCTGAAGGTTGTTGTTCAGCGAGACCTGCACGCTGAGCTTCCAGCATTGGAAGACGCCCACTTTGCTGTTCACGAGCTCGTTGGCGACGGGGGTGATAATGACTTCCAGGTTTTTCGATTTTTCGTAAACCGGAATGCGCACCGGCTTGTTCAGCTCGTACTCCTGCATACGAAGAGCGTAGACGCCGCTGTACATGTCCTTAGCGCCGGGAACGAGCTTGTCGGTCAGGTCGAGAGTCTCGTCTCCCCACTTCTGAGACAGACGCTTCGACCAGTAAAAGGCCTTTTCGTTCAGATGATCGAACGCCACCCGAGTCTCCTTCTTCTGGCTGCTTTCGACCATGTGAAGGAGAAATTTGTAAGGAACGGCTCCCTTGGCATCGATGATGGACTCGACGGTATTGTCGACGTGATAGATGGCATCCACGAGCTTCGAAGAGAGCAGGTTCCCCCACAGATGAAGGGTTTCTCGGCCGTTGATGGGCTCTCCCTTACGAACCTCCAGAACGACTCGTCCGGCGGGAAGGGCCATCCAATTGAGCTCGATCTCCATGCGCTCGCCGACTTCAAAGGGTAATCTCGGATGCTCGACCATAACGTATTTCGCCGCCGGAGGGGCCGGGGGCGGCGTCTTTTCCGCCTTCTTCTTTTTGCTCTTTTTCTTCTCCGGCTTCTTGGGCTCGACGATGCCGAGCGACTCCGCGTGGGCGGTAGCGGCAGGCGTGCCGGAGACGACGGAAACCTCGGGAACCGAAATTTTCGGATCCGGCGGCAGTTGAATCCCGGTCTGCTCGGGCCCCGCGCTCGCGCAACCCCACAGCAGAAGCGCCGCAAGCAGGCCCGAAAGCTGGGTGGCCGGCTTCCACCGGGGCTCTCCGCGGTAGGGCTTCCATCGCCGGTGCAGCCACAACCATTGTTCTGGGTATTTTCGGATGATGCGTTCCATGGCGTCGTTCAGCTGTTGCGTTCTTTGGTAGAAGCGAGTTTGCCGGTCTTCACTCAGGTTCGCAAAGACAAAGGGCGGATGAATGCGGATACGGGTAGATCCGTCGGGCTGACGGTAAATGTACCCCACGAGAACGGGAACTTCCCGGCGCTCGAGAAGTAACGCAAGCGAAGCAGCGGTGCCCGCCTCGCGTCCGAAGAAAGTGACCGGTAACCCGATGGGAGGACCCATGAACTGGTCGAGCAGATACGCCACCGTGTTGCCTTGGCTTACGGCTTGGAGAATCTGGTGGTGGGAGCCGCTTTCGACGAGAACTTGCGCCTGAACCTTGCCGCGATACCACTGAAGCAATTTTTCCCCGAGAGGGCTTTTGGCCCGCTTCACCACCACTTGAATGGGCAGACCGTGGGCGGCGGCGGCCCCGAGCGAAAGCTCCCAGCTTCCCAAATGGAAAGTGAGAAAGAAGCAGCCCTTGCCTTGCTCGACGAGTCGTTTTGCTTCCTCGAGGCCGTCAATGGGAACCTGGCGGCGATAGTCCTCGGCGGTCCAAGTGAGGGAAAGTAAAAAATCGACGAGCATTTTGCCGTAGTGACGGTAGTTTTCGAGAGCGAGAGCGTCCAGTTCCTCGGGGGAACAGGCCGGATAAGCGAGGCCCAAATTTTCCAAGACGAGTTGCCGCCTGAAACCAACGACCCTGTAAAAGAACGTTCCCAGCATCGAGCCAAAAGCGAGCGACCAACGGTAGGGAATCGGCCTCAGCAGATAGGAGAGGAACGTGAGAAGGCCGGTGAGTGCCGCCGTCATGCGCGCGCCTCCAGCTTCTTCTCCACCCACTGCAGGCATTCCGCGGATAGCTCCATGCGGATCCGAAGGACGGAGACGCGGCCCTTCCACTTTCCGGGAAGCTTGTGCCAATCTTTTTCCGTCGTGACGAGATCGGGGGCTTTTGCGGAAAGCCGCTCGAGGTCCGATTCCCGGTAAACGTAGTGATCGGCGAAAGGCTCAAAGAACGCGGGCTCGCCCACGGAGGCGAGCTGGCGGCGAAAGCTTTCCGGATCGGCGATTCCGCAGAAGGCGCCGAACTTTCGCCCGGAGAAAGAAAGGGCCTCCGATTTCTTTTCACAGGCAAACCTGGGCGTCCCCGGGAACCGATCCTGAAGCCAACCTGCCCAGGGATTCTTCAGTCCGGGGAGCAAAAAAGCCGAGGCCCGCTCCAGCGCGTCCAAGGGCTCTCTCAAATCGCCGAACGGCAGACAAAACGCGGACTCGGGACCTTCGTGATCGGGAAGTAAAACGAGATCGACGTCACGGCCGAGAGCCAAGTGCTGGAATCCGTCGTCGAGAAGAATCAATCCTGTTTCGGAAGTTTCAATCGCCTTGGCGGCACGCACTCGGTCTCTGTCGACGTAAACCTTCGCCGAGCGGGCGGCCATCATCCAAGGCTCGTCGCCGTAGAGAGCGGCGCCGTCCGAGGCGGTTTGGTCGACCCAGGCGCCGTCCTCTCCCGCCCGGCCGCGGTAACCCCGCGACAGAACCACGGGCCTTCGGTGGGCGAGGCTTTCGGCGAGCGCCAGTACCGTGGGCGTCTTACCCGTCCCGCCGCTGTGAATGTTGCCCACGCTCAATACCGCGAGCTTCGAATGGTAGGGCTTTGGAGCAAAGCGCGTCCGAATCCGCGCCGCCGCTTCCCAAAGCCCCGCGAGCGGAAGAAAGACCGCGAGAAACCAGAGCCGGATGGATTCAAGCCGGGATTGGCTCAAGGCCGCCTCCCCGCCGGAGTCCGCGCCACGCGGCCCTCACGGCCGCGGCCGCCCTACGGCTCGCGCCGGTTCCGCCGAGCAGCGCCCGGCACGCGCGCAAGGACGCGAGGACTTCCTCACGCTCGCCGTCTTTGTCGATGAGACGCTCGCACTCGGCGACGAGATTGTCGGCGCTGGCGTCGTTCTGAAAAAACTCTTTCACCGCAAGCCGGCCCAGCAGCAGGTTCGGCATGCCGATGAAGCTGCGGTAGCGAATGAGAAAGTGAAACGCGAACGCGGTGAATCCGCTCACTTTGTAATAGAGCGCGAACGGAACTCCGACGAGAGCCGCTTCGAGCGTCGCCGTTCCGGAGGCGACCAGCGCGCAGTCGGCCCACTCGTAAACGCTTCGGGCGCCGCCCGCAACAAACTCCACCCCGGGGGAGCGAATGTGCTCGCGCACTTGCGCTTCGCTGAGGGTGGAGGCGAGCGGCACGCGAAAGACCGCTTTCGGGTACCTCGACTTCAGACGGGAAATCACTTCGTCGAGAAGGGCCCCGTGATGGGAAAGCTCGCTGAGCCGGCTACCGGGCAAGAGCCCGATCCTGGGCGACTCGTGAATGGCCTCGGGGGCGCGATAACCCGCTCTCGGCTCGATGGTCTCGAGGAGCGGATGCCCCACAAAAGTCACCTCCACGCCGTGTTTCTTGTAAAAAGCCTCCTCGAAGGGAAACACGACGAGCATTTTGTCGACGTATTTTCGGATTTTTCGAATCCGGTAACGGCGCCACGCCCAGACTTGAGGCGAAATATAATAGTAGACCGGAATTCCCGCCGCCTTCAGCTTGCCGGCGAGTTTCAGGTTGAAGTCGGGAAGATCGAGCAGGATCGCGCAATCGGGCCGCCGGCTTTCGATGAGGCCCTCGATCTTGCGGAAGCTGGCGAGGATCTCGCCCACGCGATCGAGCCAGTCCGTGAGCCCCACCGCATTGAGGCTCTCGCTTCGCACGACGATGTCCATGCCGCGGCCGGCGAGCTCCGCGCCGCCGACCCCGAAAAACTCGATGTCCGGTTCGGATTCTTTCAGGGCATCGACGAGCCGCGCGGCGTGGGAATCCGCCGAAGCTTCGCCGGCCACCAGGAGTACCTTGAGTGCCATGGCCTCACAGCCCCCCGAGAGAAAGCTCCGCCGCCGGAGTCGGGTGATGGCCGGGCCGCTCGTGAATCTTCTGAACGATGATCTTGGCGAACCGTAAGGCGCGCACACCGTCCCGGCCGCTCACGACCGGTTTGCGGGAGTGCCGGATGCAGTCCAGGAAATCCTTCATCTGATCGCGCAACGGATCGAGCACGAGGCGGTCTTGCCGGAGCAGGCGGATCGATTTGTCCTCCGCCCGGGAATAGACCTTCACGCTGTTTTCGCAAAAATCCATGGAGGCGTAGGCCTCGTCGAAAAAGACGCGGAATTTGCGGACCGGCTCCATCGACACCCGGCTCACGTTCATGTTCACGGCGGTGCCCGATCGGAACTCGAGACGAACGTTCGCCATATCCAGCTGATCGGTCAGCACGTGGATGCCGATGGCCGAGACGTGCTCGGGATCTTCCCCCATGAGCGAAAGCACCAGATCCAAATCATGAATCATCAAATCGGTCACTACATCGGCGCTCGGGTCCCTGGCCAGATGGGGGGTCAGCCTTTGCGTCTCGATGAATCGGGCGCGCCCCCGGGTTCCCGGGCCGGCAAGCGCCATGTAACGAAATCTCTCGATAAGCCCGACTTGCAGAATGAGATTCGACTTCTCGGCGAGTCTCACCAGCTCCTCCGCCTCATTGACGGAATCCGCGATGGGCTTTTCGACGAGGACATGCAGGCCCGATTCCAGCGCCGCTCTCGCCAGAGTGTAGTGGGTCGACGTGGGCGTGGCGATGACGGCCGCGTCGCTTTCGAAAAGCAGCGGGGCACTCTCACTGAAAACCGGAACGCCGTACTTGGCGGCAATCTGCGTGCGGCGGGCTTCGCTCGTATCGAATACGCCCGAGACTTCCACTCCGGGCAGGCTTTTCAGTTTCTGAAGATGGAGCTCTCCCATCTTTCCAACGCCGAAGACGGCGACGCGGATGGGAAGGGCAGCGCTCACCGATGGATTCCCATCTTGGACTCACGCACGAAGTTCAAAAAGAGATTGATCTCGTCCCGATCTCCGAACTCCACGGCGGCCTTTTCGAGGGCGACCGAGATCGTGTGGTTCTGCATGTAGAAAATGCGGTAAAGCGAGCGAAGGCGCTGAATCGTGCCGGAGGAGAAGCCCTTTCGCTCGAGGCCGACGGTGTTGATCCCCTTCGGCTCGAACTCCATTCCCTTTCCCGTAACGTAAGGGGGCACGTCCTTGCGTAGCATCGAGGCCGCGGCAATGAAGGCGTAACGGCCGACCCGGCAATATTGGCTGATGAGCGTGACTCCGCTCAGGGTCGCATGATCCTCGACGGTAACGTGGCCCGCGAGCTGGCAGCCGTTCGCCATGATGACGCCATCGCCGATATGACAGTCGTGGGCGATGTGGCAGTAGGCCATGATGAAGGCGCCCTTGCCGATGGAGGTGCGGTTTCCGCCCACCTCCGTTCCCCGGTGAACGGTAACCATTTCCCGCAAGATAGTGTCGTCACCGATTGTAACCGTCGCATCCTTGCCGTCCTGCTTGAGGTGCTGAGGATCTTCTCCGACGACCGCGCCCGGATAGAGTTTCACCCGGGCCCCCAGAGTCGTGCCCTTACGCACGATGACTCTTTCCAGGATCTGGGAGCCGGCGCCGATTTTCACGCCGTCTTCGATGATCGAAAAAGCTCCTACGGAAACTCCCTCGCCGAGCTCCGCGCGGGGAGAAACGAGTGCGGTGGGATGAATGTTCATTCGGCTTCCTCTTTGGCGAAGCGGGCCTCGAGTGCTTTCAGGCGCTGCCACATCTCGGGCAGCCGGCGCAGATATTTGATCACCGGTATCGCCTTTTCTTTCGAGATCGCCGGATAGAGCATGACCGTTTCGCCTTCTTTCACATGAGTGAATAAAGCGGAAGCCGCTCCCACCTTCGCCCCTTTTCCAATCTGGATGTGGTCCGCGATTCCGGCCTGGCCTCCGACCATGGTGTCGTCGCCGAGATTCGCCGAGCCGGCGATGCCGACCTGGGCGCAGAGAATGCAGCGCTTTCCGATCGTAACGTTGTGGCCGACGTGGACCATGTTATCGATCTTCGTTCCGGCGCCGATGCGGGTCTCCCCGATCGTCGCTCTATCGACGGTACAGTTGGCGCCGATGCGGACATCGTCTTCGATGACGACACTGCCCACCTGGGGCACTTCACGGGGCGCCTCGCCGTTCTCGCCGGGCACGAAGCCGAAACCGTCGCTGCCGAAAACCGATCCGGGAAAGAAAACACAACGCTCGCCGACGGTCACTCCTTCGAGGAGCGTGACCCGCGGATAGAGAATCGTTCCCGCCCCGACTTTCACGCCGTCGGCGATGAAACACTGAGCGCCGATGGAAACCCCCTCGCCGATTTCCGCGCGGCCGACGTAAGCATGCGCGCCCACGCCGACGCCGGGCGCGAGCTTTGCTCCCGAGTGAACGCTGGCGAGCTTCGAGATCTCGATTTCCCGCGGACGGCTATGAAAACGCCGCACGACGGACGAAAATGCCGCCTTCGGATCCGGCACCACCAGAAAAGTGAGCGGCAACTCCGGCCGAACGAGATCGGCCGTGGTGAGCAGCACCACATTTCGGATCTTATCGAGCTGGGAAAGAAATCTTTTGTCAGAGAAATAAACGAGGGCACCGGCGGCGGCCGACGTAAGCGGAGACAGGCGTTCGACCGTCTGGGCCGCGTCGCCGACCACTTCGGCGCCGAGGACTTGGCCTAACTCTCCGGCCGGTATGGGAAATTCTAGACTCTCCATGAGCCTCCCTAAGCTATCGCCGGGAGTCAGGGGAAGTAAAGGATCGGACTGAGAGGACTTTTTCTCTTAATGCGATGCGTCTAGTCCTCGTCTCGATTGGGCTTAGTGGGATTCGGAGATGAGGTGGCGGACTCGTCCTTTTCCCCTTCGATGCGGAACTTTTCCGTGGCCCAGCTCCCCAGATCCGCAGCCTTGCACCGGTCGCTGCAAAAGGGACGATAAGGGTTCGACTTCCATTCGCCGGGGGCGGCCTTTCCGCAGTGAGGACAGAGAGCTTTCACGAAGGAAGGAATACAACATTCGAAGGGCAAGATCGAGATCGGGCACGAGAGCAAGGAAGTCATTCTGATCGCGTGAGAACGTAAGTGCAGGCTTACGCCTGGGGCAAGTGAACTCCAAGGAAGAGTACATTGCTCTCGAGCCCGATCTCGATCTTTATTAGGCGGTTTGAAGCTTCGGGACCGGGGAACTTTTCAGGCTGGTATAAAGATCGAAGACTTGGCCCGCGATGCGGTCCCAGTTCAGATCTTTGGCGACCCACGCTCTCGCCTGGGAGATACCGAGATCTTTTCCGGTCTTGGAAGCGTCGTCGATCTGCTTCAACACGGAGGCCAGGCTTTCGACGTTGTTTTGTGGATACAGACAACTTGGGAAAAACTTGCGCAGATACTCCGCGCTTCCGCTGTCTTCCGGAACGACCGGCACCACGCCCGCCGCGACCGTTTCAAAGGGAACGCGGCCGAAGGGCTCGTCCTTCGAGGGATAAACCACTCCGAGGGAATTGCGGATGATGTTCCACTTCTCGCCGCCGTAGGTGGCCTCGCGCATCCGGAAACAATCACGCAGCCCGAGGGCGTGGCTCTTTCTTTCGAGAAGCACGTCGTAATCGCGCTCCACGGGGCCCATGCACCAGAGAGCCGCGGTTCCGCCGTTCCTGCGGTAGAGCGCAAAAGCATCGAGGAGGAACAGAAGATTTTTTCTCGCCTCGAGCCGGCCGTAATAAAGAAAGTAGCGGCCCGCCCCGGTCGGCTTGCCGTCGCTCGGCGGAACGGTGATGCCGTTGGGGATCACCGACATCCTTTCCTCGGGAATTCCGTAAGGCGCGAGTTGCCCCGCCTCGTAGTGGCTGAGCAAAATTATCTTCGCCGCCGAGCGGACAATGGGATTGCCCAGGTACTTATTGAAAACTTTCTTGCGCCAAACCTTGCGGTGCCCGACGAGAAGCATACCCCGCGGGTGAAGCACGTACGGAATGCCCCGCTGGCGAGCGATCTCGGCGAGAAAATAATTTTCCCATCTCCAGTGGCCGTTCAAATGGAGAAGATCGACCCCTTCGAAGAGATCGCGCACGGGAGAGGCCTTCCCCCGCCACGCGTGAACCGCGTCTATGGGACGGAAGGCGTGGCCTTCCCGCACACCGAACTGGCGGAGGAACGTCAGATCCAAGCGATCCGTCGGACAAAGTACGGAAACGCTGCAATGGGCACCCAGGTGAGCCGCAAGAGACGCCTCGGAGATGGGGGCGCCCCCATAGCGGGCGCTGAGGCCCGAACTGACGAAAAGGACACGCATAAAAGAATTATAGCCCACTGCCGTAGACGGTCGGTGCGTTAAGACAAATCGTATACGGCCCTTGGCCGACTCCTTGCACAACTACCGGCAGTCCGCGGGCAACCCGTTGTCGCCCGCATGTTGGAGCGTACGTTGATGCGGAAGTTGGTCTGGATAGCCGCCTTGTTCTTGTTCATCGGTTGCGGCAAAAAAGGGCACTACCTCAATTGGCCCGCCACCTTGGGCGGAATCGAGGGCTTTTCCGAAAAGCAGAAGGAGCAAGTGCTCGGCGCCATCGGTGAGCTCAACGGAAAAGTCCGCCGTACCGTTCTCAGCCCTTCCGCCCTTCAATCGTCGGATGGCGACGAGGGCTCTCCCATTTACATCAAGTTCGCCGACAGCATTCCGGAGCGGACCAACGTCATCGCCGGCCGCGCCACCGTCGACGGCGAAAAATGCGTCGTCCTGATTTCTTCGGTCGTCGCAGACAACAACGATCTTCTCTTGCCGGTTCTCTGGCACGAGCTCGGGCACTGCGCGGGCCTCGATCACGATCCGCTCGAAGGCGAGATCATGTACAAGACCACCCGGCCGATTAAGAGTTACGACGAGGCCGCCCAGTCCAGATTCTTCGCGAAAGTTCTGGAAGCGTCCGGCCTAAGCGCGAAGCCCTAAGCCGGTTATAATATCTTAATGAAACCAAATCTGCGTCCCGCCGCCCCGAGCCGCCGCGCTCAGGCGCGTATCACCGTCCAAATCCCCGCCCGCGTTTACCGGCCCAATAAGCCGCAGGAAGCCGTCGAAGCGGAGATCAAGAACATCTCCACGGGCGGTGCCTACATCCATTGCCGCATTCCCATGCAGGTGGATCAGGAGCTGATGATCGAGATTCACTTCGGCGAAGGTAAGGTTATTCCGGTCCGTGTCGTCGAGGAATTGCCGGACGAAGTACCGAGCTCACCCGGTCAAGACAAAGCCCTTTCGCGGGTCCGCTGGACCGAGCAGAAGGCCGCGCTGGGATTCGGCGTGGAGTTTTCCTCCCAGGGGCCCGAGATGCAGAAGTATCTGGCTTCTCTCGTCGCCTACTACGAGAAGCTCACGAAGGCCGGCGTTACTTTCTAGAGCTTGCCCATCAAAAGTGAGATTCCGATCGTCGCGCTGTGAAGGCGGCTGTTGGTCGGAAGAAAATATCCAAGTGTCCCCACGAGGGTCATTGAGTTGCGCAGGCGTATTTCCATTTCGACGCTCGGATAGAAGAGCACGAAGCCGCCGGAAGAAATCTTGTCGTAGGTCGTGGATGTGATCGTTTCGCTCGTCACCCTCGACACCGCGAAGCCGCCTCCGCCCACCATCATTCCCGCGGTCAGCCAGGACGTGATGCTGTACTCGGACACCACTCCGCCGTAACCCATTCCGAAGCTCACGTTGTCGCCGGCGCCCCACGCGAAGCCGCCGCCTCCGCCGCCGCCAAGCCGGAAATTTTTCGTGATGGAGCCCATCCCTTTTCCGCCGACCACCATGATGTTGCCGGAGAGAAGCGGATCGAAAGCGCTGAGAGGCTTGACGTGAAACTGGATGAAGGGGCCGCCGCGGCCGTTGGCGACTTCAGAGCGTGCCGCGGGCGCAAGGCAAAGCAGCGCCGCCATCCACCCAATGCGGAGAACCATGTGGCGAGTCAATTTCACGGAATGAGTCTAGTTACATTGTAGAGTCGTCGACGCCATTTGGCTAATCGGCGCGGCCAGGTTCGGTCAGCCGGCCCACCGCATGGGGGGTTCCCTCGACCCGGGCCGCGGCGGAGATCTCCATGAACTGTGCCTTTCTCTGAAGATCCTTGATGGTGGCCGCGCCGCAGTAGGTCAGCCCCGAGCGAATGCCTCCCATGATGTCGCGGATGATGTCGCGCACGGGCCCCCGGCAGACGACCTCAACGGCAACGCCTTCGGCGGTCTTCCACTCGGACATGCCGCCCATGAAATCTTCCTGCGCCTCGCGGGAAGCCATCCCGCGGAACCGCTTGAACTTGATTTTGGTTCCGCCCGGCCCCGCCTTTTCGATGGCCTGGCCCGGAGTCTCGTCGGTGCCGGCAAGCATCCCACCAAGCATTACGAAATCCGCTCCCGCGGCCAGCGCTTTAACGGCGTCCGCCGGACTTTTCGTTCCGCCGTCGGAGATGAGAAGGCGATCTACTTTGCGGCATTCTTGAATCGCCGTGAGCTGAGGCACGCCGAAACCCGTCTTGAGACGGGTCGTACAGACGGAGCCCGAGCCGATTCCCACCTTGATGGCGTCGGCTCCCGCGGCGGCGAGATAATCGGCGCCCGCGTAGGTCGCGACGTTACCGGCTATAAGAAGCAAATTGTCGCCATGACCGTCTCTGAGCTGGCGGATCGTGCGGTTCACTTCCTTCGAATGGCCGTGGGCGACATCCACGCAGATGATCGTCGCACCGGCCGCGATCAGCGCCTCCGCCCGCGCGAGACCGTCTTTGCCGAGACCGATCGAAACGCCGACTTTCGAAGGGTGCTTCAGTTTCTTGAAGAGCGCCACGTTGTCCTCGATGGAAAGAAAACGGTGGAGAATCGACATTCCGCCGAGCTCGCTCATGGCATTGGCCATTTCGAGGCCCGTGATGGTGTCCATGTTGCTGGAGATGAGCGGGAGCTCGAAGGACTGGCCCCTTATCTCCACCTTGGTCGTCACGTTCTGACGAGACTTAATCCCGTTATAGCCGGGCACCAAAAGTACGTCGTCGAAAGACAATCCCTTGCCGGCGCTGATCATGAATATCTCCTCTATCGGAACAGGAACGTTACGTTCATGTTCATCCAAATGGCAAAATAGTTTCCGATCACGCCCGGCCGCAGCTGACCCCGGACGAAGACGTCTTCGTCGACTTCCTGGCTAACGGCGATGTCGCCGAGAACCGCGTAAGTTATCGACGGAAAGCTGGCCAGCCTGTCCGTGGACGCGATGCCGGCAGCCACTCCGAGGGAAAGGTTCGATTTCGTCGTCTTATCCAGCGCGATCTCGTACCAGAACGTGCCCAGGATCGTATAGATCGAACCAGGGGAATAAAGAGCAAAGTCGATCTCGGGACCGGCGAAAGCGGGGAATGCCTCGGAAATGGGAAACCCGAGCTGACCGCCCACCACGAGCGAAGAACCCTTCGCCAGACCAAGACCCAGAAGTCCGTTGTACTTCACCTTCAGTGGGCCGGGCTTTTTCACGGTCTTCTTTTCGGCGGGCGTATCGGCGCCGTGCGCCCCAAAGCACAGCACCATCGCGAGCCCGAGCAGAAGCCGCCTCATTTCCATGCCGCTAGCCGCTCCTTCTGATGCAGCTCGACGGCTTCCTGCATTTTTCCTTTATAGAGCATCCGGATGAGACCCGACTTTTTCAGCTCGTCCAGCTCCATCATGTCGGTCTGAACGAGGATGGATTTCTCGCCGTCCGGAATCAGCTCGTAAATAGTGTAGGAAGAGTCGAAGTAGTGATTCGAGTAGAGGTGGAGATCGAAAAAGACGAAAGTGCCGTCCTTTTCGAACTCCAGGACCTCGGAGACACGCCACACGGGCTGCATCTTCTGGATCTCGAGATAAAGACGCTCTTGCTGGAGAAACGTATTCTTCAGGCTCGCCGGCGCCTTTGCTTTTTTCCAGAGCCCGTCGGTCAGGTACTGGAATTCTTCGGCATACTTTTTGGAAAACCAGGGAAACATCGCGAGCGATTCGCGTACCGCGGGAATGTTGTCCTTGCGGTCCTCGTAACCCTTCAGCTCGCGGCCCGAGAGAAAGCGGCGGATTCGGTCGGCGACGATGCCGTTGTAAACTCCCCGGCGCTTTTCCTTCGCGGAGCCCTCGATCGTCTTGATCTCGGTCTCGATGTTGAGCTTCATCAGGCAATACTTCGCCGTGCAGTCGTCGATGCCTTCGCCCTGCTTGCCTTCCGTGACGAATCCGGGAAGGGGAAAGCCCGAGGCCGAGTAAAGATCCGGGTTCGGATCGCGCCCCTCCTTGGGGAGGCCCTTACCGTTGTCGCGGAAAAATTTTCTCAGAACTTCGGCCGTCTGGGCCGCGCTCTTGGTTCCCTGAATCGCCGTCTGAGTGAGCAGGTAAGGAAAGTTGTACTCCTCGTAACTTACCGACGAGCGATCGCGGACTTTTTGAAGGTACGGGCGATCGACGTTCTCTTCCGCGGCTTGCGCGAGGAAGCCGAGAACGCAGAGGAGGAGAGCACCGTGGCGGAGGGCGGTTCGCATCGGAACTTTCTTTTGTAGAGAGGAGCTTAGCCCGCGCCGACGCCGGGCTCGTACTCGAACATGCCCAAATACATCTGAGCGGACTTGTTCTCGGGCTCCAAGGCCAGGGCTTCCTGCCATTCCCGGTGCGCCTCGGAAAGCTTGCGCATCGAGTGGTAAAGGATCCCGAGCTGGATCTTGGATTCCACGCTCTTGGGGTGAGTTTCCAGGGTCTTTCGCAAAAGAGCAATAGCGGCCGATTTGTCTCCTGACTTCGAAAGGCATTTAGCCATCTGAACGGCGCTATCGATCTTGCTGGGCTGAAGGTGAAAAGCTTTCGTGAACTCGTGGTTCGCTTCCAGAAACCGCTCGAACTGCATGTAAAGCAGGCCGAGCTCGTAGTGTTTCTTGGCGAGCTTTTCGTTGATGCGGGGGTCGTACCCGGGGGGCGTACGCTCGAGCCGCTTCTTCGCCGTATTGAAAACTTGGGCGCCCTCGCGGTACTTGCCGACGTCGTTATAAAGCGAACTGAGCGCGATGGCGGCGTCCGTGAAGAAAGGATCTAGATTGAGCGCTTTCCTGAAAGCGAGGATCGACTTCTTGAACTTGCCGGACTTCGAATAGACCTGTCCCAGAAGGTAAAAGCCTTCCGCCGAAGTGTTGTTCATCAAGATCGCCTGCTCGAGCGTTTTTTCCGCGGAAGAGATGCGGCTACGCGCGATGTCTTCCTTGGCGAGCTTGAGAAGGTCGTCGACGTTGGGAGCGCGAGAATCCATTACGGAGTTTTTTCCAGATCCTTCAAAAGAGATTGGGCGCTCGACTGGTATCCGGACTCGGGATACTTCGCGAGGAGACGGTGCAGCGTCTCCTTCGCGTTCGAGAACATACGAATATGATAATAACTTTCTCCCAACCGGTACAGGGCCTCCTCGTCATAGCCGAGGCCCGAGTAATCTTGTAAGAGCGCCGCGTAACGGTAGCTGGCCGAAAGGTAGTGTCTACGCTGCCAATAGAAGTCGGCGACGTAGCTCTGATACTCCGCAAGCTTCGCGCGGGCTTCGGCGGCCCGGCGCTTTGCCTCTTCCAGGAGCGAAGAGGATTTGTACTTATCGATCAACACGTTGAAGGCGTCGATGGCGCGGTAGGCCGCGCTCAAGTCCCGTCCCGCGTGAGCCGGGATCTGATTGAAGAAGGAAAGCCCGATTCGAAATTGAACGTAGTCGCTGCGCGGGTGAGTCGGGTGCAGCTCCTTGAAAATCTCGTAGGCGCTTTCCGCTTCCAGGTAAGACTCTTGGGCGAAATAAGTGTCCGCGATGGCCAGCTCGGAGTCCACGGCGCGCGAACTATAAGGAAAGCGGTTCTTCACGTCCCGAAACCTTTCGAGCGCTATCAGATAGTGCTCGTCCTTCAAGGCTTCCTCGGCCTCCTTATAGAGGGCCTCGGGATCGTCGGGGTTCGCGCTGTTGGTCGCGCACCCACTCAAACCACCCACCAGGACCAGGCTGAACAACAAGCTGAAAAAGGTAAAGAATACGCGTGGTTGACTTAGCATTCGGGCTCCGGGTTTTCCCAACCTTATCACCCCCCACGCCGTCCAACAAGCGGTGCACTAAAGCGCCGCGTCAATCCTGCCGATAGACTAGGTGTGTCAGTAATGCGCGGCGTAATTCCCGCGGCACAACGGACGGAAAAGCTATGACCAAACCCAAACCGAGTTTGAAAGAAGACGTCGAGGGCCTCGTCAAAGAGAGCGTCGTCGAGGAAGCGGTGGCCGCCTGCTGGCGCAAGCTCGAGACGTCGCTCGAAGGACTCGATCCCGAAAGCGGCGCCCTGCTCGGCGCTTTTCTGAACGGGAAAACTCCGGAAAAGATCGCAACCGATCTCGGCACGACCGCCGATGAAGTTCGGGCTCTGCTCGATCGCGCGAAAAGAGATTTGAGAAACCATCTTCGCACGCAGACGAAGATGAAGCAGTGAGGGCGCCATGGAAGCGAAAACTTTCATCCCCACGCCGCGAATGGCTGAAGTAAATCGTCTCATCGACGGGTTACTGGCGGAGCCCTTCGCCGTCTCCCAGAAAATCGAGGACGCGTCGCTCGAAAGCATTCAAACGTCTTTCGAGGAAATCGACGAAGCGTACGCGGACGGATCTCCTCCGCCCGAAGTGGAAGAAGTGAAGGACAGCTACGAGCGTTGCAAGGAAGCCTTTTGTTTGATCCTGATGGAGCTCGAAGCGATGGGAGCGACCGGACAGGAAACGCTCCACGATTTGCGTTACCGGGAAACCGGCACTCAGATTCTCGTCCGGCCCGAAGCTCCGAAAGCTCCGCCGGCGGCGCCCAACCTCACCCTCGTGCCGCCTCCGGCGGTCGAATGGGAAGAGCCTGCCGCGGAAGTTTCGTGGAAAGAGCACGAAGAAGCCGACTCGAGAATAAACCCGAAGAAAATTTCACGGCCCTTGCCTCCGCCGCCGCCCGAGCTCGCGGCCCCGCAACCGCCCGCGCCGCCACCGCCCCCCATGCCCGCTTCCACCGCCTACGTGGAAGTTGCGGAGCCTTCTTATATCGAGGTGGCCCCCGCTCCGGCCGTGCCCGAGGCTTCTCTCGATCCGAAAGCCCAGGAGTTCTGGGACAAGGCGGAGGAGTTCAAGAAGGGCGTGCCGTCGGAATCCGCCTATCGGTTCGAGGCCCAATGCCGTCTGTTCGCCGTCGAGTGCGAGTTCTGGTCGCAGATGCGCGAAGCGGTTCAGGTGTTCTGGCCGCACAAGGAATCGATCCTTCAGGAGCTCGCCGATCCGCAAAGCCAGCGCTTTGATTTCCATCCGATGCTGAAAGCGGGACTAAGGCTTCTGTCCGCCGAAGGGCGGGAGTTTTTGCCGGATTCGGGCCTGCCGTACTCCGCGCTCCGAAACTGCGCGCGCTTTCTGATGTCGGGGCCGACCTGGGACGATTTTCTGCCGCTTCCGATAGAAATCGGAGCGCTGCTCATCCTCTTCGGGGGGGACCGCGCGATGGAAGGGCTCATCCTGCACAACCACCTCGGGCTCTCCGGCCTGACTGACGCGGAAGCGATGGAAGCGACCTTTCGCCTCTTCCGCTGCCAGCTCGCCAGAAACCGCGTTCTCGCCCCGAGCGGAAACGGACCCGATTTGCAAACGGTACGGGAAGACAGCGAGCGGCTCCTGCAACTCGCGAAGAAACTGAGGCTTGGATAACGCCATGGGCGTCTATACACCCGGAAAACCTGGCAAGCCGAAGACTCTTCAGGACGCGCTGAACGAAGCGGAAGAGGATCACTTCCTCGACTGCCCGAATGCGGACGTTCCGGTGCGGGTGGCGGCGCTCATTCTCGACGTCATTCTGTTCTCGCTCGCGAACTCCGGAGTGCAGCATTTCTTCGATACTATCGAGAGCTACGCCATGCATCTGCTCAACACGAGCGCCCTCGACGAGACCGGCCGGGTGATCGCCACCGCGACCCTCTACCTTTCTCTCGTCACGAAAGTCAGCGCCGGCTACCTCTTTTTTGTCTGGTCCGTGAATCGATTCATGGGAAGCCCGGGAAAGCTTTTGCTGGGCCTTCGCGTCGTCTCGGCGAAAACCGGGCAACCGCTCCGGCCCATCGTCGCGCTCCTGCGGGAAACCGTTTTGAAAATGGTCAGTGTCGGTTCTCTCGTCGGCGCGGCGATGCCGCTCGTGCGAAGTGATCTGCCGACCCTGCACGACAAGCTCGCCGGATCCGTCGTCAAAAAACTGCATGGGGGGCCGATGCCGTGATTTTGCTCGTCCCCTATAAACCGGAAGTTCCCCAGTACCTGTCGCCGAAGCTATGGCCTTCGCTCGTCATCGTGCTGATGCTGGGAATCGCCTTTCTCGAGGTTAAGGACACCCTCGACGCGGACCGGGCGTACGTGGACGAAGTGGGCTCAATGGTGGAGACCGACGACAGAGGCATGCCGAGCCTCAAACCCGAGGGCCACGCCTATCTGAAGCTTCGCCCCCTCATGAAAATCGCGCCGTCCAAGGGCGACTGGGACCTGAAGCGGCTTCTCATGGCGAACTTTCTCCACGGCAGCACCAGCCACCTTCTTTTGAATTTGATCGGAACGTTCGCCGGCGCGCGGATCTGTTCCACTTTTTTGACTTTCCCCTCCATCGTTCTGATTTTTCTCGGAGGGGGAAGCCTAGGGCTTCTTCTCAGCATGCTCTATTCGTCGGAAGTCTCGGCGTACATCCCCCACGTGGGGGCGAGCGCCGGAATCTTCGCGCTCATGGGCACGTACTACGTCTACAACTTCCGGTTCCGCACCCGGTACTTTTTCTGGTTTCCGAGCCGGCGCGCGGGATTCATAAATTTGAGAACCAACTGGTTCTTCTTCGTGGACGTGATCTTGTTGGAGCTCGTTTTGTCGACGGCCCAGTTCTTCCCGAACAAGCTCGGCAACGTCGACCATATCGCCCACGTGGTCGGCTTTCTTTCCGGAGCCTCTCTCGCGCTCTGTTTCCGCCTCCTACAGCGCTGGCCGAAGTTCATTCAGACCCGCGGAGAGTTCCTCTATTTGAAAAAGATTTTGCGGCCCAAGGGATTTCATCCGGCGCGCGCGGCTTTTCATCTGTGGCTGGAACTTCTCGAGATAAATCCCTACAACGACATCGTGAAGGCCCATGTGTACCGCCACCTCGGCGCCCAGGCCAAGGACATGCCGGACGAGGAGGTCGCCAAAGCCTTCCGCTTCCTCACTCCGACCTACCTGCGGCTCCAAACGGACACGGCGGCGAAAGTGATCCGTCAGCTGCTCGCCCGCGGAAGAAAACTTCCCGACTGGTGGTACAAGTCGACGCCCTACGACAGCATCATCCGGGTTTCGAAGAAGCTCACCCAGCCCGTGGAAGAGCAATACCTTCTATACGAGCTCATTCAGGGATACCGGCGCGCGCACCCCGAAGGCGGCAACGTCGATAGAAAGCTCGAGCTACTGATGAGTAAGCTGAAAGGCGTCAGCCCGGAACTGGAGCGGCCGGCCGCCGTAGTCCAGGCCGAAAATCCTGATAGCGAAGCTGAAGAAAAAACCCAGCCGAACACAACGCCAGGCTTAGAGCGAGATAAGGCCACCAAGGCATCTTGATGTAGCCGACGATGTACCTGAGATAAAGGTACGGCAGCCAGGTGTTGTAACCCAGAAAAGTCAGAAACCTTCCCAGCGCATACACGTGCGTGCCCCAGTCGAACTCTTCGGCGGCCTCGGCCAGCACAGCCACTTCCTTATAGAGAGGCGCCGCGAGCGGGGCCGCCTTCTCGGAAGCCGCTTCGTTTACCCGCTGTAAAAGGGCCGCGTTCTCGCCGATGGCCTTCCATTCCTGCCTGAGCACCTTCGTGTTGTAGGCGAACACCAACCAAGCGGTTGCCAGGTGCAACCACCGAAGCCAGCCGGCCGAGCCCGCCGAAAGGGCGCCGCCGAGGGAGGTGACGACCAGGATCGCCATGATGGCGTAGAGGGCGGGCGGGAAAACGGTGAACTTGAAGGCCTTCATCCTCTTAACAAAAGTGGGGTCGAGATGGAGATCTTCGACCAGCAGGCGGGTGTCTTTGCCCGCTCCGGTGAAAATCGCAAACACCAGGCAATGCAGGGAAACCGACCAAATCGCGGCGGTGAGCCCCACCACCAGGTGGTGAAACGGCTGAGCCCCCAAGGAAGGCCCGAAGTGGCCGAGGGTTAGGGCCGCGAGATAAAGCGCCGTCCCAAGGAGAGCGCCGATGCCGAAAAATCCTGCCATGGCCGGTTATGTAGCCGAACTACCTAGCGGGATCAACTAGGCAATTTCGCTCTTGAAACGGCGGGGCGGTTTCAGGCAAATTGCAGCCAATTTTATGGCTGATCCCCAAACCATCCGTTCCTTAGAGGCTACCGCCAACGAGTGCCGCATCAAGATTATCTCGATGCTCGAAAAGGCAGGCTCCGGTCATCCGGGCAGCTCCCTTTCGTGTATCGACATCATCACGGCACTCTTTTTCCACGAAATGAAATGGGACCCGAATAATCCCGCCTGGGAAGATCGGGACCGCTTCGTCCTCTCAAAGGGACACGGAGTCCCGGCACTCTACGCGGTACTCGCGCAGAAAGGTGTGATTCCGGAAGCGGAGCTCGCAACCCTTCGCCGGACGAACTCCCGGCTTCAAGGGCACCCCGACCGGGCGAGGCTTCCCGTGATGGAAGCTTCCACCGGATCTCTGGGACAAGGTCTTTCCTTCGCCCAGGGCATCGCGATGGGACTCAAGCACGCGAAGAAATCTGCGCGCAGCTTCTGCGTTCTCGGAGACGGGGAGTGCCAGGAGGGCCAGGTTTGGGAGGCGCTTCTTTCCGCGCCCAAGTTCAAGCTGAACAACCTCGTCGTCTTTCTCGACAACAACAACGGCCAGATCGACGGACACGTGACCGAAGTGATGGACCTCAATCCCATCCCCGAAAAACTGCGCGCTTTCAGATGGGCCGTGCACGAAATCGACGGCCACGACTTCAATCAGATTCTCGGCGCTCTCGAAGCGGCGAAAGCCGAAACGGAGCGGCCCACGTTCATTCACTGCCATACGGTGAAGGGCAAAGGCGTTTCCTTCATGGAGAACAACGTGAAGTGGCACGGAGTCGCGCCGAACGCCGAAGAAGCCAAAAAGGCAATTGAGGAACTGAAAGCGAAGGTGGTGTCATGAGTGAGAAAGCCACCCGAGACTCTTTCGGAGAAGCGCTGCGGGACCTGGGAGCGGAGTTTCCCAACATCGTCGCGATGGACGCGGACTTGAGCTGCTCGACGAAGAGCGCTCTTTTCGCCAAGGCCTACCCCGACCGGTTTTTCCAGATGGGCATCCAGGAAGCCAACATGATCGGCGCCGCCGCCGGCATGTCCTTTACGGGTGTCATTCCGTTCATCTGCAGCTTCGGCGCCTTCATCACGGGCCGTTACGACACGATCCGGATTTCCATCGGCTACTCCCAAGCCAACGTGAAGATCGTCGGAACCCACGCGGGTCTCGGCATCGGCGACGACGGCTACACCCAGATGGGCCTGGAAGATGTGAGCCTCATGCGCGGCATTCCCGGCATGACGGTGATTCAGCCCGCCGACGACGCGACGACGAAAGCGGCCATCCGCTTCGCGGCGACCCACAAAGGTCCCGTGTATCTCCGCCTCACGCGCCAGAAACTACCGGGCCTTTATCGGTCCCAGGACGTTTTCCAGTGCGGGCGCGGAATCATCGTGAAGGAAGGCAAGGAAGTCGCGCTCATTGGAAGCGGCGCTGGAGTCGCGGAAGCGCTCAAGGCCTCCGAAGAGCTTTCTCACATTAGCCCCTGGGTCGTGGACATGCACACGATCAAGCCCATCGACCGGGCGCTCATCAAGAGCCTCGCTCACTCGTGCAAGTACATCATGACGGTGGAAGATCACACCGTGATCGGCGGGTTGGGCTCGGCGGTCGCCGAAGTGCTGGCTGAGGAAGGCTTCAAGGGCAAGCTCGTGCGGATGGGTCTGCAGGACCAGTTCGGCGAGTCGGGCGACCCGAAAGAGCTGTACACGAAGTACGGCATCAGCGCCGACGCTCTGGTCGCGCGAATCAAAAAAGACATTCTGTAACAAATAACGTTATTCCGAACGCGTGCGAAGCAAGCGAAAGAAGCTTTGGCCGTAGCACGCCCAAATCCGGCGCCATTCGCATTGTCTAGGCCAAAGGTCCCACGTCGCTTCGCTCCCGGGATGACGGAGGGGTCAGTTCATGATTTCGCGGTAGCCCTGGAGCATCGTGGTGAGCTTCTTGATCTCTTTCACATCGTCCGCTTCCGGGCGCGCCTTCAGGTAGTCCTTCAGGTCGCTCATCGCTTTCGAGAAGTACTCCATCTCGCAGTAGAGAATGCCGCGGTCGCGGGTGAGCTCCGGCGATTGCGGAAAGAGCGCGGTCAGAATTTCGACGGCCCGCAGCGCTTCCAGCGCCTTACTCTTGAGAATGTAGATATGCTTCAGCTGCTGGACCACGCGGGCGACGAGCTGCAGGTGCGTGACTTTTTCGTAGAGGCTTTGGGAGAGCAGCTTCGAGCGCTGCATGGAGGTGCGTAGCTTTCTCTGGAACTCCTCTTCCGTGATGAACTTTCCGTGCTCGAAGGGATCGATGTAAAAGGGCGCGGCGACGTCGGGAACCTTCAGGAAGTAGTACGAAGGAAGGGCGACGCACTCGCAAGCCAGGCCCACCTGTTCGGCGAGCACCATATAAAGGAGAGCGAAACTGAGCGGCGATCCAGTGTTCTTGTCCATCAGCGTATGGAGGAACAAACGATTCGGGTCGTCGATGACCTGCTTGTACTTGTCGGTCTTTCCGACCAGGCCCAGCTCCTTGAAGAGCACGTGGTTGATGCTCTCGGCCTTCAGTATCGGATCGTACTTGGCGCGAGCGCAGCGGTGCCACACGCGGGCGGCAAGCTCCATGATTCGCTCGACGTAAAACTCCCCGTCGAAATTAGGGTCCTGAACTTTTCCCAGAAGCAGTACGGCCTTCAAGAGATCGTTGCGGCGAATGAGCTCGAGCAAGTCGGTTTTGATGGATTGCATAGGAGATGGAATGACCGAAGACTGGGGGCGAATGCAGCCTGCCGCACGGTGAGAACCGCGCAGACGAAGGCCCCAATCCAGAGGTGCTATTCAGGGTTTAGTTGATTGTTATTAGATCAGTCGAGGAGTGGGACCGCTAAAGTCCCGACTTACTTTTAGTGTAGCAGAGGCCACTCTTTTTTCAATCACGGCATCCACAAAGATCCGCTGCCCTTCGCCACGTACTCAGTCCGCGAAGTTTATGGACTGCCTACCTCGATCTTTGTTTCGTAGTCCAAAAGATCGCCTGGGCGGCATTCCAGCGCTTTGCACAAACGTTCTAAAGTAGAGAAACGAATGGCCTTGGCCTTTCCGGTTTTCAGAATGGACAAGTTGGCAAGAGAGATGTCCACCGCTTCGGAAAGCTCGGTGAGACTCATTTTCTTCCTCGCAAGCAGCAGGTCGAGGTTAACGCGAATGCTCTTCTTCATACGATGAATCTTTTCTCAGCCTGCAATTCGTCGAGCTCTTCCTGCAAGTCATAGCGCTCGAGAATGTAGCGAGAAAGCACATGGAAGATAAACGCCATCACGAGCGCCGCCATTCCAAAAAATTCCGGAAGAATGAAGTGCGAGAGACTTAGGGAGGCCCAGCCTTCACCTAGCGCGACGTCGGACGCGCGGTACCAGGTGATGACGTCATAGCAAAAGCCAACGAGCAGGGCGATGACTCCGCGATCCAGAAAGGGGACGAGATCCACCAACTCCTCGGGGGGATCGCCGATCCGTTTCATCAGCTCCGCGAGGGTCTGCAGAACGACATACGTCGTTCCGACTCCCACCGCTTCGAGCAAGTAAGCCAGCGACGGGCCCGGACCGACGAACACGGCAAGCACGAACACCATCACCGCGAACATCGCGATTATTTGACCCAAACGGAAAATTCCCCATGCCAAGCGCCTCGTGGTTTCGAAATTCATGTTCTGCAACCTACGGATTTCGTTATCGTGAATCAATATATTCTTATCGAAAAACGATAAATTACTGAGATCACGCGCTTCCCGGTGCCTTGACGCTGAAGTGGTACTCCCCCAGTTTGGAGCAATGAAAGAGAAGTGGACCTTCGCCTGCCAGCAGTGCGGCCAGACTTATTCGAAGTGGATGGGCCGATGCCAGGAGTGCGGCGCCTGGAACAGCGTCGTGGAGGAGAAGGTCACCCGCGCTCCCAAGGGAGGCCATTCGGCCGTGGGCGCGGAGGGAGCCTCGAAACCCCTTCCGGTCTCGCAGCTCGCGACCCAGGAATACCGGCGCTACGGCACGGACTTCTCCGAGTGGGACAACGTGCTCGGCGGCGGGCTCGTTCCCGGAAGCGTGGTGCTTCTCGGCGGTGAACCGGGAGTGGGAAAGTCCACGCTGCTTCTTCAGGTAACGGACCAGTACGCGAAATCGGGGAAAAAGATTTTGTACGTGAGCGGCGAGGAGTCGACTTCGCAAATCGGCCTGCGCTCGGCCCGGCTTGGAGTGAAGTCCGAGCAGCTGCTCGTCGTTTCCGAAACGGTTTTGGAAAAAGTGATCGAGCACGTCGACGCGCTCAAACCCGATTTACTCGTCATCGACTCCATCCAAACCATCCATAGCGGCGAGCTGCAGTCTCAGGCCGGAAGCGTCGGGCAGCTTCGGGAATGCGCGAACGAGATCATTCATCTGGCCAAGGGCAGAAGCCTTGCGACTTTTCTCGTGGGCCACGTCACCAAGGAAGGCTCCATCGCGGGCCCGAAGGTGCTGGAGCACATGGTGGACGTCGTCCTCTACTTCGAGGGCACCAACTCACAGTCCTTCCGCCTTCTACGATCCATCAAGAACCGCTTCGGCTCGACCAATGAAGTAGGCGTTTTCGAGATGGTCTCCTATGGCATGAAGCAGGTCTCGAATCCGTCCGAGCTTTTCTTGTCCGAGCGGCCGGAAAAGATCCCGGGTTCGGTCATCGTCGCGAGCCTCGAAGGAACCCGACCCCTTCTGGTCGAGATTCAGGCGCTCGCCTCGTCGACATCGCTGGCGATACCCAGGCGCACGGCCATCGGAATCGATCCGAACCGGGTGTCGCTGCTTTGCGCGATTCTCGAAAAGCGCGGCGGCTTCCGCCTTTTCGATCAGGATGTTTACGTGAACGTCGCGGGTGGGCTGCGGCTAAACGAGCCGGCGGCGGACCTCGGAGTAATCGCGGCCCTGATTTCCAGCTACGAAGGAAAGCCGGCCGATCCTTCGGCGGTGTTCTTCGGAGAAGTGGGGCTCGGCGGGGAAATCCGTAGTGTTCCGCGGGCGACCGAACGGCTGAAAGAAGCCATCCGCATCGGGCTCAAGCGCGCCTTCGTCCCCTCCAAGGTGAAGAAGGAGCTCGGCGGTCTAAAAGGAATCGAGATGGTCGGTCTCGATCACGTTCAGGACTTGGCCGACAAGATCTGAACGGCCTTCAGAGCTTTTCTCCAGCGCTCCATGTTTCGTTTGCGCTCCGGTCCTTTCATGCGGGGCTCGAAGGATTTCGACGCCCGCCATTTTTTCGCGACTTCGTCGAGACCGTTCCAGTAACCGATGGCCAGACCCGCCTGAATCCCCGAGCCCAGCGCGGTAGTTTCCAGAATTTCACTGCGGACCACTTTCACGCCCATTAGATCCGCCTGAAACTGCATGAGCAGATCGTTGGCGGAAGCGCCGCCATCGACCTTGATGGGTTGCGGTCGTTTACCGCAATCTTTTCCCATCGCCTCGAGCAGCTCGGTCACCTGAAACGCCATGCCTTCGAGAGTCGCGCGGGCCACGTGGGCTTTCGTCGTGCCGCGGGTAATGCCCGTCATGATGCCGGTCGCATTGGGCCACCAGTAAGGCGCGCCGAGACCGGAGAGCGCCGGAACCATCACGACACCGCCGGAGTCCGGAACGGAAGCGGCGAGCGCCTCCACTTCCGACGATTTCGAAAAAAGCCCAAGTCCGTCCCGAAGCCACTGCACGGCCGCTCCCGCGATAAAGGCACTGCCCTCCAGGCCGTAGGTGACTTTTCCGCCGAGCTGCCAGGCCACCGTCGTGAGAAGCCGGTGCTTCGAGAAGACGGGGGTCGTGCCCGTGTTCACCAGGATGAAGGCGCCGGTGCCGTAAGTGCATTTCGCAGAGCCCTTTTCAAAACAGGCCTGTCCGAAGAGCGCCGCCTGCTGATCGCCGCAGATCCCGGTGACCGGAATGCCGTCGGGAAAATTCAAGAAACCCTTCGTGCGTCCGTACTCGACGGCGGAAGGAAGAATCTCGGGGAGGATTGCCTTCGGAATTCCGAAAAGCTTCAAAAGATCGTCGTCCCATTTGATCTTTTTCAAATCCATGAGGAGCGTCCGGCTCGCATTGCTCGCATCGGTCGCGTGCTCGCCCGTCATTCGATAGAGCAGGTAGCTGTCTATGGTGCCAAAGGCGATCTTTCCCGCCTTCGCGTCGACTGCTGCGCCGGGGATGTTTTTTAGCATCCACTGCAGTTTGGTGGCGCTGAAATAGGGGTCGAGAAGAAGCCCGGTCTTCTTGTTGATCGCCTTTTCCAGTCCGCGCTTTTTCAATTTCGCGCAAACATCGGCGGTCCGCCGATCCTGCCACACGATCGCGCGCCCAACCGGAGGGGCCCCGGGCTCGCGGCGCCACAGACAAGTCGTCTCGCGCTGGTTGGTGATCCCGATGGCGGCTATCGAACTGAGCGGCACCCGGCCTTGAGCCACCGCCCCATTTACGGCCTCCCGCACCGAAGCCCATATCTGCTCCAAATCGTGCTCGACCCAGGATGGCTTCGGGAAATGCTGGGGAAATTCCACCGTATGCTTGCCCAGGATCCGGAAATCCTGGTCGAACAAAAGAGCGGTGCTTCCCGTGGTGCCCTGATCAATTGCAAGGATGTACTGCGGCATTATTGAGGTTTCCTGCGTTTAAGATTATTCTTAACTACAGGACCCCTTCCCACTCAACAACCCTAGAAACAACTTCACGAGACGAGCCCCGAATTGGCGGGGCAGAGGAATAGCATGTCGTTCAAGCGTAAACCCAACATCAGCCGCTTCAAGAAGACGATGCAAGGAATGATCGAGTTCGCGGCCCTCATCGAACAATCCGATCCCCGCCAGCGCGAAGCGATTTTGAAAGAAGTGGAAAAGGAAGACTCCGATTTCCTCGCCACCGTAATGAAAAAGGTAGTTCTGTTCGAGGAGCTCACCGTTCTCGATGAAGCGGTGCTTGCCGAAATTTTGTCCAAGGTTTCCCCCAAGATTCTCGCGTTCGCGCTGAGCGGAATGCCCGAGGAGTTCCGTAAGGAAATCCTCCGCCACCTCGGACACCGGGGGACCAAGCAGTTCGTGGATGAGGAGGGGCTGCTCAATTCCGCCCCCGAGCAAGCGTTCGTATTGGGCGCCCGCAAGCAGGTGCTGAAGATCGCGCGCCAGCTGGAGGCCCAGAACAAATTCGTTCTCGAAGTGCCCGCCAACGTCCGCATGGAACGACGGAAAAAAGCTCCGTCCGAAGGTTAGGCCGATCTCCTACCTAGCTGAGATCGCTACTCTTCGTCGATTCTCCTAAGGACCCGATCCGAAAAATGGTATGACTTAGCCTTCCCGTTCCGAAGTGTTTCAGCCTGGCCCAGACCTTTTTCTTAGGAGTCCTGTCATGATCAAATTAACGGTCGACGTCGGCCTCATGGGCCAGCAAGCGAATGATACTTTCGTGCAGAAACTGCAGGGATGGATGGCCGCGGGACTAGTCGAGGTTCATCAAGCCGGAGCCGCACCCAAGGCCGCGCCGGTCGCCCCTCCCCCGGAACCGATGCCGAAAAAGACGTCTTTCTTCAGCGCTTCCAAGGGACGCTCGACCCCCATAACGGGTTCGGGCTCGGCGACCTTCAAGAGCATCGCCGCTATTTTGTTTCCCGGCCGCGACTCGACCAAACTGAGCATGGGTGAAATCAACAACGTGGTTTACCTCATCAAGCATCACTCCATGAAGAACCAGATTTTCGTCACCACGTCCGATTGCTACATTTCCAAGGCGCGCCAACAAGATTTGAAGAGCTATCACGGCATCGTCACGATGACGCCGGAACAGGCGGTCACCGAGTTGACCCGTCAGATGATGTCCGCTTACTAGCCGATACAATCGAAGTGAACCAAGAGCCTGCGAGGGACTCATGGCAACCAGTGTGAACAACATCTTTCTCGTCGGTTTCATAGGCGCCGGAACGTCTTCGGTCGGAGCACTGCTCGCCAAGAAACTGGATTGGCGCTTTCTCGATACCGAGCAGATGGTCATGAAGGTGGTCGGAAACTCCATCGCCAAATACCTCGAGCTCGAAGGCGAAGCGGCCTTCCGAAGCGCCGAGGAAAAGCAGGTCAACATGGCGTCCACCGGAAAGCACACGGTCGTCGCTCTCGGGGCGGCCTCGCTGCAGGATCGCGACACCCGCGAGCGCGTGCTGCGCTCGGGAATGGTCGTCTTTCTGGAAGCTTCGGTGGACACGCTGATGGCCCGCGCCGGAGGAGTGGCGCGCCCGTTTCTTCGCCCCATGAAGGGCAAGACCTTGCGCCAGACCATCGAAGAGACGCTCGCTTCCCGCAAGTACGTCTACAGCCAGGCCCATCTTACCGTCAGCACCGACGGCAAGACGCCCGAAGCCGTCATGCTCGAAATCATCAAGCTCGCCGAAACCTGGACGGGCTGACCCCATCCCACTCGCCCCTTGAGTTGTGGTAGGTAACTGCCATGGCCGATATCAAGGGACTACTCGAATCCGCCTACGAAGACTTTCACTCGGCCGAGTTCCGGGACAAGGACCCGGTCTGCCTCGTGCACCCCTATCAGGATCCCCGCGACCGGGAAGTGGCGGGGTTTTTCACGGCGGTACTTTCCTACGGCAACGTCACCACGATCCTGAGCAGCGTCCGCCGGGCGCTGGCTCCGCTCGGCCCGTCTCCGGCGAAGACCCTCCGCCGGGGAGGCGACTTCGGCTTGTGGCCCGGTTTCCGCCACCGTTTCACCACGGGAGACGAGCTTCGGGTTCTAGCGCTTTGGATTTCCTCCGCCCTTAGATCCCACGGCAGTTTGGAGAGTTTTTTTCTCGCGCCTCACGGAGCCGGCCGCCCCGACATGAAATCGATGCTCGGAAGTTTCATCGATCGGCTGACGGCTCAGCCGCTCGCGCCCGAGTGGACGGCGCTCAAACAGAAACGCGAGCGTCAACTCAAGTACCTGCTCCCCCACCCGGAGCGGGGAAGCGCGTGCAAGCGCCTGAACATGTACCTGCGCTGGATGGTCCGCTCCGACGGACACGTGGATCTCGGAGTGTGGAAGAGCCTGACTCCGGCGGAGCTCGCACTTCCCGTCGATACCCACCTCCTGAAGACGCTTCGGTTACTTCGCTGGACGAAGAGCAAACAGGCCAGCTGGAAGGTGGTGGAAGCCGCCACCGCCCGCCTCAGAAAACTTTGCCCCGAAGATCCTATCCGCTATGACTTTTCTCTCTGCCATCTTTCCATGGAAGGCTTTTCGCTGAAGGAACGGTTATGAGCCGCAACCGCAATTGGAACGACGATCCCTTTACGAAAAAGGCGCGCGAGGAAAATTTCGCGGCCCGTTCCATCTACAAGCTCGAGGAAATCGATAGGAAGGAAAAAGTCCTGGCCGGCGCGAACGTCATCATCGATCTCGGTGCGGCTCCGGGATCCTGGAGCCAATACGTTTTGAAAACCTGCCCGAAGGCGAAAATTTTCGCCGTCGATCTGAGCCCCCTCGACATCGGCAATCCCCGGCTCAATTTTCTTCAGCAAGACATAGCGACCATCGACTTCCCGGCGTTTCTCGGTGGAGAGAAAGCCGATGTCGTGCTTAGCGACATGGCTCCGAAAACGAGCGGAGTCGCGGCCCGGGACACGGCCCTTTCCTTCGAGTTGGCATCGCTCGCGCTCGAGGTCGCGAAAAAGCATCTGAAGCCCGGAGGAAATTTCGTCGTGAAGCTCTTCATGGGCGAAGATTTCGAGCTCTACCGCAAGCAACTTCGGGAGTGCTTCGAGAGCGTTTCGCTGTTACGTCCTGATTCCACTCGCAAGCATTCCCGCGAAATTTTCTTCACCGGCAAAGGCCACAAGACACTGTAATTATTAATAAATGGTGCGTTTTGCGACACACCGTATCGCTAACGGCTGTTAACACCTTGTGTCGAATACCTGGACCCGACCACCGCGTCTGAGTAATTCCTTTTCGGTTGGTTGGGTGAATACACACCCTTGGGGAAAGGAGCGGGGTTTTCCCGTCAGGGCGAACCCCGCTTCAATACTTCTCTCAGCGACTCGAGGATTTTGGCCGTCGCTCCCCAGACCAGCTCCCCCTCCACTTCGATGCCCGGGCTTTGAATGGTGACGCCCAGGATGGGAACGCTCTTGGTGACGAGCCCTTCTTGCAGGAGGCGATCGACCGAGAGCCACAAAGTTCGATCCACTTCGTGAGAGTTCAGGGCAAACTGGAGAGGAAAGCGGATGAGACCAACCCACGGCACGATGGGAAGTGCGCCGCGAGTCCGAACGAGGGGCAATCTACCGACGATATCGACTTCACTCCGATTGAGACCGATCTCCTCTTCGGCCTCGCGAAGAGCGGTCATCCGCAAATCCTCATCGCCTTCCTCCCACATCCCGCCGGGAAAACTGATCTGACCTTTGTGGGTTTGAACGAGATCGGTACGCTTGGTGAGAAGAATTTCGTCGCGGTTGGTTTCGTTGTTCCAGCCGATGGGAACCAGCACGGCCGCCGCCGGACGTTCCGATCCGGTCTCGTCTTCGAAAGGGCCGGCTCCACCGAGCCATCTCTCCAAATCGTCTCGTTCGAAAGGCATAAGGGGATCAGGATAACGGCGCCGGGGCCGAGAGGGAATGTCTATTGCGACGGGTCAATTAACGCCGGAATCGGCTCCCCCGGGTCACGCGGAGCACGCGGCAACCCCATGACGCCCCCCACCCAACTTTGCCCCTCACAAAGACCTGGAAGTTCCACCTCTTGACGCGGACGTATAAACGCCGGGGCGAGCCCCCTCAAAGCGGCAAAAGTCTTTGGTTTGGCTCGGGAAATCCCGATGGTCTAGGTGATGTCCTGGAACTGGTCCATCCTCTTTGCCCTGGCTCTCGCGGTGGTAGCCGGCTGCACGAACCTGAAAGTCGTCGTGCGATCGGAACCCTCGGGCGCGGAAGTCTGGATCAAAGATCGCCTCACCGGAAAGCGGAACATCCTCGGCATCACCCCGCTCGAAGTTTCCCCCGACGCCATCGACTGGGTGCTCGGCGCCTCGAAGGACTCGAACAAGGATTACTGGGAAGTGCTCATCTCGAAAGAGGGCTACCAGACCGCGCAATATTTCCTGCCGCGGAAATCGGGGACCTCCGTGTCCGGCCTGACGGCGACTCTCGTTCCGGGCGTCGATGACGAGCGCGCGAAGGTCGTAATCGAGCGGCTCTTCACGGCGCAGAACTACGCGGTGAAAGGTGTCTTCGATAAGGCGCACAAGGAAGTGGATCACGTTCTCAGAACCTGGCCTCGCTTCGGCCGCGCGTACACAATGCGCGGATCGATTTATATCCTGCAGAGAAAGTATCAGGACGCCCTCGAGGCGTACGAGACCGCTCAGTTCGTGGATGCGACGCTGACCGAAGCGAAGCTGATGGCGGCGGAGCTTCGCCGCTTTCTCGGGCGCCGTGAGGAACCGATAGCGGCGGCCATCGAAGGGGCTCCACAGTCCCCCGCGGTGGCTGGCGCTTCGCCCGCTCCGGCGGACGGCGCGGTCGCGGCCGCGACCCCCGGCACGGAGCCCGCGGAGGAAGCCAACAAGAAAAAGGTTCTATTCCCGAAGGAGTTGATGCCGCGCCAGCTGACCGAGGAGCCCAAGAAGCAAGAGGGAAAAAAAGCGGAGGAGAACGCCGACAGCCTCGTCGATAGTTTTCTCAAACCTCCTGAAGCGGGGGAAGACGATTGAATTGGTGGCTCGCCATAGCGCTCTTCTGTAGCGCCGCGCTCGCGGAGGAGCCGCCGTCCGCCGATCTCATCGAGACGCAGGCGGCGCTCGAGCGCACGCTTTCGCTTCGTTACGAGAAGATGCTGCTCACCGTACTGGAGCACGACAGCTTCAAGGTCGGCGTCATGGTGAGCCTGCAAAAAGTCGAGCTGCCGCCCGAAGAACGCCAAACCGCTCCGGCCCCGGCCCCGACGGCGAATCCGGCCGCCCAATACCCTGGGGACCTCGGACTCGGCATCGTCGAGCGCATGGACGACGCTTACTTGCGCCGGATACTTCCCACGCAGCCGCAGGCGACTCCCACGCCGTACCGGCCGCCGCCTTCCTACAAAGTTCAATCCGTTCTCGTTCAGGTGGGGTTGCATCCCAATCTCAACAAACGGGTGCCGATGATCGTCGAGCGCTGGTTGCAAAGCCGACTGAAGGCGGAGTTCGGGCAAAAGGCCGTGATCGAGGTTTCGTTCCTCGTCCGGCCGAAAGCGGAGCCGCCGCCGACACCGGCCCCGACTCCGGCGCCCCCTCCGCCGAAGAAACTCACTCAGGAAGAAAAGCTCACGAAGCTGCTTCAGGATTTCCAGCCGCTGCTCGTGATGCTGACGCTCGTTCTCGCGGGGCTCTTCGGCCTGCTGCTTTGGAAGCTCATCGCCCAGAAGGGAAGTCCCGTTCGGATGCCCGCCCCCGAAGGAGCCGCACCTGCGCCGCCCCCGCCGCCGAGAGAGACCGGCGAAGCGAAGAAATCGGAGCCGGCTCCGATGGAGGGCTTCGATAAGCTCGCGGCGGCCGCCGCGCGGGAAGAGTTGGCCGAACTTTCCGATTCCATCTGCCGGGTCGCCGAAGCCATTCGTCCGGTCATCGAGGTTCTGCTGCTCAGCTGGCGCTATGGCGACGATAAAGGCCTCAAAAAACTCGCCGTGTTTCTCGGCGTGACCGGACAAAGGGGAGTTTCGTTCGCGCTACCCGAAGGAGATCACGAAAAGGTCTTCTCCGCGTTCCGGGAAATGGCGGCGCTTCCCACCGCGCGCTACGTGGAGCTCGTTCGCGAAGTCTACTGGGAAATCCTCGCCCTTCAGGGATTGGGAGCAAAAACGCTGGAGCGTCCCTTCGCCCACCTCGCCAGAGCGACGGTTTCTCAGCTGGCCGCCTCATTGAAGGCGAAATCCGCGCCCGAGCGGGCGCTCATTCTGCTCTACTGTCCGCCGGAAGCCCGCCAGTCGTACCTGGATCGCGCCGGAGAAGCGGTACGTAAGGAAGTTCTGGAAGCGGCGCTTGGCCTCGCCAATACCGACGTCCGACAGCTCGTGAAACTGAGCGATCTGGTGAAAAGCGAGATCGCGAAACTCGATTCCGGCTCCGAGGCCGTGGCCCTGAAGCCCCTGGTCGGAGGACTCGTTCAAAGCTTCTCGCCCGAAGAAGAGCTCAAGCTGTTCCGGGAAATCCGCGAAAAGCCCGCGGTGAAGGAATTTCTGAAAACCTATCCCAGCCTCGTTTTCGCCGACCGCTGGCCCGACGAGATGCTCTCGATGCTTCTGCGGGAAGCCCAGGCCGAGGAAGTGGTGGCGCTGCTGCGTCTTATGCCCGAACTCACCGAGCGCGCGCTGAAGCTTTGCCCCACCATGACCGCGGAGCTCGCGAGAGACGAGCTTTCGCGTCCCGACAAGCGCACGCCGGCGAACAAGGCGGCGGCGATGGCGGCTCTCAAAGGGCACCTGAGGAATTTAGGGGACAAGGTAGATTCCTTCTTAGGCACGGAAAAACTCGAAGACGTATTCAAGAAAGCATCGTAGGGAACGAAAAACATGAATTTCTCGTCGGTAGTCGGAGTGGTCGCAGCGCTCGGAGTTTTCATCATGGGGGTGTTCACCTCCACGGAAAACACCTCGGTCTTTTTGAACCATCACGGAATTCTCGTGGTGGTGGGCGGAACGGCCGCGGCAAGCCTCATTTGCTTTCCGGGCTCGCTTCTTTTCGCTCTCGTCAAAGTGTGCCTGAGAAAAGTGCTCGGGAAATACACGGAAGCGACCCACATCGTGATCAAGGAGTGCGTGGAGCTCGCCCGCGGCTACCGCAACGACTCGGGCCATCTCGCCAGCCAAGTAAAGACCATCAAGACGCACTTTCTAAAGGATTGCATCGAGCTGATCGTTCAGGGGGGCGTTTCGGATGAGGCACTCGAAGCCATCATGGAAAAGCGCGCCGAAACCCATTCCACCCGTTACGAGGAAGAGGCCGAAATTTTCAAGACGCTTGCGAAATTCCCGCCCGCCTTCGGCCTGATGGCGACGACCCTCGGCATGATTTCGCTGCTCCAAACCATCGGCTCCCCGGACTCCTTCAAGCTGATCGGGCCCTCCATGGCCATCGGCTTGGTCGGTACCTTATACGGGCTGGTGCTCGCGAACTTCGTCTTCATTCCCATCGGTGAGCATTTGACGAAGTCCAACCGGGATGACGAGACGATGCGCAAGATGATCATGGACGGCGTACGCCTCATCAAAAGGAAAGAGCACCCGCTCATCGTTCAGGAGACCTTGGTCTCGTATCTGCTGCCCCGGGAACGGGCCAATTATAAGAAAAGCCAGAGCGGCGGCGGCCAGGCGGCGGCGAAAGCGGCATAAAATGGGACACAAGAAAAAAGGCGGCGAAGACGAAGGCGCATGGCTAGTGTCCTATGCGGACATGATGACCTTGCTCGTGGGCTTTTTCGTCATGCTCATGAGCTTTTCGAAAATCGACAACACCGCCTTCGAAAAAGTGAAGCAGGCGACGAGCGAGAGCTTCGGGGGCGACTATCAACAGCCCCAGGAAAAGCTCGTCAAGAACGTGAAGGAAGTTCTCGCCGACAACAAGGCACTCGATGAAGTGAATTTCGAACAGACCGACAGCGGCGCCGAGATTTCCTTCCGCGGCGGCCTCTTTTTCAGCACCGGCTCCATCGAGCTGCGCCCGGAGGCAAAGAAGATTCTGCGGGGGCTTGTTCCGGTCATCATGAAGCAAGCGGCTGGCTACGGCGTGGTCATCGAAGGGCACACCGACAGCGTTCCCCTCAAGGGAACGAAAAGTATCGCGACCAACTGGGAGCTCTCGAGCCTACGCGCCTGTACGGTGTTGAGACTTTTCGAGGAAAGCGGCTTCGACCGAAAGCACTTGAAAGCCATCGGCTGGGGAGACACGCGCCCGGTCCCCGACGACAAGCACGTGAGCCGCGAACCCGCCGAAGTTCACGCCAGAAACCGCCGCGTCGTCATCAAGATTTTGAAAGATTTCGAAGCCTGACCTCTCCCGTCTTAAAAGCCCTTGCCGAACCTCCTCCGCTGAATTGAAATTCGTCCTCCACCGCGGAGGACGAAATGAATTCCGACTGCATTTTCTGCAAGATCATCGACGGAAAAATCCCAAGCCAACGGGTTTACGAGGACAAGTACGTAATCGCTTTCCACGACATTCAGCCCCAGGCGCCCGTGCACGTGCTCGTCGTCCCCCGCACTCACGTAAGGGACGTTCTCGACGTGGACAAAGAGCACTTTCAGATTTTTCAAAACGTTTTTTTCGGCGCGCAGGAAGTGGCGAAGAAGCTTTCTCTACAAAAAGACGGCTTCCGAACGGTGTTCAACACGGGCAAAAACGGCTGCCAGAGCGTGTTCCATTTGCACCTTCACGTTTTGGGAGGGAAACAGCTCGGGGGCTCGATGGTCGGATGACCGCAAACGCGCCACTGGCGCGGACGTCGGAGATTTCAACACAATTATTTTTTCAGCGGCTCAGAGGCGTCATGGGTTCCGAATTGACACAAAATTTTTGGTTGTTTAACTTCCAATAAAGCCGGGAACTCGCACTACACTTGGGGTAGGGCAGTTCACAATACATTCACATATAATGGGTGAGACGGAAGAGCTCCCGAAACGGAGCCAAGGGACTTCTCACCCCAAAAAACTGGGTTTTTCGGCCGGGGGCGACACTTCATGTACGTAATCAAGCGAGACGGGTCCAGGGAAGAAGTTAAGATCGAAAAGATTCTGCATGCCGTCGACAGAGCTTGCCGCGGAATCCCGAACGTCGTCTCGCTGGAAATCGCCAAGCGCACCATCAACGGCCTGCACGACGGCAGCACGACGCAAGAGCTAGATGACTTGTCCATCGCCACCGCCGTGATGCTGATGGGCGACGAGCCGAACTATTCCAAAGTCGCCGCGCGCATGCTTTCCGAAAGCATTCACAAGGAAGTCGGCAGAAGCTCCGCGTTCCGCGACTACATCCGTAACGTCACCGAGCTCGGCCTGCTCAGCGACAACATCCTTGAGCTCGTCAAAAACGACGTTCAAGCGATTGAGTTCGCCATCCGACACGAGCGCGACGACGGCTTCGAGTTTTTCGGCCTGAAAACGGTCGTGGATCGTTATCTACTGCGCCATCCCCAGACGAGAAAGCTCGTGGAGCGTCCCCAGTGGATGTTCATGCGCGTCGCGCTGGGGCTCTCCTCGAACGTGGAAGAGGCGATCCAGTTCTACAACATCATTAGCCAGTTTCTGTACATGCCGGCGACGCCCACCCTCTTCAATTCGGGCACGCGTCACCCGCAAATGTCGAGCTGCTACCTTTTGACCATCTCGGAAGACAGTCTCGAGGGCATATATAAGAACGTGATGGATTGCGCGCAGCTTTCGAAGTGGTCCGGCGGCCTTGGGGTCGATTGGACACCGGTGCGCGCTTCCGGCGCGCTCATCCGGGGCACGAACGGCTTGTCCAACGGCATCATTCCCTTCCTCAAAGTGTTCGACTCGTCGGTTCACGCGGTGAACCAGGGCGGCAAACGAAAGGGAGCCGCGGCCGTCTACCTCGAGCCGTGGCACGGGGACATTGAAAGCTTCCTGGAGCTCAGAAACAATACGGGCGCCGAGGAGCGCCGCACTCATAACCTGAATCTCGCCCTTTGGATCCCGGACCTCTTCATGCGCCGGGTGGAAGCGGATCAGGAGTGGAGCCTTTTCTCCCCCAGCGACACGCCGAAACTCATTTCCACCTTCGGACCGGAATTCGACAAGGCCTACGAGGATTACGAAGCGGCCGGAAAGAGCATGAAGAAGGTTTCCGCCCGCAAGCTTTACTCCCGCATGATGCAGACGCTCGCCGAGACCGGAAACGGCTGGATCTGCTTCAAGGACAAGGCAAACCTGCGCTCCGCCCAGACGGCAGAAGCCGGCGCGGTCATCCGCAGCTCGAACCTTTGCACGGAGATTCTGGAAATCGCCAACAAGGAAGAAACGGCGGTTTGCAACCTCGGCAGCCTCAACGTCGGAAACTTCGTGAAGGAAGACCGCACGTTCGACTACGACAAGCTCGCCGACGTCGCCATCACGGCGGTCAAGTTCCTCGATCGCGTCATCGACGTGAACTACTACCCGATCGGCGAATCGAAGCAGTCGAACCACAAGTGGCGGCCCGTGGGCCTCGGCCTCATGGGGCTTCAGGACGCGCTGTTTCGCATGAAGCTGCCCTTCGATTCCCCGGAGGCCCAGAAGGTTTCCGCCCGGATTTCGGAGACGATTTACTACCACGCCATCAAGACCAGCATGGAGCTGGCCAAATCCAAGGGGCCGTTCCCCGGCTTCAAGGAATCGCGCTATGCCCAGGGCGAGCTGCAGGTTCAGCTCGCGAAAAAGCATCAGCCCACGGTTCCGGAGCTTCATTACGACTGGGACGACCTCGCCTGGCAGGTGAAAACCCACGGCGTGCGAAACAGCTTGCTGATTGCCATCGCGCCGACGGCGACCATCGCGTCCATCGTCGGCTGCTACGAGGCCATCGAGCCCCAGCTTTCCAACGTCTTCAAAAGGGAAACCCTGAGCGGAGAGTTCCTCCAGATCAACCGCTACCTGGTGCGCGATCTGAAGGCCATCGGCTTGTGGAGTCCCAGCATGCGTGACGAGATCATCAAGGCGGAAGGCTCGGTGCAGAACATCGAGTCCATCCCTCAAAACATCCGGGATCTCTACAAAACGGTCTGGGAAATTCCCCAGAAGACCCTCATCGAGATGGCCGCAGCCCGTTCGACGTTCATCTGTCAGTCCCAGTCGTTGAATCTGTTTCTGCAGGATGCCACTCTAGGCAAGCTGTCTTCCATGTACATGTATGCGTGGAAGCAGGGCGTGAAAACGACGTACTACCTGCGCTCGCGCGCCAAAACGTCGATTCAGAAGACGACCATTGCAACGCCCGACGCGCCGAAGGTCAGCGAGGAAGAGGTTATTGCCTGCTCCCTCGAGAATCCGGAAGCCTGCGAAGCGTGCCAGTAACGTAGTTCAGACGACATTAAGAGGAGACACCGATGATACTGAGCCCAGAGTTGAATTTGACGTTGCGTCCGATGCGTTATCCCCAGTTCTTTCAGCTGTACAAGGATTCCATCAAAAACATCTGGACGACGGACGAGCTGGATTTTTCGGTGGATCTCGAGCACATCCGCGACCGGATGGAGCCGCGGCAAGCGCACCTCATCAAGCGCCTAGTCGCCTTCTTCGCCACCGCCGACAATCTCGTGGCGCACAACCTGGTGCTGAATTTCTACAAGCACATCAACAGCCCTGAGTTCCGGATGTTTCTCGGCAAGCAACTTTTCGACGAGATGCTGCACGTGGAAACGTACCTTCTTCTCGTGGACAACTATCTGCCCGACCCCGCGGAGCGGGCGGAGGCGTTCGACGCCTATCAGTCGATCCCTTCCGTGAAAGTGAAAGCGGATTTCTGCTTCAAGTACATGGACTCCATCGAGTCCCTCGATAAGCTCGATACCGACGAGAAAAAGCAGAAGTTCATCGAGAACCTGATTTGTTTCGCGGCCTGCGTGGAAGGGCTCTTCTTCTTCGGCTCTTTCGCTTACGTTTACTTCTTGCGGAACAAAGGCCTGCTCCCGGGCCTTGCCACCGCGACGAACTGGGTTTTCCGCGACGAGACGATGCACATCAACGCGGCCATGGCGGCCATCAATGCCATCCGCGACGAGTATCCGCATCTGTTCGACAAGAAGCTCGAGCAGCGCGTGTACGACATGCTGGAAGAGGCCATCTCGGTGGAGATGCACTTCTGCGCGGACGCGCTTTCGGAAGGAATCACGGGGCTGTCTCAGGCGAACATGAAGGAATATCTTCAGTACTGCGCCGACCAGCGGCTCCTGCAGCTGGGCTACGAGCGAAAGTACTTCTCGCGTAACCCGTTCCCCTTCATGGTGTTGCAGGACGTGCAGCCGCTCACCAACTTCTTCGAGAAGCGGGTGACCGAATACCAGAAGGGTTTTTCCTCGAAGCACGAAGCGGTCGTTTTCGACGAGACCTTTTAAACGGTCCCTTTCGATTCAGCCAATGGCAGGGGGGGAGTCGCCGGGCGGGGTTATTCCGAGCCGACGTAGACTTCCTTGGTATTGGATTGAGTGGGCGCCACGTAAGTAAACGGCGCCATTCGCCGCAGGCCCGCTTCGGAGATGGGCCGGCCGGCCTTGTCGACCGCCTGTCCGTCGGCATTCACGATCACAATCGGCGGCATGTTGGAGTTGGCCGAGACATTTGCCCCGACGTTCGAGGAGGAAGAGGTTTCGGGACTCTGCTTGAAGGTACAGCCCACGCAAGCCAGTATCGCGGCCGCCCAAATCAAACTTTGTTTTGTTTTGTGTCGTTCCATCGTTCAACCCTCATAACGTTCCACTCATATCGTGAAGCTTACGGCTCCGGATTGTCCGACGGAGAAGGCGTCGGAACCGGGGTCGGAGTCGCGGTCGGGGCTCCGGACGGAGAGCTCGTCGGAGCCGCCGTCGGAGTCGGGGTCGCACTCGCCGTAGAAGTCGCCGTGGCCGTTGCGGTCGGCGTGGCCGTCGGAGTCGCCGTCGGGGTGGGGGTCGGAGTCGGGACTATGCATTCGGTTCCCGCCCCGTTCATTACCTCGCCCGGCAGGTAGCAGATGCAGGCCGCCGCTGCCCAAGTGAAATCTACGCGCGCGCTGTCGGCGGGGCACGGAGTACAGCCGCCGCCCACCATGTGATCGAGCGCGCCGCAGTTACAGATGTCGCCGTCCCAAGCGCTATTGCCCGTACAGTCTCTACAGTAAACTTCGCAGCCGTTGGGCATGCCGGAGTTGTTGGAGTACGCGCAGTGGCCCCAGCCGCCATTGCAGGGGCTGTCGATCGGGCAGGCGCTTTCCGGGCCGTAGTTGGCCGGGCAAGATCCGCCGCCCCATCCACCACCGGGTCCGCCACCACCACCACCACCGCCACCGCCGCAACCGGTGCCGTCGCCGCCGCACACACCACAGATATCGAAAATCGTGTTGGATCCGGGCACCCCGTCGCAACCGGTGGCCTCGTAGGTACAGCCGGATGAGCAGCCGTCCCCATCTTCAAGGTTTCCGTCGTCGCAGCTCTCTCCCGCCGTAGTGGCACCATCGCCGCAGGCCGGAGCCGGCGTCGGAGTCGGCGAGCCCGATCCGCCCGGCGTCGGAGTCGACGTCGGATTGCCGGACGGAGAAGTCGTCGGGTCCGGAGTCGGAGTCGCGGTCGGCTCGCCGGACGGAGAAGTCGTCGGGTCCGGAGTCGGGGTCGAAGTCGGAGCGCCCGACGGAGACCACGGGCCTATCTCCATCGCGCAGGAGCACTCGGCCGGATACCAGTAGGCGTCCGGGCCGGTGCACGCCGCCTCGAGCTGAGGATCGCAACCCGGGACCGGCGTGGGCGTAGTCGACGGAAGCGGCGGAAGGGTCGGAGGCGGGGGGTCCCCGACTTGGCAGCCACCGAATCTAACAAGCGTGCGGCCGTTGTAACCAAAGCTCTTGTCGATGAAACCCTGAGACGTGTGACGGATGACAAGGCCGCTGTGGTAAAACTCCTCAAAACCCGCCCGTGCTACCGTTCCTACCGCGACGTACGACCCGAAGTATCCGGTCAGACCTCGCAACTCCTCGCTGTATCCCAAGTAGTGGTTCCAGCCAAAGTCGTAAGTGCCCCCGCCAGACGGATTGCCATTCGCATCGAACCCCGACAGGGTCCAGTCGAGATCCTCGGCTTGAGTAGAGCCGCCGACCATGAGCTTGCCGGTAGGGGACAGAGAATGGTGGAAGGTGAGGTCGGTATCCGCAAAAGAGAGCCCCACTTTTCCAGCCGTGCCGTAACTGGAATCCAAAACGCCGTCCGCCGAGAACTTGGCGATAAGGCTCTGCCCCGAGACGACAATTTTTCCATTCGGAAGCACGGAAACGGCCCTCGGAGTTTGTCCTTCCGATAAGACCTCGCTCAAGACAATACCCCCGCTGCCGAACGTGGTGTCCAGAACACCATTGGCGCTGTAACGGGCGAGGGCGATATGGTGGGTGCCATCCACTACGCTATCTCCCGCAGCGATAATCTTCGTCCCCTGGAAGGCGAGAGCGCGAATCGTATCCGTGCCCCCCAAGTTAGTTACCACCTCACCGCTCGAACCGAAGAAGGGGTCGAGCGTGGCTCCTTTCAAGGCAAAGACAAGGAAGTCGCCGCCCGTAGATCCGCCCACCAGCACCCGCTCAGAGGCATTTTGAGCCAATGCGGAGTACGCCGCAGAACTAGCGCCACGATTATAGACCTGCACGTTGTCCTTGCCGCTTTCCGGAAGAATCAGGACCCCAGCAGACTGGGGATTGTCGTTGGTGAGCCCCGCGACATAAATGCTACGGTCTATCGATACGGCAACGGCATAGGGGGTGACCTGGGGTCCACTCAGGTACCCAGAGGTAACACAGCCGATGTCCGAGCAAGTGAGGCCAAAACCTTCGCGTTGGTCTATTCCGAAGGAGGGGTCGGCTGTGCCATCCGCGAGTAGTCTAACGACCATTGCACCTGACATCCACGCAACCGGACCCGCGGCGACAATTCGACCCTCGCCGTCCACGGTGACCGCCGAAAGATTTCCCCAATAGCATTGTGAGGACATGTATTCGTAGGGAATCGTCGTGGGGTCGGAAAGCTTGGAGCCGACGGCGATGTTCGAGTAGGGCGTGCGGTAGATCGGGGTGGACGTGGTACGAGCCATCACCTTGTAATAGTAATAGCCGTTTCCGACGGTTTCGTCGTGAAAGGTAGTCGCGCTCGAACTCAGGGCCGTCGCCACCATGGACCAGCCGAAAGTGCCCGTCACGCTACGGTAGACGTCGATGACCATTCCGGCGATGGACTCCGGGTTGCTCCACTGAAGCTGGACCCCGGTGGGCGTTCCGCCAGCCGTAAGGTTATACGGGCCTTCTACGTCCGGCGGGGTTGTGGTGCAGGAAGCGGTATTGGAATAACTCTCGCTGCCAGGGACGTTCTCGTGAGCCACGATACGGAAGAAGTATTGTCCGCCGGGCGCGAGATCCACGGCCGAGTAGTTCACGACCGGCGGCAACTCGCTGAGCGCGTCTTCCAAAGTGATCAGAATTTCCCAGTTCACCCCGTCTTCGCTGCGGATGACGTTGTGATAACTTCCGCCGTTGTTCACCCATTCAAGATCGCAGGCGGTCTGAGATACCGTGGTTGCCGTGAGCGGACCCGGATTCGGGTTCGGGCAATTCGAGACACACGCCGCGGAAGCAACGGCTGAAGTGTAGACCCACTCCGACGCGCGATTGTTGCGGCCCATTGCCCGCAGACGGAAATAATAGCGGGTTCCCGGCGTCAACAGCGGGGCCGCAAGACCCGCGGTATAGAGGGTCGTGCCGGGGTTTCCGCCGATTTGATTGGGCAACGTCCCAAAGGAAACCCAGTCCACACCATCCAAAGAGATCCCGAGCTGGAACTCGGTTTCGCCCATACTGGAATCGTTCCAGGCGAGATCAATCGTGGCTTCGCGGTATCCGGGGATGGCGCCGAAGGATTCTGGCGCGGCCGGAGTAATGAAGGGACTCGTGATGAGAATGGTGTACGGGTACTGCGGGTTCGTCGTGGACTTCGCCGTGCAGACCATGATCGGACCGTACGTCTGGTTCTTATCGGCCACGCAGCGCACGGGCTGATTGGGCGTTCCAAGGATGGGCCCCACACCCGAGGCAGTGCCGTTCGCCTGCCTTCTCGTCAGAACGCCTTCGAGAAATCCCTCGGCCGGTGAGTCAACATCGGTAATGTGGATGGTATCGATGAAACCGGCACCGGGGCTTGTATTGATTCCGCCGACCCCGTCTTCGCCGTAGGCATCCGCGTAGTTGCGGGCCCGAAAACGTGTTCCCGCAAAATTGGAAGTGACTTCGACGACCGCCGTCGGCTCGCTGCTGGGTCCGTCGTAAATGATACCGACGTACACTTGCTCGCCGCCGAAGTCGTCTTCCATCACGCTTCCGCCGAGCGGATATTTCGGAACGAAGAAGATTTTGTGGTTGGCGGTGGTCATGGCACCCGCGCCGCGCGCGTTCCAAATGATGGTTCCCGAGTTGCCTGAAGAACTGACGATCGCATCGTCCGTGAGGCCCGTCGTCGGGTCGCAGGAGCCGGAAATGTAGACGGGCTTGGAGCTCGTCAAAGTGCCGAAGAGGTCCCACTGGCGGGTGATTTTGATTCCGCGGCCGTTGATTTCCGCGTTTCGATCGTAGAAAGCCTCTCCGATCATCCGGGCTCCCGCGAAGTTAGGAGTGGCTTCCCCGAACTGATGATAAATGTAGTTCAAGTCGGCGGTCGCGTTGAGCGAACACGTGCTGACGAGAGTGAGGAGGGGGAAGGGGTTCCACCACTGAGAAGCCGGGTTCGCGCCGTAGGGATGAATGAGGGAAACGAAACCGGGAATCGTGACCACGCTGATTTTCGCCGGCCTGCTTGCATCATTCGGATCGGGCTTGAGCTGGGCCTTTTCGCCCGTGGTTAGATTCGAAGTATCGATCTCGCAGGAAATCAGGCCGCTTTCGGCGTTCCGGCAGGAGGAGATGAGCTCTTTCGTCGCCCCCGCGTGCATGATTTTCATGCCGCCCGTGGCGCTACTGCCCCGGGGAGGAAAGTTCGCATTGATTTGAATCGTGCCGCCGCCGCCGCCAGGGCAGTCCGCCGCGCAGGAGTTCGGTCCCTCGCTGTAGCTGCATACTCCGTCTCCGCAGGTGCCGCCGTTTCCGGTGCCGTCTCCGCAGTCTTCGGGGCAGCTTCCCGAAGCACTTTCGGACTTCGAGCAGATTCTGTCTCCGCAAGAACCCGAATTATTGGCCTCGCCCTGAACTTTCAGCGCAAAGCCGAACGCCAGAATCAGCGCGAGCTTAAGTTGTGGGGAGAAAAGCTTCACAAGGCTCCTGCAAACGTACCGCTTAAGAACGAACTAAAGGGGAGCTGAGATCCGGGTGGTTCTCTATGGTTTGATTTTACGACGCGATGAGCCGAACGACCAGTGTCGTTTGGCGCACAATCAGCCAAATATCTAAAACCATTAGTGTTTATTGGTTAAGGGAAAGTATTTGCTTGCGTGCCGAAAATTCAGCAAGGCGGGGCTTCCTTTTATAGGGGCAGGGGCCCGTCGCCCATCATTTGATTTGAATCCTGATCTGGGCGATGGCGCCTCCATCGTCATCGTGGGCCGCGACCCGGAAGACTTCCGTTCCGGTCGCCCCGCTCGGAGCAGTGCCCCTCAACGTTTCCGTGGCGGCGCTGTAGCTGAGCCAGGAAGGAAGCGTCCCGATAAAGCTCCACTTCACGGGGACCGAAGCGTAGCGAAGCAGCGAGCGCAGAGATAGAGCGAAGGCCTGGCCTTGGAGGGCATTTACGTCGAAGGCGGCCGCCGCGAACTCCACGGGTTGTTTTTTTTCAAAAATTTTTTTCACGAGAGCTTCATAATCGCCAACGGGCATCGACTCGAACGCCGCGGAACTGAGTAGAGCGTTGTACTTTCTCGCATTCACGCTGGTCTTCTGACCCAGATCCCACGTCTCGCCGTAAATGATTTCGTGAAGGATGAGGCCCGCCTTGTGATCCTCGTCGAGTTTCAGCCAAAGCCGCTCGTCGATGAGGTACGGCTTGATGGAAGGATGAAAAGTCTTTCTACGGATGGCGACTTGCTTCACTTTGCAATGAGGGGGGATGACGACTTCGCCCAGATCCGGAATGTGCTCGAGCCCCGGCCCTTGAGTAATCCACTCGACGAGCGTCAGAAAATGTTTGGCCTCCGCCTCGTAGCGCGCACAGCGTACGGGATCGAGGTGCCTTAGGCGGCTAAGGGCGAATTCCACTTTTCTCGTCGCGTCCCAGTCCGCCGCCCCCAGATCCAGGGGCTCGACAGGGGATTTATGAGCGGCCTCGAAATAATCCAGCAGCTCGTGGGAAATCATTCCCCCGTTTTCGCAAAGGACGAGATCGCCGCCGTTACCGCCGACATCGCCTTCTTTCGCCCAACCCACGTTAGCAAGGAGCAGTACTGCCACGAGAATGCGGATCATGATGCGTTCTCCCGGTTCTGAAGAGGAAACAGCTGAAGGGAGAGAAGGTAGACTTCCTTCTTTTCTCCCCCCTCCAAAAAATCGCTGAGCAAATCGCGGAACTCGGCCATCTTTTTCTTGGCGAGGTCGAGCCTCGACGGATCGATCGCCATCGTGACGGAGGTGATGTTTCGGCGCTCCACGGGAACTTTCTCCAGCGCTTCGATCGCAAGGCCTAGTTGTTGGCGGTGAAATTTTTTGAGCGCGAAGCTCGGAATGTCCGTCGTCGTATGAATGGGCTCCGACGTTCGAACCAGCCTTCCGCCCTTTCTCTCCACGAGTCCCATGCGTTCGAGGCGGCGGAT
>CAZZHG010000016.1:0-65030 GCA_964653655.1 uncultured Pseudobdellovibrionaceae bacterium
CGTTGCTGCTCGAGTTCGTGCTCGGCGTGGCGGTGTTGCCGGGCGGGGTCGGGGCGACCTCGCGGATCTCCGCCTCGGTGTGGTTGCTGAGGACCTTGACGATCGGGAGGGTCGCGTTCTCGTCGTGGAGTCGCTACCTCGTCCGCCGGGAGCGCCCGCGAACCCAGGCGCACCCGCGATGCCGGTGCCGCCGTCCTGTCCGTCGGTGATCACTTCCAGCTCGCCGAGAGCGGTATTGGCCTTCAAACGAAGGGAAGGGGCCGAACGCCCATTCACGCCGGGGGCCGCCGCTCCGTCGCCCGCCGCTCCGGGCGCGAGCGCGCGAAGGCGCGCGCCCGGTTCCGCAATCAGGGAATGAACCCGGATCGTGAGAGTCTCTCCGCGCGGGCGGAGCTCCGCGTTCTTTCTCCAGAAGAGGCGGTTCACCCCGAGAATGTCGTCGGTTTCTTCGATGCCCGACACTTCCCGATCGTGCGGGACGGTGATCTTCGTCGTCATGCGAAGGGGAGCGTCCGTCGGGCTGTCGTTCGTGAGGGTGTACTCGTAGGTTTCTCCCGGGGTCGGAGCCTCGTCGATGAATTCGCGGCTTTCCGGATCGCGGACCGCGAAAGTCTCGGGGCGCACTCCTCCGTGGCGGGTTATCCACCAGCCCCGCCCGACCGAAGCCGCTTCCCAAACGAGAGCCACCTGGTAGTGGTTCGGTTCGGGAAGCGCCCGGATCTCCCCCCGGAAATTTCCGGAAGCCGGCTGAGTAACGACGGGCGCCGCCGACGCGGGGGGTTCGGGCGGGGAAGACTGACGGCCGCAAGCGGCGAGAAGAGCGATCAAACCAAATACGATCGGATGCATGAGAACCTCCGTGCCCCGGCAGGAGCATGGGCCGTGCCATTCAATCCGTGCGAGGGAACTCGCAGCGCAGTCCGAAAACACGACCCGCCGGGCCAACTTCCGAAACCGCTCGGGCTGGACGCGTGGCGCATCCGAAGCCATTCCCGCTTCTTAGCGGAAGGCGTTAAGCCAGGTCCTGGATCTCCCGAAACCAGAGCGAGGCCCTCTCCAAGGACTGGATAGGCCCGGCATTCACGGATGAAACGCCTTCTCTCCCCCTTTCTTTTCCTATTTCTATTTTTGGGCGCCGTCGCGCGCGCCGAAGACGGTCCCGGCAAGGTCATTCAGTTTCTCAACGATCCGGAAGAAAACGGCGTGGGCTGGATGCTCACCGAAAGTCTGCTCCAGCTGAACCCGCGCCTCAGCGCCGGCGGAGAGTGGGTAATCCGCTTCGACGCGGAAGTGTTCGAGCAAGTCACCGGAAAAGTCGCGGGGCCCGGTTACCGCCACAAGAAGATCCAGTTGTCGAAGCGCTCGGGCTCGCTCTACTTGCTCGTCGAAGCGGACGGCAACGGAGGGACGGTCGCGCCCTACATTTTCCGCACGAGCGATTTCGGCCAAACCTGGGAATACTCGAAGAGCGCGCCCGAGGCGCCCAAAGTGGCGAGGGCCGCGCCGCCCCCGCCGCCGCCGAGGAAGCGGGGCAAGGAAGTGGATCTCCGGGCGATGGCCAGCGAGACGCCCCCGAAGGGAAATCCCCACGGCGCTCCGCCGGAAGTGGGCGCGCCCGTTTTCAAGGTGCTCTTCGATCTGCTGTTGCAGATCCGGCCCGGCGCGAACCCGCTGACCTTCGACAATTATCACACGCTGCTTCTCTTCGACATCATCCCGCGCCCGGAGCTGCACTTCTCGTTCGAAGTGTCACCGTCCCCGCGCTACTACGAATTGAAGTACAAGATCAGCGAGAAGGTCGCGGTCCGCGGCGGACGCATCTGGATTCCGTTCGATCGGATGAGTCCCCACAACACGTTCGGCGGGTTCGTGAATACGAGCATCCTTCGGCAGCCGGGGACGGCGGCGTTTCTGCCGGACCTTTGGACCGATCTGGGACTTGGGGTCGACTGGAAAATCGCCGACAACCCCGGCTTCGCCTTCAACCTGCAGTTCTACGTAGTGAACGGATTTCGGGACGGCGGAAGCGATCCCGCGGGAGAAGTGGGCACGCGCTACCCGAACTTCGAAAACGCTCCGAGCCAGGACACGAACGGCGACAAGGCGATGGGGCTGAGGTTGTCCGGAAACATCGGCGGAAAATTCGGCTTCGGTGGCTCCGTCTACTCGGGCCGCTATACGAATCAGTCCGACGTCTCGAGACGTATCACACTGCTTGGAGCCGACGCCCAGTTCACGCCCGTGCCGGGAACCTCCGTCGCGGCGGGATATCTATACGGCAACGTGGGCCTGCCTTCGGGCGCGACCGCGAGCTCGTTCGTCCGGGGAGGTTTCTACGCGGAGTTCAGTCAGCGCTTCCTGGAAAAATGGCGGATCGTGCTACGGGGAGGCGCCTCCCAGAACGACAACCGCGCGCAGGATCCTTCCGACCAGACCATCGTCGGGGGCGCGCTAATCTATGATTTGGGATTGGTGCGGCTCTCGTTCCAATACTTCCGCGACGTGCTCAATGTCGCCGGTAAAACCGTCCACGAGTACACCGCGCTTCGCGCGGTCGCGATGTTCTAAGGAAAATTCAGCGTTCGGAATCGATCCACTCGATGAACTTCGAGTAGTCGCCGGCAATCGTTCCGTGCCCGTTCGCGCCCGTCGCGGGATTGCGTACGATCGGAGATTGCTCGGCCGCCGCGCGGTTGATGCGGGGAAGTACCCGGCGGCAGACGTCCTCGATGGTTTCGCCGGTGGAAATCGTGAAGTTCGCGGCCCGCACGTGGCCCGCCGTGTGGCAACCCGTGCAGTTTCTCGTGAGCGCGAGTCCCGCGGCCGGAGCGTAAACGAGGTCGCGGAAGCCAGTGGGGTTCTTGCAGTTCACGGCGGCAGTCGCTTGCAGAACACCGAAGGAAAGAATGAGCGTGTCGCCGGACGCTTTGTCTTGCGGAATCGGGTCCGTGACGAGCGCCGACAAGAGCGGCGAGGTCGCGGCCGAAGCCGAAGCGCCCACCGACGTGTCGATCGAGTGGTACGTCACGAAAACCGATTTGGCGGCATCGTTCACCGAAATTCCCATGTCCTTGAGATAAACCGCAGAAGCGCCGGCCGGAATGTAGAGGCGCGGGCGGCGGATGCGGTAGGAGCCGCTGTCCACTTCACCGCGCTCCGTGTAGCGCTGAATTTCGAGGTACATCGTCGCCGTCACTCCCGGCACCGGGATGGTGACCGTGGTGAAGTCGGCTGTGCCGAGGCCTTGGCTGACCGGAAGATTCGCCGGCACCGGCACGGCCACCGCAATCACGGTGCGGGGATTTTCAAAGCTTTCACCGGCGGCGGGGGCGGGAGTGGGGGAAGCGCCGGGGCCGCATTCCTGCTTCGCGATTTCACTGTCGGCGGCCTTCCAGCTCTGGAGAGAGGCAATCATGTCCTGGCCGCGGCTGTCGCAGGCCTGGCCGCAGTGGCCGTCATTCGCTTTGCGAACCAGGCGGGAACGTTCGATCTGGTCGAAATCGACGACGGTGCGCGCCTGCTCGTATGCGCGGCGCAAAGTGGGGGAGGCGAAGAGCGGGGTCTTCACCGACCCGTGGCAGGAAACGCAAGTTTGGTTGAGCACCGGATAAACGGTGGTTTGGAAGGCCTTGAGGGCGGCCGTCGACTGGCACGACTTCACGTACTGCACGGGCTCCTTCTGGAGGGCGCAGCCGGTGAGCAGCATCACCAGTAGAAGCGTCTGAGATTTCCAGTTGCCGAAAGACACGTTGCAATCGTCCTTGTGCGTTTCTCTATCAGCCGAAGAGCAGGACCTGGTCCAGCTCGCTCGCGCTGAAGATGTTGGCGCCGTACCGGGAGAATTCCCCCAGACGGCCGATGACGTTCAAGTAGTTGGCTAAAACCGCGTAGGCGACCTTCGACTCGTCGGTGCCGATGATCGACTTGATGGAGGCGACTTCGCCGTCCGTGTAGGAGCCCACCTGCAAACGGGGCTGCGGGCGCGGGCCCGCGGGGTCGTAGACGCCGAGGACCGTGAGACTGCGGTCGCCGGAATCCGTGAAGCCCCGGTAACCGGAGGCCGTGTTGCCGAAAACCGTTCCGCCGTCGGTGAGCATCTGGATCATGACGGGCACGCCCGAGCGGTGAGCGAGCTCGAACACGCGGCCCGCTTCGCGGCCGGCTTCCTTGTCGCGCTCGAGGTCGGTGACACTCTCGTCGAAACCGCTCACGTGGTAATCGTATCCGCCGCGGAACAAGCAGCCGGGGCCCGAGATGCGTTTAACCGCCGCGAAGGCGATGGTCGCGCGGATTACGGCGGGGTCGTTTTTCGCCGTCGCGGGCGTGATTCCGAAAATGGCTTGGCAGGCGGCGTCCTGGCGGACGTCGAGGCCGAGGCTCTGGGAAGCAACCGACACGTTCTGGTCGGCGGACTCCTTGAGACGCTCGATGAATTCCTTGCCGCCGAGGCGGTTATTGTATCGGGCGCCTTGCGCTTCGATGAGCGAGCGCACCGCTTTCGCCCACGCCTGCTGCGACGGGGCGGAGCCGAGCGGACCCTGAATCTTGAGAGCGGCGCCCAGCGAGTCGCTGCTCTCGATGACGAGAGGGCGAAGCGAGCTCACCGCGTTCGGCGTTCCGGAGTAGCCGCCCGAGGAAGAGGGACGGGCGCCGACGCCGAGGGGAATCTGATTGCCTTTGCAAAGCTCGGAAACGAGGACGAGGGCCGAGTGGCGGTTCGTCGTCGTGTCGTCCGTGCTCTTGTGGCAAAAACTTCCGAACCGCACCTTGGCGCGGGCTGCCGCCGAGCACGTTTCGAGAAAGCCGGCGAGGAAGGGGCTCGTCGAGGGCATCGGCAAACCGTAGTCGCGGTTGACCGCGATGTTCGCGCTCGCCGTCGTGCCGAGACCGAGCGTGAAGTAGCTCTTCAGGCGATCGTCCGGCGCGTTTTTGCCGACCAAAAAATTTCTGGGGAACGCGATGCCGCCGGCAAGATCGAGAACCATGAAGCCGGGAAGGTCGCCGGCCGCGGCGTAAGCGTTGTTCGAGCGGAAAAACATGTCGAAGAGGGTGGGCGCCATCATGACGCCCGCGGCTTCGATGAGACCGGCGGCGAGAAACTCGCGGCGGGTAATCGGCTTACCGTGATTTTTGACTTCTTGAAGCTTCTTCATCGGCACACGCGGTTTCGGGAGTTTCGGGTGCCGGAATTTATGAGGGGGTCGGGATGAAGCGTCTGGGTGGTGGCTGAGCCTACATAGAGCACGGCGCGTGCCACGGAGTCGTGCGGGCGGGTTGTATACAAATCGTCTAAGGCCTGGCCGGCGAGAATACGGGGGTGTATACAGGGCCTGATTTCAGCTACTTAGGGTGTCAGCGGCCTGTCACCCCCTAGAATACACCCTAACCCTTTGATTCCTGGTTCCTTATTGAGTGATGGCGTCGGGGCTAGCGAAGACCGCGCTGCAGGCTAAGTTGAGCGCGTGGGAAGCGGGCGAAGAGGGAATCGTCGTCGCGGTGCCGTTGGCGCCCGTCGGCGCGGACGCTTCGCCTTCCACGAGAGCGGTGTCGATGGCGGCCGCCTCTTGCGGGCTCGGCGCGCGGTCGAGAGCGAGCTTGAAAAGGTCCTGAACCGCCTCGGAGCGGGCCGCGGGGGAAAGCCGCGAAGCCGGCGACGAAAGGTCCGCGCTCTTGAAATATCGACGAGAAACCGAGGGAATCAACCCTTCGCGGTTCACAACTACCGAGCAAAAACGAAAACCGAAAGTGCCCTGCGCGACCAGCATCGGTCCACTGGCCCCTTGGGAATCGCCGTCGGCGGACAGAAGTCCCGCGATGGAATCGAGCACCGAAGCCGGCGCCTTGATGCCCACGGCCGCTTCGCGCGTGGCCAGAGCCTGGCGAAAATTCTGAAGGCCCACGGGGGCTTGCTTAGCGAGCGCCTGCGTACCGTCGAGGATCGCGGGCCGTTGCACGACCTTTTGCTCGAGCGAGCACGCCGCTAAAAACAGAAGGGGCAGAAGTTGTAGAGCACGTAGTTTCATTTTGTTACCTGTCCAAGCACTTCGGCAGAGCCGCCGCCGCGCCAAACAGCTTTCTCAAGTTGTATCCGTTGTCCTCGAAATCCTGGGCGAGGCTTTCGATCTGGCTGCCCGCCGCTTCCAGCTGATCTTTCTGAACGGCGGTCAGGCGATCCACCGCGTAGTCCACGTTGATGCAGAGCTGGGAATAGGTCCGTTGAGCCATGCAGCGCGAGAAGCCGCGGCTGTTGGCGACCATCCGTCCGAACTCGGCGACGCCGCGGCCGCTTACCGGGCCGCGCCAGCCGAGAGACTCGTTCGCGCCGTAAACGGCGTGGTTCACGAAACTGTCGTCGGTCGTCACGTAACCGGCCGGGTAGTTGCCCGCGTTCTGGAGCATCTTCGGGTGCGGAGAGGTGCGGCTGTCAATCACGCCCGCTTCCTTCGTCATGGCGTCCGTGAAACTGAAGTTCAAATTGGCGAAGGCGCCCGCGAAGCCGTCGAGGATGCCGTGGCAGCCGGCGCACTTGTTGTTGAAGACGGAGGTGTTGCCGCCCGGCGCGCGGTCGACATCCTGGCGGATGCGGTCGCGGGGAGTGTTGAGATCGGCGATGTCGTTCATCGACTTGCACATGAATTCGCGCATCGTGAACTCCGCGAGGCGGCGGCTCGTGCCGGCGAACGCGTGGTTCTTCAGCCAAGTCCAGGAAGTCAGAAGGCCCGCGCCGCTGACGCCGGCCCGCTGGGGGCTCTGTCGCGCGAGGTGTGTGCGGAGCGGAAGCCGCGAGGCTTCCAGAAAGGCATAGTGGGCGTTTGTCGACGATATGTCGGCCGGAATGCCGGGCACGTTGGCGCCGACGTAGATCGCATCCGCGTAAAGAAGCTCGCGCGCATCGCGCCCGTCGGCGGCGGTACCCACCACGGTCGCGATGAAATCGTTCATCGGCGTGCGCTGAAACTCGTCGCGGTTCGAAAGATGGCTCGCCCAGTGGACGAGCGTCACATCGTAAAAATTGTCGTCGGCGGTGGCGAGGTCGGCGGCGCCGCGGATGTTGCCGGAGGAGATCAGCTGCACCATGTACGGGAGCCGGACGTCGTCGCTGCGAAGCGGAACTCCGGTGAGGGTACGGAACAACGTCTTCGCCTGTTGAGTGGCGTCGCCGCCGAAACAGGCGGAGGCGGCGAGTAGTCCGAGGAGCGTGAGTTTTAGAAAAGTAGAAGGCATTCGGTTACGGCTTTGGTCCTCGTCCGATTGCCTGATGTAAGTCCTGGGTGATGCGAGGGGATGCGGATGCGCTTGCGGGTTTGTAGAGCAAGGGCGGTGCCAACCGACGGTATACGGACTAACGGCTGGAATTTCCGCGCGGAAGGAAAAGCGCCGAGGCTACGGGGTGTGCGAATGTTTCACACGTCGCGCGCTTCAAAAATAAATTCGCGAGGAGTTCGCGGATAGTTACGGTGTCTCGGCTGTTGCCACCTGGGGCCGCAGGCTTTCGACAATCGTGGGCTCCAGGCTCGTTTCAGGCAGGGCGAGCAAACGCGCGCGATCGATTCCGTAGGCGGCGGAAAGTATCGACAGGAACTCCGAGCGATCGAGGCGATAGACCTGGACACCGCTCAGCTCTTTTCTCTCGCCGATGATCCGCTTCACTTCCTTCACGGCCGCGCGGTTTTTCGGATTCACGAAGCCGACGTTGAGAAGCGTGGAAGATCGGAACGGCCACCAGCCACGCTTCGTGCCCAGGGGGAGCGCGCCCAGCTTCAGGATAGTGTCCAGGCCCAGCAGATCCTTGGTCGCCGCCGGGAAATAGGAGGGGTTAAGGTGAAAAAATTCGACCACTTAAAAAGTCTACCGGCCTACCCGGATCGGCGCAACGGCCCAATTGGCGAGCCCGTGGACGCCTTTTCCCCGGTGGTTTCCGGCACATGGGTTTTCTGCCCAAAACCAGTGACCGGAAGATCGGCAAAACTCTCCTGATTCCGGGGTGCTAGCCCTGTATACAGCCCGTGGCCGCGGAGCCAGTCGCCAGGCTCACTTACGCAATTGTGAAGGGTGGGGCGGCGGGCTGGCACCGGGGTTGCTCTATTTAGCCTCGACGCTTCCCCATCCTCACCTGAGATTTCCGCACAACGAAGCCCGGAGCCCGAAGCCCAATGTTCGCCAGCCGCCTCAAATGCCGAGTAATCGAAACCCGTTGGGCCACCCCGTCCGTTTTCCTCGTCCGTTTCAAACCCTCAAAGTTTTTTACGTTTCAACCCGGCCAATTCGTCAGCGTCGTCATTCCGACGAATTCCGGCCCGGTGAAGCGTTGCTACTCGCTCGCCAACTCGCCGGAAGAGTCGAAGCTTCAAGGCGCTTACGAGCTTTGCGTGAAGCTCGTCCCCGGCGGAGTCGGTTCCACGTTCATGTCGGAATTGAAACCCGGACAGGACTTTTTCGCCCACGCGCCGTACGGCGCATTTCTCTACGAGCCGGTGGAGCCGGGCCGCGGAGTTGTTTTCGTTTCGACGGCGACGGGCATCGCCCCGTTTCGTTCCATGGCCGCCTCGCGGGTGTTTCAGGCCTCGAAGCCGGCGCACTCGCTGATTCTCTACGGCGCCCGGGACGAGAAGGAAGTTTTGTACGAACGTGATTTCCGCCAGCTCGGAGTCGAGATGGTCGCGGCGGTTTCCCGCCCGGCGTCGGGTTACTCGGGCTTCAGCGGTCGTGTTACGGACTACCTGCGTCAGTTGCCGCCGGAGTTCCCGTGGCACAAGACGGATTTTTATCTCTGCGGAAACGGCGACATGGTTCAGGAAGTCTCCGCGCTGCTCCAAGCTGGTCGCGGTGTTTCCCCCGACGCGATCCATAAAGAAAATTTCTCTCCCACGAAACCGGCGGCTCGGCCTGTCGTTTCCGAAAAGACCGAGCCCCAAATCATGCCTTTGCCTTTCCCCTTGAAGACCGCAGCCTAAGAGTCTCGACCCGGCGCGCTCAAGAAGGACCTTTTGCGCCGTGCGAATCTTCCCTAAAATAGTAAGTAAGCCCCTCGCCACGATGCGTACCCTCCACGTCCGGCAATCGAGAAAGCACATGGCGACTACCTTCGCTTTCACGATCGCTTGCCCGGAGGACCGCCAGGCGGCGGCGTTGCGCGCTTTGGAAGAAGCCCACGCCGAAGTGGCGCGCCTCGAGCGCGAGCTCTCCGAATTTTTAAGCGACAGCCCCGTGTACCGCTGGAACGAAGCGGCCGCGGGAGAAAAGATCCCGTTCACCGCGGACGGACTCGCCCTTTGGCGGCTCTCCGTGAAGATGAGCCGTCAGACCGACGGCGCCTTCAATCCGCTGGCGAAAAGCGTTCCTCCGGCGTCGGCCGCCGAGAACGAGTGCCGGGAAGAGGGCGGCTGCCTCGTCAAAGGCAGGGCCGGGTTGCGGATGGGCTTCGGCGCCATCGGCAAGGGCTACGCTCTCGATAGAGCGCGCGAGTACGTCGAGCGCGCGGGATTTTCGGATTACGTTTTGTCGGCCGGGGGATCTTCGGTGATCCTGTCCGGCTTTTCCGCTCCAGGCCAGCCGTGGACATGGGGCTGGAGCTGGAAGAAGGACGGCGAGGGGGAGTCCCTCGGCGTTCCGATCGTGCACGACAGCGGTAAGCCGCTCGCGCTCGGAGTCAGCGGCTTTCACGAAAAAGGACGGCACATCTTGAGCGCCCGCACCGGACTTCCCGTTTCCCCTTGGGCGCAGAGCGCGTGCGTGTCCGCCCCGAGCGCCGCCGAAGCCGACGCGCTTTCGACCGCGCTGTTCGCCGGGCACTGGGAAGTCGTCGGGGACTCGCTGCCGAAAGCGGTCATCGACGGCAACGAGGTGCCGCGCTGGAATCAAAGGTTTCAATCGCTCTGGGGCTCTCTCGGAGCGCTGCTGTTCGCGTTTCTCGTCTTCTTCGGATCGGCCGCGGCTTTCGCCGACGAAGAGCTCGAGATCACCGAAGAGGCCGTGGATCTTTCGGCGCTGGGGGTTCAGACCTTCACGCCGTACTCCATCGAGCGGGACCCGCTGTGGATCCTGCTACCGGCACTTTCTTTGCTCCTCGTGCTCCTCCATTTGAAGAAGGGCCCGAAGGAGAAGATCGATCTCAAAACCGTCGACCCTGGGAGATAAGCAATGAAGCCCGCCGTCCGTAAGACCGTGTTCGCGACCCTTCTGATGATCAGCCTCGATGCCGCTCTGGGAGCGGAGTTCGAGAAGCTCGGCACCGCCGTGGAGAAAGCTCTCGGCACCAGCAAGGCGATGAAGAAAACCGTGAAGTTCAAAGGCAAGGAGACCACCGTCTTTTACGTCAAAGGCGGGTCGAAGGTCGCGGTCCTCCAGACCGGCCTTTACGAGCCGAACTGCACTCACACGTGGGTCGTCGGCCTGAACGGCCAGGCCCAGGTGGAGCAGGTGCGGGTGGTGGAAATGAAATGCCCCCACGCCTTTCCGGCGAAGGAAGAGTCCTTCCTCGGCCAGTACAAAGGCAAAGGCCCCGCGGACGCGGGGAGCCTCAAGGGCTCCGTCAACACGATCGCGAAAGCGACCGGCAGTTGCGATCTCACCTCCGACGCCGTCGTCACCTCAATCACCGTCGCGGATAAGCTCAAAGGCAAACTCTAATGGTCCTCGGGGTTCCCACTCGCCGGGTCCGCATAGTGGTGCAGACGCTCGTCTTCGCCCTATGGGTCTCTCTCATCCTGGCGACGAAGTACCCCATGGACTCCTGGCTCGCCAAGAACGTTCCCGTTTCCCTGATGCTGCGGATCGATCCGCTCGTCATGACCGTCGTCTGCGGCGGCATGCGAATGGCGGTGACCATCACGTTGCTCGGGGCGGTGACGCTCGCCGTGAGCCTTCTTCTCGGCCGCGTGTTTTGCGGCTGGGTTTGCCCGTTGGGCGCCATCTTCGATTTCTACGGATGGTTCCTCCGCCGCCTCAACGTTCCGTTCTTCGGCCCGTCTCCCTGGTTCTTCCGGTTCAAGTACTACCTGCTCGCCGCGATACTCGTGTTTGCCATTTTCGGCGGCGTGAGCCCGCTGATGGGATTCGATCCCATCGTGCTGCTCACGCGTACGGCGGCCACCGTACTCGATCCTTTCTGGATGAAGCGCGGGGATTTGCTCTGGAGCGTGACGGGAAATCCGGGAGTGAACGGCCACTTCATCGACGTCGCGACGCTGGTTCTGTTCATCGGCATCATGACGGCGACGACGAAAGTGTCGCGCATCTGGTGCCGGACGGCCTGTCCGCTCGGCGCGTACCTCGCGACGTTGTCGCGGCACTCGGTCCTTCGGCGCGACACGCAAAATTGCATTCACTGCAATATCTGCGCGGAACATTGTCCGACCGGCGCGATTCATTTCGAGGACGAGCGGATCTATAACGAGTCGGAATGCATCAAGTGCTTCAGCTGTTCCCAGGAGTGCCCGGTGGATGCGAACTTCTTCACGTTCAAGTCGCCGATCCCTGCGTTCTCTCCCTCCCAGCATCCAGTCGCCCTCGAACGGCGCTCGCTAGTGGGAACGGTCGTGGGAACTTTGATGGCGGCTCCGGCGCTTCGGTTATCGGCCGGGGAGCCCAATAGCTACAAGACCCTCATCCGCCCGCCCATGAGCCAGAAGGAACGGGACTTTCTCGCGAGCTGCATCCGCTGCACGGAATGCATCAAGGCGTGCCCCACCGGAATTCTGAAACCGGCGGGCTTCGAGTTCGGTCTTCGCGCGTTTTGGACTCCGGTGATGGTGCCGACGGAGGCCCCGTGCAAGCCCGGCTGCAACGCCTGCTCGGAAGCCTGCCCGACGGACGCCATTTTGAAATACCCGGTCGAGAAAAAGTACGCCTACAAGTCCGGAACCGCGTACTTCGAGCCTTCCCGTTGCGTGAGCGTCGTGGATAACAAGTACTGCAGCGAGTGCGTGAAGGCTTGCCCTACGGCGGCCATCCCGATTCAAAAAGGATGGGAGCCGCCCGGCGGACACGGCGCGGACGCTCCCGCGCCCGAGGGACAGCTCGCCACCCGGCCGCTCACGGTGCTCTACGACAAGTGCATCGGCTGCGGCGCGTGCGAGTACGAGTGCAACAAGATCGTTTTTGGAAAGCCCGCGATGGTGACCACTTCTTACGGCCGGACGAACCCGTCCACCGTCGAGACGGGAGCTTAGGGCAAGCGTAAGGCTTTGCCTCGGTTTGCCTTTGGGCGGAATGGGTTTAGGATAGCGAGTCATGCTTGGATTTCAGGAAATTTTGATTCTCGGAGCGGTCGTCGTGATCTTCTTTACGTGGCGCCGGCTGCCGGACGCGGTCCGGGCCCTGAAGAAGTCCGCGAAGGAGCTCAAGGCGGGAATGAAGGACGACGAGCGCGCCGTACGCGACGTAAGCCCCAAGCCGGTGGGCAAAGGGGAAAAGAAGGATTCGTAAACCAGAGAGGCGATTATGTTCAACCTAGGCTTACCGGAAATGTTGGTGATCGGGGTCGCGGCACTGCTGCTGTTCGGCCCGAAGCGGCTGCCGGAGCTGGCGAAAAGCCTCGGCAAAGGCATTCGCGATTTCAAGAAGGCCGTGTCCGGCGAGGGCGAAGAGGAGGAGAAGAAGAATCACGAGCAGATCTCCCAGCCCGGCGAAACGGTAGCTTCCCATAAGGAAGGGCACAAGAGTGAGCACAAGGTCGACTGACCTGCCCACCGAAGCCGCTCCCATGAGCCAGAACCCTCCCGAAAACGGGCAGGCCCCGCCGACTCCTCCCATCGAAGAGTCGCGGATGGCGCTTTGGGAACACCTGGACGAGCTCCGGGGCGCGTTGATCCGATCGCTTCTGGCGATCGGCATCGGCATGTGCGTGACGTATTCGTACGCCGGCAAGCTCATGCTGTTTCTCGAGAAGCCGCTCCTCGACGTGCTTCCCAAGGATCAAGCAAAGCTCTACTTCACCGGCGTCGCCGACAAGTTCATGGTTTACCTGAAGGTGTCGATTCTCGCCGCCGTCGCCCTCACGCTTCCCTATTTGCTTTTCGAGATCTGGCGCTTCATCGCGCCGGCTCTCTACCGCCACGAAAAGAAGTTCGTCGGCCCCTTTCTCTTCGTGGGGACGCTCGCCTTTTTCGTGGGAATGACGTTCTCCTACATGATCGTCATTCCGTACGGTTACAAATTTCTCATCGAGTTCGGCGCGGACTCTCAGACGGAGCAGGCGATTATCACCTTGGCCGACTATTTCGATCTTACGGTGAAGATGCTGCTTGCCCTTGGGCTCGTGTTCGAGCTTCCCGTCGTGATGGTGCTGCTCGGAAAGATCGGTATCGTGCGGGCGGAGTTTTTGAAAGCCTACCGGCGCCACGCTTTTCTGGTTATCTCCGTGGGGGCCGCGATCCTGACTCCCTCGCCGGATGCTTTCACTCTCGTTCTAGTGATGGTCCCTCTCTATCTGCTCTACGAGGCGAGCATCGTCGGCGTACGCTGGGTCCAGAAGCCTCTCGAATAAGCCCATGCTCCTCACTCTGCTGAAATTCTCGACCGCGGCCTGGGCCGTGGTCTCTCTCCCGACGCCCGCCAAAGGGCCGAAGTACGAGTGCAGGGATAGTGAGCGCAACGTCTACAAAATCTGGATCGGGCGGGAGGACAATCGGCTCCAGGCGACGGATCCGGCGGGCCGCGTCCGCGCGATCAAGCTTTCGGGCGCAAACGTCGCCCGGCCCGAGGTGTATGAGGGCCAAACGCTTCGCTACAACGGCTGGAACATGCGGGGGCGGGACATCTACGCGATGCTCGATGCGTCCACGGAGTTCGCCGTGCAATACGTCGTGCTGAACGACTCGACCCGGGTGAGGGTGAGCCTGGTTCTCGACAATCGGGAGCGTGCGGGACTCGTATGCACTTTGACGGGAATATCGGCGAACGTGGTGGCGCTTGAAAAAGACGTTTCCCTGCCGGAACGGTATGCGGACCTGTTCGCGGAGGTCACGAGCCTGCGCCAGCGGGAAGGGACGTTGAAACCCATCGCCATCCTGAGAATCGAGGCCATCCTTCGCCGGATGATGTTGATTCCGGAGTTCAAGAAGGGTCCCGACCGGACAAAATTTCTCGAGCTCGCGGCTCCGTTCATCAAGAACATCGATTCCCGCACCACCGTTCAGATCTCCGCCCGGCAGAAGGGACCCGTCGCGGCTTATTGGAAGCAGCTTCTGGACGATATCCGGTACAAGTACCATTCGGACTCCACTCGCTTCGGGAATTGGGTGAAGGAGGGGGCCAGGCCGGAGGCGAAAGACATCGCTTCGGTAATCGCCGGCTTCAACGCGTTCGTGGCTTCTCCGGCCTTCCGCGATCAGTCGCTTCGGGATCTCTTCGTCGCGGACGTGACCGAGTCGATGAAGCTGCTCGACGAAACGGACTTACTGAACGCGAAGACCTACCTGACGAACGAGGGGCGCAAGTTCTTCGAGCCTCTCTGGGTGAAAGTTAACGGCCGAAAGACCCTGGTCGACTATCCCCAGCTGGAATCGGCGACCCGCGCCTTGGTCGCCAATCTCCGCGCGAAAGAATTCGACGCGTTCAAAGTGTACAAGGCCTTCAGTTATGCCCTGAAGGTTCAGGCCCCAATGGACGCGGAAGCAAAGGCGCTTTTTCACAAAGCGATCTCCCCGCTTCTCAAACTGCTCGATGCCCGCTCGCGCGAAGACATGCTGGGCTGGCTCGAGAACCCCGCCGAAAGAAACGCCTTCGATGATCTGATTCGCTGAGGTTGGGCGCCGCGATACGGAGCAGTGCGGCCGTTACGACGGACTGGCATGCGACCCGTTCCGCCCCGTCGGGTATCCGAGGTGAGCATAGTCCTCGCCTCGGGGCGGCCTGCTCGAAGAACCTTTGAGGCGGTTGTGCACACCACATAGCAGCTGCAGGTTTTGCAATTCGTTCGAACCGCCTAGACTCCACGGAACAGTGTGGTCGATTTGCAGGAAGGCGCGACTCCCGCACTGCCGACATTGTCCCTTGTCCCGGCGCCAAACGGCCCGTCTCACATTAGCGGGGATGGCCCTCGATTCAGAGCTTGGGGTCCTCGGAAGGCTCTTCCGCTTAGGTTCCCTCGTAGGGTCGGTTTTCTCGGCCAGCAATTTGAAAGCCTCTTTGACGATCTCTTCGAGCTTTCCATTGGGATATTTGTGCCGCAGACGATCCTGCAGGGCGCGATATAGCGCGACCGTCTCATCGTCCCCCTGAAAGACGAACATCGTGTGAGTCTTCGAAATGGGCTTGAGCTTCTCCTTACATTCGCCAGCGAATGTAACCGGGGCCAGCTTCTTCTGAAGCTCGTACTTGCTCTTGCCTTCCGCTTCGGCGAATAGCTCCTGATGATTTTCTTGCGTGACCTGAGGGGCCAGAAGGCTTGCATTGGTCATCGTGAGCTTTCCCACCGCTATCTTCTCCAAAATCTCCGGATACTGCCGACTGAGGCGTGCCACTTGGATGCGCTTACAGGTGCTCGCCTCAGACAGGCCGAGCTCTTTCACGCAGAACTGAAACAGGGAAGTATATTGAGGCAGGTAGAGCTTTCGAAGATCGACTTCGGCGAGATAGGAGAGAAACCTCGCTTGAGTCCTTCTCTCGTCGGACATTGCTGATTTGAGTGCTTGAATCAGTTCGGTGTCTTTCATTCCCCTTTCATATCATTCAAAAAAACATCCCCTCTGTGAGGCCCTCAGACGCATTTTCAGGATCAGAATACCCCCGAGGTACGGGCACGAAGAAGCCTTCCGAGGTGCAAGTGTTGTGGCGCCAATAGACCCCGAATAACGCCGATTCCCGACGATAGAAGGGTGTGTGGCAAAACTCGGTCAATCGAAAAATAGATCCGAAGGCAGGTCGCGCGGGGCTAGATCGGCGATACTTCTCCGACACCCGAACGCGCGAAACAGGCATGACCCCGTTAACGCGTACTCTTCTTGCGCGTTCCCGCAATCGCGAACTTCGCAGTCAACCCCACCGCGAGAAGCAGAGCCGCAATCAGCCACGTGTGGCCGTCGGTCAGGATGTTGAGCCAGCCGCGGCCTTTGCCAACGACGGGTTTCAGCTGAGTGCGGAAGGAACCCTTCTCACCGGCCTCTTCACGGCTAGCGATATCGCGGCCGCCCGCGCCTTTGCGCTCGACCCCGCCGGGCGCCATGCGCTTGTTCAGCACTAGCGTAGCTCCGCCGGGAAGCTGAATTCGTTTCGACTTCGGCCGTTCGCCGGGCGTCCAATCGTCGTCATTGGAGTTTTCACCGCCGGTCAAATCTTCCCGGATTACGCCAAAGCCGCCGGCCGCGCCGGCGATCTTGGTTCCGCCGGCCACGAAGCCGGGAACGCCGGCTCCCGTAGGCATCCCTTGAGCTCCCTTGCCGTTCGCGCCCGGAGCTCCGAGTCCGCCGCCGAGGGCGGAAGGTCCTTTGAGGCCACCGGCCGACGCGATTTTAGGCGCGATCTCGGAGGCGAGAAGGGGCCGCATCTCCTTAAGCTGTTCCATGAGCTCAGGCCGCGCGGCGACGAGCTTCGCCACTTCGCTCGCCGAGCCTTTAGCGAGTACCTGGCGGGAAACGTCGGCCAGCCCGGTGATCTTGAGATTGCCTCCGCCAGTACCGTTCGCGCCTTCCGTTCCGCCGGCCGCGCCGAGCGCGGAACCCGCCTGGCCTTGAGTGGCGCCGGCCTTCGGGCCGTCCGCACCGTCCTTGTGGCCTTCGTCGTCGGTGTTCTTCATCGCTCCCTGTCCCGTTGTGCCGGCGACCTTGTAGCCGACCGCGAGTTGGGCTCCGTGGAAGGAGCAGGAAATCTTGTTTTTGACCAGGTCCTCGGTGGTGAAGCGCTTGATAGCGTCTGAAGCCTGGGGCGCCTGAGGCGGCAACTCTTCCGCGTTCGCGCCGTTGAACTTCATGTCGTGGGGCGCGTCCGAAAGGTTGCGGAACACGACCGCCTTGCCCTTCACGAACTCCATGAGGTTCACGGTATCCCCGTCGGAGGTGGAACCCGAAACGCATCCGCTCTCGTTGGGGGTGATGGAGAGGCAGTAGTTGCCGTCCTTTCCCACCTGGTAGAGGACTACTTCGTTCACGCTGTCGCCCTCGCCGTAGCTTACGGTGGAAAGGGATCCTAGGATGAGCATCGCGATGAGACCGGGTTTCGCCTTCATGTTACTTCTCCGTACTTTTCGGGAGGGGAGGCGCCGTAACGGCCTCGTCCTCGCTGTTCAAGGTTTCCAAAAAGGCTATCAAGTCCTCTTTGTCGGCTTCCGTGAGCTCCACCGGCTTGAGGAAAAGTTTCGAGGTGGGCCGGCGCACGGCCCCGCCTTTCGCATAGTTGTCGATGACCGCTTGGAGATCGGGCAGCGACCCGTCGTGCATGTAAGGAGCGCGCTTACTGATGTTGCGCAGGGTCGGCACCTTGAAAGCGAACGCGAGAGCCGGATTCGCCTCGATCTTCGCGCGGCCTTCGTCTTCGCTCTTCAGGCCGATGTCGGCGAAGCTGCCGTTCGTGAAATTCCAGCCGTTGTGACAGGTCACGCAGGTTCCCTTGCCGTTGTAGACGACGAATCCGCGCTTCGCCTTCTCGCTGATGGCGCCCTCGTCGCCGGCGACCCAGCGATCGAAAGGAGCGATGTCCGAGGTTACGGTGCGCTCGAAGGTCGCGATCGCTTTGGCGATCGTTTCCGGCGTAATGCCTTTTCCGGGGAAAGCCTTGTCGAAGCGGGAGCGGTACTCGGGGGCGGCTTCGAGAAGCTGTACGAGCTTCGGAAGAGTCTGATTCATCTCCGCGGGAGACTGAATGGGGCCGAGCGCCTGCGCCTCTAAGGAGTCCGCGCGCCCGTCCCAGAAGAAGGTCGTTCCCCAGGCGGCGTTCAAAATCGTGGGAGACTTGCGGCCCAATATCTTTCCATCGTGGCCGACCGCGCGTCCCCGGCCGTCGGTCCAGTTTTGGGTGGGGCTGTGGCAGCTCGCGCAGGCCATCGTTCCGTTGCCGGAAAGTCTCGTATCGAAGAAGAGGCGCTTTCCGAGCTGGTACTTCTCTTCACTAAAAGGATTGGAAGGCGGAAACGGAATCCGCTGCGGCCTGAGATAGGAAGCCTTTAAGGTGGTGGCCCGCATGGGCTCGAGCGAGGCGAGGGCACGGGAAGGAGTCGCGCGGGTGCTGGTTTCAAAGCACACGACGCCCGCCGCGATGGCGGCGACACCTATAAGGAAAGAGATTTTCCCCCGTCTGGACACTTTTCGAATCCCCCTCAGAAGTCGAATCGTCTGGTTGCGTGGTCAGGACCCTACCTAAGGAGATAGTGCAAGGCGGGTACCACGGACGCCCGCCGCGTTCCGTGCGCAAAAGGGGGGAAGACAAACTGTGGGGCCCCAAAAAACGTACAGCGTTTTACCAGGGGCCCCCGCGCCGAGAGCACTCAACGTATTCTCGCCAGGCACTCAATTTCCGGAATCGAACTTTTCCTGACACCCGATCCGAAATCGTACGCCCTGTATACAATTTGGGGAGTCTACATCGAGCTAAGTCCCAGTAGTTCCTCCCGTATTCAGCGAGAATTGGGGGCGTATGCAGGTGGCCCCCTGTTTGCAATTCAAGCCCAGTAAGAGAATTCGTAAGACGGATTCTGGGGGGATTAGAAAATGCGTATTCCTATCTTGGTACTTTTCGTCATTAGTAACGCTCTCGCCTTCAACGCCTTCGCTAAGAGCAACCACAAGAACACTTTGGGTAAGGGCGCGTATCAATCGCCCGAAGACGGATTGAAAGGCCCCATCGACATGACCGGCAAAGTAGGTAAAGCCGGCGACGAACGCGGCGATGATGCGATTTCGGTAACGACCACGGACCCGGCGGCCAAAGGTAAGGACGATCTTGCCAACGGCAGCGCTCAGACGGGACAAGGCGTGGTTTCCTTCAACGACGGAAACCGCCCGATGTTCCTCGACGCCAAATCGCCGGTGGGCCCGGAACAGACTCTGACGACGGCTCAGGGAGCTCCGGTTTGCGCGGCCGACATCGTCAACGGCACGGTGCCGGTGGGCACGCAGCTCATCATGACGTCGAGCGTGACGGGCCAAGCGGTGCCGTGCACGGTGGTTTCGTCGGGTGACACGGGAACTCTCGTCTCGCAGTCGGTGAACCCGAAATTCCCGGACATCACGATGGACGCCTCCAGAGGCGGCGCGGGAACGCAGAATATCTTCGGCTGCCAGCCCTTAACCAACACGGCCCTCGAAGTGGTGGGCATCACCAATGTCGCGGACATCGTGTACTACAACATCAAGGCGGAAGACCGGCCGCTGCTCGAACAGGGCGGCGTGAAGTTCGGCCCCGGCACTTACCTTCTCGCGGCGACCGGCGCTTCGGCGACTCAGACGGCTACGGCGGTGAACGACTTCGATGCCCGGCGCAACGATATAGCCCAGGCGAATCTCAGAGGGGATGCGGTCGGCAAGGCCTTCAAAGCCCGCTCGCGCGGCATCGCTTCTCAAGAGAGCAAGATGCGCCTCGACTACGGCCCGAGTTCCACGGGTAAGGTCGCGGCTCTCGCGGCCGAACCGAAAGGCAATCCGACTCGTGATTGCAAAGCCAATATCGTCGGCGGTGGCGGTGGCGGCGGCGGCGGCGGCGCCAATCAGAGCCAGGCGCAAGGCACTGTCCAGCTTGGAACTCAGGCACCGGCCGGGAACGGCGGCGCCTAATCCAAACGAATTCAACCAAACCAAGGGACGGGGGGAGAGCGAGAGCTTTCTCCCCGTTTCCTTTTTTATAGGCTGATGGCGAAACGAAGGGCCGTGAAATCGCGGTTTATCTTCGCCGCGGAATCCTTCATGTCGTGGCGGTACTGGAGCGAGAGATCGAACATCGCCGTCTGATAGCCCAGGCGGCCTCCCACCATCGTCTGATCGCCGCCGTCGCTCACGCGGTCGTCGGTCTGGAGCACGCCCGCTTCGACGGCGGCGTAAAACGAGCCGAACTTCTGGCGGAACTCGCCGTAGAGCCCTCCGCGCTGGAACGACGAGAGCGCCGAGCCCAGGGGAAGGTCCACCGTGAAATAGACGTAGCCGACGCGGATTTGCGTCGTCGAATTGGGCCGGATGCGGGCGCCCGCTCCGAGAACGGTCATGCGCGACGAGGGGCGCCCGGCGTTCGCGTAGTTGCCCGTCTGAAACGAGAAGATGAAGCTCACCATCTGGAAGAAATCCGTCTGGAAACGAACTCCCAGAGTCTTGTCCGCGTTGTTGTCGGGAGCGGGCAGGGCGCCGAAGTTCGGGTACGGGCTTCCGACGGTAACCGGATCGTTGCCGCCTTCCTGGAATCCGTTCACGAGATAGAGATGAGTCAGCACCGTGAGGTTGCTCAAGTCGAGAAGCTTGTATCGGATTCCCACGCCAAGATCCGCCCAGATGTCCGGCAAAAAGGCGGGAGCGCCGGGCTGCGCGGTTTTCGAGTTGTTGATGTAACCGCCGAAGCGGTTATGGGGGTTCATGTCGTCGAAGGGCACCATGATGCGGCCGACATAGAACCCGAATCGATCGGTGATGTCGTAGTCGAGCTGGAAAAACCTCGGCGTCGGGCTCAGCTCGAAGCTGAACTGGATGCCGGGCTTCGGAATGAAATCGACGAGAAAAAACGTGTGGTAGTTGTCGAAGGTAAGCGGGCTGATGCCGGGCCGGTTCGTCAGCAGCACGTCGAAGTACGCTTTGAATTGCGGGCCGTTCGCTCCCTCCGAGGGCGCGCCCCCGCCCCCCGCGCTGGTCGGCGCGGGCGAGGTGTTCAGGGCATTGAGATCGACGGCGCCGTCTCCGCTTGCGCTGCTCACGCTCATGTCCGAGCCCTTGGCGGAGCGGTCGCGGGTCCCTAGATAGCTCCAGTTCTCGCCGAAATCGCTCGTGAAGAAGATTTGCGAGCGGCCGCTTTCGGTGGCGACCATCAGAAAAAGATTCCCGCGCTTTTTCTTCGACGGGAGGATTCTGATGAATTCGAGATTTCCGGGCTCGGTGCCGCGCACGCGTTTATAGGTGCGCTTGGTGAACTTCACGCTCCATTGCTGTCCGCTTTTCAGGCCAGAGTTGAACTGAAGGCTTTCGTTGGAGAGGGACCATCCCTGGTTCGAGTCGAAGGGATCGATCGCCCATTGCACTACTTTGGTGACGCCCTTGGGCTGATGGTCCATCGGGGGCGCGTCGTCGGCGCGCGCCAACACCACGAGGCCGAAAACCAGAGCGGCGGCGGCAAACAATTTCAAAGGCGGTGTCTCCCCAGGAATTTCCTATTTTTAACATAGTCTTGGCGCGACGGCACCGGGAAAGGAAGAGGCGCAACGCGCCTGGTCAGGGGGGAACTCGTCGATAAACCGAAAAAGGTAGGTGAGGCGAATCGGATTTCTTTTTCTGCTCACGGGACTTTTCGGCGGACGCGCCGAGGCGAGCTACCGCGTCTATCAGCTTCTCGTCACGGAATACAATCCGGCGGGACGCGAGCTGTTCACCCGGCTCGAGCTTTCCACTCTCGATCACACGCAATGGGAATTCGTCCATGCGAGCTACCGCTCGGCGCGCGTGCGTCTCGTCGACACTTGGTACTGTCCGGGCGACACCAGCCGGCGGAGCTACTGCCCGAAACCGAAGGGCGTGAAAACACGGGGACCGGCTTCCACCCTCGACACGCGAGTGGGCCTACCGATCGGCCGCCAGCCGGTTATTCCTTAGCCGTGCCTGTCATCGTGAGGCCGAGCGAAGCGAGAACGTAGCGACCTTTGGCCGTGGCAAAGCGGATTCCGCCTGAGTCTAGCGTTCGACGGCCAAAGATCGTTCCGTCGCTTCGCTCCTCACGATGACAGGAAAGCCTGCGACCGCGTTCACGATGACAAGGGAACGATTTACGACTTCTTTTTTCCGGTGATGGAATTGAGCTCGTCGAGCATGGCGTGCAGCTTATGGTGCAACACGCTCAGACGATCCAGATTTTCCTGGATCTGTTTCACGGCGGCGCCGTCCGCGGCGGGAGCCGCGGTGTTCTTCGGCACGTGCACCGAGTGAATGTCCTGAGGAATGAGGACAGGCGCCTCTTCACGGACTTTCGTATTTTCTTTGAGAAGCTTCGCGACGTCGACGTACACGAAAGCAAAACCTTGAGAGCGATCCCGCAGCGCCATTACCAAAACCTCCGACGGGAGGCAGTCCTTTAACTTCGCCGTACGTACTAGAACCGCACGTCCGCGAATCTCGAGGATTGCCTCGGCAACAACCACATTCCGATCCGATGAGATCGGGTCCACTTCAACACAACTTCCGCTACCCCCGGTCGCGCTCCTTCACGGAGTCTGGCGCCGGTCCAGCAGCCTTCGCAGGTAGGATGAGCAACAAATATGCCATATTCTTAGAGAATTCACCCCCCTCGGGAAACCCTCGAAATTCCGCCACCTAGCTCCTCCACCCCCTAGCCGCCTGAAATCGGTGACAAATCTGGGTAGGCGAATCTCGCCGGGAGCGCCGAAAAACGGCGCTAAAGATTTGCTCCTGCTTTGCCGATTCCCAATCGGGAGTGTGTGTGAAGCCCCTTAGCGTTCTTCTTTATCTAGCCGTAATCGTCGCCGGCGCCGCCGGCGGCGGATACGTCTACCTTAAGTGGCGCACACCGCGTAACACGCTGAAGGTGACGGTCACCGGAGAGGTCCGCTACCGCTCCGCCAGCACTGCGAAATGGGTCGCGTCCCCCGAAAGAGTGCTTGCCGGCGAAAAGGATCACTTCGAAGTCGCCTCCGGCGCCGCGATCCAGGCCGGAGATGAATTCTACGGAGAGGGCGCCTACACCGTCGCCCGCGGCGACGACGGCGAAATGGGGCTTTTCTCGTCGACAACCAGGAGCAAGGATTGGCAGCCGAGGGCTCCCGCCCAGGGCTCGGTGGATCTCGTCAACGGAGAGGCGGAGCTCGCGGCCCTTCGCCGCGAGGTCGTGCCGCACCTGAAGGCCCCGGAGCTTCTCGCGGTCAAGGATTGGGTTTCGTTGAAAGGCGTCGAAATGGAGTTTCAGGATTTCGATCTGATTCTACTCGAGCCGCCCTCGGGCCGCCGGCTCGCTCCAGGAGCGGACATTTGGCTGCACTGGACGCCGATTCCCTTCGACGATGTGAAATATTCCGTCGAGATCTCGAGCTCCATGCGCTTCGAAGGCATCACGCCTCGCCCGTCGCTGACCAACCGCCTCACCGTGAAGCTGCGCGATCGCGGTTACTACTTCTGGCGCGTGCGCGCCACCCGCCGGGGCAAAATCACCTACTCCAAAGCCTTCAGCTTCGAAGTTAAGTAGACCTAGGCCCCTGTCCAGCCCGTGCCCAGGCCTGGCTGAGCTCGGCCGCCACTGGTCTACCACTTGCAGTTAATACAAGCAGAATACCCCCTTTCCGGAGCTTGGATTAACGTGTGGACTTTAAAACCGCCTAGCCACAAGAGTTTTTCGAACCCCCGGCGATCGCTTGGAAAAGCCGGAATTGTCGAATTTTTGGACACCTGGAAGAGCCTTAGCCGAGTCCTCCTCGTGGGGGTGTTTCTCTCGGGCACGGCCTTCGGGGACGACGGCCACGATCACGATTTACCGCCCATTGGGCCGATCAAGGAAAACGCACAGACCCAGACCCCGAAATCGAACGTGGCATCGCCCGGTGGGGGCGCGCGCCCGGATTCGGGTGGTCCCGGCGGAAGCCGCGCCCGCCGTCCTACCGGCGGAGGCACCGGCGGCTGCCGTGTGATTCCCGATACGCTCGCGGATTTCGCCAACGGCGAGCGCTACGATTATTCCTCGATGGTGACTTTCCTCACGGATCCCCAGTGCGCGGTCGTCGCTCCTCAAGTGAGCCAGATGGCGATCGCAAGCGGAGTCGCATTCCGGGACAAGTCTCCCTTCAAGTTGGACAGCTTCGCGCGCGGCCTTCCGAAGAACTCCTTGGAGAGCAGCAAGAAGCTCGACCTCGCGCTCAAGGAAATGGTTCCGCCGCTCATGCGCCAGAATCCTCTTTCGACCACCGAGATGCTTCCGCTTCTCGGACAGCTCTCGCTCCTTTCGCCGTCCAGCGCGCGTTTCGCGCTCGCGAAAGTCATCGAGCAGGAACTCTATGCCGGAGACGGACTGCTGCAGGCGTCCACCGGTAAAGGAAAAGCAATCGCCGCCGGAAGTCTTGCGGCTACTCTCGTGCGCCTCGGCGCCGGCGAGTCTCTCATCGCGAACGAAATGGCGGAGTCGGTCGAGGACATGGCGCTTCTCGCGCAGGCCGACTCTCTCGCGCGCTACTTCCGCGCCCTCTCGGCCGCGGCGAGCGTCGAAGCTTCCTTGGTTCCGACTTTCAATCTCACGGCGGGAGCCCTCAACCGCGGCGTCCAGCGCGGCAAGGGAACCTATCCCACCGGCGCGACGGAAGGCCTCGTGACGAGTTTGTTCGAGGCGATCCGCACCGCCATGTCGGCGAGTGCGGCGCTCGAGCCCGGCGCCGCCGAGCTCAATGAAGCTTTCGGGGCGCTCCTGAAAGGCGCGCCCATCACGGCGAAGGAACTGGGCCGCATCTGGAAGGAAGCGGTCCGCGTGCTTGCGGTCTCGACCTCGCAAACTTCGCTCGCCGACGTGGTGTCGGTGTCGCTCACGCCTGAGTTCATGTTCTTGAAGCCGGCGCAGAAGGAATACCTGATGCAGGCCGCCCGCAACTATCCCCAGATCGCGGGGTCGGTGCAGTCGACTTTCCTGAAGAGCTGGGATCGCATGTGGACGGACCTGAACGCGGGCCGCATTCCGGTCGCCCAGTTCAATCGGATCAAGCAGCAGCATTTCGAGCCCATGACGGTTTCGATTCTCGAGCTCGACCCGTATCTCATCGATCCGAAGTGGCTCGGCGAAGTGGTTCGCCGGGGCATGGTGAAGGACGACGATATCGAGCGGCGTTTCCCGCGCTTCGTGCTCGCGTTCCTGGATCGCCGGGACCGCGCCTCGAAGATCGCGACCATGGAGACGGGCCTCGAGCCGACGGTCAGCTCGCTCGCGGAAAACTTCGCGGTGCTCTGGAATCTTTCCCAGATCCACATGCCGGCGCTCTCCGAGTGGGTGCGCAAGAACGACGCCGCCCAAAGCGCGCAGGCTCAGCCGCAGCGCGAGCCGGCTTCGGAAGTGGCCGTAGCACCTGAAGTCGAGCAATAAATCCATGTCATCGTGAGGAGTTCGGCCCGAAGGGCCGCGACGGAACGAACTTTGGCCGTTGCACGTTTGAATTCCGCCTAATCCGCTTTGCCACGGCCAAAGGTCGCTACGTTCTCGCTACGCTCGGCCTCACGATGACAAGACGTCAGACCAGCGATCTCCCACCGTCGACTTTAAGATCAAAACCCGTGATGTAGGTAGCACCCACCAAAAACAGCACCGCTTGCGCGATGTCTTCGGGGGATCCTTCGCGGCCGACAAGCGTGCGGTCGATCGACCTCTTCTTCTGCTCGTCCGTATAAGTTTCGGGAAAGAGTACAGGGCCTGGGCTGACCGAGTTCACTCGGATGTCGGGAGCCCATTCCTTGGCCAGATTGCGGGTGAGCATGAGCAACCCCGCCTTCGAGCAGGAATACGGAACATGGCGCCGCATGGCGCGCTCACCGTTCACGTCGCCGATGTTCACGATGACGGCGCCCGCCTTCATGTTCTTACGAGCGGCCTGACTCAGAAAGAAAGGCGCTTTCAGATTTATCCGTTCCAAATCGTCCCATTCGGCCTCGGTCACGGTGTCGACCGGGGTGGGATAGAACGTGCTCGCGCTGTTGACCAGGATGTCGATGGGCCCGAACGTTTTTTCCGCCTGAGCGACCAGTCCCCCCATGATCGTCATGTCCCGGAGGTCCCCCTGGACTAGGTGGATGCGGTCCGGAGCGGTCGCCCGAAGGGTTTCTGCTTGAGCCTTCGAGGTGTGGTAGTGGGCGGTAAGGCTAGCCCCTTCCTTTAGAAGGGCTTCGGCCACTGCTCGGGCGACCCGTTTCGCGGCTCCCGTTACGAACGCGTGCTTACCTTTGAGGCGCATGGGGGGGAACATACCCCAAAATCCCGGGGCATGGTAAGACCTGGGCCGTGGATTTTACCCAGAGAATCGATGCCCAATTGGCCACTCTCAGGGCCGAACACCGCTACCGGGAGCTCTTCCGCTCGCCGGAGGAATCCTTCGTACACAATGATTATCTGAACCTTTCGAAGCACCCGGCCATTCGGGCGGCGGGCCTCGAGGCGTTGAACGCGGGGGCCCACGGAAGCCGCGGCTCGCGCCTTCTCGGGGGCAATCATTCGGCCTTCGAGGAAGCGGAACGGGCTATCGCCCAGTTTTTCCGCGCGCCGGCGGCACTTTTTTTCAGTACCGGGTACCTCGCCAATCTCGCCGTCGTGGGCGCGCTCGGCGGGCTCGCCGACGTCGTTCTGTCGGATGAAAAAAACCACGCAAGCCTCATCGACGGCGTGATTCTAAGCCGCAAGCCGAAGCGGGTGGTGCGCCACGGAAACTGGGCGCAGGCGGAAGCCCAGGGCGTTGCGCTTCTCGTGACGGAAGCTCTGTTCAGCATGGACGGAGACTTCGCCGACTGGAACGGCATCAAAACTCTTCAGGAACGCACCGGAGGGTTTCTCATCCTCGACGAGGCTCACTCGGCGGGAGTCTTTCCGGAGGACGGCCGGGGGTTCGCGCGCAAGCACTTCGATTGGGATCGGATGTGCCAGGTAGTCACTTTCGGAAAAGCGTTCGGCGTTTCGGGGGCCGCGGTAATCGGCTCCCAAAAAGTGCGCGACTTGCTAATCAATACGGCGCGGCCCTTCATTTTCTCGACGGCGACTTCTCCCGTGATTCCTGCGATGGTGACCGCCTCGCTCAAAGTGGTGGGGGAAGCCGAAGCCCAGCGCAAGGATCTCTGGGAGCGCGCCGAGTGGGTGCACTCGCAGCTCAGGCAAGTCACCACCGACGCTGAGTGGGGGCCACGCTCTCCAATCATTCCGTGGCGGGTGCCCGGAGAGGCGCGAGCGCTTGCGTTCGCCGAAAGTTTTCGAAAATCGGGTTTCGACGTCCGGGCCGTGCGGTTTCCGACCGTCCCGAAGGGCGACGAACGGGTGCGCATCAGCCTGAATCTCGGAACCAGCCGGGAAGCGACGCGCGGCCTAGTGGAGGAGATGAGACGCCATGAAAGCGATCTTCGTAACCGGAACTGATACCGACGTCGGCAAGACGATAATCTCGGGCGGGCTGCTTCGCATGCTGGAGGGGTATCGTACCGCCGCGTACTGGAAACCCGTGCAGACGGGCACGCTGATCGGAGACGATCGACGCACGCTGATAGAGCTTACGCAATTGCCCGAGACGAGGTTTTTGCCGTCCTCCTATACGTTTCCCGATCCGGTCTCGCCCCATTTCGCGGCCGAGCGCTGGAAGAAAAAGATCGAGGACGGCGAGATACTCACGGCCTTCCGCCGTCACGTCGACGCCTTTCAGACGCTCATCGTGGAAGGGGCCGGGGGCGTACTCGTCCCGTTGAACAACGAGACGCTCTACGCGGATCTCATGAAGAAGATGGAAATCGAAGCCCTGCTCGTCGTCGAGGATCGGCTGGGCGCCATCAACCAGGCGCTCCTGTCCCTGGAAGCGCTGAAGCGCCGGGGGGTCAATTGCCCCGGTTTCGTTCTGACGAAGGCAGCGGGCCATTGGGGCAACCGCGAGGCCATCGAGCGCCATTCCGGGGTGAAGTGTCTCACCGAGATTTCGCAACACGGGGATGCCCGTACTTTGATTTCGCTCGTCGCCGGCGACGACGGCCTGCGCCGGCTCATGGGACTTCCGGTGGTTCCGGCATGAGCCTTCTGACCCGCGATGAAAAGGTGCTTTGGCACCCCTATACGCCCGTTCCGCACCTGGGCCCGAAGGCCGTGTTTACGCGGGCCGCTGGCTCTTACGTTTACGATGAGTCCGGGCGGAGGTACTTCGACGCCACATCCAGCTGGTGGTGCATCACTCACGGACATTGCCACCCGAGGCTTGTCAGCGCGTTGACCCGCCAGGCGGCGCAGATGGATCAGGTTCTCTTTTCTCCGCACACACATCCCTTGGCCGTAGAGCTTTCCGAGACTCTCCTCGGAGTGCTCGGAAGCCGTTTCGATCGGGTGTTCTTTTCCGACGACGGATCCACCGCCGTGGAAGCGGCGATGAAGATGGCCGTTCAGTACTGGGTGAACCGCGGGGTGCGCGGCCGCAATCGGTTTCTCACGATGGAGCGCGCCTACCACGGCGATACTCTGGGCGCGGTCTCGGTCAGCCACGTCGAGGAGTTTCACGGCTACTTCGAGTCCCTTCGGGTGCCGGCGTACGCGTCGACTGTGCCGTATTGTTACCGCTGTCCCCTCGGCAAGGCTTATCCGAGTTGTGCCATCGCCTGCGTCGAAAAGGCTGAGGCGACGCTCGACAGGGAAGGGGACAAGATCGCGGCCCTTATCGTGGAGCCGCTCGTTCTCGGCGCGGGCGGGATGATCGTCTATCCGAAAGAATATCTGGAACGGCTCGTGAAGAAGGCGCGTTCAAAAGGTGTGCTCGTGATTTTTGACGAGGTATTCACGGGATTCGGAAGAACGGGAAAACCCTTCGCGATGGACCATTTGGAAAATGCGCCGGACATCGTCTGCCTTTCGAAAGGCCTGACCGCCGGCATGCTCCCGCTCGCCGCGACCGTCGCGACCGAGGAAGTCTATAGCGCGTTCACCGGCGGGCCGGAAAAGACGCTCTATCATGGGCATACGTTCACCGCGAACGCCCTTGGCTGCGCGGTGGCGCTGGAGAATCTTAAGATTCTAAAAGAGGAACGAACGTTCGAGCGCAACGGACGGCTCGTGGATTGGCTCGCCTCCCAGACTCCCCGGTTCGCCTCACTCGATCGCGTGGGCGATGTCCGCCACCTCGGTCTCATCTGGGCGCTGGAGCTGGTCGAGAGCAAAGCGACCAAAGCGGTGGGCACGCCGGCGAATGCCTACGGGTGGAAGGTCGCCGAGAAACTTTGGGAAAAGGGCTTCTGGCTGAGGCCGCTTGGCCAGATGCTTTACGTGGTGCCTCCGTACTCGTCGACGGTGGAGGATTTGACACCTCTGTTCGACCTCCTTTACACCGAACTGCAGAACGGAGAGCCCCGATGACCTTCGGCCCGAGCCTCAAGCCCTTTTTGGAATTCGTATCCCAAACCCCCGAACGGGAAGCCCAGTGGCTGGATCTCCTGAGCCAGCTCGAATACGTCGGCTGCCGCAAGATTCTAAAGGGCGTTCGCTTCGATCGGATCGACGCCTCGATCCTTCAGCACGCGGCCGAGGAAGCTAACCACGCTTGGCTTCTTAAGGACGCGGCCGCGCGTCTCGGCCGGGGCGGGGCGACCTGGAACGGCAAGCTTTCGGAAATCGGCTGGGCGTACTTTCGGGAGCTGGACGCCCGGGTGTCGGCTCTGCAGACCGAGGGGCATTATCCCGCCGTCAGCTGGGCCATCGAGCGCCGGGTGATGGAAGTTTATCCGGCGTACATCGCCATCACGAAGGATCCCGGGGTGCGTGGCGCGCTTCAGGAGATCCTCGCCCAGGAAAAGCGCCACGGCGCCCAGTTCGATCGCCTCGACTTGCCCTCCGAAGTGAAGCGGGAGGCCGCGCGGATCGAAGGGGAGCTGTGGGAGAAATTTCACGGCGAGCTTTTGGAAACCCTCTCGGCCTAAATCGGTCTAGGAACGAGAAGCTCCGGATGCCTGGACGGCGGGCGATAAGCGGGCTGTCTGACTTCCGAGTACGCCTTCGAAAACTCCGCGCCGAAGAAAAGAATCAAAGACGAGTAATAGGTCCACAGAAGGATGAGCGCGAGCGACGCCGAGGCGCCGAAGCTCGACGTAACCGCGCTCTTTCCCAGGTAGAGGCCGATCGCGAATTTTCCGAGGGTGAAGAGCAGCGAGGTGAGAAGCGCTCCCGGCCACGCGTCGCTCCACCGCACTCGGGCGTCCGGAAGAAACTTGAAGATCAGGGTGAAGAGACCGGCGATCACCACGATCGAAACGGCGCTGTTCAGCGCTTCGAAGAGATCCGCCGGAATCGCGAGGCGGCTCGAGAAGAGAGTTCCGAGCAGACTGAGGAACGTCGAGATTACGAGCGATACCAGCATCAGAAAGCCGAGGACCAAAACCATCGCGAACGACAGAAGCCGCGTGCGGAGGTAGCGTTTCCAGCCGGGGAGTTTCGCCTTCACTTCGGCGCACCATATTTTGTTCAGCGCCGACTGCAGCTCCGCGAACACTCCGCTTGCCGTCATCAGGAGTACGACGCCCCCGACCACGGTCGCGAGCACTCCGTGGCGCTCGCGTTTCGCGGCGGCGACCAAGGCCTGGACCGCGGCGGCCCCCTCCGATCCGACCAGCTCTTTGAGCTGGCGGGCCATCTCCCCTTGGGCGGCGTCCCCGCCGAAGACCAGGCTGGCTATGCCCACCGCGAGCATGAGTAGGGGGCCCAGGGAAAACGCGGCGTAGAAGGAGAGGGCGGCGCCCAGCCGCATGGCTTCGTCGTCCTCCCAGCGTTCGGCGGCGCGTTTCAAAGTGGACCACAGCTCGGTAGTGCCGGAGATGAGGCGTTTCATGTCTGGGAATTTTGCAAGCCGCATGCCTCTTGAAGCGGACTCAGGTGATTTTTGCCTCGGTTTTAGGCAGCTGCCGAGCAAAAGTCCGCCCCTTTTCGCCCCCTGAAACCTGCCGGTATACGACAGGCTGTGAGCCGATCCCGCGAAATCCGGGTTAACCCCCGGAAATCCAAACGGGAACCCCCTGTAAAAGTCTTGGTGGGCGGAACCTCTTGTTTCCCCCATTGCGGCGGCACCGCCCTTGCTCTATCGAGCCTCGGCATTTTGTTGAGGTGACTCGTGCTGCTCGGTAGGCCGGATGGGATTTCACAAGGTAAGCGTTGGCTGCTCGTGGGGCTTTTGGCCTCGCTCGTGCTCGGTACGATGGGCGCCGGGATTTACTTCCGTCATTACTACGTAGTGACCATGTTCGGCGTGTGGCTCTCGGTCGAATTCGGTTTGTGGCGGTTTTCTCATCTCTGGAGAAAGCCCGAGACGACGACCAACGATAGCCTTCCCCGTCTAAGTCAGCTTCTGTCCCTCTACGGGAAGTCCGACGCGGCTTCCGAAAGCCTTCTCTTCGAAAAAATGAATGAAGCCCGGTTTCAGGGAAACCTGTCCGAGTACGACCGCCGCTGGCTCGATCGCCTGCGTGATCTCATCGAGCTTCGCGCGCTCGCCTTCGGCCAGCCCGGCCAGGGAAAGCGGGCTTTGCGTCAGGCGTTTCTGCCGGGCGCCCTCGTTCACTCGGGCGACGCCTTCACCGAAAAGGCTCTGGAGAACGTCGACGAGCAGGACATCACCGACAGTGCGAGCGTCGTGGCGGAACTTTGCTGGAAGCTCTATCACACGTCGCTCGGTGAGTTTCCGGATCTGTCACTGCTCGCTCAGAAGCTTTTCAAGGACATTTTCCACGTAAGCCCCGAAAAGGGCCGCGATCGGGTGGAGCGTTTCACCGATCTCATGCAACGCGATTACGGCGTGCCCTATCTCGTGCTCAACCTTTTGCACTCGAGGCACATCGCCTCCGCGCGCCAGCTCGCGCAGTCGCTTCTGACCGAGGAGGTGCGTCTGGACGAAGATCTCCGCTCGGCCCTCTACTGGATCACCGAGGTGGTCTGGTTCTCGACGGAAAAGGAAGGGCCCATCACGGACTTCGAGACGACCATTCGTTACCTGTATCATCTTTGCTTCACGAATCCGGATAGAGCCGGCTTTCTGGAGATCGACAGCCAGTTCTTCTCTGAGTTCGAAACGGTGAACGAGCTCGCCCGTGAAGGGCTGCTTTTCAAGGAAACCCTCTTCGAAAAGATCCTCGGTCTCTGGACCGTTTACCCGCGCCAGTTCGACGGCGTCTTCCGCGGGGTGCTGGAGACGATCACCGGCCAGCGCAGCAAGATTTACGACAAGCCCGAAGCGTGGCTGAAGTTCTGGGAGCGGGAGAAGGAAAACTTCTCGAAGGATTTGCTCGCGGTGGTCGAAGGCAACCTGTGCTTCACCCAGGGCCATTTCGACGACGCCCTCGAGTTCTACGAAACGGCGCTGGAACTGAACCCGTCGCTCCGCCCGGCGCGCTTCAACGCGCTCTTCTGCCACGCCCGGATCCGCGATGAAGAGACTTTCGAAGCCCATCTTGAATCGATCCTGCGCGACGCGAAGCTGCTGCCGTCCGCCCTTTACGTAATCGGCGATGCTTACCTGCTCATGGGGAACAAGGAATTGTCCAAGCAGTACTACGATGAACTTCGCCAATGGGACGGCTGGCGCCTGAAGGCCGACCACTACCGCTCCACCTTCTGTTTCGAGCACGGCCTTCTCGAAGAAGCTCTCGAAGCCGCGCGCAAGGCGGCCGAGCTCAATCCCCAGGACAGCACTATCGCGTACCACCTGTCCCGGTGCTACAGCGCGCTGGGCGAGAAGGAAGCCGCGCTCAAAGTTCTGAAATCCGCCGACGTCCCCGAAATCGACTGGATGCACTACTACCGTTTCACTCTCGAAAGAGACGCCGGGCGCACGGAAGAGGCGAGCCAAACCCTTCGCGGCCTGTCGCGCGAGTACTTCTCCGACCCCGACGAGTTGCAAGCGGCCGTCGAGTTCGCGCGCACGAACCAGGACATGGGACTGCTGCGGCACCTGAAAGCCCGCGAATAATTTCGGAAAACAGAGCAGGCCTAAGTCCCGGGGATGCCTTCCCTTTTTGTCTTGCTCCGATCTCGATCTCCCTGTACAACGCAACGATTCAAAATTGTGGATTGCGGAGGGTAGATCAATGGCGGCTTCCAATAAGTACGATTGCATCGTCGTAGGCGGCGGGCACAACGGCCTGACGGCGGCGGGGTACCTGCAGCGCGCGGGGCTCAATACGCTCGTGATCGAGCGCCGGAACATAGTCGGCGGCGCTTGCGTCACCGAGGAAGCCTTCCCCGGCTATAAGGTCTCCACCACCAGCTACGTTTGCAGTCTGCTCCGTCCCGAGATCATCCGGGACCTCGAACTTCCGAAATTCGGATACGAGATCATTCAGCGTAATCCCTCCTCCTTCACCCCGTTTCCGGACGGCAGGTCGCTGATGTTCTGGAAGGACCAGAAGAAGACGATCGAGGAGATCGCGAAGTTTTCGAAGAAGGACGCCGCCGCTTACCCGATTTTCGAAAAGAAGATCGAAGAGCTCGCCGCGTTCGTTCAGCCGCTTCTCACCATGGTGCCGCCGGATCCTTCGAGCGGCAGTCTGAAGAACGTGATGGGCTCCCTGAAGATGCTTCTCAAGGTGAAGGGCCTCGGATCGGACATCTACGAGCAGCTTCGCGTGTTTTCGATGAGCGTCGCCGACTATCTCGACATGTGGTTCGAGTCGCCGCAGCTGAAAAGCCGGCTCGCCACCGACGGCGTCATCGGCGCCTGGGCGGGTCCTTGCTCCCCCGGCACGGCGTACGTTTTGTTCCACCACGTCATGGGTGAGACCGACGGCCAGCAGGGCGTCTGGGGTTACGTCCGCGGCGGCATGGGCACCATCACCCAAGCGATGGCGAAGTCCTTCGAGTCCAAAGGCGGAACGATTCTCACCGGAGCTTCGGTGGAAAAGATCGTCGTGAAGGATGGAATCGCCACGGGCGTCGTTCTCACGGACGGCCGCGAGTACCACGCCAAACGCGTAATCTCGAACGCGGACCCGCACCGCACGTTCATCCAGATGGTCGGCGCGACCAATCTCCCGGACGACTTCGTCGCGGGGATCAACAACATCCGTTACCGTTCCGGCGTCACGAAGATCAACCTCGGCCTCGGCGAGCTGCCCGACTTCACGGCGATGCCCGGGAAGACCGTCGGTCCCCAGCACAAGGGCACGATCCACATCGCGCCTTCCATGGAGTACATGGAACGGGCCTTCGACGATGCAAAGCACGGCATGCCGTCGGAAAATCCGGTGATCGAGATGACGATCCCGTCGACCGTCGACGATACCCTTGCCCCGAAAGGCAAGTACGTCGCATCGCTCTTCACGCAGTACACGCCGTTCGAGCGCAAGGATGGCAAGCCCTGGAACAAGGAAACGAAGGACGCTTACGCGAAACGCTGCTTCGAGATCATCAACGAGTACGCGCCGAACTTCAAAGCCTCGGTCGAGCACTTCCAGGTGCTCACCCCGGTGGATCTGCAGAACGAGTACGGCCTGACGGGCGGAAATCTCTTCCACGGAGAGATGACCCTCGACCAGCTGTTCTTCATGCGTCCCATAGCGAAGCACGCGGACTTCCGCACTCCGATCAAGAACCTCTTCCTCTGCGGTTCGGGTTGCCACCCGGGCGGCGGCATCATGGGATCGCCGGGGCTCATCGCCTCGCGGCTCGTGAAGCAGGACATGAAGTTCGGCGGGGCTTGGCTCAACTAAGGGTCCCGCATCATTCCCGTCTGGTTTCGGCTTCCTTTCGGAGGAGCGCCGGCGCGGGGACGAGTCGCTGAACCGACTTCGTCGCAAGATACCACCCGGCCGAAACGGCGAGCGTGATGGCCACTTCTCGAGTGAGGAACGTCCACCAGAAGCCCGGCGTGATGAGATGGGCGAGAATCGGATGGGACGCGGGCACCAGGTTATACCCGCCGAACAGCGGAAGCGGCGTCACGAGCTCCCAATTCGATAGCGGCCACAAGAGCGGCACTCCAGGATGCGCGTGGGTGCCGGGGGCGGCGTCGGCGCAGGAGTCGAGCAGCACGTGGGATAGCACCAGCGCCGCGCTGAAAATCCACGCGCGCTTTCCGGCGAAGGCCGGGCTCACCCAGCTTCTGAAAGTCTTCACGCCGAGCCAAATCCACAGGGTTAGCGCGAAGACGTTGTGCCCGAGCTCTCGGTGCACGTCGTGAAAGTGAGAGGGGAAAACAATCGCCGGAATCAGATCGAGATCCGGCGAGTTGCCCAGAACGAAGCAGACGAAGAGAAACTTTTTCCACTGCTTCCGATCGAGACTGAAGAGATTTCGCGCGGTCGAAAGCGCGCAAGCGGCCGGTAGTAGGCCGTGGGTGAAAGCGCTCGGCATGGAAAGGGGCCCCTGAGGTTATTTTCTGGGGCGGACCCGTTCGGCCGTCGTCTTGCCTTTGGGTTGTTCGAGCCGCCCTCTTAAGGTATCGGCTTCGGCGGCGAGGTCCTGCAGGTCTTTGAGGCTGCGGTTGACGGTCTGCAAGGCCCCTTGACGCAGTTGGCTGAGACGTGAGGCGAGGGCCCTTCGGGTGGGTTCGGCTTTATCGAGGATGCTGCGCCGTATATTGTCGTCGACGGCGCCCAACGCGTGGCGGAACTCCTGACGCAACCCGGCGGAAAGGATTTTTCCGACGTTGCTCTGAATACTGAGGTGCATCTGCTCCTTCGGGCCCTCGGCGCCGCCGGACAGCGAGATGCTCTGCACGGGGGTCAGGATGCGCTTCATGGCCGCTTCCTCGGGCAGAAAACGCGAAGTGATGAGGTATTGGACGTCGTCGATTTGCGCGTTCCACTGCGCCTTCACGTTGTCGCCGTCGAAGCGGGCCGCGAGCTGGAAGGCGAGGGTCGCTTTCTCGATCGCAAGCGACAAGCCGCTCGTGTCGTGCAGGGAGAGGTGATTGAGCGGCACCATGGCGGCCTGGATGGCGATGTCCTCCTTGAAGCGGGCGGCTGTGTGGTCGATGACCATCGTGAATTTCAGCTTCTCGATTTTTTGGGACGGGAAGTGCGCCTCGATCGTCGCGCCCGCCGGCTGGGCGAAGAAGCTGGGCTCGGAAGTGAACCCATAGGCCTGACCGGTGAGCCGCGCGTCCGTTTCACGATTGTCGGTGACGAAGTCGATGCTCAGGATAAGGACTTCGGGGGAGCCGCTGCGGTTGGCGAAAAAGAGATCCGTGCCGCGGGCCGCGGGCTTGATGACGAGAGCCATCTTTTCCGTCACGTCGCCGAGGGGCATGCGGCGCCGGGAGAGGTCGATGAAGTAGGCGATCCGCTCCATCACTCCGAGCACGGGGCCGCCGAAAAGCTGCGGAGAGAGATCTTCCATGGAGAAATCGGGCAGCTTCAACGCCTCCTTCACGCGGGCGACGTCGCTGTCGAGATTGGGGGCGAGGCTCGCGATGTCTCTTTGCACGCTTCCGAGGGACTCGGTGAAGGAGGCGGCGATATCGCTGACGGAGGCTATGGAGCTCGCGATTTCCGTCCGTACCCTGCCTAGCTCGCGCAAGGCCGCTTCTTTGTCCGCGGGAGTGATGTCGGCGAGCTTTTGGCGAACAGCGTGAATCCACTTGGCGGTCGGCAGGTTCAACTTGCCCGCCTCCCAGCGCGCGGAGAGCGTTTCGATTTCGCGTTCCTGTTTCTCCATCGCCTGAAGAGTCTCGAGCTTCGTGCGCAGCTGATCCACGCGGGGGTTGAGGCTGAGCCCCGAGCTCAAGCTGCCCAGATATTTGAGCGGATTCGTCTTGAGGGCGCTTCGCACGTCGGCGTAGTAGCCGGGAGCGGATCTCTCCAAGATTCCCGCGACACCTTGGCTCGTCTCGGATTCCGGAAGGAGGGCGGACTCCACCCGATCGGTGTCGAGCCCGACGCCGTCCACAACTACCCTCGGGAAAACGATCTTTTTGCGGACGAGGGGTTCCAGGCTGAAGTTCATCTGCACGCGCCGGATCTGGGCCAGGTTTCTTCCAGGCGAAACCGAGTTGCCGATCTGAACATCTTTCAGAACGAGGGTGCCCGAGAACGGGCTGAGCTCCACCGCGCCGATGTTGACCATCGCGCCGTTCACGCGGGAGGCGTAGATCTCGAGCTGACGGCGAAGCACGGCTTCCTTGCTCAACCATGCAATGGTCAGCACCACGGCCGCGAAGCCGGCGACCCAGGGGAAGCTGGACGTGCGGATCATGCGGCGAAGCCCGTCGCGTCTCGGCGGAACCTTCGCCCCGGGGGAATTTTCCTGGTACTCGCGGTAGAGGCGGCAGGTGAAGCTGCTCTGCCAGCGGACCCATAGATGGGTGTACATGCCGCGAGTCGCGATGTTTCCCCAGTGCCGGCCCAAGAGTCTCGAGACGAGGAAGTAAAGCAGTGGCCCGGCCACGAGGCTCACCAGCGTGATGCCGAACATGACCGTGTTGTTGAAACGGGTGAAGGGCACGAGAGGCGCGTGGTAGAGAAATGCCCACGTCGAGCGCAAGGTGGCGCTCTTCAGAAAGAAGAGACCGATTGGATCGAAGAGCGGATCCAAGAAGGTGCCGAACAATTCGCCTAGCACCAAGCCGATAAGGACCGCGGGCAACTGCACACGCACGACGACCGAGACGAAAAGAAGCAAAACCACGGCGACCGAAAGCAGGGGATAGGCGCCGAGGAAAAAGCCCACGACGAGACCGGCCGCAACGCGGTTCGGGGTAGTCTCTTCGCACACGAGATCGAAGAAGCGAAATAGTTGACGCATTAGGATCATCGGGAAGTCGGGAAAAGAGCGGGCCTTTATGAGATTATAATTCGAATTCCCCCATGCTTCAGCGAATTCTCCATTCAGCATATAAGGTGGTTTGGTTTGTGACGCTGGCGGCCCAGCCGGCCTTCGCGTCGCTCGACCGCTTTGATTCGGGCCTGCTCGCCCGATTCGAGGCTTCCGCTCCTTCCGAGCGCCTGGACGAGGGGGAGGCCGTCCGCCGTTTTGTCGACGAGCACTACGGCTCCCAGGACCCGGCCTTCGAATGGCGCGAGGCCCGTGTCGACCGGGACGATACCCATGCTCACGCGGTGTTCCAACTTCATTACGAGGGGCGCCGGGTCGCCAACCACGTCCTGAAGGTGCACTACAACCGCGATGGCTGGGTGCAATACGCTTCGAGCTCATGGAAGTTTCCCTTCCGCGTCGAAGTTCCGGCCCCGTCGAGAGCCCGTAAAGACGAGCGCGAGGCGCAGCTTCGCCGGGAGATTTTCCGATCGCGGGGAATCCGGGATCTGAAGCTACATTCGGATCCGGTGATCTGGGTGTCGGAGCGAGGGGAGGCCCACGCGGCTCTCGAGGTCGTCGTTTCCGCGTTCAGCCGCGGGTACATCCGCCGCCTTTTTATCGACGAGCGAAGTGGACGTCACCTCGGCGACATGCCGGGAACGCGCTCGATCGACGTCCCGAACCAGCAGGTTTACCTGAAAGACCCGCTTCCCTTTCCGGGTAACGGCACGCTCACCACCGTCACGCTCACCGGACTGGAATCCACCGACACGCTCGCCAGCTCCCACATCCACGTCTATCGCCACGAGGACGAGGCCGACCCCCGTGTCGTCGAGATAAGCTCCTCGACGATTTTCAAGAACGTGTCCGGCTGGGATCCGGACCCCCAGTCCTTCACCAGCTCGTGCGGCACCTCCTCGGACAAGAACGATCCCACCAAGTGCGCGAACCAGGGTTTCGACGGAACGAACGTCTACTATCACCTGCAGACCTTCCGGGATCGCCTGGATGAAATGTTCGCGGACATCGGAAGCACGCCCGAGGTGCTGAGAAACGATCCGCTGCCGGTCCTGGTGAACGCCTTCTTTGATTCCGACGGCAGCGGTTCCACGGATCGAAATAATGCGCTCTACATCCCTAGCGGCTGTCCCGACGGTCTGGGCGCCGATGCCTGCATCATCTTCGTGCCGCCGGCTTCCGGTTCCCTCTCGGACTGCGGCGTCGGCTCGAAAGTCTTTTTCGATCCCGCGCGCGAAGGCGTCGTGCTGGTGCACGAGTATCAGCATTACGTGACCGACATGATTTCCGGCATGGTGGGCACCCTCGTCGCCACCGAAGTGCATGTCGCCGACGCCCTTCACGAAGGGTACTCGGATTATTTCGGCGCCTCCCAGGTAACCCGCGTCGCCGGCACGAACGCGACCCTCGTCGGAGAGTACTTTCTGAAGAACTGCACGCCCCTTCAGCGCGAGATCGCGACCATTCAGCCCTTCGAGAACAGCGAGGCGGACATCGATCCCCATCACTCGGGACAGAGCTGGGCGAGCGGCCTGTGGGCGATGCGCGAGTTCCTCGGCGCCGACGCCGCCGATCTCATCGCCTTGAAGAGCCTCTATTTCATGCCGATCATGCCGACCTCCTTTGATTCGGTGGAAGCCCTCGTGAAGGCGGACGCGAGTCTGAACGGAGGAGTGAACGCCGGTTTCATCCGCTCCTTGTTCTACAACCAGGTGAAATGGGTCGCCGGCGCCTCGACGATTTTCGACCCCACGACGAAGCTCATCGACGTGGGCTTTTCGGGCTGTGTTTCCGTTGCCCGCCCCGGCAAAGCGCTTCCGACTCTGCTCGGGCTCGTCGTCTGGCTCGGAGCCACGATTGCCGCTGGCCGTAGACGCCGGAGGCGGGAATGAGGTTCGTGGTGATTGCCTTGCTCGGCCTCGCTTGCTCGGCCCAGGCGGGCGGTACCTTCCTGCGCAACTGCACCGTGTTCGCCAATCCCGACGCCATCGCGACGAGGCTATGCCGAAAGCGCGAGGGAGATCCCATCGTCGAGGCGAAAGCCTCTCGAAACGGATTCGTGCGGGTCGATACGGGGGATTGTTTCGGCTACGTGCGCGAGTCCTGTGTCGCTCCGCCGGCCCGCCGCGAGCCGGCGGCGGACATCAAGGAGTCGGGAGCGGGCAGGGCGCGGCTCGGAATCGCGATTCAGGGCGACGGGCTTTTCGGCAAGGTGGCTTCCACGACCGCGACGGACGGCCTCGGGTTCGCCGTTTCGCTTCTCTTTCAGATTCCGATCTCGCGCTCCTTCAAGTTTCTCATCAAGCCGACGTACCAGTACCTGAGCCTCACCCGAAAGGTGACTCTCACCTCGGTGCTCGTGGAACCCTCCGAGCTTCGGTTCACGCAGAAGATTCCTTACGTGGGCGCCGGGTTCATGGCGTCGGTGAAGTTTCTGGGCGCCGGAGAACGGGCCACCGAGAACGAGTGGTGGTTCGACCTCGGCGCCGACCTGCTCACCCCGCTGAGCGGCCGCCAAACCGACTCCTCGGGAGATTCCTTCGGGTTCAAGCCCACGGCGAAGCTCATCCTGGCCGTTCTCGGGGTTTCGACGAGAATTCCGGTCACGCCCCGCTGGGACATGGGCGGATTCATTCAAGGTTACTACAACGTTAGCGCTACCAACGGCAGCTCCTTCTACGGCGCCCGCCTCGCTCTTTCCCTCTCCGCCCACCTCTGATAAGAGGGGGCCATGAACGAATTCGAGTACAGCCCCGATTCCCCGGTCGATCTCGAGGCCTGTCCGAACCCGGAAACGGGCCGACGCTACGAGATCGAGTTCACCTGCCCGGAATGGACCGCCCTCTGCCCGCGCAGCGGTTTCCCCGACTTCGGCACGATCCACATCAAGTACCAGCCGAAAGACAGCATCGTTGAGCTCAAATCCCTGAAGCTCTACATCAATTCCTACCGCAATCAGCACCTGTTCCACGAGGCGGCCGTGAATAAAATCCTCACGGACCTCGTGAAAGCCGTCGATCCCTGGAAGATGGAAGTGTTCGGCGATTTCAACGTGCGCGGCAACATCAAGACCATCATCCGGGCCGTGCACCGGCATCCGGACGCCTGATTTGCGTTTTGCCCTTCGGCGGGGGATAAATCCCCTTCATGCAGGTCACCAAACACTTACGATCGCAGCAAAATATCCTGAACCTGCCCAATTGCCTTACCATTCTGCGGCTCATCCTGATCCCGGTGATGGCGATTCTGCTCGAAATCGACGCCGAACAGCCCCCGCTGGAGCTGGATGCCATGTTCCGTTATTCGCCGGGGCGGCTCGCCGCTTTGGTCGTGATCATCGCGGGCGTGACGGATCTCCTGGACGGCTACTTCGCGCGCAAGTGGAACATTGAAAGTCTGCTCGGAAAATTTCTGGATCCGATAGCCGACAAAGTCTTTCTGCTGGTGGGGCTGGTGATGCTGATGAAACTCGAGCGGGTGCCCGCGTGGCTCGTCATCTTGCTGCTCTCGCGGGAGTTTCTAATCACCGCGCTTCGCGGGGTCGCCATCGGTGAAGGGCTCGTCATCGCCGCGGGAACCGCGGGGAAATGGAAACTAACGTTTCAGCTGACGGGGCTCGGTTTTCTAATGTGGTACGGCAGCGCCTTCGGCTTTCAGGCGCAGAAGATCGGAATCTACATTCTTTACGTCGCTCTCGGAATTTCGCTAGTGTCCGGCTACAACTATCTGAGCGACTTTCTCACCGCCCTGAAGAAGAAGCAGACCGGAAATTAATGTCATCGTGAGGCCGAGCGCAGCGAGAACGTAGCGACCTTTGGCCGGGGCAAAGCGGATACCGCCGAAATCGAGCGTGCAATGGCCAAAGGTCGTTCCGTGGCGGCCCTTTGGGCCAGGCTCCTCACGATGACAAAGGGCAATTAAATGTGGGGAACGTTGTCGCTGTACCGCTCATAGAGGAAGCGGACCGTGCCCGACGTCTGACCGGCCCCGCATGGAGGCGAGCCCCCGAACTCGGAGTTCGGGATCGTAACCGTGAGCTTCTGTTCTGCGGACACTTCGTACTTCAGCTCCGCCACTCTCGCTTTTGCGGCGCACGCCGGAAAAGTGGAGCAGTCGCTTCCGCCGCATTGGGCGTCCGCGTACTGAACCGACATGTGTCCCCCGCCCATCGTGACGGCTTCCATCCGTGACTTGTAAACGCAGGTGCCGACGTCCCAGATCACCCAGCCATCCGGGCCGGTGTGCTGTACCCAGGACGCGGGCCCGGGCGAAGTGGTTAGGGCCGATGCCGTGATGGCGGTGCTGGACTGGCCGTCGCACTGGATTTCCACGAGCTTCCAGTTTCCCTCGAGATCGGTTTTCAAGAGCTGAACTTCGGAGCCGCAACGCGCGAGCGCAATGCCGAATGTTAGGGCAAACAGAATTTGTTTAGTCTTCAAGGTCACTCCTTCAACGAGGCGGCACGGCTGCAAAGGAAATTGCAAACCGGGGGCCATGGGGCCGCGCAGGGGAATCCGCGTATGCAGTCAGTGGGGACGAAAGGATTTAGGCGATCGTCCGAAGGTTGGGGGAAATCCGGAGCAGCCAGAGGGAATACGGTCGGCATCAAAAAGAATCATCATATTGAATGGTTGGCGTCCTCGCCACAATGCGCACGAATCGGCGGGGTTTTTCTCCACAGTTGCGGAGCACCATCAGAATCAAGAGCCCGGTCATTGAGGTATGTATGCGGTACATTGGCGCTCGAATCCCCCCGGTAGTTCTATTTCTACCCCTCCTTCTCGGAAGCTGGTTCACCGGCGGCGCCGCGTCCGCCGAGGACGCTAATCCCGTCTTCCGTTGCGATTTCTCGGGACGGCCGAAGGCCGATCCGTGCGAGGGCCCCTGGTCCGCGTCCGACGATCGCGCGGTGCACGCGCCGCTCGACCAAGTGATCTTGAAAGCGGCTTGGAACGACGGCCTCAAACTCACTTTCGATTTGATCGTCTCCGCCAACGACTCCCGCGAGCAGCTCGCCGTCGCTCATGCGGCGGAGCCCGCGGGAGCAAGACGGCTTTGTCTCGCCGAAGGCGGCCCGTCTTTCAAGACGGAGACCTTCGATTACCTCGCCTGCCGCCAGGGAATCGATCTCGGCAGTGGAGTAGAGCGGCAAGGGCGGCAAGGCGATCTCTATCTCGACGGCGCCGTGCGACCGTATATCTCGTCGCCTCGAATCATCGCTCCCCACGGTATCCGCGAGGCCACCGGCAGGGACGCGCGATGGAATGAATCGGTGGAGTACAAACCGAGCCGGGGTGCTGTGGCCTTTCTCGTGCGGGACGGCAAGGGCGGAACTTTCCGCGTGGATGTCCTCGATTACACCCCGGCCGCCGCTCTAGAGAAGGGAGTTTACGCGGTGGTGGGACTTACCTTTCTTTACGCGCCGCTGAAGCGGTAATTAAGAAAAACTTCCCGGCCGGGTACCGGTCAAATTCCCTTCACTATTGTCCGATAGGATATAAACAAACGTTGTTTAGTTGAGTGTGAGTCATGAAGACGTTGCTGAGCCGCACGCTCTCCTATCACCAGTTACCCGGGAAACCGTTCCCTGGCTTCACGGACGGTGTCCGTCACGACAGGGCCTATCGCTTCTGGCTGGAGTTCTGGACGGGGGTTCTGGCCGACAACGGCACCGGTTTGAAGCCGAACCCGGACGAGTTCCTGCGCCAGGACGTAGTGGGCGTGCTGGAGCACCGGGGCGAAATCGTAGCGCTTCACGCGCACAGCTATTTCGATCTCGCGGCGGCGGGCCCGAGGGAACATTCCTACTTCCGCCGCTTCTACACGCAGGACTATCTCGCGGCCCTCAACCGGGCGGGCGCCAGCAAGGTGCTCTCCATGGAGATGTACTCTGTGCTGCCGAAATGGAGAACGCCTTCGGTGGGGGTGTCGCTCGCGGCGGTGATGATCGGGCTTGGCGTCAAGCTCGCCCAGCGCTGGAAACTCGACGCCTCCATCGGGGTCGCCCGAGTGGACGCTGGCGTCGACCGCCTCGTACAGGAGCAGGGCGCGATCATTTTGGGAGAGGACGTTCAGCTCTTCAATACTCCCTGCAAGCAGATCGCCTTTTTGAAGGGCGCAATGCGCCCACACCCCCGCGAAAAGGTCGCGGAGCTCGTGAATCATTTTTGGAACCACCGCACGGACACCACCGGGCTTTCCGCCCTGGGAGAGCGTTTGCGCGAAGCCGCCTGATAAGGAGAGACCCATGGACTTGAACGCCAAACGACTGACGAAAGCCTTCGAAGATCACATTCACCCGCTCGGGGCGGCCTTCCGCTCCTTTCCCTGGGAAAACAAGGAGGCCTATGCCCTTTGGCTCGCGCAGTCCTACTTTCTCGTGCGCCACACGACCAATTTCCTGTGTCTCGTTGCAAGCAAGCTCGGGCCGGACCGCCCGAAGCTGCATCGGGATGTGCTGAAACATCTGCGGGAGGAGGTGGGTCACGACGAGCTCGCGGCGAAGGATTTGAAGCACATCGGATACGACGTCGCCAAAATGCCGGAGCTGCTCGAGACGGCGCTCATCTGGCAGACGCAGTACTACTGGATTCTTCAGTGCGGAGCCTTCGCCCACGCGGGTTATTCGCTCATGCTCGAAGGTCTCGCCGTGCGCGAGTGCAAGGCCGTGGTCGAAAGGCTCGAGCGGACCTACGGCCGGGAAGGGGCCACCTTCGTGCGCGTGCACGCGATGGAGGACAAGGGCCATTTCGAGGAGGGAATGAACCGAATGCTTTCGGCGCCTGCGGCGGAAGCGGAACTTGCCCTGCAGAATCTCGCCCAGAGCCGCGCGCTCTACGAAAATCTTCTGCAAGCGGTCCAGCACGGTGTCCGCCGGGAGCCGTTCCGCAAGGCCGCCTGAAACTAGCGAACGCCGGGAAATTTCTTCTTGAAGGCGTGGATGAGCTGCTTCTTCTGGAGCGCCAATAACTGAGTCTGGTAGTCGTGAAGCGTCTCCAGGAGCTCTTTCGGCGACAGGTCCAAAACGGATGCCAGTTTCGGCAACACATCCAAGGGTGGCGAGGACTGTCCACGCTCCCAGTTGCTGATGAACTGGGCCGATGTATAGGAAAGGGCCTTCGCGAGCTGGTACTGGGTCAGGCCAGCTTGTTCCCGCGCGGCTTTGACGTATCGGCCCAGCGTACGCTGGCGTAGTTTCTGTTCTTCCTCAGACGCTTTCATGCGGCCTCCACGTCTCCGGGTGAAGGCGCCTTACGGACGCCTGGCTCCGGCAGGTGATCGGACGGAAAACGTTCACGAACGCGCAGATGTTGCCGTCCTTGTCGTGTAACGCGGACAAGACCTTGTAGCGAACGGTCGCGAGGTACCTCGCGCGGCTTCCGATCTCCTCCACGGTGTGCTCTTCCACGTTCCAACGGTGAACTCCCGAAATCTTGCCGTCTAACACTTCCTTGGTCGTTCCCACCATCCGGCCGAAAAGCTCCTGATCCCGGCGAAAGAGGTCCCAGAAGGGCCGGCAGAGCAGCTCATCCAGCGTGTAGCTGCAAATGCGGAAAAAGCTGAGGCTTCGGAAGACCTGCACGTAAGAGGCATTATAGATCTCCACGACGTCGCCTCTTTCGATAAATCCCATTAGGGAGGAGGCCGGCGTGACGCCCAGTCTCTGGAACATCCTCCACAGAAACTGATTGCCGACTCCGGGCGCTTCCCCGCGCTCGATGACTTCCTCGCACACTTGCGTGTAACGCTCGAAGTTCGCGTAGGTGGCCTGCCGAAGTTCGGGAGTCAGAAGCGAAAAGTAAAAGGGGCCGTCGCCGTCGTAGGGGCGGATTTCGATTTCGTCCTGGCGGGGTAGGGCGCAGAAGCGATCGAGGAGCGCTTTGAACTTGTCGACGTAATAGTCCTTCGGGTCTTCGTTCGGCCTCATCCCAATTCCTACAACGAGTTTTTGCCCGCTTCCGCCTTCAAAAAGAGAAGGACGCTGGTGCCGGAGCCCGCAGGCGAACTCTCCAATACCACATCCCCGCCCATCCCTCTACTGAGTCGACGGGCCACCGACAAGCCCAACCCAAAACCGCCGTGTTTTCCTTGGATTCCGGGGGCCTGGCGGAAGGGCTCGAAAAGGGTGTCCCGCAATTCCGCGGGCACCCCTGGGCCGGTGTCGGTGACCCTTACCCTTAGAGTGTCTTTTTCATGGTGTATCTCCACCCGGACCTTTCCCTTGTCCGTAAACTTTATTGCGTTCGAGATTAGGTTACCGAGGCTGCGCCTCAGCCTGAGGCTGTCGGTCCGAAGTTCCTCGGGCAGGTCGGGGGCGAAATGCCACTCGAGCCGGAGCCCCTTGGCCCGGGCTTGTTCCTCGTAACCGCTCACCAGCGAGGCGATCTCCTCGCGCACGCACACGTTCGAAACGTTCAGCGGAAAGTGGGGGACGTCGGATTGGGATAAAACGAGAAGTTCGACCAGAAGTCCCAGCAAGTCGTCGCAGGCCTTCAGGATGTGGGCTGAAAGCTCCTCGATCCGGCGGGGATCCAAGGTCGAGCGCACAATCATGTCGGTATTCATGCGAAGGACGGTGAGGGTGCCCCGCATGTCGTGGAGTGCCTGGGCTAGAAGAAGCCGGTTGTTGCCGGCGTCGCTGGCCAGGTTTCTCGCGCTTTGTTCCAGGGCTTCGAGGTGGCTGCGCCAGTTTGCCCAGGGAATGGGGATCGAGTCCCGGTCAAGTAGCGCCAGATCGGTGGATTCCCTCAAACGGGCCAGGGCCGTGGCTAGCTCGGAATAATCGTGCGGCGTGTACGCGTGCGCTTCGTTCAAGTAAGGCCCTTCCCCAAGGTGGAGCTACAGGCCTTATAAACAAAGTAATGTTTATAGTCCAGCTTTGTTCGGCTGGATTTATTCGATGTCGGGGAGGTCGCCTCCGCCGCCGCCCCCGCCGGAGCCGGCGAGGCTGCGCACTTCGTGCATGGCTTTTCTGAACTCCATGTCGTTATCCACCGACTGGGTATCCACGAAGTCCTTCAGAATCCGGCCCGCCATGCCGTTCTCCTTGTCCACGTCCATTAGGAAGTAGCTGAGAGAAAGCCGGGCGTAGGGATCGCTCTTGAAGCGTTTGGCGAGCCCGATGAGGGAGTCCTTCGCCGATTCCCACTCCCGGTTCTGGAGTTGGGCGATGGCGAAGCCCACCTGGTTCGAGGCATCGTTGCCTTCGAGCTCGAGGGCGCGCTGGAAGTGCTTCTTCGCCTCGAAGCCGTTTCGGTACTTGAGGGCGAGGAAGCCCAGGTTCGAAAGCGCTTCCTTCGGAGCCGGCATCACCACCGCTTCCTGGAAGTACTCGATCGCCTGAGGCTCGTTGCCGTCCAGGAAAGCGACGACGCCGAGATTGTTCCAGATGGCTGCGTTCTTCGAGCCGCGCGCCACCATGGAGAGCCAGGTGACCTTCGCGGCCGGTAGATTGCCCGCTTCCATGTAGCTGAGACCGAGCAAGTTATGCAGGGACTCGTTTTTCGGATCCTTCTTCAAGGCCTCGAGCACCATCGGGATCGCCTTTTTGGGGGCGAGCACCCGGTTCAGGTTGAGGTAAGCAAAGCTCGACTCCCCTTTCGGATCGGAGGGGCGCTCCGACACGAAAGCGTTTTTGAGAATCGTCTGCCGTTCGTCGGCGAGAAGGCGGTAGGTCATGGAGGTCGGAACCACCGAGACGCCTTCGCCCGCGGAGCCGTCGCCCATGTAGAGACTTGGCACGTCCGAAGCCGCGATCTGGCGATCCGCCTCGTTGCCGCCCCGGAAGAGCAGGCTCGAGTAGAACGGATACGCGTATTGCTTAAGATCGCCCGTCGGCACTTTCGACTGTTTCTCCCGCGGCTCGATGAGAGCGGTGCGCATGGGGGGCAGGAAGAACGTGCGGACCAGCGGATAACGATCGTTCTTCAGCTCACCCGCGAGCGAATAGCAGCGGGGGCTCCACGTCGTGAGTAGGTTGAGCTCCTGAGCTTTGTCGAGGCATTCCTCGGCAAGGGCCAGTGCCTTCTCGTTGAAGGGGACGATCATCTCCTTGTTCAATTCCGTGCGGTAGACTTCCAGCTGCTCGCCGGTGAGCTCTCCCGGAACCGGCGCGGCGAGAACCGCCCGGGCCATGTGGCGGTAAGCGTCCGCCGTGCGGAAAATGGAGGCGAGGCCCCATTCGCCGGAGCCGAGCTTGGCGATCTGGCTGTATTCCTTCTCCAACTCCTTGATGAGCTTCAGCTTGCGCTGGAGATTCGCTTCGAGCTGAGCCTGGGGAAGGGCGAGCTTGAGATTGCGGAACGCCATGTCCTTCTGATAGGTCACCCAGAACCAGAGCTTCGCAAGCGACTCGGCGCCCTTCGGCGTCGAGGCAATCGCATTTCCCTGCTTCTGCGCGATCTTGATCGCTTCGCTCATGACCTGGCTCGAAACGCGGCCGGCCTTCAGGCCTTGGAGCTCGGCTATCCGCACGGAGTACGAAAGGTAATCCGCGTAAGACACTCCGCGCTCGGCGCGGGCGTCGAGATAGAACTTCACGGTCTTGCCCGTGGCGTTCTCCGAGTCATACAGATCGAGCAGATCGCGTTCGACGAGCTTGCGATCCCCCGGATTGGCGCGAATCGCTTGCAGCATCATGCCTTCGGCCTTCGCGCCGTTGCCGGCGCCCCAATAGTAGAGGCCCGCGAGGCGAAGGGCGTTCTTCGACTGCTTGTTGCCCGGATAGTTGTTCGCGAATTTTTCGAAGTAAAAGGCGGCCTTGTCGAACTGGGCGAGGGATTCGTAGGTGGTCGCCACCTGCAGCAGCATGTTCTCCGTCAGATTGCTTTTCGGGAACCGGCGCAGGAAACGTTCTTGAGTGTCGACCGCCGAGCTGAGGTTGTCGGCCTTTGTGAAGTTGACGCTCGCGTTGTAGAGCGCCTTCTCGAAAAGGCTTTCGTCCTGCGGGCCGTAGGCCTTCGTGTACTCGATGTACTCTTCGGCGGCCTGCTGGAACTTGCCGTCGTCCTCCACCAGCTGGATTCGTTTGAGCTCGGCGCGGCGAAGCACGTCCGAAACCTCGTCGTTAAACTTTCGCTTCGAGCTGAGCTCCGTGGTTTTCAGGAACTTGCGGCACGCGGCGATGAGCTTCGGGTAGTCCTTTTTGCGGTTGAGAATGTCGAGGATGAGGTACGCGGAGCTGATGGCCGTCTCGTGTTTGGGATAAATCTGCACGAGGTTCCAGAATGCCTTGTAGGCGGGCACGAGCTCGTGGTGGTCGTAACGCAGGTAGGCCTGCGAGTAGAGCATGTCGGGGGCATCTTTTTGTTTAGGGTAAGCAGTCAGGTACTCGCTGGAGATCTCGAGAAACTTCGTTTCCACGGTCGAATAGGCCTTCAGCTGAAGATCCTCGTCCTCTTTGGCCTTCAATTTACCGGTTGATTTGGAGTTGATTGCGGCGAGGCCGGCTTTCTTGCGGTCCTGGTTCATCTGCCGATCCAGCGACATCAAAGCGTAGCGGATGGCGTCCAGCTTCAAGGTGCCCGCGTTCGGATCCCGGTACACGGCCCAGTACTGCGTCGCCGCGTTGTTGTAATCTTCCTGTTTGTAGAGGATCTCCGCGAGGTAGAAGCGGACTTTCGACGCGTGCGGGGTGTTAGGGAAGAACTGCAGGTACTTGGAGTAGAGGCTTCTCGCCACTCCGTACAGGTTCTTCTCTTTACCCTTCTGAGCTTCCGCGTGGATGTGGAAAGCGTATTTGCGGGCGGTGCCCTCGAAAAGCTCGTTCGCTTCCTGGATCACCTTCGGATTCGCGGCGTTGAGCTCGTGCCACGTGGACTCGTCGATATAGGCGCCGAGCCGCGTGAAAAGACGCTGAACGGCGCCCTCCCGGTTACCCGCGTTCATGAGAGACTCGATGATGTTGATGTCGTAAGAGGGGTTCTTCGGGTGGTTCGGGTCGATCGCAAGCAGCGTCTCGTACATATAGATGGCTTGCTTGTGCTGACCCTGCTCGAAATAGAGTCCTGCCATCGTTGCGACGGAGTTTCTGAAGACGGCCGTTCCGAAAGGCTTGAAATACTGCACGGCCTCGTCGGTGATCTTGAGATCCACGAAGGGAAGAGCGATGTCCTTCAGGGCTTCGTTCTTGATCTTGATCTGGGAATCCTGCTCGTTCTCCATTTCGAACGCGATCACCCATTTCAGCAGCTTCAGCGCGGGTTCCGTACGCTGCTGGTTGTACTGGCACCAGGCCTTCTTATAGGTGGCGTACGGCATGAGCGGCCGGTATTTACGGGCAAGCAACTTGTCGTAATAGCCTTCGGCTTGCGCGTGCTTGTTGTTCTCGAAATAGTGATCGCCGAGCTGCACGAGGGCGTCGTTCACGTACTTGGATTTCGGCGTCTCGACGGAGAGCCGTTCGAAGTAGCTCATGCCTTCCTGTGTTTTGCCCCGATCGAGTGAGGCCATGGCGAGGAAGTAGAGCATTTCGTCGCGGCGCGGGTGCTGCGGGTAGCGCTGAACGAGATCTCTATAGATGACGCGCGCTTTTTCGAGCGAGGCGGTAGCGGAAGTGTTGTCGAACTTCGGCGCCTTGCCCTTCTTGCCGTTGTCTTCCCAGGCCTTGGATTGCTCGTCGAACGCGCGCTGAGCCCGGGCGAGGTTGGCGTAATAGTCTTCGAGGTAGAGGCCGCCGAGGCGGAGGTTCAGCTCGGCCTTCTGGCCGGAGTCCCGGGCTTCCAGAATGAAGCGCTTGATGTCGCCGATGAGGCCCTGGCGTTTGCGCGACAAGAGCTCCATCTTTTCGAAGCCCATTTCCTCGGTGGCTTCCGCCGAGTCGCGCTGCAGTTTCACCCGTTTTCGGATTTTGATCCGGCTTCGGAGGGAAACGTCGTCCCCTCGTTCGGCCGCCCTTACGGACTCGAACGACCAGACGAGACACAACGATACGATTATCAGTCCCAGGCTTCGAACGCGGCTCATGGAAATCCCCAATCCCGCTCGTCTCGAAGATAAACGCCTAACGTACAGGCCCCTGGGCGTTGGTCCATCGAGACGGGCTAGACGACCTTGAGGGCCGTCTCCATTCTGGTTTCGAAGACGCAGTTTTGAATCACTTCACGAGCCTTGCTCGAGATCGAAGTGAACTCAACCGCGACTCCGCGGCGACCGTCCTTTTCTATTCTCACCACGGTTCCAGTCGCCTGTACCGCGGCGTCGAGTTTCGGGGACTTCACCACGATACGCACCTGAACTCCCGCGTTGAGCGCGGTGAGGTCGTCGATAAAAACCCCTCCCGCGCTGATGTTGTTCAGCCGCGCGATGAAGAGTTGGGCGTCGTCGTGGATGATCACTTCCCCCGGAATGACCGCGCGTTGAAAGACGCGCAATCTTTGTCCGGGAGAGACTTCGAACTTCGCCGTTCCATTGAGCTTGGGTTGTACTCGGGTCATAAGCACCTCGCCTACGCTAGAAGAGTGAATCCAAGCTCAGTTTACTTTCTTTGGAGTCAGCGCGTCAAAGTCTCCGATTCTCTCGAATTCGTCGATAACGGGCGCGATATCGGGCCGTTACAATTTTGAAGATCATGTTGCCGCAAATACCAAGGTGCTGGAAAACGTCGCGTCATTACCGACTTCATCGGGCCTATCTGCAATCCGTTTCGACGCATTTCATAAATTTCTTTAATTTCTATTCCGACTCGCGTCATCGCGAGCGAACGGCGCCTATAAGGAGGGGCACAAAAGAAGAGCGAGAGCGGGAGCGAGCGCAAGGAAGACTTCTTCATCTCCTGAGTCGCGATTGCCAGCTTACGCCTTCGCCCCGGATAGGGGAGGACGAGATCAGATAGACTTCCTTGGACTCGCTCCCGCTCTCGCTCTTCCGAAGCTCTTCTTCCTTCGATTAATTTTCTCTGTAATTACGGACCCACGATTGTGGCGAGTGTGTTGTAGAAATCAAGACAGTCAAAAAAACCCTTTCGCTACGCACGCGTTCGCGTGTCTAACTTTTTGCCACTTCCGGCTACCCACTCAGCCGCAAGCCTCCGAGGGGATAGCATTGAACCAGATGCTCGAAACACGAGCGCAGGTTTGCTCCTGGGGGAGAGGGTTTATGAAAACCACGATTAGAGCTTCAATCATCGGGTCACTGATAGGGATGCTGGGCTTCGTAGGGTGTAAGTCGGAGGAGGCGTTCTACTCGAACATACTTCGCAGCGACGTTTTCTATCAGCTCTACGACGACACGAGCTTCGATTTTCTCTGGGTCATGGACAACTCCGGTTCCATGAAAGCCCACCGCGATTTCGTGAGAGATAATCTCTCCACCTTCGTGAACATTCTGACGAGCCGCAAAGCGGTCGACTATCAGATGTCGGTGGTGGACACGGACCTCTTCTCGCACAACGGCCAGCTGGTTACCGGCGCGGGCGGCATCACGGTGGTCAAGAGCACCGCCTCGGCGAACCCCATCGCGGACTTCGCGAGCATCATCAATAACGTTTCCGACAGCCCCACGAGCTTCTGGGAACAGGGGCTAGAGTCGGCGTATCAGGCGATTTACCAGCACAAGGCGGAGTTCTCCCGCCCGGGAGTGCCCCTCGTCGTGGTGATGCTCACCGACGAGCAGGACTGGTCTTGCGCGGATCAATGCTTCGGCGTCGAGCCGGAAAACAATACAAACTGGATTCCGTTTCCGGTTTCGCGCTACGTCGACTACTTCAAGAACGTGAAGAAGGCCGAAGACACCGACCTTCACGTGTTCCCCATCGTGGGAATCGAGAACCACCCCTGCGTGGTTGCGAGCTACGGCACGCGCTACGCTGAAGTCGCGGCCGGTATCGATTCCGATCCGGACGGCGACAAGGGCTCGGTCGGCGATACCCGCAGCATCTGCAGCTCGGAAATCCGGGAGAGCTACGAGAATATCGCGCGCATCATCGCCGATCGCGGGGCCGTGTTTCAGCTCTCGTCGGCAGCGAGCGGAAGCGGAATCAATATTTTCGTGGACGGAGTGCTCGTGCCTTTTTCGCCGGAGAATTATGTTTTTGAGGCCGAAACCAACTCAATTGTTTTCACCGGAGCGGTTCCCAAGAAGGGTTCCATCATCGAAGTGACGTACGCCGAGAAGGTCAATTGATCTGAACGGGGAGGGACGTATGTTTACGAAGATTCAGGGACGAAAAAAAGGAATCAAATTTTCGACGGTCGCGTGCTTCGCGGTCGCCTTTGGACTCGCGGCTTGCGCCAAGAGCCCTTCCACCTCCGAGTCCGCGCTTACCAGCGCGGTCGAGGAACAGAAGGTCCTAGAGCAAAGCGTTTTTCACCCGGGGCAACTTGCTCCGGAAGTGAACGTGCTTGCCGCCGTTAGCGGCGGCGACTCGGGAACCATCGGCGGACCTGCCGGAGGCGGCACTAAAACCGACGGCGGATCTATCCCGGTGCCCGGAACGGGCGGCACGGGCGGTTCGACGTCGGGCGGAACCACCTCCGGTGGCACTACCTCCGGTGGAACCACGGGAGGATCGACCTCCGGTGGCTCGACCTCGGGTGGCTCCACGGGCGGATCGACTTCGGGCGGAACGGCCTCCGGCGGAACGTCGGGCGGGACTTCCGGCGGAACCACGGGCGGAACGGACGGCGGCACGGTCGGCGGTGGCGGCTCCACCGGCGGAAATGACGGCGGCACCGTTGGCGGCACCACGGGCGGCTCGGGGGGAGACTCGGGCGGCACCGTCGCGGGCGGCGGAACGACCGGCGGATCTACTGGTTCGGGCGGATCTACCGGCGGCTCCACGGGTGGCACGACCGGCGGTTCGACCGGAGGATCTACTTCCGGCGGGACCTCGGGCGGATCCGATGGCGGCGGCGTAGCGGGTGGCGGCTCCACCGGCGGAAATGACGGCGGGGCGGTCGGCGGCGGAGGCACCACGGGTGGCTCGGACGGCGGCGCGAATAATGGCGGTACCGTCGCGGGTGGAGGAGATTCAGGCGGTTCTAGCGGTGGTACCACGGGTGGAACGACCGGAGGATCTTCCGGCGGCTCTACCGGTGGCACGACCGGCGGCGGATCGGACGGCGGGACGGTCGCCGGCGGAGGAGGCACCACGGGCGGCAGTGACGGCGGCACCGTTGGTGGCGGCACGACTTCAGGCGGAAATGACGGGGGATCGTCCAATCCGGGCGGCTCCACTGGCGGTGGCTCGACCGGCCCGGTTGCGGGCGGAGGAACCACGGGTGGAGATCCGACGGGTGGCACGACCGGCGGCGGATCGACCGGAGGCAGCTCCGGCGGCTCCACCGGCGGAAATACTGGCGGAACCTCGGGCGGAAATGACGGCGGCACCGTCGGAGGAACCATCCCCGGTGGCGGAGGTTCGGACGGCGGTACGGTCGGCGGCACGAACCCCGGCACGGGTGGCGACGGTGGAACGAATCCGGGAGGAAATCCCGGCGCGACGCCCGGCCCGGTGGCTGGTGGAGGAACTCCGGCTCCTGGCGGAAATCCGGCGCCCGGCACCAATCCGAATCCGACTCAGGGACCTGTCGCGGGCGGAGGCAATCCTTCGCCTGGCTCGGGTGGAAATCCCGGCGGCAATCCGGGGGGAAATCCGGGCGATGGCGGCACGGTCGGCGGAACGAACCCGAGCCCGAACCCGGGCGACGGCGGCTCGAATCCCGGTCCGGTCTGCAACAACAAGATGAACGTGAAGTTCACGCGAATCTGTTCGCAGTACCGCAGCGGCGTCCCGTTTCCGCAGTTCGTCTTCTACGAGGAGATGAAGCGGCCGATCCTTTCGCTCGAAGCGGAAGTGCCGGTAAAGAACGTGGACAAATCGATTCAGTACAAGGCTCCGCAGGTGGCCGGCCCGTTCGCGGTCCAAGTGACCTACAGCGGGAAGATGCCGAGCTCCAGCGCGAAACTCGAGACCTTCGTGGTCTACGCCAAGAGCCTCGCGAACATCGATCTGTTCGAGGGTAAATGGCAGGGCTCCATCAACTACGGGCTCGACGCTCTGAAGGCGAAGTACCCGAAGGAGTGGAAGGACTCGATGCTTTCCCTGTGGGTCTGTGACGACCGCGACGGCGACGGGGCGTGCAGCGACGAGGGTTATCCCTGGATCGTGAGCATCAACCGTCCGACGTTCACGCCGAACACGCTGCCCAAATCGGTGCAGTTGGATGTTTGGCACGGCCGGCACATGCTGCTCAAAACGGATCCGGAATTCTGCGAGCAGCAATACAGCCCCATCGTGCTCGATATCGCGGGGAACGGCATCAAGCTGCAAGGCCCTGACAGCGGCACGATGTTCGACCTTAACGACACGGGCACGCCGGTCTACACGGGCTGGCCGAACAGCATGGACGACGCCTTCCTCGTGCGCGACGTGAACGGAAACGGCCGTATCGACAGCGGCGCGGAGCTCTTCGGCTCGGCGACGCGGTTGAAAAACGGCAAGCGCGCGGCGAACGGCTTCGAGGCCCTGGGTGAGTACGACGATGACAAGGACGGTCAGATCACCCGCCGGGACGACGTGTGGAAGTCGCTCCGATTGTGGCTAGATCAGAACAAGAACGGCATTTCGGAGAGAGGCGAGATCGTGAGCCTTAACCGGCTCGATATCGAGTCCATCTCCGTGACGTACATGGACATGGCTGAAGTGGACGTGTACGGCAACGAGACTCGGATGAGGTCCACCTTCCGGCGGCGGGTTGACGGGAAATCCGTTCCGCTGGTGATGGTCGACATCTGGTTCAACACGTTGAACCGGTCGTCCGATGACAACGCGACGGTCGTCTCGCAACGCTGAGGCAACCGTTTCTATCCTCACGGGGCCCCCTTGTAGGCGTAAGCCTTAGAGGGGGCCCTGCCTTTTTGTGAGACAGCGCGAAAACGACCGGCAAGGGTTTGGGCGGCCGAAACGCCGGAGATTCAATTACATCCCGCAGAGGTTCCGCCGCCCGTTCTCGGCCGTCGACAGGTCGCCAGCATTCTTTCTGTCTACGCCCCCGAACTTTCGGCGGAAATTCCACTACCTCGCCGCCCCGACACAATTGGGCCCCGGTACGCCGCTTGCTAACTTGTAGAGGTAGGCAGCAACCAGGGGCATCAACATGATTCACCAAAGACGATCGCTTCTCTTCCTCAATTTCCTCTCCCTAATAGTGAGCCTCCAGGCCTTCGGAGATCCTTGTGCGGCAAAACTTGCGAACGTGGACGGCATCGGCTCGATGATCGTCGGAATCGACGAGGCCAATGCCAAAAAACAAACCGACGAAGACTTCGAGCACGCCATGAGCAACGACGCTGACGCCCAGCTCAAGCGTCATGATGCCTCAAAGATGCTCGAGAGAGCGGCCGCTCACCATGAGTTCGAGAAGGGTTTTTACGAGGGCGGAATCTCGAAGGCGATGGCAAAGGGGGATATCGAAACGGCGACTTTTCTAGGCATCTGCGTGGGGCGCCGGGGTGGCCAGGCCGGCGTCGATCGCGTGGCGGCCGCTCAGAACGAGGCGGGCGCGGTGCAGGCGAGGCAAGAAGACGGGCCTCCCAACGTTCCCGACCTGAACCAACTCGCGATGGTGACGGAGAATCCGCAAATCCTGCGGCTCGGCACAGTTCCCGAGCTTCCGGGCGGGGCGAACCACTACGTACCCGACATGCCCCACTAGGGGATTTTCCTGTTTAGGTTGCCCGAACCGTCTAACTCTTGAACGGGTCCGTAACCATGAGCTGATTTTCACGAAATCGTCGGGGAGGGCGCCCTTCCCCGGGCAGGGCGCTAAAAAGTTCGACGACTGCCCAAGGTCTTCACAGGCGTCAAAGCTTTGGTCCCACCCTTGCACTGAAAATCCCTGAAATGAAAATGGGGCGCGTAGCATTTTATCTCGCCGTGGGGGCGGGGTTGATGGGCTGCGGAGAACCGGTTCCTTCCATCGGGGAAGCCCGGGTCGTGGATCCTCCGGTAGCCAGTCAACCCAATGAAACGACCGTGGTCGGCAAGCAGACGCGAGCCGCTTCGTTCACGGCCGGCGATTCCAACCAATACCAGGACTTCCTTTTCGTTTTCGACGACTCCGGCTCCATGCGCCCGGAAGTCGACACCGTTCAATCCCAGCTTTCCAACTTTTTCGCGAGTTTGAACTCCCGGCGCAACGTCGATTACCGGGTGGCCGTCACGACCACCAACGTGTGGCTCGACAACGGCGCTCTGTACTCGGGCTCGGGCGGCTATGATGTATTGTCGCCGTCGACCCCGAACGTCCTTTCGGAGTTCTCGTCGATCCTGAACCGCATCAAAAACAACATCGCGAATTCCAATAGCCGCATGGCGAGCGGCGTGGAAATGGGATGGTTGGCTGCGGAACGCGCTATCCGAAACAACGGCTACCGCTTCATGCGAAACGGCGTGCCGCTCGCGATCGTAATCCTTTCGGATGCGACCGACAGCTCCCGCCGGTGCTTCAACACCTCGAACGGGCCCCGTTGCGACGACGCTCCTTACTCTACCGATCGTTTCGTGGACTTCTTCCGGGACCTGAAGAGCCCGAGTCAGGTCCCCGTGAAGTCTCTCCTTTATCCATTGGCTTCGCGCCGTGGCGACGAATGCGACTCGCTGGAAGGCGATGAAGCCAACTGGGATGCCTTGGGCGATCGCTATAAGGAGGTACAGTCGCGTGTCGGAACCGGGTTCATGGGCTCCATCTGTCAGTCGGCTCTGTCCAGTCATCTGAATGAGATTGGCAGCCGTATCTCGAGCCGCGGTATCTGCTACGACTTGTCGGGGGGCGCGGACGCCGTACTAGAGGTGCGCGTGGGCGGACAGAAGATCGAGGCTTCCGCACAGGCCGGATACCAGTTCGATGCGAGTACCGCCAGCGTATGCTTCGCCGGAAGCTATCAGCCGCCGACCGGCCAGCTCATTTCGGTCATCTATCAGACTCCGAACTAGCCCTCTCTTTCCTCACATCCCACTTCACATAATTTTACTTATACGACGTATTGAAAATACCAATCGTTGTTTCACGCACCGAACCAAACACCAAAGGTACCTCCTTACTAAAACCCACTCCCCCGACTGCTCATCGAGTTGAGCATTGCGTCGAGCTTTGCCCTTGAAGGACGAGGGCAAGCGCGCCATGCTCCTCTTTAAAAGCCAGTTTCACCAATGGGTTGCGGGGGAAATCGAATGAATAGAGTTTGGTTGCTGCAAGCGCTCGTTCTCGCATTGGCCTTGGGGCTCGGTGGCTGCAAGAAAAAGGAAGGCGATTCGGTTCCGGACCCGAATCCGCCCGTCGGCGAAGTGGACGACTCGGCCGGCTTCTACGTCCGCTACATCACCAGCGAAAAATACACTTACAACGTTCACAAGGCGTCGGACCTGACGTTCACCGAAGGTTGCACCGCCGCCGAGAACGAAGACATCCTTTGTTACATCGAAGGCGAAGAGCTCGATCTCTATTTCCACGGCATGACGTTGCAGTACAACGTGCCTTCGACGATGTGCTCGTACGTCCGATTCACTCCTTATTGGTACTTTTCATACGAGACCGGTGACGGGCCGCTTCAGGTCACCGTCGACACGGACAAGAACGGCAAGACGGGCATCGACACGAACGACGATGGCACCATCGATACGCAGTCGGCCGATTACGACACGGACGGCATCGTGGACACGGCCGACACTGTCTGCGAGTTTGACCACACGGCCAGCGACGGCCCGAATTGCTGCACCGGAAAGTACCGGAGCCGCACCCGGACGTACGATCCGACGGCGGAGACACCCGGCTACTCGCCTCCGGTAGTGACGGAGAACGTCGCTTGGGGCGGGGCCATAGCGAGCTGCATCGGCGGGCCGGCCGTCGACACGCAGAAGAAAGACAAGTTTCTGCTTCCCCGCTCCGACATGATGTTCGTCGAGGGAAGCGGCATCAACCAGGAGTACAAGATCGAGGCCCCGATCAATAAGGAAAAGGGCACGAACCTGTACGTCTCGAACTATTTCGACACCGCCGATCACGGAGGCTTCGCACCGCCCCCTCTGCTGACCGTGAGCACGGCCGCCGTAACGGTCTCCCCGGATCAGTATTATCAGTTCGAGTGTCTGGACCGCGCGGAAGAAGTCATCGCGCGCATTCGGCTGCAGATTCGCGAGTGGAACACGGAAGCGGCCTACGAAGCGCGCGTCACCGCTCCGACGGGCCACAGCGGCGGCGGAACGGAAACGTCCCCCGTGTCGACGGTCCCGAACAACGACCGTGCGGACTGGAAAGACTTCGGTCTCAATTTCCCTGGGGAGTTCGGCCGCAAGTTCGCAGATTTGCGACCCTTGCAGAGCCTCGTAGATTCATATCTAACTGAGCATGCCGTCCAAGCGCGGCGCCGTCGCTGACCCGTTCCGGCCACTCGACGAAGAGATAGCCCTTTCCCGCGAGGCAGCGTTCCAGCACCTCCGGATAGCCGATCTCGATGAGACTTTGCTCCGTCGCGTTTTCCAGACGGTACAGGTCGAAGTGGTCCACTCCGATTAGCGGGTAACTCTGGTGAATCACGAAGGTTGGGCTCGTCACTCTAGGCTCGGGCACGCCCGCGGCCGCGCAAAGCTGCCGCACGACGGTTCGCACGAAGGTCGTCTTTCCGGCGCCGAGCTCTCCGGAGAGACCGACCACGGCCCCCTTAGGATAGGCGGCGAGAAATTCCTTCGCGAACCCCGCGAGATCTTCCAGGGAATATAAGGTTTTTTCCAGCGCCATGTAAGGCATCTACCGCCGAGGGTGTAATTCCGCAAGGGCCCGGGTCAACATGCGGGCGATTTCGCTCGCGAGAGCGGATCGCGTGTGCCCGGCGCGCTTGGTGAACAGCTCGGACGCCCGGCCGTGAAGATAAGTGCCGAGGGGTAAAGCTCGGGTCGGTTCCAGGCCCTGGGCAAGAAGGGACGTGAGCACGCCCGTCAGGAGATCTCCGCTGCCTCCCTTCGAGAGGCCCGGGTCACCGGCGGTCACGACAATCTGCGGGCGGCCGGGGCAGGCGATGATCGTCCCCCTGCCCTTCAAAACCACGAAGCAGCCCCACCGCTCCTGAAGGGCGCGGCACGCCTCGTAGCGCTCGGATTGCACGACTTCCGTCGCGACGTTGAGAAGCCGGCTCGCCTCTTTCGGATGAGGAGTCAGGACCGTGACGGCTTTGCGTTTTTTCAAAAGCTTTTGCGCCTCTTCGCGGTGATTCGCGAGAAGCGTCAACGCGTCGGCGTCCAGCACTATGGGCCACGGGGTTTCGAGCGCCTCCGTGAGAATCGCCCATTTCGCGTCCGACGTTCCGAAACCGGGACCGATACCGAAAGCCGCATGCCGAAGCTTCGCTTTCAGCTCCGGCCCCCAAGTGGCCGTCATGACCTCCACGGGAATCCGGCTTCTCGTGTCCACCGGCTCGCCTCGCGGGCCGACTAGCGACACCAGACCCGCGCCCGAGCGAAAGGCCGCAAGACACGCGAGCAAGGCGGCCCCTTGAGTCTCCGTCTCTCCCGCGAAAAAATAGCAGTGCCCGTAGTCGCCTTTATGGCCGCTCTCCCGCCGAGGAGGCAGATGGCGCGCGTCCTCGCGCCCATAGAGAAGCGCCGTCGGCCGGAAGTCGGCAATCATGCGCGGGATTTGAATGAAACGCAGGTGCAGCTTTCCCGTGTAATCGGCGGCAAAGCCGGTCACATGGCCCTTCTTGAAAAAGCCGAGCGCCACGGTCTCGCAGGCGCGCACGGCGGAGCCGAGGGGCACGCCCGTATCGGAGCAAAGCCCGCTAGGCAGATCGATGGAAACGATCCATTTGCGGTGAGCGACCCGGTTGATCGCCTCGATGGCGATAAGGGCCTCCCCTTCGACGTTACGGGAAAGGCCCGTGCCGAAAATCCCGTCCAGGATCCAGTCGCACCTTTCGAGCGCGGATGCGTCGAGGACGACGGAAGAAGGAACGCCGAGCTTGGCGAGAATCCGATACTGCGCGAGCGCGCCGGGGGTGAGCTTGCTCTCGTCTCCGACGAGAAAGACCTGAATCTTGCGACAGCCCTGCTGATACAGGATGCGGGCCGCGGCCATGGCGTCACCGCCGTTATTGCCGGTGCCGGCGACGATCACGCCGCGGGTTTCGGCGAGCAGATTGTGAAATCGGATTTTGAGCCGGCGCACCACGGCAAGCGCGGCGTGCTCCATGAGCACGGCTTCGGGCAGTCCTATCTCCTCGATCGTGTAACGATCTGCGGTCCGCATTTCATCGGCGGATAGGAGCGGATGCATAACCAGTCATCCTCATTCGAGACACCCAAAAAACGGGGAAGAGCGAGAGCGCGAGCGAGCGCAAGGAAGACTTCTTAATCTAATGAGCGAGCCCGCGCGGTCTAACGTTACCGCCCCTTCAAAAAAGGAAGGAGACCTTGCTCTCGCTCCCGCTCGCGCTCTTCCAAAAGTCCCGTTCCTTATCCGAGCTGAGCCCGGATGGTGTGGCAAATTTCGTCGACGTACGCCTGAATCTGTTTCTGATCTTCGCCCTCGACCATGACCCGCGCAAGGGGCTCGGTGCCGGAATAGCGGACGAACACCCTTCCCTTGTCGCCAAGGGAGGTTTCCGCCTTCTTGATGGCTTCCATGATTTTGGGGAAGTTCTTCAGATCCTCTTTTTGCCGGACATAGACGTTTTCGAGAACTTGCGGGAACTGCTGCATTTGCTTTTTCAGCTCCGAAAGCTTCTTGCCGGTCTTCTTCATGATGGCTAGCACCTTTAGCGCCGCCACCATGCCGTCTCCGGTGGTGCTGTGGTTCAGGAAAATCAGATGACCGGACTGCTCGCCGCCAAGGTTGTACTTCCCCTTGCGCATGGCTTCGACGATGTAGCGGTCGCCGACCGGAACCGTCATGACCTTGCCCCCGGCCGCCTTGATGGCGACCTCGAGTCCCATGTTGCTCATGGGGGTCGCGACGACCGTCTTCTGGAAGAGAAGCCCTTCCTTCAGCATGTCGAGCGCGCAGATGGCGAGGATCTGATCCCCGTCGACCATTTCGCCCGTTTCGTCGGAAAGAATGACCCGGTCCGCGTCGCCGTCGAGGGCGATGCCGATCTCCGCCCGATGCTCGTGAACGGCGTTGCACATGAGCTGCGGGTGCACGGCGCCGCAGGCTTCGTTGATGTTCGTGCCGTTCGGCGTGTTGTGAATCGGAAAGACTTCGGCGCCGAGCTCGGAGAAAACGATGGGCCCGATCTTGTAAGCGGCTCCGTGGGCGCAGTCGAGCACCACGCGGAAACCCTCGAGGTTGAGGTCTTCCGGAAAGGTGTTCTTGATATAGACGATGTAGCGGCCGATGGCGTCGTCGATGCGGGTCGCGGTGCCTACCTGCTCCATCGTCGGGCGCACCTTGTTCAGCTCGTCCGAGTGCACCAGCTCCTCGATCTTTTTCTCGACGTCATCGGGGAGCTTGAAGCCGTTGCGGTCGAATAGCTTGATCCCGTTGTACTGATACGGATTGTGGCTCGCCGAGATGACGACGCCGGCGTCCGCTTTCATGCTGCGGGTGATGAAGGCGATGCCCGGCGTGGGCAGCGGGCCCACGAGATAAACTTTCGCTCCCATGGAGCAGAAGCCAGCGGAAAGAGCGTTTTCCAGCATGTAACCGGAGAGGCGCGTGTCCTTTCCGATGACTACTTTGGCTTTCTTTGGGTTGCCGACTTTTCCGCGCTCGCAGAGCAGGTACGCGGCGGCGCGGCCGATGGCCATCGCCATTTCGCTGGTCATCGGGGACTGGTTGGCTATGCCACGGACTCCGTCCGTGCCGAAAAGTTTGCCCATAAATTCCTTCTTAAAGGCTCTTAGGGATTACCCTGAACCCGCCTAGTGTTTACGCGGACCCGGACAACCTTGTCACGGGAAAGCTGAAAGCCTTGGGTGGGATCGACCTCGACGCCGACGACCCCTTCCTTGCTGCCGGTGAGTCCTTCGACGTCGAAGGCTTCGGTGTTCACCGCGGCGAGCATCTGGAGCGGGCCGCGCGGGCCCGACACCGCGATCTTAGGCGGGAACGTCCGGGCGTACGCGATCTCGTGATCGGCGGCCACTTTACCGACGAGGGTCGGCCGCACTTCCACGTACCGCTCCACGATTTCCTCGAGGCGGATGAGGACGTTCGGCGGAAAAAATCCCGTCACCCTCACCCCGCGCGGAAGAATGTCTCCGAGCAAATCCTCGCTGATCGCAAAACCGATGGTCGTCTCCGGCGTCCGGCGCAAGTCGGGCCGGATGGGCTGGATTTTTCTTTCCACGTCTTTCAAAAGCACGCGCGGGCCCGAGAACGTGAACTGGACGTGGGACGGAATGCGGTTGGTGATCATCATCGACGGCGCGAGCATCGGATCGAGCTTCACCTCGAGCTTCAGCTCCTCCTGCTTGAAGCCCAGGATGGTGATCCACAGAATGAGCGCGAGGAGCAAGCTCACCGCCTTGAGGGCGAGGCTCTCGCTGAAGCTCAGGCTTCCGTGGTTATTTAGACGGGGGAGTTTCATCGTCCTTCTTGTCCGTCGAGCGGCTGCGGCGCTCGGCTCTCGCCGGCTCCGGCAGCTTCGCCTCATATTTTTTCAGGCCCAGCAGCTCCAGCAGCTGCTGTCTCAGACCGTTCACGTCGAGGTCCTGCAACAGAATACCGTGATGCACGAGGGAAATCTGCCCGCGCTCTTCGGAAACGACGATGACGACCGCGTCCGTTTCGTGCGTGAGGCCGAGGGCGGCGCGGTGGCGCGTGCCCAGCTGCTTGTTGACCGTAGGATCGCGGGAAATCGGAAGCAGGCAGCCCGCCGAGGCGATGCGCGAGTTGCGGATGATGAGCGCGCCGTCGTGGATGGGCGACGTCGGGTGAAAGATGCTGGTGATGAGGTCGGTCGTGACCTTCGAATCGATTAGCGTTCCGCCCTCGATGTAGTTCTTCAGGCCCGTCTCTCGCTCGAGCACGATGAGAGCGCCGACACGCTGGCTGGCGAGAACGGCGGCCGCCTGACAAATTTCTTCGATGATGGCCACTTCCTCGATTGTGTTCGTGCTCGTGAAGAACGGATTGCGGCCGACCTGCGTGAGGGCTTTTCGAATCTCGTCCTGAAACACGATGATGAGGATCAGGATCAGGTTGTTGAAGAACTCGACCAGGATCGTGTGCAACGTATGGAAGCGGAGCCGCTCGGACAGATAATAGAAAATCAGGATGATGCCGAAACCGGTCAGCATCTGAACCGCGCGCGTGCCGCGGATGAGCAGCAGCACGCGATACACGATCACGCACACGAGCAGGATGTCCATCAGGTCCTGCCAGCGAAGGATCTCGCGTACGTTTTGGAGAAAATCGAGCATGGTTCGGTTGTTAGGCTCCTTGGGTGCGTGCGTCAGTCCACACACTCACCTTATCTGCCTATCGTCATTTTTCGAGGGAAAACTGAGCAGTATTGGCGGGATAGAAGAAATTTACCTGTGGTTGCGCCATCGACAATGCGACGCGCCAGGGGAATTAGAATGAGATTGAGAATGTGTCTGAGAATGAGTGAAAAGGCAGGGATTGCCCCTCACTCATTCTCCGACTCAGACTCATTCTCGCTCTAAGTTTTAGGAGACTTTGGTGTTGGGCAGCGGGAAGAGGTTCGCGCCGGAGCTGCGAAGCTCCTTCTGCGTCGCCGCGAACTGCTGGGCGGCGGCCGTCGGTGTCTCTTTCGGCTCGAAGGCCGGCAGCTCTTTGCCCTGCATCAGAAGCTCGATCTCGTCCATGTCGAGGGTCTCGCGCTCGAGAAGAGCTTCGGCCATCTTGTGGAGGATGTCCTTCTTCTCCCGCAGGATCACGGCGGCGCGCTCGTAGTTGTCCGTGATGACGCCCTTGATCTCGGAGTCGATCGTCTCGGCGAGCTTCGGGCTCACCTCGCGGGTCTGGGTCATCTCGCGGCCTAGAAACACGCTGCCTTCTTTCTTCGCCACGCTGACTGGACCGATCGCATCGCTCATGCCCCATTCGCACACCATGCGGCGGGCGAGATTGGTGGCCTTGTCGATGTCGTCACCGGCTCCGGTCGTCTTCTGGCCGAGAATGAGATCTTCCGCGATGTAGCCGCCCATTAGGAACGCGATGAGGTTTTCCGCCTTCGACTTGGAAAGCGTGAGCTGATCTTCCTGCGGCAGCGTCTGCGTAAGGCCGAGCGCGCGGCCCCGCGGAATGATCGTGACCTTGTGGACCGGGTCCACGTGAGGAAGCGATTTGCCGACGATCGTGTGACCGGCTTCGTGGTACGCAATGGCCTTGCGCTCCTCCGGCCCAATGATCATCGAGCGCCGCTCGGTGCCCATGAGCACCTTGTCTTTCGCGGCTTCAAACTCCGACATCGAGATCTCGTCGCGGTTTTTCCGGGCGGCGATCAGGGCGGCCTCGTTGACGAGGTTCGCGAGATCCGCGCCGGAGAAGCCGGGCGTG